>JBOGHW010000076.1:0-24282 GCA_050744865.1 Acidimicrobiales bacterium | reverse complement strand
TCTTCTTCCAGATCTCCGGCGCAGGACACGAGATCCTGTTGCTCTCGCTGGCACGCTCGCTGCGCCCCGCTTACGACTGGTTCTTCCCCTACTACCGCGACCAGGCTCTCTGCCTCGGGCTCGGCGTCCCCCCGAAGGACATCCTCCTCCAGGCCGTCGGCTCGGTCGAGGACCCCAACTCGGCCGGGCGCCAGATGCCCTCGCACTGGGGCTCCAAGGCCCTGAACATCGTGTCGCAGACGAGCCCCACCGGCTCCCAGTGCCTGCCCGCGGTCGGCTGCGCCGAGGCTGCCCGCTACATCGCCCCCCGCTCGCTCGACTCCTCGACGGCTTACGGCGACGAGGTGACATATGTGTCTCTCGGCGAGGGCGCCACGTCCGAGGGCGAGTTCTGGGAGAGCCTGAACACCGCTTGCCGCCTCCACTTGCCTGTGCTCTTCGTCGTCGCCGACAACGGCTATGCCATCTCGGTGCGGGCCTCCGACCAGGCGCCTGCACCGGTGTCCGAGCTCGTCAGAGGGTTCCGCGGGCTGGCCATCACCAAGTTCGACGGCACCGACTACTTCACGAGCCGCGCCAAGGGCGCCCAGGCGATCGCCCGCGTCCGCGCCGGTGAAGGCCCTGGACTCATCCACGCCACGGTCACTCGCCCATACTCACACTCCTCGGCGGACACTCAGGCCAAGTACCGCTCGGCCGAGGAGCTGCAGGAAGAGGCGAGTCACGACCCGATCCTCCGCCTCGAGCACCAGCTGATCCGCGGCGGCCTGCTCACCCCCGAGCAAGCAGACGCCATCCGCGCCGAGACCCGCGAGCACGTGACCGACCTGGCCAGGCAGGCTCTGGCAGCTGGTCGGCCAGACCCGTCCACCGTCACCCACAACGTCATCCACCTGCCTGCCATCGCCGAGCCTGAGGAGGCGGAGGCCGAGACCGCACCCACCACGGTGCCACCGAGCGACCCGGTGAGCGAGCCGGCCAGCCGGGGCGAGGCCGTCGGCATAGGAGACGCCATCCGCTTGGCCCTCACCGAGCTGATGGCCGGCGACGAGAGGATCCGTGTGTTCGGCGAGGACGTGGCCGACGCCCCGGAAGAAGTCGTGGAGATAGTCGAGGGCAAGGGAGGGGTGTTCGGCACCACGCACGGCCTCCAGAAGACTTTCGGCATCGCCCGGTGCTACAACACCCCGCTGGCCGAGGCGAACATCGTGGGGCGGGGCATCGGCCAGGCACTGCGCGGTCTCAAGCCGTGCGCCGAGATCCAGTTCTTCGACTACATCTGGCCGGCCATGCACCAGATACGGGCAGAGGCCGCCACCACAAGGTGGCGCTCGGGCGGGCAATGGACGGTTCCCCTCGTGATCCGTTGCGCCATCGGCGGCTACGTCCGGGGAGGGTCCCTGTGGCACTCGCAGTCCGGCGAGTCGATATTTGCCCACATCCCCGGCCTCATCGTGATGTTCCCGTCGCGGACCCGCGATGCAGTCGGGCTCCTTCGGGCGGCGTTCCAGTGCGAGGACCCGGTCCTGTTCTTGGAGCACAAGCACCTGCTCCGCCAGAAGTACGCCATGGACCCCTACCCTGCTGACAACTACGTGACTCCCGTCGGCAAGGCGGCGACCGTCCGCCAGGGCCGTGACCTGTCGATAGTGACTTGGGGGGCCACCGTGCAAAAGTCGCTCGATGCCTCCCTGCGCATGGCCGCCGACGGCATATCGGTGGAGGTCCTCGACCTGCGGACGATCGTCCCGTGGGACAAAGAGGCGGTCGCCGAGACCGTATCCCGCACGTCAAAGCTCCTCGTCGTGCACGAGGACGTCCTGACGGCAGGCTTCGGCGGCGAGATCGCGGCCTGGGCCGGCGAGCACTGCTACTCGGATCTCGACGGGCCCATCCGGCGGATCGGCGCCACCGACACCTTCGTCGCCTACGAGCCTACTCTCGAAGCGGCGATCCTGCCCCAGGTCGAAGGGATCGAGGCGGCCGCGCGGGCGCTCGCGGCGTACTAGCGCGCCTGCCAAGACCACACCTTATGAGTTGCTGGGTGCAAACCCCTGGCGCATGGTGTTCTCGGTCACGACCCGCGGCTCGACGAACTGGTACAGGTAGTCCGGCCCACCGGCCTTCTGACCGAATCCTGACATGCCATAGCCGCCAAAAGGCTGCCGTCCGACAACAGCGCCGGTGATGCCGCGGTTGATGTAGATGTTGCCGGCGCGCAGCGTCTCGGCTGCCTGGGCGATGTGAGACGGGGAGCGCGAGATCAAACCGGCCGTCAGGGCGTACTCGGCTGTGTTGGCCAGGTCGATGGCATGGTCGAGATGGCGGGCGCTGAGCACGGCGACGACCGGGCCGAATATCTCCTCGGTGGCGACCCGAGACGCCGTCGAGACCTCGTCCACGATGGTGGGGCCGACGAAGTAGCCGGTCTCGGGGAGGTCGTCGCGCTGCAGCACGACCCGGCCGAAGTCGGCGGCACGCTCCTGCCAGTTGCGAATGCGCCGCAAGGCGTCTTCGTCGATGACAGGCCCCATCTCGGTACCCATATCCCTCGGCATCCCGATGGTAAGGGCCCGAGTCGCCTCGACGAAGCGCTCCATGAACGCGTCGTGCACGCCCTCGAGCAGAATCAGCCTCGAGGCTGCCGAGCAGCGCTGCCCACAGAAGCCGAAGGCCGAGTGGACCGCCGCCGGCACGGCGACGTCGAGGTCGGCATCGGCGTCGACTATGAGGGCGTTCTTGCCGCCCATCTCGGCAAAGACCCGGCGGATCTCCCGCTGCCCCGGGGACACCTTGGCGCCAAGCTCGTTGAGGTGCAGCCCGACGGCCTTGGAGCCGGTGAACACGATCGTCGCGACTTCGGGGTGGCTGGCCAGGCCGTCACCGATCTCCTCGCCGATGCCGGGCACGAACGAGAGCACTCCGTCGGGCAGGCCCGCAGCTTCGAGCGCGTCGACCAGGACCCGGGCGATCGCCGGCGTCTGCTCGGCGGGTTTCAGCACAACGGTGTTGCCAGTGACGAGCGCCGCCGAGGTCATGCCCGTCGGGATTGCGAGCGGGAAGTTCCAGGGCGAAATCACCACGGCGACGCCACGCCCGCGATATGTCAGCGTATTGACTTCTCCGGGTGGGGACTGAATCTGGCCGCCGGCCGCCAGGCGGAGCGATTGGCGGGCGTAGTACTCGAGGTAATCGATCGCCTCGCAGACGTCGCCGTCGGCGTCGTCCCAACCCTTGCCGGCTTCGACGACCTGGAGGGCGGCGATGTCGTAGCGCCGCTGCCTCATCCACTCCGCCGCTCCGGACAAGACTGCAGCCCGCTCGGAGGCAGGACGGCGCGACCAGCCCTGGTAGGCCTCGGCGCACGCCTCGACCGCCGCCGTCGCCTCGGCAGGCCCGCAGCAGGCGGACGTGGCGACAGTCTCGGCAGGGTCGGCAGGGTTGACGGACACGATCGTCCGTGCAGTGGTCACGTCCTTGCCGGCGATCCGTGCCGGGACCGACTGACCGAGCTTCAGGTGTGCGATGGCCTCGGCCATCCTGCGGCGGGGCTCGGGAAGGAACCACTCGGCCGGCGGCTCGGGGTTGTACTCGGGCGGCGAGGAGTCGTGACCCCCCGCCCGAGCAGCCGGGCGTGGTCGGGCGCCCCGCCGGCGGCCCTTTGCGCGGCCGCCAGAAGACGCAGAGGTCCCCGGCAGGACAGGCTTGGCCAGGAGGGCGTCGAGATCTTTCCCCTCTGCAAAGCGGTGCCGCACAAAGCTCTCCTGCGACGTGTTCTCAAGCAGGCGGCGTACGAGATAGGCCATCCCGGGGACCAGCTCTCCCATCGGGGCGTAGACCCGCAGTCGGAGCCCGAGCTTGCGGATCGCCTCGTGGACGGGCTCGGCCATACCGTGCAGCAGTTGGACCTCGTACCCGTTGGCAGGCACGCCCGAGGACCTGGCACTCTCGATGGCGTAAGCGAGCGAGCGCAAGTTGTGGGAGCCGAAGGCCGCTCGCACCTTGCCGTGGTGGGCGTGCAGGATCCGCGTGCACCGCTCATAGTTGAGGTCCGTGGCGGCCTTGTGCTCGTAGACGGGGATGGGCCAGCCGGCGGCTTGGGCAACGATGGTCTCGGTGTCCCAATAGGCGCCTTTCACGAGGCGCACCGCTACGGGCACGGGCCGGGAGGCGGCCCAGCCGAGGAGGGACTCGAGGTCGTTGGCACTGTCCTGCAAGTACGCCTGGACGACGATGCCGGCGTGCAGTTCGGCCAGCTCGGGCTCGGCCAGCAGCTCGCGGAAGAGGCGGTGCGTGAGCCACTTGGTCTCGTAGCGCTCCATGTCGAACCACACCTGGGCGCCCCGCCTGGCCGCTTCGGACAGGATCGGCCGCAGCCGGCGCTTGGCCGTGGCGATGCCGGCGTCCGCGGTAAGCGGCGTGAAGTCGGGGGCGAGCGCTGTCGGTTTGATCGAAACGGCGACGCGTGGCAGCTTGCCGAGGTCGTCGGTCTCCAGGAGATCGGAGACGGGCCAGGACTCCGCCGCGGTGAGCAGCGTGTCGACCAGGCGTGCCAGCCGGTCGGCATACTGGTCCGCCTCGCTGTGCGAGAAGGTGTGCTCCCCCAGCAAGTCGATAGTGGCGGCGGAGCCCGCCCGCCACATCCTGCCGAGAGCCTCGGACGCCTCGTCGGCATCTGTTCCCACGATGAACTGCTCGGCCATGCGGGAGATCTCTTTGCGTGCCACACGCGAGGCAACGGCCTTGCCCCGCGGCACCGAGCCGGCGATCCTGACGCCGCTCGACACGAAGGCCGGCGCCGCGCCCTTGGCGAAGTACTCCGACAAGTGCTGCAGCGTGTCCTTCTCGTCCCCCATCGCCGGGAAGACGTCCACGAAGCGAAACAGCTGCGTCTGGAACTCCGGCATTCGCATCGCGACGTTCATCATGAGGCGCGTCATGCGCGACATCTCGTAAGCGCCTGCCTTCGTGCTGCCGCCGAGACGGGCAATCTCTTTGGCGACAGCCACGACGCGACGCTCTTCGGGCTCGGTTGCCTCTTTCAACACCGAGCGGACGCTACTGCCCGGCGGTCGCGGTCGTGGCGCACTCGCGGTTCGCCGCGGGTACGGTGGTCCGGTGAGTCACGAGACCGAGCACATCCACCGTCGCGTGATCCAGATGTTTGCAATCGTGGAGGAGGCCGTGGCGGGCTCGACCAACGCGCTCTTGACCGGGGACAGGGAGCAGGCGCGGGCTCTGGTGGCCGGCGACATCGACCTCGACGACATCTACCTCGAGCTGCAGAACCTTGTGCACGCCCGGGTAGTGGCAGGTGGCCTCTCGACTGACGAGACGACATGGCTCCTTGCTGTCCTGTCGATGCTGCCGGAGCTCGAGCGCAGCGGCGACCTCGCCGAGCACGTAGCGCAGCGTGCCAGCCGCAACCTCCCGGCTGAGATACCAGGACGGATCCGCGGGCTGATCGAGCAGATGGGCGAGCTGGCATGCCGCATGTGGCGCGTCACCGCCGACTCGTATGCCGAAAGCGCCCAGAACGGCGAGCGTGTGGATCGCCTCGACGACGAGATGGACGACCTGCACGTCCAGTTGATCGCCGCAGTCGTCGACGGCTCGCTCCTGACACAGGTGGCGATCGAGCTGGCGTTGATCGGGCGTTTCTACGAGCGGTTGGGGGACCACGCCGTCAACCTCGCCAGGCGCATTCCACCACTGTCCGGTCTCGCCTCGGTCGCCGATTAGCGCCATGGCATCTCCATGGCTCCAAGACGCCTGCAGCCTCGTCGAGGCTTTCCGCGCCGGGACGATCTCCCCACTGGAGGCTCTGGACGACTGCATCTCGGCGATCGAGGGATCGCCTCTCAACGCCTTCTCACATACGGATTTCACAGCTGCGCGTGAAGCCGCTGCCAAGGCGGACGTCACCCTCTCCTTCGGCGGCGTGCCTTTCGGCGTCAAGGAACTCGAGCAGGTGAAGGGCTGGCCCTACACCGAGGCGTCAATGCTCTTCGCCGACAGGGTCGCCGACCATGACCAGATCTCGGTAGCGCGGCTGCGGCGCACCGGAGCTGTCTTGGCGGCCCAGACCACGGCGAGCGAGCTCGGCGGCATCAACTGCACTTCGACCGAGCTGCACGGCACGACGCGCAACCCCTGGAATCCCGCTCGCACCCCAGGCGGATCCTCAGGCGGCACGGCCGCCGCTGTGGCCGGCGGGCTGTTGCCTGTCGCCACGGGCAGCGACGGTGGCGGGTCGATCCGCATCCCCGCAGGCTTCAGCGGGTTGTTCGGGCTGAAGGCGACTTACGGGCGCGTGCCCAAAGGCCCGCGGGCCAGCGTCGAGCCCCTCACCAGCGTGTTCGGCGTACTCTCGCGTTCGGTAAGGGACACCGCGCGGTACTTCGACGCCTGCAACGGCTTCGACCAGCGCGACCCATACAGCCTGCCTGCGGTAGGCGACTGGGAAGCCTCGCTCGGGTCGATCGACCTCTCGGGAAAGACGGTGGCGATCCTGCCCGACCTCGGCTCCGCCCGGGTGCGTGACGAGGTCGCCGATCTGGTCCGGGAAACCGGCCAGCGATTGGCGTCGGTGGCGGGCCTTCGCCTCGTGGATGCCCACCCGGACCTGCCGAGGCTACGTGGCGAGTGGTCCACGGCCAACCAGATCTCCCTCGTGGTGAACCTCGGCGACTCCTACCCGGACGGCGTCGACCAGTTGTCGCCGGTGATGCGTTACGGCGTCGAGACGGCCCGGGCTAGCTTCACCCTCGACCGGGCCGCCAACATCGAGAGATACCGGCGTCGCCTCAACGCCGCCATGGCCGAGTTGTTCGAGCAAGCCGACTTCGTCGTGGCCTCGACCAACCCAGACGTCGCCTTCGCTGCCGAAGGCCCGCCCCCGGCCACGATCCCGGGCGTCGACCTCGTCGCCGAGATCGGTCTGACCGGCGCCGTCATGAACAACGCGGCACTGACTGCCCCTTCGAACATGAACGGGAGCCCTGCTATGAGCATCCCGGCCGGGCTCGTCGATGGCCTCCCGGTCGGCATGCAGGTGCTCTCCGGCCACCACACCGAGCAGCTCCTGCTAGAGCTTGCGCTCGCCTACGAGCGTGCTGTCGGCTGGCCGCTCGTCGCGCCGGGGTCACCGATCGGGGCCTAGGCAGCGCAAGCCCGGCGGGGCAGGCGGGTCGGGGAGACATGCCGGAGCCGTGCGGGCGGCAGTCGTGCGGGCGGGCGCCGTCGAGTCAGCGCTCGTAGTAGGGCCGCAGCCTGACCCTGGCCGGCTGCATGGCTCCGTAGACCACGACGGCTTCACCGGCCGGCACCCGGCGCAATACAGAGCTGGGCGCCACGCGGCGCAGGCTCGACGACTCGGTTCGACTGCGCCGGCCGTCGTCACCCACTGTCGTCGAGACGTCGGCGCGCTCGTCGTCGCCGATCAGCGCGCTCATGTGGTCGAGAGTGAGGGGATCGCAGACGCCAGGGCAAAGGACCTTGGCGCGGTGGTTGTTCACTATCGTCGACCATCGGCGGGCATAACGGGCCTCGATCTGTGCCATGTCCTGCCAGACCGTGAGCAGCGCGATCCCGTGCGAGGCGGCCGTGGAGACCACGGTGTCCAGCTCAGCCAGCGGCGCTATGTTGGCCGCCTCGTCGAGCACTATGAGCAGCGGCGGCGAGAGCGGCCCACCCACACGCACGGAGCGCTCGAAGGCTGCATCGACTACCTGCCGGATGAGCGCCACGAAGACGGGCCTTAGCCTTTCCTGGTCCCGGGCCGGCGCGCAGCAGTACAGCGTCCGGGTGCAGCCGTCGACCAGGGCCGCCGGATCGAGCGACGGGCCGATCGTCGAAGCAGCCACGTTCGGGTCGGCAAAGCCTGCAAGCACGGTCTCGGCAGTCGCGAACACCGACGAGCGCTGGCGATCCTCCCGGGCAAAGCTCGTCCGCAGGGCACGGAGGGCGTCAGGCACCCCCGCCAGCTCGAGCGCCAGCAGCGGATCTCGCATCTCTTCGGTGTCCACCCACTTGACCACCTCGGCCATACTCGCCCCGGCTGTGGCGGCGGCCAGAAGGAGAGGAGCCAGCAGCTTCTCTGCAGACGCGTACCAGAAGCCGGCATCCTCCATCCCCCCGTCTTGCCTGGCCACCGAGCACAACGCGGCCGCCATTCTCTTGGCACCGGGCCACGTTCTGGACGAAGCCAGGGGTGACCAACTGCTCGAGGACAGGCCCGTAGCACCGGACGGGTCGTAGACGTCGACCGGGCCAAGCGCACCCCGTGCTGCCAGCGTCGAGTGGACGAGGTCGGACTTGACGCTCGTGGCAACTACGGGACCCCGCCACTCGAGGATGGCCGGTATGGCAAGGCCGCTCGTCTTGCCGGACTGAGTTGGCCCGATGAGAAGCACCGACTGTCCCACCTCGGCACTCAGCAGCGACCTGCCGGCTCGGCCGAGGACGATCCGGTCGCCTGGCGGCTCCGCCAGCAACAGCTCGCGCATGTCGCGGCGCGAGGCCCACCCGACGTGGCTGGTCCCACGCACGAACCGCGACAACCCGCCCCGTGACAGCCGGCTCTTGGGTAGACCGGAGGCGCGATCGTCACCGGCTCTCTTGTGCAGTAACACGAGGGCACCACCCAGAGCGAGCGCCAGGGCGCCGCACACCGCCAGGGCCACGACGACCGCATGCTGGCCGATCCAGTGCCTGGCTCTTTGGTACCCGGCCATCGCCAGAACGAGCGCCAGGCCGGCCATGACGGCGAGATCGGGGCCTAGCTTGCTCGTGGCACCGGCCGCAGACCTCCCTGCTCGGCGCCGGGGATCAGCCAAGAGAGGGCTGCCGCAGGCGGGCATCGGTATCGACGATCCCTCTCTCAGCCGACGACACGAGATGGTCCACGAGATAAGAGCGGCCGCCCACTCGCCATAAGGCACGGCCGCGGGGCAAGCGGGGCAGGAAGTCGAGCTCGCCGACCGAGCAACCGAGTTGGCCGGCGAGGTCCGCAAGCTCGGAAGCCGGCTGGGAGTAGCAGACGACCGTCTCGGAGTCGGTCAGCAAGCCTTCGGCTAATCGTGCCTCGAGGCTTCCTGCGGCTCCGCTGGCACTCAAGTCGCTGGCTCGGTGGCAGACCGCCACGTTCGCAATGCCCCGGGCGCGGGAAAGCTTCCACGAAGACCGCAAGACGCGGCCCACCGCAGCATCCCCCAGCACCGCCCACGCCTCGTCGACAACCAGGATCGTCTGCGTCGACTCGTGGCTCGTCATCGCCAGCAGCCAGGCGGCAGCGCAGACCATCAACGCTGGAAGGGCCTCGGATTGGTACACCTCTGACAGATCCACGATGAGCGCGGCCCTCGCCTCCCCGGTCGTCCGGCCCGCCAGGGAGGCGATCGACGGGCTCGTTTGCCCGTCGAACATGCCGGCGAGGTCACCGCGCACGAGCCTGCGGAGCTCGAGACCGACGTCGCGCCCATCCTCGGTGAGCGTCGCCCGGCTGGCACCGGCTGCCTCAGACTGCTCGGGCGAGGGCGCCAGTACCGTGTCGACGACGTCGCCGAGCGTCGGGGAGTCCGTGCGACTGGCAGCTGAGTCCACTCCGACTTCGAGGGCGAGGTGCTCACGCGGGCCTAGCCGTCTCTTCAAGGTCGCCTCCGCCAAGGCGCCTACCAGCTCGAGACGGCGATGCCGGCTGCCCGAGCGCGCCAGCCCAAGACCGGCGTCGTCGAGCGGGTTGATCCTCACGCCACCTTCCGGCGCCAGGTGAATAGGCTCGACTCCGAGGGCACGGGCCAAGGGCGCGTACTCACCTTTCGGATCCAGCACCGCCACCTGGCGCCCGAAAGCGGCCTGCCGGTACAGATAGGTCTTCACGAGGGCGCTCTTGCCGCGCCCGATCTGCCCGAAGACTGCGATGTTGGGGTTGGTCAGCGCGCCCGCCGAGTAGAGCAGGAAAGGGTCGTGGAAGAATGGCCCGCCGGCGAGGTCCCTGCCGACCAGCACGCGCCGCGCCGGCAGGGGAGCCGAGGCTGCAAAGGGGTAGGCGGCACCGAGCTGCGCAGTCGTTGCCTCGTGGGCCGGCAACTTGGCAAGGTTCACCCGCACCCCCTTCCGACAGGCAATGTGGTGCAGAACCCCACCTCCTGGGCGCCGTACAACCTGCGCAACTCCAAGTGCGCCAGCGCGGCGGCTTGCTCGACACGGCCGCAAGCCTCGTCCAGTGCGACGGGATCGGCTTCGGTGACGGTGACGTAGCCAGAGAAGCGGTACGCCGCGTGCCCCTCGGCCAGCTCTGCCTCCCGCTGGTGACGGCCCTCCTGCTCGCGATTGGCGCGGGCCGTGACGGAGAAACCGTGCCGCCTCCGCAGCTCGGCGTCGGCCGTTCCTTCAGTCCGCTCCCGTTCCGCCCGGCGAACCGCCGCCAACGGCGGAAGGGGTGCCATCGTCATCGACACCGTGGCCCGTACCCCGGCCACGAACAGCAGGGGGAGCAGCCAACCGCCTTGCACCTCGGCTCGGGGCCACTCGGCGACCCAGTACGAGACATGCCAGGTCGCGTCCGTGCGCAGTCGGGACCAGGTGTTCTCGACGCCGACCGGCCACGGCCACGCTGGCATCCCGTCGAGCGCTTCGCACTTGAAGCTCCGCTTGAGCCGCGCCGCCAGTGCGAATGTGGACAGCGCCTGGCCGGGCACGAGCCCGGCCGCCGCCAGTCGCTCGGACACTGAAGTCAATTGGGTGCGCAGGAGCGAGGTGGCCTCGGCTCGCCCATGCCTGGCCAGGCGGCGCCGGACAGTCACGGCAACGAGGATCTCGTGCTCCCAGAGGCTGGGGGCCGCTTCTGAGAGGAGGCGCTCGTAGTGCTCGCCCACCGTCCCCACGCCACCACCGGCGGACAGCGGGCCGTCGAGGCCGCTGGGATAGGTCGAGAACACCCACTGCAGCCTGTGAATTCCGGTTCCCTCGCGAGCAAGCGCCGCCAGCAAGCCCGACCAGTCGGCAATCCGACCGGCGCGCTCCTGCTCGTCCATCAGGGCGAAGCCGGCCCCTCCGACCGACAAGACGGCGGTGAGCGTGCCGGCCTCGGCATCCCCGACAACGCCAGGGCTGTGCGCCTCCGGCGGCGACAGATCCCTGCTCGATGGCGAGATGGCATCCCCGGAGCTTCCCGAAGCACCCTTGGTCACGTCGTCGAGGGAGACAAGAGACAGGCGGGAGAGAGGGCCGGGTTGGCGGCGCCGGTTGCTCCATGGCTGATGCCCGCCGTCGGCGACGCTGCGTAGGCCGAATGCCACCACCGTGGGTGCCCACTGCTCGACGGTCCGGCCGAGGACAGGCCAGAGCGCGACGGCAAACCCTGCGCTCGTCACCAGGACACCGAGAACGAAGCCGAGACCGCCACCAAGTGAGCGCATCAACCCCAGCCCGAGCACCAGGCCGCCGGCCACACAGATGATCTGGCCCGTCGTCCAGCCTGCGATGAGGCCGCGGGTGCTGCGAGGCCCGAGCCGGTAGCGCGGCGAACCGTCGCTAGGCACCGGCAGGTGCTCCTGCCACGACCGGGTTGCCGGCTGCAGCTGCCGGGCCTGGTGATGATGCAGGACCCGGTGACGATGCAGGGCCTCGGTCAGCGGTAGGCGCTCCCGCTCGGTTGCTCTCCATCATCGCCTGAACAGAGTGAACGCTGTCGGCCGAGCCGGGGGTCGCTGTGCTGCCGCCGCCTGTGCCTCCCGACCCGCTTCCGCCAGGGCCTGTGCCTCCCGACCCGTTTCCGCCAGCGCCCGTGCCACCCGAACCGCTTCCGCCGCCCGCGGTTCCCCCAGATCCGCCCGGTATGTGGTCCCCAACAGCTGCGATGGCAAATGCGCCCTCGCTCGCCAGCCCACCGGCTGTTCGACTGATGTTCCGGGCCATCGAGTCGACCGGCCCGCCAATGGCTCGGCGCCCTACGCCCTCGAGCGACGCCGCAGCACCGGTCTCGATCATGGGCAGCAGGCGCAACAGCGCAAACGGCGCGAACGCAGCTATGAGAAGCAGTGCCAACCCCTCCACGGCGCCGGCCACCCCAGCGCCATCCCCGGCGAGTGCTCCGGCGGCCAACGCCAGCACGGCCGCCATCACGAGTTTCATGAGGACGAGGCCGGCCAGCGTCTCGCCGAGACGCCGCACCCAATGGGACGTCGCCGGCCAGACGAGCCCTGCCAGTGTCAAGGGCAGAAACAGCGTCGCCGCCGCCACCCCGGCGGAGCGCACGGCGAGCTCGATCCACAAGGCGAGGGCCACAAGACTGGACACGATCAACACGAGCACTCCGCCGAAGGCTCCGATCCCCATGGTCCCGATGTTGCCAAGCTCCTTCTCGAGAGCCATGAACAGATGCCTGGTGGGATCGGCTCCCGTGGCAAGGAGCGAGGCGGACGCCTCGTCTGTCCATGCCAGGCCCAACGAGACGAGTTGCACGGCCAGCCCGGCAAGCAGCAGGGCCATAGGCAGGCGGACGAGGACAGTTCGGAGCAGGCCCCCGCCGTCTTGTCGCGCCACGGCCTGGATCACACCTACGAGCAGCAATGGCAGCACGGCACCGGCGCTGATGAGAACCATCACGTGAAGTTCGGACTCGAAGCCGGCCCCTGTCAGCACCGGGGTCGTCGTCTTGGACAGCATCGCCCACGTGGCGCCCAGCATCCAGGTAGCCCCGTGCGCGATCCAGCGCTCCATCAACTTCAGTCCGCTCGTCAGGAGGTCAGCCGCTAAGCGCTTGGCAAGGGACGTGAGGCTGCCTACCCCGATCGGAGCTCCGCTGCCATCGAGCAGGCCGCGGTGAGGCGCTGAGCCTGCGTGAACGGCGATCGGGGACATGCGCCCTCGCTTTCCTCTTCTGGTCCGTGACTCTGGCCGCTAGCTCCCGAAACCCTTCCCTTCGGCGAAGAGGAAATTCACGATCGTCGGGGCAGCCCCGATCACCAATGCGGCAGCGGCGGCCACGATGACCGCCCGCCTCCCAGCCGACGAGGCCTGGTAGTTGTTCGTATGGCTGCCCAGTGCCCAAGCGGCTGCTCCCAACACCAGGGCGACGAGCGAGGCGACGAGGGCCCACCATCCAAGCCCGTTAGTCAGCGTCTCGATGACGCTGGCACCTGGGATGCCTGATGGGGATGGCGTGAATGGGACGACGTCCGTCGTACCGGGCACTGCACCGCTCGGTGGGCTGAACGCCAACCGCGACGCGGCGAGAGAGAGCACTGCATGGGGATACACGACCGACCTCCCGTCAGGTGGAGCGACGACTGCTGAGGGCCGGGTTGGCCGAGAACTGTTGACCACTATAGCGGGACGTCTCCCGGAGTTTCAAGTGATTTCATAGGATTTTTTAGACACGCCGCGAGCAGGTACCTGCGAAAGTGGGGAAGTGAGCCACGTGCTGCACGTGACCGTGTTCGACGTAGCCGTCGCCGCAGCCGGCGCGCTCGTCCTCATAATCCTGGCGGCAGTGCTGGCTCGCCGCAGGAGCGGGCGGGCGCTGCGACACCGCCTCCTGGCACTGGCCTCCCGCTTGGGGGCTGAGGCTCCGCTTCGCGAGGACACGATCGACGAGACGCTCGTCCACCTCGAGAAGGCGACTGACCTCGCCTCAGAAGCGGTGTCGGACGCCAGCTCCGAGACCATCCGGCTGCGGCGTGCCCTGGATGCACTCACGCAGGCTGTGCTCGTGTGCGACGAGCATGGCGAGGTGATCTTCACCAACGTCGCAGCCAGCGCCCTCATGACAGGCCGCCACGGAGACGCCCTGGCTGCTCAGGCGGTCGAGGAGCTGCTGGAGTCGACGCCCTTCGGCTCGGTCGAGGAGCGGACGCTCGAACTGTACGGCCCACCCCGCCGGACGCTCGTGGTCCGGACCGAGAGCATCGACAACGGTTCGCGCGTGCTAGGCGTCATCGCCGTCATAGAAGACGTGTCCGAGCGCCGGCGCCTCGAAGGCATCCGGCGGGACTTCGTCGCCAACGTCAGCCACGAGCTGAAGACTCCCATGGGGGCTCTCGGGCTCCTGGCCGAGACGCTCCTGGCCGAGAACGAGCCGCGTGTGGCCCGCCGCCTGGCGGAGCGGATCCACACCGAAGCCTTCCGCATCAGCCGGGTGATCGACGACCTGCTCGACCTGTCCCGGATCGAGAACGAAGAGTCTCCGCCGCGAGAGCCGGTGCTGGTAAGCCTCGTGATGGCCGAGGCGGCAGAGCGGGTGCGATCGGCAGCAGAGCAGCACAAGGTCGAGGTGGTGCTGGAGGAACCGCGCCCACCCGTCGCCGTGCTCGGCGACAGGCGCCAGCTCACCTCTGCGATCTACAACCTGCTCGAGAACGCCGTCAAGTACTCGTTCGAGAACACCCGCATCTACTGCTCGGGGTCGACGGACGAAGGTGATGCAGTCATCGTCGTGAAAGACACCGGCCTCGGCATACCCGGAAGGGATCTGGAGAGGATCTTCGAACGTTTCTATCGAGTTGACCAGGGCAGGGCCCGCTCGACGGGCGGCACAGGGCTCGGCTTGGCTATCGTCCGGCACGTGGCCGCCAACCACCGGGGCAGCGTGCAGGTCGAATCCCGCGAGGGCGAAGGCTCGACGTTCACGTTCAGAGTTCCCCTCCAGCCGCGCAACGAGACATGACCACTGACCTGGCTTCCCCGACCCGGGTGCTTCTCGTCGAGGACGCCGAGTCGTTCGTGGACGCTCTCGTCGTCGGTTTGCAGCGGGAAGGCTTCGACATCACGGTGGCAAGGGATGGGATCGAGGCGCTCGAGCGCTTCGATCCTGCGACAACAGATCTTGTCCTCCTCGACGTGATGCTCCCCCGCATGTCCGGAATAGACGTCTGCCGCGCCATCCGAGCCGTGTCCGACGTCCCGATCATCATGGTGACAGCCAAATCGACAGAGCTGGACACCGTCGTCGGGCTCGAGGTTGGCGCCGACGACTACGTTGCCAAGCCTTACCGATTGCGCGAGCTCGTGTCCCGGATGCGCGCCGTATTGCGACGCGTGCCACGAGTGGCCATTCCGTCGCAGCTCAATGGCGGTGTGCTGCCACCGGCGAGGGATCCCGGCAGTCTCCCGGAGATACCCGCGTCCGGAGCGGCGGCGGTGACGTCACCGGTGACCGAGCCGGCGCCCGAGGCCACCGATCGGCGAGTCGTACCGCCGTTCCCACTCGAGGTCCTGGAGGTCGGGCCTGTGCGCCTGGACTCGGCCCGCCACGAGTGCATCGTGCGCGGCGAGGAGGTCAAGCTCCCCCTCAAGGAATTCGAGCTTCTCGAGATCCTGCTTGCCAATGCCGGCCGGGTCGTCACCAGAGACAGCCTCATCGACCGAGTGTGGAGTCTCGACTACGTCGGCGACACCAAGACGCTTGACGTCCACATCAAGCGCCTCCGCTCCAGGATCGAGGCCGACCCTTCCAAGCCGGTGCTCATCACCACCATCCGGGGGGTGGGCTATCGCTTCGAGGCGCCCAGGCACTGATTGTGCCGGCTAACCAGGCTGGCGGCAGCGCAGTCGAAGTCGACGACCTGCGCGTGTCCTTCGGCTCGCGCCTGGCGGTAGACGGTATCTCGTTCGCTGCTTCTGCGGGCGAGGTCCTGGCGATCCTCGGGCCGAACGGAGCCGGGAAGACGACGACGGTCGAGACGATCGAGGGCTACCGCTCCCCTGACTCAGGCAAGGTGCGGGTCCTCGGAGCCGACCCCGTCGCCGACCGTGCCGCAGTTGTCCCGCGCCTCGGCGTGGTATTGCAGCGGGGAGGCATCTACCCGATGATGAGCCCTTCGCGGGCCCTCGCGCTCTTCGCCTCCTACTACAAGGCGGCAAGAGACCCTGCCGAACTCATCGAGGCCCTCGGCTTGCAGGAGGTCGCCAAGACGCCTTACAAGCGCCTATCTGGCGGCGAGCAGCAGCGTCTTGCCCTCGGGTTGGCAATCGTCGGGCGCCCCGACGTGGCCTGCCTCGACGAGCCGACGGCCGGCGTCGACCCGGCGGGTCGAGCAGCCGTGCGCGAGATCATCGCCGGCCTCAGGGACGACGGCGTCTGCGTGGTCCTCACCAGCCACGAGCTGGACGAAGTCGAGAGGCTGGCAGATCGTGTCGTGATCATCGACCACGGCAAGGTCGTCGCCGCGGGTGCGCTGAGCGAGATAGGTGGCTCGGAAGGCGAGATCCGATTCGAGTCCGACCGGGGTCTCGACACCGCCTCGCTCTCACAGGCCCTGTCGGCTGAGGTGACAGAAACCAAACCCGGTCACTACCTCGCCCCCACTCCACCCTCGCCCGAGGTGATCGCCATCCTCGCAGCTTGGTTGGGCGAACGGGGCCTGGCTCTCGGCAGAATCGAGGCGGGCAAGGAGAAGCTCGAGAGCATCTTCCTGCGTCTCATCAAATCAGACCAGGGGAGCCGTTGATGCGCCCGCTCGGCGCCCAGATCCGAGCTGAGGTCGCCATGACGCTGCAGCGAGGCGAGACGCTGCTCGTGACCCTCGGCATCCCCGTCTGCCTACTGGTCTTCTTCAGCTACGTCAACGTGCTGCCGACCGGCGACAAGCACGCTGTGGACTTCCTGGCTCCTGGAGTGCTGGCACTGGCTGTCATGTCGACGGCGATGGTGAGCCTCGGCATAGCTACTGGCTTCGAGCGCAGCTACGGCGTGCTGAAGCGCCTGGGCACGACGCCCCTCGGGCGACCCCGGTTGCTGGCGGCCAAGATCGTGTCGGTAGTCGCCGTCGAAGCCGTCCAGGTTGTCGTTCTGGTGCTTGTTGCGGTGGCGATCGGCTGGAGGCCGCACGTCACTGCCGGCACGGCACTGGCGGCCGAACTACTGGCAACCGTCGCCTTTGCCGGCATCGGGCTCCTGATGGCCGGCGCCCTGCGGGCAGAGCTCAACCTCGCCGTCGCCAACGGCATTTACCTCGTGCTCCTCCTGATCGGAGGGATCGTGTTCCCCGTCTCCAAGCTGGGCGGCTTCGCGGTGGTCGCCAAGCTGCTCCCTGCCGCTGCACTCTCTGGCGCCCTGCAGTCCTCACTCGGTCACCCATCCCAGGCGCCGGTAGAGTCCCTGGTTGTGCTGGCAGCTTGGGCGGTGTTGGCGCCGGTGGTTGCGGCGGTGACGTTCCGTTTCGAATGAGTTGTCAGGCCCCGAGCGTCTCGGAAGGCAGCCTCCGCATGGCGGCCTCTATCGGTGTCGGCGCAGGTGGTAGATGGCGCAACCCCATCCAGGCCAGCGCCGAGAGATGGCGGGCTACATCCTCGACCGGCCTCGACCGATCGTCATGCCACCACTGCCCCACGTATGTGACCATGCCGATCAGCGCCTGGGCGTAGATCGAGGCATTGGCCGGGTCGTATCCGGCGTGGGCGAACTCCTCGGCGAAGATGGCTGCCACCCGCGATGCGATGTCGGCCAGCATGCTCGAGTAGCGGCTCGTAGCAGGGCTGTCCCTGGCCAGCAGCACGAAACCTGCCGGGTGGTCGCGGACGTACTCCAGGAACACGAGGACGGCCGACTCGATCCGTTCCCGCGGCATCCCAGTCGAGATGGCCGCCTCGATGGCGTTGAGCACGTACTCGGCCTCGCGCTCGACGACGACCGCGTAGAGGCCCTCTTTGCCGCCGAAGTGGCCGTAGACGATCGGTTTGGTGATGCCGGCGCGCCTGGCGATCTCCTCGACCGTGGCAGCTTCGTACCCGACGTCGGCGAAAGTGTCACGGCCGACGTCGATGAGCTGTGCCCGCCTCTCGGCAGAGCTCAAGCGCCGCTGCCTCCGGTGCTCTGTCACGGTCGCCAACCGTAATGGCCAACCGGTGCGACGTCAGGTCTCTCGGCGAACGGACTCAGTGGATGTGGACGAGCACGTCGACCGCCATGGCGACGAAGAGCAGCGTCAGGTACGAGATCGAGTACTTGAAGAGCTGGAGCGCCGCCTGTGATGTAGCTCCGGCGCCAACGCTCTTGCCCGAGCCTGCCAGTCGGAGCCGGATGGCGTAGGCGACATAGACGAGCCCGCCTGCAACGGCTACCACCCAGTAGATCGCGCCCATTCGAGCGACGAAGGCAAACAGGACCGACACGCCGAGCAAGGCCACCGAATACACGATGATCTCGCCGGCCACCCGCTCGAATGACGCCACAGAGGGGAGCATCGGGACGTGCGCAGCCGAGTAGTCGTCACGGTACTTGACGGCCAAGGCCCAGAAGTGCGACGGGGTCCATATGACGATGAGGGCGAACAGGACCACCGGTGCCCAGGCGAGATGGTCGGTGACCGCCGTCCAGCCGATCAGCACGGGCACGGCACCGGCGGCGCCACCGATGACGATGTTCTGCGAAGAGCGGCGCTTCAGGAACAACGAGTACACGAATACGTAGAAGAGGGCAGCTGCCAGGGCGAGGGCGGCCGACAGAAGGTTCACGTCGAGCCACAGCAGAACGAACGCAGCGGCTTCGAGGGCGATCGAGAAGACAAGCGCCTCCGCCGGTCGCACGATGCCTGTCACGAGCGGGCGCCTCTGCGTCCGCTTCATGATGGCGTCGATGTCCCGGTCTATGAACATGTTGGCGGCGTTGGCACCCCCCGCAGACAGGGCCCCCCCGGCCAGCGTGGCCAGCATGAGCCAGATCGACGGGATGCGCCGATCGGCCACGATCATGGTCGGCAACGTCGTGACGAGGAGCAGCTCGATGATCCTCGGTTTGGTGAGCGCGACGAAGCCTCCCAGCCGCCGCCCGAGCGCGCCCCTCCGGGAGACCGCGACGGACGGGGTACAGGACACAGCCGCATCCTACGGTCATCGCGGGCGTCGATCGACTCGCGGCCGCACGACGCCCGGCACTGCAAGAGTCCGGCTCGATCGCGCTTACCATCGACCACTAGTCATGCCGAGAGTCTCCCCTTCCGCCGTGCGCAAGATCGCGCTGGCAGCAGTCCTGTGCTACGCGCTGCTCGTACTGACCGGGGCCGCCGTGCGGCTGACCGGCTCTGGCCTCGGCTGCTCGGACTGGCCGTCCTGCTATGCCCACCGGCTCACGGCGGAGGTCTTCTTCCATCCGCTCGTCGAGTTCACAAACCGTCTCATCACGATCCTCGTGACCGTCGTGTCCGGGCTGGCCTGGTTGGCGACTCTGCTTCGCTCGCCGCGCCGACGTGATCTCTGCTGGCTGGCAGGGGGGCTCGTGGCCGGGGTGGTCATTCAAATCCCGCTCGGTGGCCTCGTGGTGTTGACAAAGCTCAACCCATACCTGGTGGCGTGTCATTTCCTGATAACCATCGCGATCCTCGCCATCGCCGTCGCCTTCTTCCATGCGGCGGGCATCGACGCCTCCCACGACGAGACCCGCGTGGTGCCGCTGGTGGGTAACGACCTCCGCATGCTGGCGCGCATCCTGCTCGCGGCGCTCGGCGTGGTCACTTGCGTGGGGACTCTCGTCGCCGGAGCGGGACCGCATGCCGGCGCTCCCGAGACGGCGCAGCAGCCAATCCAGCGCATCCCGATCGCCTTCCGGGACATCGCTGCCCTGCACTCGGACGCGGCGCTGTTTCTGATCGGCCTCAGCCTGGCGTCGCTGTTTGCTTTCCGCCGCGGGGCGGTCCCGGCCCTGGTGTACAGCCGCCTGCGGCTCCTGTTCGAGATGCTCGTCATCCAGGGCGCCCTCGGGTACCTCCAGTACTCCCTGCACGACTCGGCGGTGGTGATCGAGGTGCACATGCTGGGCGTGACGTGTCTTTGGATCACGGCAGTGGCTTTCTACCTGTCGCTCCACGAACACCCTGAATCCGTTGAAGAGCCCGTCGGTGACGAGCCGGTGCCTGCCGCCGATCCACTCCCACGACGCAACGTCGTGACGACCGGCTGACACCCGTGCCCACTCCGTTGATCGCACCATCGGAGATCGACGACCCCGTCGTCGACGATGCGCTCAAGCGGGACTTCCCTTGGCTCGTGGTCGTGTGGAACGACCCGATCAACCTCATGTCGTACGTGACCTTCGTGTTCCAAAAGCTGTTCGGCTACTCGCTCGAGGTGGCGCAAAAGCTGATGCTCGACGTGCACTACAAAGGTCGGGCAGTCGTGACGAGCGGGCCAAAGGAGAAGGCCGAGGGCTACGTGACCCTGCTCCACCACCACGGCTTGTGGGCGACGATGGAGCAGAGCGGATGATGTTGCGACCTCGCTTCTCTTCCCGGTCCGACGGACTACCCGGCTGTCGGCTCCGTCTGCCCGAGCCCGAACGAGCCGTCCTGCGGTCGCTGCCCGAGGAGCTGCTCGGTGTCCTGCAACTGCTGGACAGAGTCGAGATGGCTCCCGGTCCCGCTGAGGACCCTGCCACGGGCGGTCCGGCGGGGGCCGGCGATCCGGCGGGGGGCGGTCCGGCGGGGGGCGGTCCGGCGGGGGGCGGCGATCCGGCGGGGGGCGGCGATCCGGCGGGGGGCGGCGGTCGGGTGGGGCCCGTACCACCGGCACTGCGACGATTGTTCCCTCCGGCCTACGCGCGGGACGACGAGGCGGAAGCCGCCTACGCGAGCACCGCCCGGCCAGAGCTCTTGCAGCACCGCGTCGACTCGCTGCAGGAGATCGTCTCGTCAGCCGATGCCCGCGAGCTGACCAAAGAGCAGATGGACCGCTGGCTAGCAGCCCTCAACGACCTGCGGCTCGTCATGGGGACCGTGATCGGGGTGACCGAGGAGCAGCCTGAAGACTTCGCAACCATGCCGGCGCGAGAGCGCATCTACCACTACATCGGCGCCCTCCAAGAGGAGCTCCTCGTCTACCTGACGCGGTACCTGCCGCCACCCGTGGCGGGCGCTGACGACGAAGTGCCGGTCGACCCGTGGGGGGATCCGATCGGCGGCCTACGATGGGACGGCACCTCGCAGCCAGAGAGGCCGGGTAACTAGGTTGAGCACGCCAAGGTTGCTGACCATCATGGGCTCAGGTGAGACAGCCCCGACCATGGTCAAAGTCCACCGCGCCGTACTCGATCGACTAGGCCCGCCTCCGGTCCCTGCAGTCTTGCTCGACACGCCTTACGCCTTCCAGGAAAATGCGCCTGAGCTGTGCCAGAAGATCCAGCACTACTTCGACGAGAGCCTGCACACCGAGATCGAGGTGGCCAGTGGGGCGCCAGCCGAGGGCGACGATGCTACCGATGCTGCCGATGCAGCCGGCCGCCAAGTCGACCTCTTCGCCGGCGAGCACCTCGTCTCGGCGGTCCGGGACGCTCGCTATGTGTTCGCCGGACCGGGAAGCCCGACGTACGCCTTGCGCCGTTGGGCCTCCACGATCGTCCCCTCACTCATGCGCGAGAAGTTGCAGCACGGTGGCGCCGTCACGTTCTCGTCAGCCGCAGCACTGACGCTCGGAGTCAGCACCATCCCCGTCTACGAGATCTACAAGGTTGGCGAGGATCCCCACTGGCTCGATGGGCTCGACGTGCTGAGCGAGACGGGCCTCAGCGCAGCCGTGATCCCCCACTACAACAACGCCGAGGGCGGGACGCACGACACGCGTTACTGCTACTTGGGCGAACGACGCCTCTCGACCCTCGAGCCTGAGCTGCCCGACGGCGCTTTTGTGCTCGGTGTCGACGAGCACACGGCTGTTACCTTCGACCTCGACGCACGCTCGGCCGTCCTGGCCGGCCTGGGGGTCCTCACCATCCGTGTGGCCGGGCAGTCTTCGACCTTCGCGTCAGGAACGGTCCTCTCTTTCGACGAGATCCTGGGTACTGTCGCCGCTCTTCGAGCCGGGATTGGCTCCGGGTCGACTACGCCGGTGAGGAGCGGGGGCAACGACGGCGCGGGCGGGCGGGGCGGAGCGGCGCCACGGGGTAGGCGAGAAGAGGCCACTCGTAGCGACATTGACAGCGAGGATGGCGGAGGTGGTGGCGCCAATGCATCGGGAGCGGCGCGGGCGGGCGGCGGAGTCGGATCGCCGTCTCCTGTGGGTGTGCACCGCGATTCGCCGCTCATCGCGGAGGTCCGCGAACAGGAAGCCACCTTCTCCTCTGCCGTCTCCTCGCGGGACGTGCACGGCGCCGTGGCAGCTGTACTCGCCCTCGACAGCCAGATCACGCTGTGGGCAAACGACATTCCGTCAGGCGACGCCATGGACCGCGCCAAAGCAAGCTTCCGCTCGCTCGTGGTCCAGCTCGGCAAACTCGCCGAGGGCGGTGCCCGTGATCCGCGTGAGGTGATCGGTCCCTATGTAGAAACGTTGCTGGAGCTCCGCGCCCTGGCCAGGAACGCCAAGCGTTTCGCCGACTCCGACCTCATCCGCGACAGGCTTGGCGAGCTCGGCATCGAGGTACGGGACACTTCCGATGGGAGCACCTGGGTCATCTCCTGATGGCACCCTGGCAGCAGTGGTCTTCCGCGGCGGGATGCAGGCACGCTGGCCTGGCAGCGGCGCCGATGGCCTACGTCCTCCGCCCCGACTGCGAGGTGGGCCTGTTCACGCGCCGAATTCGGCCCGGAAACGTACGTGCGGCGGCCCACCTGCCACCTTGGCGACGTCCGGCCTGGCGGTGCGGACCTTGACTGCGAGGTGGGCCTGTCCACGCGCCGAATTCGGCCCGGAAACGTACGTGCGGCGGCCCACCTGCCACCCCTACCTGCGACTCGCTGCACCCCGAGGCAAGTCTCTAGCGGCTTCTGAAGGGGCTGGTAACCTCATTGGCCTGTTCCGGCGACCACACCCGGACGAGCCCCCATCGTCTAGCGGCCTAGGACGCCACCCTTTCAAGGTGGTAGCACGGGTTCGAATCCCGTTGGGGGTGCCAAGATTTTACCTGGTAGACCAACGTAAACGCGGTTCGTGCTGAGCAACGTTCTTAGTCCGGGACCAAATCCGGACCAAATCCTCGACACACCCATCCGCTACGATCGGAGCTAGGCAACGATCGGGAGGTGGGCTGTGCGAGGGTCACTGCGACGCAAGGGCGACGGTCGCTGGCAGGTGCGCGTCTACCTAGGCAAGGACCCGACAACCGGGAAGATCCGTCTCAAGGAGCGCACGGTCCAAGGCACGAAGCGCGAGGCCGAGCGTGTGCTCGGGGAGCTGCTGGCTCGGGCGCAGGACGGCTCGCTTCCGGACCCTCGTGGCATCACGATGGCCGAGCTCCTCAAGCGCTGGCTCGAGCTGAACGAGAGTGACTTCAGCCCCAAGACCGTTCTGGAGGTCCGCGGTGTGATCAAACGAACCGTCGTTCCGCTCATCGGTGACCGGCTGGTGTCTGAGGTCACGACCGGAGACCTCGACGCGTTCTACCAGGTGCTGCGAACGAGCGGCGGCAAGAGCGGCGGGCTGGCTCCTGCCACGATAAGGCGCATCCATGGCATCGTTCGCCGGGCTCTCACTCAGGCAGTTCGGTGGGACATGATCAGGACGAACCCGGCTGTCGGCGCGTCGCCGCCCCGGGTCCCGAAGCCAGACATTCGGCCACCTTCCTCGAATCAGGTAGCGGACATCTTCGCCGTCGCCACCGAGCAGAGCCCCGACTTCGCCACTTTCGTCCTCTGCGCTGCATCGTCCGGCGCTCGCCGCGGAGAGCTTCTTGCACTCCGGTGGAAGGACATCGACTTCGCCAGCGGCACGCTCGTCATCTCTCACGGGCTCGTGATGAGCGAAGCTGGCCCAATCGAGAAGGACACCAAGACTCATCAAGTGCGAAGACTCAGCCTCGATCAGTTCACCCTTCATAGCCTCCACGACCAGTTGGAGCGCCGCAGCGCGCTGGCGCAGGGTCTTGGTACGTCGGTCAGTCCCGACAGCTTCGTCTTCTCATCCTCAGCGGACGGGGCTGAACCCTGGTACCCCAACTCGATCAGCCGCATGTTCCGCAAGCTGGCAGACGCCGCCAACGCGCATGACGTTCGCCTACACGACCTGAGGCATTACGTGGCCTCCCAGCTTATGGCTGCCGGCGTTGACGTTCGCACGGTCGCCGGCCGGCTCGGCCACCGTGACCCCAGTACCACGCTCAACGTCTACGCGAAGGCTCGGGAATTGCAGCAGGTAAATGAGGAAGCCCTGCTCGCCTGATCAGAACAGCGTCGGAGCTCGTCTCACGCCCCCGTGATCCACAGGCCTGG
Organism: Acidimicrobiales bacterium; assembly: GCA_050744865.1. Classification (GTDB taxonomy): domain Bacteria; phylum Actinomycetota; class Acidimicrobiia; order Acidimicrobiales; family Bog-793; genus JAKACA01. The sequence continues at coordinate 148 of JBOGHW010000076.1, read as the reverse complement.
CCTGCCGTATTGCGGACCGCCCGCGTCCGATGCATGATGCCTGCCCTAAACGAGAGGCTGGTGTCCTTATGGGACGAGGTGATCTCGCAGGTTCTGCACAGCTCGAGCTCGTCTCGGGCGTCGCCCACCTGCGACCCGAAGATGCGCT
>JBOGHW010000075.1:0-105985 GCA_050744865.1 Acidimicrobiales bacterium | reverse complement strand
TCCGGGCTTACCGCCAGCGAGTCTGGCTCAGAGCCAGAAGGAAGGCTGACGGTGGCAACGACAGGGTCGTCTGGAGAGTCCATGAGGTCTGTCTGTACGACAGAGACCTCGTTGGTCCCGTAGTCGGCCACGTAGACGAACTGGCCGTCGGGACTGACGGCCACTGCGTCGGGGTCAGTCCCTGTCCCGAGGTCGACTGTCTGGTCCAAGGCGTCTGTCGTCAAGTCGACCATCGCCAGCTCGCCGGACGGCCCGAGGGCGACGTAGGCCTCCCTGTCGAGAGACAGGTCGGCGGCCGAGGCTATGGCGACCGGCGTGGCCGACAAGGAGACGCTGTTCTCCAGGTCGCCGACGTAGCTGGCCTGTGTCGAGTAGAGCCCGAGGCTCGCCGAAGAAGAAGCGGTGACGGCCAGCGTGCCGCCGTCGTCGGTGAGAGCGAGCGGCCCGGGGGAAAAGCCGGGCGAGAGACAGGTGACCGCCCCTGTTGCGACCGTGACGTCGGCGACTGAGTCGGCACTGGCCAGCTGCACGTAGGCATTGGTGCCGAGGGCGTCGAGTACGACAGAGCCGGCCGTCACAGACGAGCCACAGCCCGAGAGCGAGACCTGGCTCGTAACCCCTGTCATCTCCCCTGACGACAAGGTGGCAATGTCCAGGTTGGAGCCGTCCGAGATCAGTGCCTGGTTGGTCTCCCTGTCGATGACGAGAGAGGTCGGGTCAAAGCCCGCCGAACCGCTGTAGGTGTGCTCCACCTCGAAAGGCGTCGAGGAAGAGTCATAGAACAAGGTCTTCAGCTGGTTCGAGCCCTTGTCAGTGACATAGGCGACTGACCCGTCATGGCTGACGGCGATGCCCGAGGGAGAGCCGCCGCTCGAGAAGCCGAGCGACAAGAGCTGGGAGACGGCAACAGGAGAGGAGTCGACGTCGACGACGGCCAGCTCGTCGAGAGACGGCAGAAGGACGAGGACGTACTGGGCACTAGAAGAGACGTCGGCAGCCGCCACTTGGCCCGGGGCGGCATCGGCGCAGTCGCTCAGCAGACAGACAGCAGCCGAGGACGTCTCTGTCGTCGGGTCGACCGCCTGCACGGAGGCCTCCTCGGACGAGCTGCCCTCGGCCACGACGACCTCGACGATCTCTGGGACGGCGTGCGGGGAGCTGGCGTACTCGACGACACCCGTCGGCACATAGGACAGGGCGACGGGCGAGCCGACGAGCGAGCCGCTCGTGGTGTCGACCGCCTCCAGCTCAGGAGAGCTTCCTCCGACGGCCACGAAGGCCTCGCTCGCCTCAGAAGACGTGGAGGCTGCACCGGCGACAGCTGCCGGTATGAGGGCCATCAGCCCGGCCAGCAACGAGCCTGCCAGGAGTGCGGTGAGCAGCTTGAGGAAGCGGCCAGGACGCCCGAGGGGAGAACTCCGGCGAAAGCGACGAACGGCTGGCGTCCTGCGAGTCCCTGTACCCATCGCCGTGCACCCTTCTGAGGCCCCGGCGACAAGGTTGCACGGGTTACTAGCGGACCTGGGCACCAGCCCTGTCTGGCTTGTTACATCGCCCTGTCGGCAGTTTGGTACCGGTTGGCGAGAATTGCAAGCAACTGCCCGCACCTCGGATTCCTCTCGCCTGTCGGCAGGGAGGCGTCGATCGGCTAGGTCAAAGCCTCGGCCTTCGCAAAGTTGGGGGGATAGGTTCTGCGAGTCGCTGACACGGCAGACGCCGTCCACGACTACTGCTGCCGGTCAGTGCCGTCAGGTCCTCAAGCAGTTACGCCGTAACACCTCCCACAGGACGTCGCTCCTGTAGATGAGGTCGTACAGGGCGCGGAGTGGCGATCCGGAGACTGCTTGGCCGCAGCCCTCCAAAGAGGTTCTTGACGCCCGCTCAACCCGCGACCTCTCGACAGACCGCGGACCGGGGCCTGCTACCGGGCTCTCCAACGCTTACCCGGACGGGTCTCACCCGCGAGCTTGGTCCAGCTTTCAGGACGCGCACCACCGCTCAACGCAGGAAGCCTCGTCGGCATTGACTCTGACGCCAATGTCCCCCCTGGGGACGGCGGCAGACATCCCACGGCTCTAAGTGTCAAGCGCGAGCCGTCGGGAAGCTCATATGACCGACTTTCTGCCTGGTTCCGCACGCCGTTCGTGAGTAGCCGCACAGTCGAGCACGAAGGCGAGGTTCAACCGATGTTCGGCGACTTCTTGAAGCCAACCGGAGGCCGTAGGCCGGAGGGCGGCAGCTCTAGGCGATGAGCCTCTCGGGCGTCGTGGCTTGGTCGACCGCAGTATCTGGCTGGTGGCCCCAGGCGATGGCCTCGTCGTAGAGGATCCTCGTTCGCAGACAGCCGTGGAGGATGCCCACCAAGCGGTTGGCGACGGCTCTGAGCGCCTGGTTGTGGCCTAGGGAGCCCCGTGCGTGTCACAACTGCATTCTGCCGCCTTCTCGACCTGCCCGGCATATCGGTGCGCGACGTGGGGTTCGAGCCGGGCATGCTCGTCGTCACCGTGGCTCTCCGGCGCAAGGTCCTCGCCTGCCCGGAGTGCGACTTTACGACTCGGGCGCGCTACGACACCGGGCCGAAGGACTCCATGTCCAAGTGGCGCCACCTCGACATGGGCAAGTGGCGCCTGGAGATACGTGCGCACTTGAGGCGGCTCGACTGCCCGACCCACGGGGTGAGGACCGAGAAGGTGCCATTCGCCCGCTCGGGCTCGAAGCACACCCGTGACTTCGAGGACCTCGTCGGGTACCTGGCAACCCATATGGACAAGACCTCCATTTGCCGGCTGATGCGGGTCGACTGGGACACCGTCGGGCGGATGATCACCCGGGTCATGGACGACGGCCTCGACGCCAGCCGTCTCGACCATCTGTACGAGATCGGCGTCGACGAGGTCTCCTGGCGCAAGCACCACAACTACCTCACCCTCGTCTCGGACCACAGGAGAAGAAAGATCGTCTGGGGAAGCCAAGGAAGGGACACCGCCACCCTCGACGGCTTCTTCGCCGAGCTCGGCACCGATCGCTCCGAGCAGCTCACGGCCGTGTCGATGGACATGTCGGCCGGCTACGCCAAGTCGGTGAGCAAAGAAGGACACGCCAGCAAGGCCGTCATCTGCTACGACCCGTTCCACGTCGTCCAGCTCGCCACCAAGGCCCTCGACAGGGTCCGGCGCGAGCAATGGCAGGAGATGAGAAGCCTCGATGCCGTTGCCGCCAAGAGGTTCAAAGGCGCCCGCTGGTGCCTGCTCAAGAACCCCGACGACCTGAACGACGACCAGGCGGCCACTCTGCGGCGGCTCCGGCGCCATGGCGGGGCCATCTGGCGTGCCTACAGTCTGAAAGAGGCCCTCCGGGCGATCTTCAATGGCGACTTGACCGAAGAGGAAGTCGCTTCGCTCCTCGACCGCTTCTGCTCCAAAGCCTCCCGCAGCGGGCTCAAGGCATTCGTGACATTGGCCAAGACGATCCGCAAACACCGCCAGGGAATACTCGCCGCCATCCGACTCGGCGTGAACAATGCCAGGCACGAAGGCTTGAACCGGCGGGTACGTCTGATCACGAACCGGGCTTATGGCTTCCATTCGTCAAAAGCAGCTCTCGCTCTGATCATGCTGACAGTCGGGCCGATCGACCATGTGCTGCCGCACGAACGAACGTCGGTTCCCAGTGGGTGACCCATATCCGTGCCGGGAGGCCCATAAAATGGGTCAGGGAGGGTGGCAAACTGCCGGACCGGAAAGACCGCCGAAACGGACATGAAGCCGTAGGCAGTCGTCGACCGTTCGAGCGACTGCAGCGGAAGCTGTTTGGTGGCTGTCCAGCGCGACATGGTTATTGACCAGACCGTCGAGCCTGTTGACTGGTCCGTCACCGAGAACCCTAGGTCCAACTCCTTGGCGGGTAGACCAACGTCCTGCGGCTTGGCGGCCACCTCGACACCCATACCCTCACCGTGTCCTTTGCCGAGAGTAAGAGGAGGCGGCTGATCCAGTACGAAGGTCACTCGCAAGGCATCGCCTGCGACTCCAGTCAAAGAGACAAAGTCAATGCTACCGTAGTCGCTCGTAGACTTGGAGTTCACGGTGGCGATCTGAGATGGCTGGTCACATATCGCCTCACCAGTCAGCGCCACTTGATCGGCGTCAATGCCACCTTTGGCTGAACTGTGCGGACCCTTGATTGAAGTATGCGCGACGGCTGCCCACACACCTGCTCCAATCACTAAGGCCACCACCAGACCGACCGCCAGACCTGCCTTCGCGGTCAGTCGCCGTTCGCGGTGGAGTGTCTCAGAACGGAGAGGGCCAACGCCAGACTGCGAGGTCTCTCCGTCGAGGGGTTCCGACTCTGCAGTTGATTCAACGGCGGAGTTCGCAGGGGTCGGGGGCGAAGTAGTGGCTGGTGGTCGCACGATCGGAAGTCCGCACGAGAGGCAAAACTTGTGGCCCTCGGCTACTTGTCGGCCGCATCCCGCGCAGAACGGCACGTCAACGGCCTCGGCGAGCGGGACCGCACGGCCATGTGAGTTGGTCCACCTGGTGCCTCAACACGACGGCTTCAGGTCGGGCTATCGGCCTCTGGGAAGTTCTCATCTCACGGGCTTCGGTAGTTGACTGAACGAAAGCCCGTCGAGGTAAGCACGGCGCACTTCCGTTCGATGGCGCCTCGCGTGGTCTTGGCGGCAGCGGTGACGCCGTCCTGGACTGATGCCTGAAAGTAGGAGGCACTAGTGGTAACCAACCACTGCGACAAGCCACTCCGCTCGCCGAACTCCGTGTAGACCGTAAGAGCGACGTCACCGTCGTTGCTTGCAAGACGCTCGCTCACGTACGAGACCCAGGCTTCCAGGAGAGCGTCACAACTCTGTGCACGAGTCAGGGCGGCTGTCGTCGGAGGAGGAGGCGCGGCTGATCGCTCGGACTTGCCCGTGAGCAGCGTCAGGGGGAGCACCACCGCCAACACCAGACCGAGAGTCGCAGCTCCAACGATGATGCTTCGCCGGCGGGGACGAAGTCTCGCGACATACCCGGGACGGGTGTCGTTTGCGACGCTGGCGGTCACGTCCTCACCGCACTCGGGACAGAAGGTGGCGCCTGCAGGTAGGACGTGATGGTTCTGGCAACGGAGTACGACCGCCGTGCCACACTCCGGGCAGTAGAACGCCTCCAGGGGCAGGGGATGTCCGTTCCTGCAGATACCAGCAGGCTCCACGCGGGAGATCCTTCCACAGACGGAGACCTCTGCAGGCCGAGTTCTCCCGACACCCGTGACCGCTCTCCGACGGGCCAACGTAGGCGCGGCCGAATCCCCGCGACTGTGAGTTGAGCAAGAGGGCGTTTGCCCCAGAGGATGTGTCCCGCCGCTCGTTGTGTTTGCGATCGACGAGCAATGGATCCGCGGACCAAATTCGGACCAAATGCTCCGGCCAATTCGGTCCGACTGGAACCACTGGGCCAACAGCGGCACCCACGCTGACCTGCTCAGACCGAATTTAGCCGTCTGCTGCCGAGGGGTCCGACCATACTTTCAAGGTGGTAGCACGGGTTCGAATCCCGTTGGGGGTGCCAGCCAGCCAGCCAGAGCAGACCAGCCAGCCCGGCCGGCCGGCCAGCCAGGAGGTGACACTCGACCGAGGACCACCTAGCGTGGTCGCGGACCCGGCCAGGGGGTCCGCTTTAGACCGGTGCCAAGGGGGTCGGTTTTGGACCGGCGTCGACAGGGGATCGCCGGGACGAGTCGGAGAAGCTGAGATGACAGATGCCAGCAAGGCAGTAAGAGACAACCAGGGAGGCATCCTGGCCGCTTTGCTCGACGAGAGCGCCTCGGCATCAGATGGCACAGGCGCCGCCAAGCTCAAGATGAGCGATATCGATGCACGGTCTGGCGACGGTTCTGGATCTGATGGCTGGCTCGCAGCGCCAACGCGGAACATTCGGCGATCGCTCTTAGGGGGTTACTGCAATGCCGGTCTTGACTTCCAGATTCACAGACGCCGTGGCATGGGCCAACGAGATTCATGGCGACCAGCTCCGGAAGGGGACGGCCGTCCCCTACATCTCTCACCTGCTCGCTGTGAGCTCGCTCGTGCTAGAGGCGGGCGGTGACGAGGATCAAGCCATCGCCGCACTTCTCCACGATGCTGTCGAGGACACGAACGTCACAGTGAACGAGATCACGCAACGTTGCGGCGAGGTCGTGAGCAGGATCGTGCACGAGTGCAGCGATACCGAGGAACGACCAAAGCCACCCTGGCGCGACAGGAAGGCGAGCTATGTTGCTCATCTGGCTGACGCGAGCGATGCCGCATTGTTGGTCTCACTCGCCGACAAGGTCCACAACGCTCGGAGCATCCTGTCTGACTACCGCCAGGAAGACAAAGCTCTGTGGGCCAGATTCAGTCCTCAGGCCGGTGGAGCCAAAGGTCAGCTCTGGTACTACGGCGCCTTGGTAACGGCGTTCGACCGCCGGCTTCCGGGGCACGCCTTGCTCGTGGAGCTGCGGCTGGCGGTCTCCGCCCTTGAGGAACTCGTAAACCAGCACGAACCCGGGGTTATTGTCGTCGACTGATTTCGCCATAGCGAGGCGTCCGATCCAAGCCATCGTGGAGCATCGGCAAGCCAGCTATGCGTGTGACCAGGCGTTTCTCGGGCGGCTAGAATCGCCAGGTGACGGAGCCACCTGTTCGAACCGTAACTCTGCGCCACGAGCGCGAAGGGCGGGACTCCCGTCGCCTCTGGGCTTACGTCTCAGGGGACGGTTCCTTGCACATCGACGGCCAGGATCTGGGACCGGCTACCGCGCCGGTGAGCAGCGATGGGGAATACGAATGGTTCACAACGGTGGCCGCAGAACACGTGCCGCGACTGTTGGAACTGCTCGGAGCTGCACCGGCCGGCGACATTCTCGACGTACTCAAAGAGCGCTTCACCGGCGTCCGCTCCTACGACTTGGAGCGGATTCTGCGCGGAGGCGACGTTCCTGTCGAACGGTACGTATATGGCGCCTGAGGTTGGTCACTATGGAGCGTCCTCGGCGTACAGTGCGGCCGGGCTCGTCGGGTCACGTCGTCCCCGCCCTCCCGCCGCCGCGGCGCGGCGGCCTGCTGCGGCCTAACCTTGTTCTGGTGAGGTTTGGCGATGGATCGTCGGCCGAATCTGATGCCGTGTCGTGGTCGCGGCGCCGGAGTTCCGGTCTCGGACGTGTCGGACGTATTGGCCCTCTGATGATTTCGATCACAAACCTGCTCATAGCCATCGGGCGAATACGGACAGGTAGCGGCTGGAGCTGGCCGCGTGTGCTGGCCACTCTTCTGGCTTGCTAGTGCTAGTGGCGTTAGCGGTCTTCGTGGTCGTTATTTTGGTCTTCACTCTGACGTGGATCAGCGACCGTTTTGCACCAGATCCGTCGCATACGCCGCGCCACTTGAAGAAGTCGCCACACGGTGACGTAACCCGGTGATTACGTCGAGTCCGGCTCAGTCAGTTAAAGTGCAGTCACGGTGACACCTCCCGATTCGGGTGTAGGAGAATTGCCGATTGGCGCCGGCGATGCAACTATCAGGTGGGCACCATCAAAGGGACGATCTCAGCGATTTTCGGGAGCTGTGGCTGGCTTGGCCGTAGATGCCGAGCTGATGTCCAGGTTAGGTGGCGCACAGCTGAAGGGTCACCTCGGTGACAAGCCTTTCGACCTCTTCGTCCGTCTTGTCGATCCGCGCGATCCGCAAGGCGGACTGCGCCTCGCATTCTCCCCCACATTTGAGTTGTCGGGTGTTCTCGGAAGGAACGCCATCTCCATGCGGCTCACAATCCCTGGGGGTCGAGAGCCCTCTCTATTCACTGGCAGCATCGGATCACTTCGCGTGACTGGAGCTGTGACGGAGCAGAACGTCCCCGACGAGTTAGTGCCAAGCGACGGTGCTGCCACCGGGTTCGTTCTGAGACGTAGGACCAGCGCCTCCTTCATCGTCAACGAGTAGTTGGAAGCGCTTGGGCCAAAGAGCGTGTACTTGGATAGATGGCATGTAGCGGGGCCCTGACGTCCGGTTCCGCACGCAGCGTCAGCGCCCGGCCTGGGGCCAACCCCTCAATCTCTGCGGCGACCAAAGGCTCCTCGGTCCGGATGTGGGCGTTGTGGGCGTTGTGGAGGGCAGCGGCTCTTCCACCAGCACCGCTCTTGACGCCCCCGAAGCTTGCGGCGGATCAGCGACCCGGCTTCCTCAGGGCGGCGCAGTCGCTCTCGGCCGAGATGCAGTGTCTACCGAGACTCGACGCGCCGCCCTTCCGGTGAGAGCGAGACGGCGAAACGGCGACGTCCCGCCCATACCTCGGCGTTGAGAACGACAGCGGCTCTTCCGAGAGCGACCACCTGTGCTGCCACTGGACCCGGCGCAGTCACCTTGACCGCGGCTCTCCAGCTTTCCATACGGATCAGTGCAGCGACCGACCGGCGCTGAGCGTTGAATAGGAGGATGGTTTTGATACAGGGGCCGAGTTGCCCCTAGAGGAGGAGCTGAGTGACTTCGAGGCATTCGTTCGGTCGAACGAGGCCGCGATCATCGCGCTTGCCTTCGTATATACGGGCAACCCGGAGGACGCTCATGATCTTGCTCTGCGCCGCAGGGGGTGATGTAGTCGACGAGACGACGACCGACGGGATTGTCTCCCTGACGCCGACAGGCCATCAGACGACACGCCTCCCCAGCGCGCTGACAAATGTCGGCGTCTTCTACCCGGACGGTGTCGTCGCCGGCCCTGACGACACGATCTACGCGGACCAAGATGGGCCGGGAGCACCGGCCATCGTTTCTGTTCACCAAGGGAAGGTTCGCGTCCTCTGGGCGGCCGACGTGTAGTCCGCGCGCCCGCAAGCTCGTGGACGGTCGCGCTCACCCTTCGGAACGGAACGGATCACTCTCCACGTCCCACCAAAGCGTGACGAGCGTACCTGCCTCCGGGACATCGCCCTTCTCGAAGAAGTCGGCGATCTCGGCGTCGTGCTCCGGTCCGACACAAAGGTGCTTACGCGCCTGGGCGACTCGCTCCTGCAACCGGTCGTGGCTCCAACCGGAGGGGCGACCGAAGTGTTGCATCCGAACGTCATAGCCCGCCCCCTCGGCGACCTGGCGGGCGTCGTCTGCTGTTGGTGCCGTCGGGCGGACGATGCCGTGTATCGAGAGCCAGAGTGGCGAGAGGTTGCTCAAAGGATGTGTGTCGGTTAGCTCGACAACGACGCGGCGTCGAGCGTGCCCGGCGAGTGCCTGGACAAACGCTGCCAAGTCCGGCACGTTGTAGGCGACGTGATGGCAAACGACCACGTCGGCCGCCGGAGCGCGCGGCGCCACCTCGGGCCAGCGCCCTTCGCTCAGCTCGAACTCGATTTGCCTTTCCGTTGCTGCGTTTGCGAAAGCAGCCAGCATCGTACGGCTCTCGTCGACCGCCACGACAAGACCGGCGGGGGGCGCCAGGGGAAGGCCGGCTGCGCCTCCGCCTGCCCCCACATCCAAGACCACCCCTCGGTCCGGGAGAGCTTCGAGGGCGCGCTGCCGGGACGGTGTCGGAGCAGCCTGCTCGAGGGCCGCCGTGGCTGCCTTGGCAAACAGCGACGTGGAGTACCCCCAGGGAGACTCCGGCGCTCGGTCGAGGATCTCCTGCGGGATCGCCCAGGTCTCCAGTTGGCGCTTCCAGCGCGAGGCTGCGGTGTCGTGCGGTTCGGCGGGCGGAATACTCGTCATGCCACATAGGGTTCTATCCCAAAGCGAGCAGCGCCGCCCGCCTTAGCCGCTCGCCCTAGCCAAGGAGTACAGCACCGTCCGAGCGGTGAGCCCGCTGCCCGCCAGTCCGAGCTCGATGAGCAATGGGGCGGAACGACCAGGCACGGTGATCCGCACGAACAGGATGTCCACGGCCCTCAAGGCGTCCGCCCCCGCGACAGTGCACGCCTTCAATCCCGTGACATGGAGGCACTGACCGAGGGATCCGCCGCCGCCAGGCCAGTAGCCACTGGGCGCCAGGTCGACAATGAGGCCGGTGACTGGCGGTTTGGTGGTATAGGGAGGTGGAGCAGCGCAGCCGGCGGAGTCACCGGCAAACCGGTCCGTGTCGCGCACCAATCGCCCCGACGGTGTGGGGAGGCTCGTTCCCCATCTTTCACAGAGCCAGCCCCACTCGTCGGACGTGTACGGCTTGCCGGCGTCAAGCCACGAAGGCGGGACCTTGAAGGAGACTCGGGCCACGCTTACCGGTACCCAAGCGGATGGAACCTTGGGTGGCGGACCGCCGGCGAGAACGGCCGCTCGAGGTGAGTACGTGAGGGTCTGGAGGACCGGCTGGGCGGCTGCACCGGTGAGACTCAGAGAGAAGTCGAGCTTTGGAAGGACATAGTCGCTGTAACTGCTGGAGACATGCCAGACCTGAACGGCGATTCCGTTCACCTCGATCGAGCGAAGCGGTTTCCCGCCTGTCGGGGCCGAAGCCAAGATCGCAGCCGGGCCGCTTCGGTCCGACTGGCTGGGGACAAGGCACTTCGCCTCTTCCAGCACGAGATCAACGGTCCGCCGCCCTGGGCAGGGGTCCGTCGAGAATGTCCAGCTTGCCGGGACGGACACCTGGGCGAGCCCGTAGTCGACGGGGATCCAGCCGCGAGGGGTCAGGCGCGTCTCGGTCGTGGGAGTTGCTTTGTGCTGCACGCCCGGCGTGCTCAGGGTCTTCGTCCGGACGGAGTGCCTCCTCGGCTGGTTGTCCCATGGTGAGACCGCCGATGTGGGTGAGGACGATCACCTCCCGCTGTCGCCGTGACAGCTTGCGGAGGGCGGGCACGACGGTGGCGCGCAACGTCGCCGCATCGATGGCGTCAACGGACTCGCTCACAGGCTCGAACGGCAGCTAGCGATCGAACGGAAGCTCCGACCGGACCGACGGATCTGGTCGTAAGCCACGAATGCAGTCACTCGAAGTACCACGATGTCCGGGCGAGTGCCTAACGAGTGCACGGCTCGCCTGCATCGTAGCATCGGGCGCCAGCTACTCGGTGCTGCATCATCCTTCCCGGCGAAGCTGTCGCGTGGGTAAGACCTAAGCTGATACGCCTGTGAGCGAGGACGCTGGCCGCCTATTGGCGACGATGCTGGAGGCGTCCCCGGATGCCCTCGTCGTTGTCGGCGAGGACGGTGTCATCGAGTCGGCGACGGCCGCTGTCGAGATCCTTTTTGGGTACACGCCTGTAGAGATCGTCGGCCAAGCGGTCGAGGTGCTGATCCCCATGCATCTCGGGGACGTGCATCGAAGCTACCGCGCGTCATTCGGGCAACACCCGCAGGTTCGACTGATGGGCGTCGGTCTCGACCTTCGAGGGGTTCGCAGAGACGGCACGGAGTTCCCTGTCGACGTCAGTCTTGTACCGAGCCAGGCGGGCGACCGTCTCCACGTCGGCGCCTTTGTGCGTGACGCGACGGAACGGCGGCGTGGCGAGGACCTCCTCCGCTACGTCAACGAGATAAGCCGTGCGGTCCTGGCCGGTGGCCCAACCCAGGAGTTGCTCACGCTGGCAGCCGCCAGAGCGAGAGTCCTCGCGGGTGCCGTGGTTGCGTGGGTCGCTGTTAGCCAGGCTGAGGGCCAGGAGATACTTGTGGCCGCAGCTGACGGCGCCGCCTCGGGCCACCTGGTCGGCGCGACGACTCCCACCGTCGGGAGCCTTGCGGCACGAGCCATGGCAACTGGCACGACGGTTGCAGTATCCGACATGTCAGACGATCCAGCCGTCATCGCCAAGGCCCGTACCGTCGGCTTGGGCCCGGGGCTCTATCTGCCGATGATGGCTGAGGAGGGTGCAGTCGGAGCCCTAGTCGTTGCTCGAGGCTCGAAGGCGCCGGAGTTCACTGCCAACGAAGTAGCAACAGCGGAGGTGTTCGCGTCGGCCGCCGCCATCGTCCTGGCGCTCGGCGCCGCCCGCCAAGTTGTCGAGGACATCCGCATTACCAGCGAGCACGAGCGGATCGCCCGCGACCTCCACGACACTGTGATCCAGCGCCTGTTCGCACTCGGCATGCGCCTTCAAGCCGCCGAGCGCCTCGCGCAAGGCCCCGTAGTAGATCGCATCCGGGACACGGTCGATTCCATCGACGAAGTCATCAGGGACATTCGAGAAACGATCTTCGACCTCAACCGACCGAACCCGGACGGCACCGACCTTCGGCAGCGCGTGCGCAAGGAAGCCCTCACCGCCGCGGACCACCTCGGATTTGGGCCGCGCGTAGCGTTTCGAGGCCCGGTGGAAACCACTGCCGACGAGCGGACCACCACCCAGCTCGTGGCCGTTCTGCGGGAAGCTCTTAGTAATGTCGGACGGCATGCTGGGGCTTCCAGCGTCGACGTCGTGGTGTCGGTCGGTGACGGCTTCGTCACGCTCACCGTCTCAGATGACGGAGTCGGTATCTCAGATGAACCGACCGCGGGCCAAGGTACGACCAATATGGCTGCCAGAGCAACGGAGCTAGGCGGTGACCTCAAACTTGGAAGGCGTACACCCTCGGGCACGATGTTGCAGTGGCGCGTTCCAGCCAACCTATAGGTGTCCTGAGCCAATACTGGCATAGGCACTCGCACAGCAGGGCAAGAGACAGGAAGGCGCATGGGAGACGAGGCAACGAAGATTCGAGTGTTTCTGCTTGATGATCACGAAGTGGTACGTCAGGGCCTCCGCTACCTGCTGGAGTCCGAAGACGACATCGAGGTCGTCGGTGAAGCCGGCACAGCGGCCGAAGCGATCGTGGGGATCGGCGAGACCACTCCGAGAGTGGCGGTGCTGGACGTCCGCTTGCCGGACGGCAACGGGGTGGAAGTGTGCAGGGAAGTGCGTTCGCTCCACCCCGGCGTCGCTTGCTTGATGCTGACGTCGTTCTCGGACGACGAGGCCCTCATAGACGCAGTCATGGCAGGAGCCGCCGGTTACGTGCTGAAAGAGGTGCGCGGCATGGAGCTCGTGGGCGACATCCGCAAGGTCGCGTCAGGCCACTCGTTGCTCGATCCAGCGCTCACCGTCCGCGCGATGGACAGGATCAAGAGCCGCCGCGAGGAGGAACGCGGCAACGTTCTGACGCCGCAAGAGCAGCGGATCCTGGACTTCGTCGCCCAGGGCCTAACGAATCGACAGATCGCGGCAGCGATGTTCCTGTCAGAGAAGACGGTTAAGAACTATGTCTCCAATATGTTGGCCAAGCTAGGACTGACCAGGAGAACCGAGGCGGCGGTGTATGCGGTCCGGCACCCCACGCCTCCCCGCGAGAGTTAGAGGTGCTCCGGAGGCCTGCACCGGCACCGAGCAACAAACACAACCGCGACGCGCCGAGGCGGCCTGCACGAGGCAGACCGCATCGGCGGGCTTTGTGACGTGACCGAGGAGCGAACCGTCTAGGCAGCCTTGGCCTCGACGATCCCGACCACGCCAGCCTCTGGGACCGTGCCCCGGTTGTGCCGCCGTTGCCGGTAGTCGGCGATGAAGCCGTCGACGCCGATCCAGCTGGACGTCCTCCAGGTGGCCAGGATCACGACCGCCAAGAGCGCATAGAAGGCACACACGCTTGCCGTGCCGGACATGACGTAGGTGAACAGCAGCGCCAGGCTGGCAATGGCGGCCGTACGGGTGAAGCACCCGAGGACCAGCCCCAGGCCGATGGCGAGCTCGCCGAAGGCCACGACGGCGGCGATCCAGCCTGCGTTGGGGACGACGAAGCTGTGCAGGAAGCTCCCCCACCAGGTGTAGGCGGGCACTCCGTGGGCCGCGAAGCCGGCGACGCCGGCACCGTGGTTGTGGAGGAAGGCGGCGTTCTCAGCACCGAACAACTTTGCCCACCCAGCCTGCATCCACATGATGCCCAGCCAGACTCTCATCGCCAGCCAGCCGCCGGCCATGATCTTTGACTTTGCCAGCCACTGCACCACCGAAGGAGTGGTGCGCTCTGCCGGGTCTCCGACCAGTGCAACGGTGTTCTGCATCGGACTCTCCTTCTGTCTGGTCCGGCTCCCCCGGACCTCACTTGTGATTGTGGGGTCCTGGTTGTTCTGCCGACAGAGGCGAAGGACCCCGTCGAGTGGGGCCGAAAGTCACAAGTCGAGAGCCGCAGCTCCCCGGTGCTATAGGGCCTAACGGCTCTATCTCCGTCCCGGTCAAGTGTTTAGGTTTGCTCTATGGATGCGAAGACCTTTGATCACCGTGGTTCGGAGGTTCTGTCAACGAAGGACTGCTGGACCTTGCTCGAGTTGGGGCACGACCGCGTCGGCCGACTGGGATTTCATGAAGACGGGCGCGTCGTCCTCAGGCCCGTCAACTTTCTCGCCTATGGCGCTGACCTCCTCTTCCGGCTTGCGCCCGGCTCGATGTTGGATGCTGTGATCGCCGCGGCCGAAGTCGCCTTCGAGACGGACTTCGTGAGTCAACAGTCGTTCCCACCCATCGCCTGGAACGTCACGGCGCGTGGGCCGATCGAAGTGGTCCGCCACCCCGTGGATCTCGCCGATGCGGTCTCCACCGGGCTCACTCCTCTCACGAGCGATGCCGGAGAGGTCTACGTCGTCATGCGGGTAGCCAGTGTGGCGGGGCGGCGCTTCGTCGTCAACGCCTTGACGCTGCAGCACTTCGACGCGGCTGTTGGCGCAGCAAATACCGAGGCCTAGAAGGCGCAGTCCCACGTCCACGCGGTGCCGGTCCGGCTCTCACGCTGAAGCCAACAGCGCGTCACTCGCCTCGCGGAGGAACCGCCTGATAGTCGCCTCGGCTACACGATGCATCGCCAGCTTGTCGACTGCTCTTCCGACCTCAGCCAACGGGACGGCGTATCGTCCATGAAGCCCCAGACGGGATGCGGCGCCGTCCTCGTCCAGCGCGGTCAGCAGCAGGTCGCCCTCCAGATCTGGGAGAAGCGGCGACCAGATGTCGGATGTCCAAGCCACTGGTGTGATCACGCAGTCGTCCGAGGAGCGAGCACGGTCGACCGTCAGGTGAACCGGCAGCGACGCCAATCGGCAAGAGGGGCCGACGTCCATGACCAGAACATATGAGTCATCGTGTCGCCGCAGAGACTCGTGGTTCCTCGGTGGGTCCTCGCCAAGCTGGCTGAGCCACTCATCGGGTGAGTGGAGCATGACATGGGCGACGTCGGGGAATGGTGCGGCGATGTGGATGAAGTCGGCTATGAACACCGGGCGCGGCCTCCTCGATCGCTCCTCGAAGACCGGCTGGCGCGAGCTCAGGGCGCTCATGTGGGACCTGGGGCCTCGTTCTCTTGGGTACTGTGAATCTTGGACATCTGCTGGCTTCTCCTACCCACTGCAATGATCAACCGCTGCTGCTTCGAGTAATAGGGCCGGATGGCCCTGTTCCGGGCGAGTTGCGGTTCTGGAAGGGCCAAGCACGGGGGCTACGACGGCCTCAGCCCGCGCGTCAATCGCTACACTGCTCTAGCTTGTGATTAGTCGCCGCCCGATACCGTCCGTTCTCGGCCGATGACCCTCACTGCGGGACGACTCGCCCCTGGTGAGGTCTCCCTCGCCGTCGGGGGCATGACATGCGGAGCCTGCGCGGCCCGTATCGAGCGGCGCTTGAACCGGCTCGATGGCGTCGCCGCCAGGGTCAACTTCGCCACCGAGCGAGCCAGCGTGACCTTGGACGCGTCCGTCCCCGTCGAACGCCTTCTCGATGAGATCGCCGCCCTTGGCTACTCCGCCCAGGAGACGACGACTGGAACAGGTGCCGCTGACGCCGGGGGTGACGTCGACGACCGGGCGCGCTACCTGTGGCGGCGCCTGTTGGTGGCGTTGGCCCTCTTCATGCCCCTGGGCGACCTGTCGGTGGCCTTCTGGCTGGCGCCCGTCTTGCGCTTTCCCGGTTGGCAGATTCTTCTTCTCGCTCTCGCCGCTCCGGTGGTGGGCTGGGCGGCCTGGCCCTTCTACCAAGCCGCGCTGCGCGGCGCCCGCCACAGGGCCACCAGCATGGACACGCTGGTGTCGATCGGCATTCTGGCCTCCACGGTGTGGTCCATCTACGCCATGTTCTGGCAAGACCGGGGGCGTGATAGCGCGCAGTCGGCGCTGTCCACTCACTCTCTGCTGTGGGTTCTCGGGCACGGCAGTGTCGGCGGCATCTACCTCGATATCGCAGCCGGGGTGACCACGTTTCTGCTCGCAGGACGGTATTTCGAAGCCAAGGCCCGCGGCAGAGCTGGTGACGCGCTGCGGTCTCTGGCCGCTCTGGGCGCCAAAGACGTCGCCGTGCTTCGAGTTGACGGCAGCGAAGTCCGGCGCACTGTCTCTGAGCTGGCGGTCGGCGACCGTTTCGTGGTCCGCCCGGGCGAGGCGATCGCCACCGACGGTGAGGTCCTGGCCGGCACTTCGGCGGTCGACCGTACCGCCATGACAGGCGAGTCCCTGCCCCTCGACGTGCAGTCGGGTGACGAGGTCATAGGCGGGGCTGTCGTGCTCAGCGGCCGGCTGACCGTGCGGGCAACCCGTGTCGGGGCGGACACGCAGCTGGCGCAAATGATCCGGCTGGTGGAGGAAGCTCAGAACCAGAAAGCGGCCGCTCAGCGGCTCGCGGACCGCATCTCGGCGGTGTTCGTCCCGGTCGTGTTGGTCGTGGCAGTCGCGACCTTGACCGGGTGGCTGTTGAGCGGTCACAGCACCGGGCGGGCCGTCGACGTCGCCTTGTCGGTGCTCATAATCGCCTGCCCCTGTGCCCTGGGATTGGCGACCCCCGCCGCCTTGACGGTTGCCAGCGGCGAGGGCGCCCGCCAGGGCATCTTCTTCAAGGGCTACCAGGCCCTGGAACGCTCCCGGCACATCGACACGATCGTCTTGGACAAGACCGGCACCCTCACCGAGGGGCGCATGCAAGTCGTCGACGTCGCCGCCGCTGACGGCACTGAAGCCGGAATGGTGCTCAGCTGGGCTGCGGCACTCGAACATCACTCGGCGCATCCCATCGCCCGCGCCATCGTCGCCGCCGCCGGCGCTTGGTCTGATACCACGCGCCATGCTCTGGACGCTTCGACTCAGCGAGGCGAGGTCCAAGATCCCGGCGGCGAGGTGGAGGCCCTTCCCGGTGAGGGCTTGCGAGGCGTTGTCGATGGCCATGTCATCACCGTGGGTCGCACCGCCCTCGTGTCGACGGAGGCCCTGGCATTGGCTGGAACCCTGGCAGCCCGTCAAGCTGATTGGGACAGGCAGGGCCACACTACGGTCGTCGTCAGCCAAGACGGCGTGCCTATCGGGGCGATCGCCCTGGCCGACACTCTGCGACCCACCGCAACCGAAGCAGTGCAAGCGCTCGTCGCCCTAGGCCTGCGCTGCGTGTTGGTGAGCGGGGACCGCTCCGCCGCGGTACAGAGTGTGGCCTCCGCACTGGGAATCCGCGAAGTGGTCGCCGAGGCTCTCCCGGCAGACAAGGTCAACATCGTCCGTCAACTCCAGGAACAGGGCTGCACCGTCGCCGTAGTTGGCGACGGCATCAATGACGGTCCTGCCCTGGCCGCCTCGGACCTTGGCCTGGCCGTCGGCTCGGGAACTGACGTGGCCATCAACGCAGCCGACCTCATCATCGTCCGCGACGACCTCGCAGTGGTCGCCAGCGCAGTCCAACTGGCACGCCGCACGCTCAGGACGATCCGCGGCAATCTGTTCTGGGCCTTCGGCTACAACATCGTCGCTCTGCCTCTGGCCGCCGCTGGCCTGCTAAATCCTCTCATCGCCGGCGCCGCCATGGCCTTCTCGTCCGCTTTCGTCATGGCTAACAGCGCCCGCATTCGTCAATCCCGTTCCCTTGTCACCGAGGACAGGATCGCTCGCCTGCTCGACCCTGATGACCAGGCCGACGATCCCCTTCCCCTGGTCCCACTACCGGGATAGCGCAGCCAGCCCTGCCCGTACCGTCACGACCCGATCGTGCGAGAGGACGCGGCAGGGCGGTTTGGCGGTGGCACGGCGGACGGGCTTGGATTGGCGCCGACCTTCTATCGCCAACAGGAGAGCGAAATGGCAGTCGCGGTATTGAGCGTCAAGGGCATGCACTGCGGCTCGTGCGTCGCCCTGATCGAGGAGACGCTGGTTGAGGACTTGGGCGTCGACAAGGCCGAGGTGGACCTTGGCTCCGGCCAGGCAACGGTAACTTTCGATCCTGCCCGACACTCCGTGGACGACCTGTGTGCGGCTGTCGTCGCCGCCGGCTACGAAGCAAGCCCGCTCATCGGGCCGACCGAAGACTGAACCGGCCAGCAGACTCCCCGAGCCGCCAAGCAGGGCTCAGCAGAGGGTCACAGCTTGACCAACACCGCCTACAGCAGGTAGTACTACGCATCGTAGTAGGACTTGAACGGTCACGAGAAGCTGAGGAGACCGTGTGACAGCTGGCGCCCGGACACACACCGGAGCCAACGGTGCCGCAGCCACAGAGTGGCATCGTCCAGGGTGGTCCCGGAGCCTGCAGCTCGCGCTGGGTGCGATCTGGCTGCTCGACGGCGTGTTGCAGCTCCAACCCGTCCTCTTCACCGCCGGCCCAACCGGTCTCAGTGGCATGCTCCACCAGGCGGCAGCCGGCAACCCGAGCTGGATCGCCTCCAGCATCGGTTGGAATGCCACAATCGTCGGCCACCATCCGCTGGCGGCCAACACCACCTTCGCCTTCATCCAGATCTTCCTGGGTCTGGGGATCTCCCGGCGGCGCACGCTCAAGCCGGCTCTGGCGGCATCCGTCGCCTGGTCCCTCGCCGTGTGGTGGTTCGGTGAGGGTCTGGGCGGTGTGCTCAGCGGCAACGGCACTCCCCTGGCCGGCGGTCCAGGAGCCGTTCTCTTCTACGGGCTGCTCGCCGTGCTCCTGTGGCCAGCCAGCCGGTCGGACGCCCGACCCTCCGCTGCCGGCCAGCTCATCGGGGCACGGGCCGCCAACGTCGTGTGGGCCGCGACCTGGGCCCTCCTTTCCCTGCTGTGTGTACTCGGCTCAGGGCGGGCACCCAACGGCATCCACGACGTGATCAGCGGGGTCGAGCCAGGGGAACCGGGCTGGCTCTCCGGCCTCGACCGCCATGCGGCGTCGGCAGTCCAGGGAGACGGGCTCTCGATAGCCGTCGTCTTGGCCATCATCTGCCTGGCGATCGCCGGGGGCGTGTACCTGCACTGCTTGGCCCGCCGCGTGACCCTCGTGGTAGCCATTGTCGTCTCGCTTGCCGTATGGGTAGTAACTCAGAACTTCGGGATGATCCTGCCTGGCGGAGCGACCGACCCGAGCTCGGGTCCGCTGCTCGTGATCCTGGCCCTGGCCTTCTGGCCGCTCAGCCCGGTTCGGGCCGAAGAAGAACACCCCGAGCCACCGATGGTGGTACTTCGGACGCCCGAACTTCAGATGGCCTGAGACCATGCCCTTCCCGTCCTGGATCGGATACCTCTTCGCCGCCAGCCTCATGCTGGTGGGCGCCTACTACCTGGCTCGACTGGCCGGCCTGCTCGTCCTTCACCGACACGACGGCAAGGACATAGCAGTGAGCCACGTCCTTATGGCCCTGGCCATGGTGGGCATGCTCGTCCCCCGCTGGAACGTTGGCCCGGTCGGGTTCTGGGAGATCGCCTTTGCCTGCGCGGCCCTCTGGTTCTTCATCAGAGCCATCCTGGGCAGGGCCAACGAGAGCTCGTCACTTGCCGCCAGCGCCGGCAGGTATCTGCGTCACTACCTGATCCACGCGGTCATGGCCTGCACCATGCTCTACATGTACTGGCTGGGAATGCCGATAAGCGGCTCAGTCGTCATGCCCACCATGGGCCAGTCCATGTCCTCGGGTCGGAGTGCCGGGGCGGGTGACCCAGCTCTGACGTTGTGTCTGATCGTCGTCATGATCGCCTCAGCCCCTTGGCAGCTCGACGGGATCGGACGCCCGGACCACCTACACGAGCCGGTGACTGTCGCCGCCATGGCCGGCGGGGCAAGCGTGACGGGACTGCCGGCCGGCACCGGAGAACGACCTGTGAGGCGTTCCGGGACCCCCGCCTGGTTGGCCCCCCAGTTCTCGGACGCCTGCCACATCGTCATGTATGTAGCCATGGCCTACATGCTGGTCCTGATGGTGTGACGCTGGACCTCCATTACAGCCGGGCCGGCTCGCCCATAGAATGGAAGTGACGATGGCCACCTCCACTTGCTCCAACCCGAACTGCACGTGCTCTCCATGCCTGTGCGGTGATGACTGTCACTGCAAGGGCGCCGCCAGACTCGGCCAGCTCGAACAACAAGTGATGGACGTAGTCTGGAAGACCGATGGCCAGGAAGTGACCGCCCGGGAGGTCGCCGACGCCCTCCCCACCTACGCCTACACCACCATCGCCACGGTTCTCGCCCGCCTCTCCCGGAAAGGCGACCTACGACGACGCACCGAGAACAGCAGCAATGTCTTCGCAGCCGTCGCCAGCCGCGCCGACCGGGCCGCTGCCGGCATGCGGGAATCATTTCGAACCGGCGAGGACTTCCAAACGACGCTCCTAAGCTTCGCCAAGACTCTCACGGTCAAGGAGAGTGAGGCCCTTCGCAGGGCCCTCGACCAAACCTCGCCTCCTCAAGGCGCTAGGAGCAAGGGTTAGGCCAATCGGGCCGTCGCGGTGTGGCGGAGTGCTCAGTCGACGATCGCCTGGTAGACGAGCTGGCGGAGCTGCGGCCGGAGCGGATACGTGCTCGAGGGCAGGAGCTGGGTCATGAACACGACCGTCATGTCCTCGACGGGGTCGACGAAGAAGCCGGTGCTTGCGGCACCGCCCCACGAGTACTCGCCCCGGCCCGCCAGCCCATGCGAGGCGACCGGGTCGAGAGCCACACCGAAGCCGAGGCCGAACCCCTGCCCGACGGGCGGTGCCTCGGCATTTATGGGCGTGCCGAAGGATGCGATGTCGGTGTTGCCCGGGAGGTGGTTGCGCGTCATGAACTCGACGGTGCGGGGCCCGAGGAGCCTGACCTGCCCGAGTGCACCCTTGCCGCGGAGCATCTCGGAGAAACGCAGATAGTCCCCAGCACTCGAAATTAGCCCCCCACCTCCGGAGAAGTGGCTCGGGGGTTTTAGGGCGGCGTCGCCCCAACGACCTGCGGCCTGGGCCTTGCCGGTGTCGGCATTCGGCACATAGAGCTCGGCTAACCGTGAGGCATCGGCCTCCTTGACGTGGAAGGCGGTGTCGGCCATTCCGAGCGGCTCGAAGATGTGGCGGCGGAAGTAGACGTCGAGACTCTCACCGGAGACGACTTCCACGACCCGGCCGAGCACGTCCGTGCTGACCGAGTAGTTCCACGACGATCCCGGCTGGAAGAGCAGCGGCATCGACGCCCAGACGTCGCAGCAGGCGCCGAGGTCGAGAGCAGGCGCCGATCCCAAATCGAACCCGGCGGCGCGATAGATGGCATCGACCGGATGGGCGTAGTGGAAGCCGTACGTCAGGCCAGAGGTGTGCGTGAGGAGATGCCAGATGCGGACCGGCTCGGTCGCAGGCTCAGTCGCAGGGCGTTGGGAGGAACCGCCGACCCACACGCGAGCGCCGGCGAAGGAAGGAATGTAGCGACTGACCGGGTCGGTGAGCTCCAGGAGACCGTTCTCATAGAGCATCATCGCCGCCACGGAGGTGATCGGCTTTGTCATCGAGTAGATCCGCCAGATCGTGTCGTCTTCGACCGGCGACTTGGTCTCGGCGTTGGCCAAGCCGTACTTGGAGACGTGGGCGATCCTGCCGTGGCGGCTGATCGCCAACAACCAGCCGGTGAGCCGGCCGTCGTCGACGTACTTCTCGAAGTGGCGATCGACCCGGCTCAGCCTGCCGGCATCAAGACCCACTTCACCTGGATCCACTTCACGAGACAGGTCGGACACGGCAACCCCTTCCTCGGCTGGGTTTGGCTTGTGTGAGAACCCTAGGGTCTTGGCGTTGGCGAGGGGGTTGCCCAGCCACCGGCGCGGCTGTTCGCTGCAGCGGGTACGTTGAGCGCGGTCAAGGCCGATCGACAGGAAAGGAGGTGCTCTGGATGTTTGCAAGATCGAGAGTGCGCTCCGGTTGTTGGAGCGCCCGGTAATCAGGAGAACTCCATGTCAATCTCTGTGAGAAGCATCACGCCTGGGTGCTTTGATGTACGCCGACTTCCGCCAAGAGGACGGGTCGGGCTTCGTCGTGCTTGTCGACCCTGCAGGAAACGAGTTCTGCATCGAGCGCGGCGCTAGCGAGCTCGCCGCCTCAGAACCCGGATAGCCAGCCTCCAACCGAGCATCGTGCCACCGAACCAGCCGAGCGCCACGAGGACGAACGGCAGGGCCGTGCCTTGGCCGGCGACGACTCGCAAGGTCATCCCGACTGCCACGGTCGCCAGGCAGACAGCGGCGCCGGCGGCGAGCGAGAGGCCGCCGCGCCGTGCCGCTGCCAGGCCGGCCCAACCTGCCACCTCGCCCGATAAGAAGGGCCAGAGCGTCGAGGCGATGCCTCCGATCGTCAACTCGTGGCCGTGGACGTGCCGCCCGATGAGGACGAACACGACTGCGACGACGGCATCGGCCGCTGGGCCCAACGACTGCCTCAACAAGTCGGCGTCACAGCTTCAGCGAGCAGCTCCGGGGGCGACCATCGGCCATGGCCTTTCCCTTTCGACGGCCAAGGCGACATCGAACAGGAGAGCGTCCTCGTGGTGGCGGCCGAGAACCTGCATGCCTATTGGCAGACCGTCGATCTCGCCGGAGGGAATCGAGACGGCAGGATTGCCGTAGATGTTCGAGATGATCGTCAGCGCGCCCATGTTGACGAGCGCCGGCAACCGCCTCGACGCTTGCGTCAGGATTCCGGCAGGGAGCTTTGGCCGCGGCACGCTCGCCAAGCGGACGCCGGTCAGAGCTGCCCTGAAGGCGTAGTGCCCAAGATCGCTTGACTTGAGCCACTCGACCAGGCGGCTCTGGTCGTTACTCATAACGGCGTCGGCGGCGAAGGCCGGTCCCGGGTTGGTCGCTGCGACGATGAAGTCGACGGTCTCGAACGCCGTGCCCATCGCCTCGTTGGCGCGCACTCGTGCCTCCTCGGCGGAGGCTGCCGTATGGAGGTTGTAGAAGGACTCGGCCAGGCGAATGCCCAGCACGAGCTCTTCGGTGAGATCGCCGGCGCAGCTCGGCCAGCGGCTTCCCAGCTCCACGAGCAGGGTCGTGAGGTTCTCCATCATCCACTGCGCCGCTAGATTCGGGGGCTCGACCTGGAGATCGACCTCGACCATGCCGGTGTGGGCTATCAGCCGCTCGGCGGCAGCCCGGATGTGGTCTTCGACACCGGGGTCCAGCGCGGCTCCGCCGATAGCAGGAACCACGGCAACTTTGCGTCCTTTGAGCTCGTGGGTTCCGAGTCCGGTTTCCCAGGCGCCGTGCGAGGGCAGGCTGGTCGGGTCGCAAGGGTGCGTCCCCGCACAGACGTCGTAGTAGCGGGCGGCGTCACGGACCGAGCGGCTGACGTTGCCCAACACGACAGTGTTCGGGCGGGTCGGGGCGTGGGGGCTTCGAGGGATGCGGCCAAAGGTCCCCTTCATACCGAGCAGGCCTGTGTATCCGGCCGGGATGCGGATTGAGCCGCCGCCGTCGCCGCCAGTGGCCAAGGCCACCAGGCCACCGGCGACGGCGGCCGCCGATCCTCCGGAGGAGCCACCGACCGTCCGGCCTCGCCTCCAGGGATTATGCGTGACTCCGTTGATCTTCGTGACGCTGACGTTGAGGCCGCCGAATTCGCTGGCTGTCGTCTGGCCGACCGGCACGACACCCCCGCGCTCGAACAGGCGCTGCGCGTTGTGCGAAGTCTCCGAGGCGATGCGGTCCTTATAGACGAGGGACGCCTCCGTTGCCGGCCAGCCCTTCACGCGGTCGAGCTGCTTGATGCCCGTCGGCACGCCGCCGAAGGGGAGCGACACGTCTGCCGCCACCGCCACCTGCCTGGCTCGGTCAGCATCGACGAGAGAGAAGCAGTTCAGATCCGATGCCTCGACAGCCGCCAGAGTGGCTTCGAGCTCCTCGGCCGGCGAGCGCTCGCCGGCGCGGAAAGCGTCCACGAGCGAGCAGGCGTCCCCCTGCCAAGCAATATCTGGCACGCCGGAGATTGTGGCACAGGGGCCGGCCGGCGCCTCAACCGCCTGGCCTATGGTGTGCCGCCATGGCGCTACCTACACCAGCAGCTGACCGGACCGCCGTCGTCACCGGCGCCTCGTCGGGTATCGGCGAGGAGATAGCGCGCTACCTCGCCACAAAGGGCCACGGCCTCACGCTCGTAGCCAGGAACCGCGCCAAGCTCGAGGCGCTCGCCTCGGAGCTGCACGCGAAGGGTGGTGTGCGGGCGGAGGTACTCGTGACCGACTTGTCGGCACACGAGGATCGCGCCTCGCTCCTCGACCGCGTGACCACTCTTGGGCTCGTGCCGGACATCCTCGTCAACAACGCCGGCTTGTCCACTACCGGGCCTGTGGCCAAGTCGGACCCGCTCGCCGAAGTCAAGATGATCGACGTGGACGTGGTGGCGGTTGCCGAGCTTTGCAGCCGCTTCCTACCAGGCATGGTCGATCGCCGGTGTGGCGCCATCCTCAACGTTGCTTCGACGGCCGCATTCCAGCCACTGCCCGGCCAAGCCGGCTACGCCGCCGGCAAAGCCTTCGTCCTGTCGTACACCGAGGCCTTGCGGGGCGAGCTGCGAGGCACGGGGGTGTCGGCGACGGCGTTGTGCCCCGGGCCGGTGAAGACGGGCTTCGGGCAGGCGGCTGGCTTCTCGCAGGAGGAGGAACAAGGTGCGCTCCCACGTATCATGTGGCTGAGCGCTCTTGAGGTGGCCAAGGCCGGCGTGGATGGCCTCGACCGTGGGCAGGCCGTCGTCCTCCCCGGCATCGCCAATCGGGTGGCGGCTGTGATGGCACACCTGGCACCCAACTCACTAGTCGTGCCGATAGTTGCCGGCCGGCACCCGAGCCTGCGGCGGCGCTAGGTCACCGGCACCGATGGACGCCCACCTGGAGGTGTGGACACTCGGGGAGGCCGAGCTCGTCCCGCTCGAGTCGAGCGACCTGTCAATCGGCCGCGCCGACGGCAGTGACATCTCGCTGCCGTTTGACCCGACCGTGTCGCGACTTCACGCCGTCGTCGTCCGCTACAGGGGTGGGTGCTGCCTGCGGGACGTCGGGTGGGCGAACGGCACGAGCCTCAACGGCCGGCGGCTGCTGAGCGAACAGATGCTCAGGCCAGGAGACGAGATCCGTGTCGGCTCGACACGTATCGTGTTCCGGGCCACCAGCTCTGAAAGCCTCGCCGCCAACGCCACGAAACAGGGCGTACGACAACGCCGTCCCGGAGCTGACACGCCGCGAACGGGACGTGCTCGTCGCGCTGTGCCGCCCACGGCGAGCCAGGCTCGCGGGAAGAGGCTCGTGCCCTCCAGCAACTCTCTCAGGACAACATCGTCAGGGTATTGGACTACATCGAGACCGACCAGGCCGTCTGGCTCGTGACCGAGGCAGTGGAAGGGGCCTCCCTCCGCACCGTCCTCTTGCATGCCCACCAGCTCGAGCCTGAGCAGGCACTGGCGAACTTCACCGGCATTCTCGCCGGCCTGGCGCACGCTCACGAGCGCGGTCTCGTTCATGGAGACATCAAGCCTGAGAACGTGCTCGTGGAAGCGTCCGGCACTGCCAAACTGGTCGACTTCGGCCAGTCCGTGCGGGCCGGTCAAGCCACGACGGGCGGCACGGCGGCTTACATGGCACCCGAGGCTGTCCGGGGCGAGCTCCTCACGGCGTCGTCCGATCTCTACAGCGTCGGAGTTGCGCTCTACGAGGCTCTCACCGGGCGGCCGCCGTTTCTTGCATCGACCGAGGATGCTCTCTTGCAGTTGCAGCTGAACGAGCCACCGCCGCCCATCCCCGGCATCCCAGCAGAGGTCGGCGCTCTCGTCGAGAGGCTGCTGGCCAAGGACCCGGCGGCGAGGCCGGCCAGTGCGGTCGTAGTGCAGCGCGGGTTGGAGTCTGCCGTGCGAAATGCCTACGGCACAGAGTGGAGGCGCCGAGCCGGCGTAGCCGAGCTGATCGAGACCACGGCTCGCCGCTTCCCCACCATGTCAGCCGACGCCATCGCCGCCACTGCACCTGGCTCGACCAACTCGATGCCCTTCGACCCGCCGTTCACCGGCGCGGGTGTGACCAAGGGTGTCTCGGTTCTGCGCTGGTTGCTCGCCTTGCAGCTCACGTGGTTCTTCACGTTCGGTGCCGGGGCAGTGCTGCTCGTGTGGACCTTCTACGAGAACGGCAGGGCAACGGTCAACTGCGAGTCGCTCGTTGGCATCCCCCTTGGGAGCGCCGGCATCGACTGCTCCAACCACCACAGCCTGGCGCTGCCGATTCTCCTGATCGTGCTCGGCTTCATAGGGTTCGTCACGACAGGCCTCAGGGCGTCCACCTGGGCGGTCAAGCGCTTCGGCACTGGCCTGGTCTCGTATTGGCGGCGCCGCCCGAGCGCCATGGTTGGCGGCCCGGCGGTCGCCTCGGCGCCGATGTTCATGCCCGGCGGCCCGATGGGGCCACCGCCACCGGCTCCGCCTGCGGTCTGAGACACCTCGGCGCACTCGAGTGCCGTCCGGAAGGAGCGGCAGGGAGTCTGTGCTACGAGGCGGGACGCACACCTCGGGCAGCCAGCAGATTCTCCCTGTCAGCGGCGTAGCCGACCATCCAGGACGGGACGAGACGGTAGAGACGGATGTCCGGGCCCCACTCGAGGGGCGAGCCGCCATAGTGGCTGGTCCAGTGAGCCAGCGCCGCATTCCAGAGCGCCTGAGAAGGGTCCAGCCTCTCAGCGTGCCCGTGGGCGAAGACGGCTAGCTCTTCGTTGTCCACGTGAGCGAGGCTGACCGCCGGTCGGGACTCCAGGTCACGGGCTTTGGCCGACGTACCGCTGGTGCTCCAGGTCCACGTTCCGTGGAGGAAGTGGCCGTCCACAGCACTGATGCGAGGTTCGCTCCTGGCGGTCACAGTCGCAAGTGCCAGCACCTTCATTCCCGAGAGCAGGGCCACCACATCGGCGGCCGATAGCGCCCTGCGGTCTTGGATGATGCCGCGAAGGTGCTCGGTCGCCCGTGCCCTGGAAGATTCGAGGAGCTGTTGGAGGACGTCGAGCTCCGCCTCGGTCTCGTGCATGTCCTTATGACGCCTCTGTCGATGCGCCCGCCGGCACCGAATGCTCGCCCGTGATCGCAGCCGCAATGCGCTCGGCAGCCTCACGCAGCTCCTCGTCCGCCACGTTGGGCAGGACGTCCTCCCACAGCGGCAGCATCATCCCTTGTGCCTCCAGCATCCCGAGCGGGCGCGGGATCAGCCAGACGTGGAAGTGAGCGGCACCGTCTCCCCACCTGTAGAGGTGTACTCGCGCCATGCCGCCAAGGGACAGGATGGCCTTCTCGACTTTCGCGACCACGTGACCGAAGGACGCTGCTGCTCCTGGCGAGAGATCGGAGAAAGAGTCGACGTGCTCTGTGGACGCGAGCCAGACGGCACCCGGGAGGCTGCCCCCCACGGGAGGATGCAACGTCCAGTGGCCGTCAGACCACACGGCGGATGTGGCGACGCCTGTGCAGATACCGCAGGGATCTCCGCCCGGCTCTCCTCGCCTGGCAGGCTCCGGGATGACTCGCTCGCCAGGCTCAAGCGGCAGCAATGGCTCTTGGTAGGGCAGCTTCATGTCGGTTACCTCTTCTTCGTGGGTGTCTTGTGTGGGTGTCTTGTGTAACCGTAAGAACTTCGGCCGCACAGGCCAAGGCCGTAGCCTGCCAACCCGTGTCGCGAAACGGACAAACTGCGCCGTCCGTGGGCTGCGGCCAGGCCAACCCGGGTAGTTAAGGTGCAGGAAGCCAGCTCAAAGCCGCCCGCCGGCAACGCGCAGAGGAGACCACTGAGAGAGATGAGTTCCGTCTTGTCGGGATCGCCGCAGGATGGCGGACCGTCGCTGGACGAGATCCGTGCCAATCGGGCTCGCCTCGGCGACTTGATAGTCGAGACACCTGCGCGGCTGCTGCCAAGCGACGACACCGCCTCCATCGCCGGCGAGGGAACCCGGGTCTGGTTGAAGGAGGAGCTCTTCCAGCGCACCGGCAGCTTCAAGCCTCGCGGCGCCCTGTCTGTCATGCTCGACCTGGACGACGGTGCACTTGCCCGCGGCGTAACAGGAGTATCGGCCGGCAATCACGCCATCTCGCTTGCGTACTCAGCCGGCATCCTGGGCACGACGGCCAAGGTCGTCATGCCGCGCAACGCCAACGCTTTCCGTGTCGAGCTCTGCCACCGCTATGGCGGTGAGATCGAGTTCGTCGACAACGTCCATCAGGCTTTCGACCGAGCCGCCGAGATAGCGGGCGACGAAGGACGGACCTTCGTGCACCCCTTCGAAGGCCCGAAGACCGCACTAGGCACGGCCTCGCTGGGCGTCGAGCTCCTCGAGCAGGTCCAGGGCCAAGGCGGCACGCTGGACGCGGTCATAGTCGCCGTCGGCGGCGGCGGACTCTCTGCCGGCGTCGCCTGCGCCGTGAAGCAGCTCAACCCAGCCACGGCCGTCTACGCCGTCGAGCCCGAGGGCGCCGACAGCTTGCGTCGCAGCTTCGAGGCCGGCTCACCGCAGTCGATAGAGGCCGTGCGGACAATCGCGGACTCGTTGGGAGCGCCTCGGTGTGAGGAGTACTCCTTCGGGCTGAACCGGCGATACGTCGACGGAGTGGTCCTGGTTGACGACGATCAGATCCGCCAAGCCATGCGGCAGCTGTACTACCTGGCCAAGCTGGCCGTCGAGCCGGCCGGCGCCGCAGCATTGGCTGCGCTTATGTACCCGTTGCGCGAGCAGCTCGGTGGTCGCTCGGTCGGAGTCGTCGTCTGCGGCGCCAACATCGACGCCGACAGCTTTGCCCGATGCCTCCTGTCCGAACCGGCCCGGAGCTGAGCCAAGCAAGGTCAGCCCCAGGGTTGGAGGGCGAAGTCCTCCCGCATGGCCACCGTGGGTAACATCTCAGGGAGGAAGAGGTCGAGTGGGTTCAGTCGTCACGTGGCTGCTGGAGCATCATGTCCACAAGCCAGGCTCCCGTCTGGCCGTGGTCTTCGCGGTCATCGCCATCTGCGAGATCGGGGCACTGGTGGGGCTGGCCTACGTCGCCGGCTGGAGTGCGGTCGCCGGCGTGCTCGAGCACTTCAGCTGGCGGTGGCTGGCGGCATGCGGCGGCGCTCTGCTGCTGTCCTTCTCCGGCTATTACCTCACCTACAGAGCCCTGTTCAGCGCCGAGGGCCGGCCTCCGCTGCATGCAAGGCAGCTGGCAACCATAGTGGTTACCAGCTTCGCCGGCTTCCACGGCGGAGCCGCTCTGGACTGCTACGCCCTTCGCGCAGCCGGCTTTGCCGACAACGAGGCCAAGGCCAGGGCAAGGGCCCTCGGCGGGCTCGAGCAAGGGGTGCTGGCGATCGGAGCTTCGGTCGCAGCCATCGTGGTCCTGGTGGCGGGTTTGCACCGCCCGAATGCCGCCTTCACCTTGCCATGGGCAATCTGCCCGCTGCCGGGGTTGGTGCTCGCCTGCATGCTGGCCGGGCACTTGAACGGCCGGCTGTCGGCTCCGAGCGGCTGGCGCAGCCGTCTCGCAGTGCTCTTCGAGTCGATAGTCATCATCAGGCAGTGGATCCTGCGGCCGGTGCGACACGCCCGGCAGCTTCTTGGAATGGCGATCTTCTGGGCGGCTGAGATCTGCGTCCTGTGGGCCTGCCTGCGCGGTTTCCACGTCGTCGTGCCTGTCTCGGTGCTGATCGTCGGATTCGCCACCGGCATGCTCTTCAGCCGCCGGGCTGGGCCCTTGGGGGGCGCCGGGATCCTCCTGATCATCATGCCTATCAGCCTCGCTGCCTGTGGCATGCCGCTCGCCGACGCCTTGGGTGGTGTGCTGGCCTACCGGCTGTTGACGTTCTGGCCGTCCGTTCCCGTCGCTCTGGCAGTGCGCGGGCCGCTTCGGAGTCTTGGACCTCGCGAGCCCAGCAGGGTGCCGGACGCTCCGCCTTCCGCGGCGGTCAAGCGGTGGAGGCGAGCGTCAGTGAGGAGCCTGTAAGCCGACGCCGCTGAGCGCGTCAACCGCCTCGGGGTTCGGCGCCCACGAGGACAGCGCTTTGCCGCACGCGCGAGAGTGCACCGATGGTATCCACGCGATCGACGCTTCGTAAGCTCAGGTCACGGCCTGCACCCGCGTGGTGGCGCGACGCCAAGCTCGGGATCTTCGTCCACTGGACGCCAGCGTCTGTCCCGGCTTTTGCGCCAACACGATGCGACTACGGCGAACTTCTTACTTCTGACTCGCCGACGGCCTTCGCCGAGTCTCCTTACGTGGAGTGGTACGAGAACTCGCTGCGCTTCCCCGACAGCTCGGTCTCCGCGCATCATCGTGCAGTGTGGGGAGATCGGCCATATCGCTCGTTCGCCGCGGACTTCGAGCGCGGCACCGAGCTATGGGACCCGGCGGCGTGGGCTTCCGCGTTCGCGACAACCGGGGCACGCTATGTCGTCCTCGTCGCCAAGCACATGGACGGCTGGTGCCTGTGGCCGACCAGTGTCAATAATCCGATGGTCCCTGGTTGGTTCTCCAAGAGAGACATCGTTGGCGAGTTGGCCGATGCTGTCAGAGGAGAAGGCCTGCGGTTCGGCCTGTACTATTGCGGAGGGCTCGACTCGACATTCTGCGAACGTCCGCTCGGGACGATGGGCGATGTCATCGCCGCCATCCCGCGTAGCGACTATCCCGCCTATGCGGAGGCTCAGCTTCGCGAGCTGATCGACAGATACCGGCCAAGCGTGCTTTGGAACGACGTCGCCTGGCCGGGCCGGGCAAGGGCCCTCTGGCCACTGCTGGCTGACTATTACGCGGCGGTCCCCGATGGCATCGTCAATGACAGGTGGCTGCCATGGTCACCCGCCATGAAGATCGCCGCCGCGGCTCCCGGTCGACGGCTGGTCAACGCTGCCGTGAGGCGCCAGACGAAGTCGGACGGTGGTCTCATCCCGCCGCGACCACCTCACTTCGGCTACCGAACCCCGGAGTACACGACCTTCGAGGAGATCCAAACAGTGCCCTGGGAGTGCGTCCGGGGAATGGATCGGAGCTTCGGGTACAACGCCGAGTCCTCGGAGCCGGACTTCTTGAGCCGACAAGAGCTCTTGTGGACGCTCACCGACATCGCCTCCAAGGGCGGCAACCTGCTGTTGAACGTCGGCCCACGGGGTGTCGACGCGCAGATTCCGCCACGGCAGCTGGAACGGCTGGACTGGCTGGGCGGCTTCGTGGGCCGCAACGCAGCCGCCCTGATCGGCACGAGACCGTGGGTCGCTCCCGGGACGCACACGGCCGAAGGAGACCCTGTCCGCTACACCGCTCGTGGAACTCAAGTATTCGCCTACGTTCGCCCGTCATCTGGGCAGGCGACGTTCAGGGAGATCGCCGCCACGACGGCCACGACAGTGACGACGGTAGGCGAGGCGACGATAAGCGGCACGACGATAAGCGGGCAGCCGCTTGGTTGGCGAGAGAGCGACGACGGCATCAGCGTGGATCTTCCGCCGCCCGGCGACGACAACCTGATCGTCATCGCCTTCGAGCACGTCGTTCCACGAGACGGCGTGCGGTCTGACCGGTGAAGCTGGGACCCTGGACTCGGGCTGGAGCCCAGGGTCCCTTCGCCGAACAGCGTTCTCTAGTGGACGCCGATCATCGCCACACCGACGTTGACAACCGTGTTGAGCTTCAGGACTGCGCCGGTCGCCGTCACGTCCAACTGCACCATGATCACCTTCATCGTCGAAGCGTTGGCTTTGACGACCTTGTTAAGGTAGAGCACACCCAAGCCTGGTATCGAGACCTTGGTGTTCGGCGCCGGGTCGTCTCCGATCGACGGGAAGCCCTTCACGGACAGCCCGACGAATTTCGAGTTGTCCGTGAAGCTGGCAGGGTTGCCCGACTCGCTCACGCTGGCGTCGATCGTCGACGCGGTCACCAGGCCGGACAACAGGTCGAGGCCTTCGATGGTCGATGACATGGTGCCTGACACGTCGGCCGAGGTAACCACTCCCTCGGCGGTGTCCGAGATCGTGCCCGAAGTCAACACCGACGGGATCGATACGCTTGCGCCGGCGTCGGTCAAGGTCTTCCCGTTCGTACCCAGGCATCCTTCATACTGCACGAAGGAAGCACCGGCCAACGCCACGGACCCGACCAAGGCCTGGGTGCCGAAGGAGGAACCTGACATCAGCGCGAGGGCATTCACTGTCAGGGCGGAGTGGGCCTGTGACACGAAGATCTGCGTCCCTGCCTTCCCCAACAGACCTGTGATCGTGATGTCCACGTGGATGCCGGTGACTGTGAGATGAGCATTGGGCGAGTACACCCAGGACTGCTGCTGGTTCAGGATCACGTAGCCGACGCCAGGCAATGTGAGCTGGGTGTTCGCGGCGGGGTTGCCTGTGACCCGAACTCCTGCAACCGTGAGGTCGACGAGCGTCGTTCCGGCCGGGCTGACGCTCAACTTGCCAGCCGTGTCATTCGTGGTGCTCACCGCCGTGACAGACTTCGCAGTCACCAGCCCGCCAAGCAGGCTCACGCCCTCGGTCCTGACCGTGGCCTCCGCCGAAGCAGTACCCGACGCATCTGCCGACGAGGCGGTCGTGCTGACCACGCCCGCGTCCAACAAGGTCGAGTCTGACACCGAAGCCACGCTGTTCTTCCTCGTCAGACCCGCAACCGAGGTGCAGCCAAGCTGGGTGCTGGCGCTCTGACCAGAGCTGACCGTGCTGCCTATCGTTACTTGGGTTCCGAATGCGGAGCCGCTGTAGCAGGTTTCCGTCGGACTGGTGGCTCCGGCTGCCAGTCCGGTCGGCAACAGCGTCGCACCGAGACCCAACAGCACAATTGGAATGACTCTCTTGAGGGCAATCATGTCCCCTCCTCGCTTGTCAAACAACCATCGGAACTCGCTGAGAGTCCCGCAGCGATCCTACCCTGCATGGGGCGCTTTTAACCCAGACTTTTTCGCGTGGTTGCTTAAAATTTGCGAGGAAGCTTCGAGCTGCCCCTGTCGATGACAGAGGCCCGGCGAGTGGCGACGTCGGAGGCTCTCCCGTGCCCACTGTTCAGCCAGGAGAGGGCGGCTTCGGCTTCTATCTCCCAGGCCCGGCCGGCAGGCGCCATCGATCCCTCATCGTAAGTGGCAAAGAGGTGGCGCAGGCTCGCCGTGTCACAGCTGGCGACTTCGGTCGCCAGCTCGCGCGCTGCTGCCATCAGCTCGGTGTGTGGCACGACATGGTTGACGAGACCCCAGGCGAGAGCAGTCGCAGCGTCGAGGAAAACGCCGGTGGCGCTCATCTCCCGGGCGCGGCGGATGCCGACTGCCTGTGGCAGCAGGACCGTCATTCCCCAGCTCGGCTGGAGGCCGACTCGGGCATGGGTGTCGGCGAAGACTGCTCGCTCGGAAGCGACCAGGAAATCGCAGGCGAGAGCCAACTCCAGGCCACCGGTCACAGCGGGGCCGTTGACGGCTCCGATCGTCGGAACGCGGAGGGAGGGAAGCGGCCCGCGCCGGAGCGTCTTCGCAGCGGTTCCTTCAGCCGTCTGACTGCGGAGCGCCGGTAGCAGCGAGCCGTCGGCGAGCTCCTTCAGGTCGAGACCGGCGCAGAAAGCCGGGTCCGTACCGGTGAGGATGACAACCTCGACGTCGTCCCGGCTCGCACACTGCTCCATGGCACCGAAGAGGGCGCCGAGGAGTTCGCCCGAGAGGGCATTACGGGCAGCGGGTCGGTTGAGCGTGAGAGTGGCGACCCGCCCGGACACTTCGAAAACAAGGTTCTCTTCTGCCATGAGACGAGTCTTGCCCATCGTCGCTTCGAATGCCTCTAGCCCGGATGAGGCCGGAGGCCGATCTCCGCCAGCACGGCCCGCGAGTTGGTGACGAGCCCTGTCACCACCGCTGGATCGCTCGAGCACAGCAACAGCGCCGCCTCGGCCATGAGGCTCACGGGCTCGTGGCGTTCGACGGGGACCAGCCTGTCCAGCCCGTGGTGCACCACCCCAGGAGTCCGCACGAGCCCGGTCGGCGACAAGGCGTTGACTGCGATCCCGTCGGAGTACACCTCGGCGGCCAGGCCTGTCGAGAAACGCTCGACCGCCGCCTTGCACATCCCGTAGACGGTTCCACCCGCTCGCTGCGGGTAGGGAGGCCCGTCCGGGTGAACGGCCGCAACAGACGAGATATTGAGGATCCAACCGGCGCCGGCGGCTCTCATTCCGGCGAGGACCAGCTGCGACACCTGGAAGGGCGCCGTCACCTGGACGTCGAACATCAGCTGAAGACGGCGGAGGTCGAACTGTGCGAAGGGCGCGAAGTAGGTGACGGCGGCGTTGTTCACGAGCACGTCGACCGTCCCCAGTTGACCGGCGACGGTGGCGACCAAGCGCTCCCTGTCCTCTGCCCGGCTCAAGTCCGCCGGCACGCCCAGGGCCGTCCCACCGGTGGCCCTGATCGACTGCACTGTGGCAGCGATGCTCCCGGCGAAGGGATGATCCCCTTCCTCCACGGTCCGGGCCGTCACTGCTACGGCGGCACCCTCCTCGGCCAAACGCCGCGCCACCGCTTCGCCGATCCCGCGGCTGGCTCCGGTCACGAGGGCGACCCGGCCGGCGAGGCGACGGGAAGGTGGCTGAGTCATAGACGACTCAGACTATGTTCGTGCGGGCCCGGTTGCCGCGGGAGCGACCCTAAAGCACGTCCTAAGAAGCGCCGATGGATTGAAGTGGCACAATTTCCTGTTCCTGATCATCGCGGGCGTCAACAGGACGGAGGTGCTGGCTACTCGGCTCCTCGCGGCAAGAGACGTTTCAAAAATTTGCTTGCCACCTTGACTGCTCTCATCGTCGGCCTTGTGGCCGGGCTCACCTCGCTCGCGGCCGGCGCCGTACCTCAGGCAGGCCACGGGACCAGCGGCGTGAGCATCAAGGTCCAAGACGTTCTCAGTGCTGGACTTGACGACACCTGCGCCATCATCGCCGGCGGCCACGTCGACTGCTGGGGCAACGGGTACCTCGGTCAGCTCGGCAACGGGAAGCCGGGTACCTCCTCCACGTCGGTGCGTGTCTTCGGGCTCTCCGGGGTCACCCAGCTCGCTTCCACCGAGTACAGCAACTGTGCCCTTGAACATGGCGAAGTGTGGTGCTGGGGAGACGACTCGAACGGGCAGCTCGGCGACGGCAGCCTCATCAACAAAGCTTTGCCCGTGCCAGTCGTCGGGATCACAGACGCCAGAGGGATCAGTGGCGGTGCCAGCTCCATGTGTGCGCTGCTCGCCGCGGGCACCGTGGACTGCTGGGGATACGACGGCTATGGCCAGCTCGGCAACGGCGGCACGGCCCAGACGGACGTTCCCGTCTCGGTAACGGGGCTCTCGGGCGTGAAGCAGGTCGCCGTGGGCGGCTACCACGTCTGCGCCCTGCTCGAGGCGGGTGGCGTCAAGTGCTGGGGTGACGGCTACTTCGGTCAGACCGGCCAGCCTGGGGGCACCGACACGCCTCACCCCGAGCTTGTCCCCGGGACCTCGACCATCACCCAGATAGCGGCCGGCGAGTACCACACCTGTGGTGTGACTTCGGCCGGCAACGTCCTTTGCTGGGGCGACGACCTTGACGGGCAGCTCGGTAACGGCAACTCCACGTCCCTCGACACGCCGGTGAAGGCGCTAGACGTGAGCGGCGCCGTGGCTGTGACCGCAGGAGAGCAGTACACGTGCGCGCTAAGGAGCACCGGATCGGTGATGTGCTGGGGATACGGCTTCTACGGGCAGCTCGGCCGTGTCGTGCCGGACTGGAACCCGAGTCCCGCCGCTGTCCCCGACCTCGGCGCCGTGGACGACATCACCGCCGGCAACGACCACACGTGTGTGGTGATGGCGGTCTCTGGCGCGGTGCGGTGTTTCGGTGAGGACTACGAAGGCGAACTGGGCAACGACTTGAAGGGATACTCGGACGTCCCAGTGGCCGTGAAGGGTCTGACGGGGGCGACGGAGGTGGCGTCGGGCTTCTACTATCAGTGCGCGCTCGTCGCCGCAGGGGCTGCCAAGTGCTGGGGTCTCGGCGAATCTGGGCAGCTCGGAGACGGATCCTCCGCCAACATGGACCTCCCGGCCGGGGTCGCCGGCAGCGGCGGATACTCGGACATCTCCGCCGGCAACGACGACACCTGCGCGATCGTGTCAGCGAGTCGGGCAGTGGTCTGCTGGGGCGCTGGCTACAACGGGGCGCTGGGCAACGGCGCCACTGAGAACGGGACGGCGGTACCCGTGAAGGTGCCAACCCTGGATGGTGTTTCCGCACTTGCTCTCGGGGCGTACTACGGATGTGCCCTGGAAGGCGGCCAGATCCTGTGCTGGGGAGACGGCAGCGACGGGCAGCTCGGGAACGGCGCGCGCAGCCCGGCACAGTCGACACCCGTGGCCGTCTCTGGCATTACGACGGCAACAGCTGTAGCGGCAGGCGCAGACCACACGTGTGCGATCGTCGGGTCGAGCGCCACCGTCGAGTGCTGGGGAGACAACGTCAACGGAGAGCTCGGCGACGGCACTACAACCAGCTCTGACACGCCCGAGCCGGTGAGCGGGCTGTCTCATGTGGTCGCGATCAGCGCCGGTCAGGCGAGCTCCTGCGCTCTCCTTGCCGCCGGCACAGTCAAGTGCTGGGGCTCCAACAGCTACGGCCAGATCGGCAACGCCCTGATGAACGACTCCAACTACACGACCCCGCAGCCCGTCAAGGCTCTCAGCGGGGCCACCGCTCTATCTGGCTCGGGCCTCAACAGCTGCGCTCTTGTCGCCGGCGGCAGAGTGAAGTGCTGGGGGTACGGCGGCGACGGCCAGGACGGCCACGGCGTCCAGCAGCCTTCGGGCACGCCGGTGTTCGTCAGCGGCCTCAGCCAGGTGACTTCGATATCGGCGGGTTACTCGGCGGAGTGCGCGCTGACTTCGTCGGGCACAGTCGCCTGTTGGGGGTACAACCAGTACGGCGAGCTTGGAAACGGCAACTTCGGCGCCTACGGCACACCGCAGACAGTGACGGGCGTGACAGCCTCCTGAAGGAGGGGGCGGGGTCGACCGCCCGGCGCTACCCGCCGGCGCGCAAGCGTACTCTTGGCGGTGGTGACCGAGTGGTTCTCAATCGAGATTCTGGACGGGTCCACCTCAGCCAGGAGTTGGGTGGACGCCTACGGCGACGCCCTCGTCGAAGCCGGGATCTCGCAGGGTGCGATCGAGTGGGAGTGGCATTACCACACATGGGGCAGCTTGCTCGAGATCTTGTTTCGGGACGAGCGCGAGTTCGACCGGTTCCGCAACTTGCCCGTGGTGGAAGCGGCCTTCGAGGCTGTGCCGGATCGCCTGAGCGCGCTTTTGATTCACCGAGGTCGCGGCGGAAGCTCGGGGGCGCGCTGGCCTCGGAAACCGCTACCAGTGAGCGGCTCGGGCGCCGTCGCCTTGCCCCTGCCGCTCGAGTATGAAGCGAGCCGCGGCCCGGAGCCTCGTCTGCTCGTCACTCGGTGAGCAGCGCCGTGCAACGACCGAGCGACTTGAGCGGGCGGCTCTTGGGCTGAGGTACCGAGGACCGGCGAGAGACGCTCGGGACCGGCTTACTTGGCCGGCAGCTGGAGATCCGTCAGCGTGCCGTCTGTCCCGATGGCAAGCAGAGTGGTGGGGCCAAGCTGTTGGAGAGCGAGCACCTGGCTGGTGAGCGGGTACGACCAGAGCAGCGCTCCGCCAGCCGTGATCTTAAAAGCCACGACGTGGGGATCGTAGCTGCTGGCGACGATCGCCTCGTTGCCGGCGACCACCAGGCCCGTCAGCGGGTAGGCCGCATCGGTGTTGAGGTAATTGTCCTTCTCGCTGTAGTAGCCGTACCTGCTGGTCCACAAGAAATGCGGTGTGGAACCAGTCGTTGCTTGAATGTCAGAAACGTAACCATGGTCGTCAGTGGCGATAACGTCGCAATTCGGGAGCACCGACGAGAACGTGGCTCGGTTGCCTGCACCGCTGCCTTGCGCCGGATCGGCTCGTGTCAGCCACAGTTGATGACCATTGAGCGTGTCTGTCGCGACGTAGCCGTCGGTGGTGACATAGGAGATATCCCCGTTGCATTCTGGCCACGTGACCCCGTGGTCGTTGACCGCCGGTGGATGCGGCATCGTACCGAGGGACTGTAGGGATGTCCCCGTGATCTTGTAAAAGGTGCCAGTACTCGCGTCGGCGGTTAGCGCATCAGCACCCTGCTCGGCGTCCAGTGCGTAGTCGATGTTGAGGCCCGAATACGTGTGCTCAGTGCCCGTGGTCGTGTCGAACAGGTAGGTGTTGAGGTTGTTGTTCACGGCCAGGGAATCTGCGCTGAGGTCCTCGAGCATCCACGCGCCTCCGGAAAAGAGCTCTGCCGGACCAGCTACCTTCTCGATGTTGACAACCACCGCACCGGTATGCCCGTTGACGATTGCGATGGAAGTGAGAGAGCTGGTCCCGTAGACGAAGATGTTGCCCGTCCGGCTGGCGAGCAGGATCCCGAAGCTGCTGTCGCTGCTGGGATCTGGTAACGACACAGACCAGTCCTGATGGCCTGAGCCGTCGTTCTTGGTGAGGGTCAACGATGTATTGCCAGAGTTGGCGGTGGCGCGCAGTGAATATGCAGCCTTCCCCGAGGCGTAGAACGAGTCCAGCTGGTTGTCACCCGAGACCCAGTAACCCGGCTCGGACTTCCCACCGATGGTCGAACTGACCGTCGGATCCTCGTCCCACCAGTCGGGCACGTACCCAGGGTTGGCGGGAGTGCCGACAGTTGTCGGATAGTACTGGAGCTCATGGCGTATGGCCGAAGCGGAGTCGAGTGTGTAGACGCTGCCGTCGCCCGAAGTGACCAGAGTGTTCACCAAGTCGACGACAGTGAGGCCGAGACTGGCCAGCTCCGGAGCACTCTCCACGATGTTGACCACCGTCAGGAGGTCCCCCGCCGGATCGATGAGTAGGGCAATCTTCTCTATGACCTCTTTGACGACCATGCCAAACAGGGCGCTGGCGATGGAGTCGAGCGCCTGCTTGGCAACACTGAGCAGCGTCGCAGAGACGTTGCCCCCCTGCAGGACCAAGCTCACAGCACCGGGAAAGCCGTCTATCCCGGCTGCGAACAGAGCCGAAAGCGTGTCTTGGGCGGCCTCGCCGAGGGCACCCGACTTGGCTGCCTGGTCAAGTGCCACGCCGAAGAGGCAGCCGACAGCATCCGAATCGCCCAGGACTCCCGTAATGACAGCCCCGAACCCCTCCGCAATCGTCTTGAAGTCCACGCTCTTGCTGGAGAAGTCGTCCCACAGTGTCGAGATCGAGTCAGTGAGCCCAACACTCAAGTGCACGTAACTGTTCAAGCAGGCAGGTCCACCGAGGGTGTCCCGGATGACATCGTCCGAGGACGCGCTCTCCTTGCTTCCGGGCTCGCTGGTGGTGGTCGTGGCTCCCGCCACCGTCGTGGCTTTGGTGGTCGTCGTAGGTGTGGTGGTGGTGGTCGACTCGCCTGTTGTGGTCGAGCCTCCCTTTGCCTTTGTGGTCGAGGACTCGTTCTTCTTCTTCTTGTTCTCCTCCGCCGACTTCTTGGCGCTCTTCACAGCGCTTTTGATGTCGAGGAAGATGTAGAGCAAGGGCTCGAGGAGCTCGAGCGCCAGTGTCAGCACTGCCGGCACGATCACGCGATCCCAGTCAGTCGGAGCGCCCGGATCGTGCAGATCCCAATTGCCGGGAGTCCAGGTCTCGATCTCGCGGGCCTGGTTAGGCGTAACGTCGAAGCTCGTCGTAGTATCGTCGGCAAACTGCCTTATTTGCAGAACGAGCTCCTGCGGGAAGGGAGTGGCACTGTAGTACGGGTGATAGGTGACGCCGAAGAGGCTCGTAAGCCAATGGAGCGCCTTCTTGCCCACGTTGGGTAGCGAGCTGTTGATGAACGCCTCGTAGAGGGCGGACAACAAGGCGGAAAGGCTCGGCACCGACCACGTCTTCGGAGCCAGCACAGCCAGTGGGGAAGGGCTCGAGCCAGCTCCGTGGGCATAGACGAAGACCCAACGCGGCGCCCGGTTGACGCCAACCAGTGAGACCGTCTCCTGGCCGTGCACGGACGAGTCGCCGACGACGGAGATACAGACGTCGTCTCCCTCGAGCCCTCCGACAGGGGCGATGCCCGGACCGTCGCAAGAGACGGGCAGAGGGCTCGTGGCCGCCGCGGAGGTGAGTGCCGGCGTAGCACTCGGCGCTTTCGGCGTAGCGGTTGTGCCACCGGTCGAGTCACTCGACGTCGTGCTGCTGCTGCTGTTGTTGTTGTCGAACACGGCTGCCGGATTGCTCTCGATCCTCTTGGCGCCACTAGCCAGAGCCGGAGACAGCGCAGCCAGGGCAGAGCCGAGCGCGGTCGTCACTGCTTGGTCTGGGTGAGCGAGGTACGTCGGGCCGTTGGCAACGGCGTCTGCTTGTAGCTCGTTTGCCAGCGTCTGTGTGGTCGACATACCGTCGATGACCTTGGCGAGAATCATCATGGTGAGCGGCGACGAGACGGCAACGGCGGGCGTATCGGCGATGAGCGCCTCAGCGGTCGAGGGGAACCCGACCGTGCCCCCCGAGGTGGCGAATCCCTCCGGCGCAGGTACGAGGTCAAGGCCCACCACGTCCCCACTCGGTGTTGCGACCCTCACGAGCCCAGTGGCATTGATCGTGGCAGACAGCGTTGCACCGCTTCGCGACGAGGGTGAGGACGAACGCAGCCCGAACGTTGCGGTCAACGGTTGATTGCCCTCAATCGCCAGCATCGACGCCGAGTAAGACAGGGTGATCGACTCGAAGTCGCCCGGGGTCATAGTCACGCTGGCTTGCGCATCCTGATCGCGCAAGGTGATGGCGAACGAGGCAACAGCCACGACGACCGCGACGGCGGTGCAGGCGACCCGGAACCAGCCGCGTCGGGTGAGCTGCCTCATTGGCCGAGAACGACCAGCTGGGATATGACGGTCTCGTTCTGCGCATCGGCGCTTGCCGGCCGCTCGGTCCCTTCGATCTTGATCGTGACATGCCTGGTCGTCTCCGGAGCCAGGAGATAGGCAACTTGAGTCTGGTCGACCCTGGCCAAACCACCGCCTGTCGCGAAGGTGACGAGATACTGCTCGCCGTCGTCGAAGCTGACCAGGGCGCTCGACACAACTCGTCGCTTGCCCCAGAGGTCCTTCGAGGCGCCACCTACCGTGGAGTCATCGCCGGGCACCATCCCGACCGCTGACACTGTCACGTCGGTGTTGAACGTGAGCTCGAAGGTTGTCCCGCCGGCGTCGCCGCTCTCCTGCCAACCTGGCCCGCTGCCGCCGGCGAGGCTCTGCAGCGACGAGCCACTCGTGCCTGCCGGGCCACTTATCGACGCCTCTGCGGTGATGTTGTCCGTGCCTGGGGCGATACCCGGCTGGGCAGCGACTTCCACGGTCTGGTGGGTGACGATCTTGGGCGGGGCGGGCTTTGCAACGGACGTCTTCATGCCCGCCGGAAGGGAGACGGCGGCGACTTTGGACACGTGACGAGTGCTCGAGTGCGACCTCGACCGGTGCAAGAGGACAGCTCCGCCGGCTCCGACCGCTGCTGCAATTACCACGCAGGCCGCCAAAGCCGTCAGACAACGCCGCCAGAGTACGGGCGGGCGCTCCTCTCGGGGCGCGCGGCCTGCTGGCAGCGGCCCGAGGTGGCTTGACGGTAATGGGGGCGCACCAGATAGATGCTCTGGCCCGGCACCCTGGGCGACCGGCTGGCTCCGGGCCACGGACGACTGAGGGGCTCGAGTTGCAGTTGGAGTGGGAACCTGGTCGGTCGGCATCGCATGTCCAACTGGGGTTGGCTGAACGGGACCGCGAGGTGCCGTTGCCGGCGTTCTCGCAGCCGTCCCGCAACTCCCGCAAAAGCGACCGCTACCTGCGATCGGGCTACCGCAGGTACCGCAGAACCTCGGCACCGGCGGACTTCCTACAAGACGGGCTGGCCGCAGCCAGTGCAGAAGGTGTTGCCAGGCGCCAGCGCCGCTCCACAGTTCGCGCAGGCTGCCGTGGCGGGCCTCTGTTCTTGAGGGGGCTCCGGGGTTGGCTCCGGCGGGCTGTAGGACTGGGTCGGCTCCGGCGGGCTGTAGGCCGCCCGAGGTTGGGCGTACGTCTGGCTCGGGCTCGGTGTGGGCCTAGGCGCCCAGGCTGGAGGACCAACTCCGGGAACGATCGTCTCAGGTTCGGTCCTTCTCATCGAACCGCCGACCACGGCAGCTATGCCGGCGATCAGCCCGATGAAGGCGCCATATGACCATGACGACGATATGCCAGCGGCGGCAAGTAGCCCGTAGAACCCCGGCTTGACCAGGAACGAGATCACTATCAGTAAAAGGTTGAGACTGCACAGGGCCGTGAGCAACTGCCAGTGGGGCAGTGGCGTCCTCAGTCCACTGACCAGAAACGAGCGCAGGAACAGCAACCCGGCCACCAAGAGGCAGATGACCAGGATCAAGAAGCGCCAACCTCCAGCCCCCGACCCCAGAGCTGAGATCGACAAGCTGCAGCTGGATCCGGCAGTCACACCGCAACCATCCGACGCGTTGGTGTCGGTATAGGAGTACCAAGGTAGGAACAGGGAAATGAAGACCACAGCTGTGGCGATCACAGCGACGAGGTCTCCTCGACCGAGCCTGCGGAAGTCGATCGAAGTTGCTGGAGTGCCGGCTGCCACTGGCCCTACTCCACCGGTCGCCGACTGAGCTGCACCGCAGCTTGCGCAGAACCTTGCGCCCGGTGCTAGAGGCGAATTGCAGTTACTGCAGTTCATCCATACCCCCTCTGCCCAATGCCGTACCTGCGCACGCTGCGCGAGCGGCGGCTCAGTATAAGCCCTAGCCGGTCTTGCTGCTCTGGATCTTTGGCGAGGGCAAACAGGCGTAGCCCCAGACGGCCCCCGGGCCGCTTCTGCTGAGCCTATGGTCGCTCGTAGCACCCTGGCCTGCGACATACTTGAGCCCTTGGGAGCTAACAGCTCGGGACCGCGCACCACCCTCCGTGGGCTCGTTGGCCTTGCGCTCGGTGTGGCCTGCCTCGCAGGGTGCTCAACTGCGGGGTCGCGGGCGAACACTCGAGAGGACGGGCGCTCCAGCACCACCAGACCCGCATCCACAACAGGGTCACCACCCACCACTACCGGAACAGGCTGGCAGGGTACCTCGACATCCACCACGCCAGAGATCTCCTCCACTACTCATCCACCACCTGCTTCGCCGTTCGACGCAGCTGTCACCAGTTACGTCGACTCCCGCTCAGGCGCCGTGATGGTTGCGATGTACGACATTCCCAGTGGGGCCGAGTGGGTGCTCAACCCGAACCTGGCTCCGCAACCGACCGCCAGCATCGTCAAGGTCGACATCATGGCCACGCTCCTCTACCAGGCGAATGGAGCGCGCCGCTCGTTGACTGCGTCAGAGAGCGAACTCATCCCGCCGATGATCGAGGTGAGCAGCAACTCGGCTGCTACCTCGATGTGGTACGCGGCTGGTGGAGGTAACGCCATCGGGTCGTTCAACTCCATGCTTGGCATGAGTAGCACCACGATGTCGACTTGCGTTGTTTGCGGTTCCTTCCCCTGGCCAGGTTGGGGCTTGTCGACGACGAGACCGGTCGACCAACTAGCGCTCCTCAAGCAGCTGGTCATGCCGAGCAATTTGATCAGCAAAGACCAGCAGCACTACGCCCTCAACCTCATGTCGCATATCGAACCTTCGCTACAGTGGGGTGTATCCCAGTCAGTCCCGAGTAGTGCGACAGTAGCGATGAAGACTGGCGACTTGCCGCTCAACTCGAGCGACACGGACTGGCAGGTGAACAGCCTCGGATGGGTCGATGCTGGTTCCCATAACTACCTGATGGCAATGCTATCAACCGGTAACCCGAGCCTCGAGTACGGCGTAGACACTCTGAACGAGATATCAGCAATGGTCTGGCAGGAGTGGGACGACGAAGCTTGAGTTCTGTAGCTCCGCCATGCTCTTACCAGCGGATGGCACTAGATCGTAGAGCTGTCTCCTGTCTTCCAGATGGGAAGGTTGTAACTCGGAGCCAAGGAGTTCCAAAGAGAGAGGTACGCAGCTATTCGCTTCGTCACCAGCGCCTCGGCAGCAATGATCTTGTGGTCAGTGCTATAACTAGTTGTAGCCCCACTGTAGCATTTGCCGTCGCCGAACAAGGCTTTCATCCGTGCCGCCCAACTCTGATAGGCAAGGTCGTCTATTAGCTTGGCGCTCTCAAGAGAATTGAAGCTCGCAAGAATCGTACCCATTCTTGCTGTTGGCGCCCTCAATGTAGCAATCTTGGCAAGCAGAGTTTTGCGATCAGTGACGGCACCATTCAGGCCACTGATCAACGACGTTGGATCCACGGTACAAGTAGCCACCTTAAGTGCTTTGTTCAAGCGCATTCGAATGTCCTTCGAGAAGCTCATAAGACTCTCGGCACTGTCCATGAACTCGGTCGGTGTTGGCGCAGCAGAGATCGTGGTAGTGGGCGTGGTCGAGGTGGTCGGGAGCGAGCTGGTAGTTGGGGTCGGTGCCGTGCTCGATGTCACCACCGCA
Source organism: Acidimicrobiales bacterium (assembly GCA_050744865.1). GTDB lineage: Bacteria > Actinomycetota > Acidimicrobiia > Acidimicrobiales > Bog-793 > JAKACA01. The sequence goes on along the minus strand of JBOGHW010000075.1, from coordinate 61,247 downwards.
GGCACCGTCGACGGCGGCGTGTGCTTGGCGGCGAACAGCTGAGAGGGCCAGTGCTCCTTCCAACCGGTAATTCCTGCCGCTGCGAGAACCAGCACCACGATCAAGATCACCAGGGTCACCCCGCGCCCCCTTACACGGTGCGCCGTCGCCGCCGGCGCGGACGGTGCAACGTACTGCGGCGGAGGCCCGTACTGTGGCGTTGGCCGCGGCGCGGGGGGACCGTACTGCGTCCCGTACTGGGGCGCGGGCGGCCCGTACTGCGGCGGGGGGGCGGAGGAGCCTTGCGAAGGCGGCGGGATTGGCGCGGTTGCGAGACCGGCAGCGGGGAGCAACTGGCCGGTCGCGTCTTGGTCCTGGTAGCCGGCGATGGCGGCACCGCAGCTACCGCAGAAGACGTCAGAGCCACCAACTGGCGCGCCGCAGCCTCGACAGGACGAGCCGCTGGGTTCAGGAGCTTCTTCGTTGTCGGCAAGTGGCTCGGAAACAGGCTCGAGGCCCGATGGCGGCAGCCCGGATGTCGCCGAAGCCTCGCCGCCGGCTATCGGACTCCCGCAGCCCGAGCAGAAGCTGTCGCCTTCGTATAGTGGCTCCCCGCAGGCCGGACACGCCGGTTCACCGGCGTCGACCTCGACAGGCGAGGGCCCTGGGTCCAAGCCTTGGCCGGTTGGCTCGCTCTGCCGTGCGCCGCAATGGCCGCAGAACAAGTCGGACGCGGCCAGGGACTTCCCGCATCGCAGGCATGCGTTCCCGCTCCCGCTCACAACTCACCCCCAGAACATCTCGGCGCCAGCAGCATACTCCTGGTGCCAGGTCGCACGTTGCTAGTGGGGACTGGCGGTCTTCGGGCGGCTTTTCTCGCCGTACATATGGGCATCGGCCGCCGCCATCATGGAGCTCCCGTCCTCGGCGTCCCACGGGTAGACACAGCGGCCGATGCTGAGCTTCATGGAGATCCGGCCATTCGGCAGATCGATCGGCGCCCTCATGGACTCGACGATGCGGCGCGTGATCACGTCGGCGATGTCGTCGCCGCGACCTTGCCCTCGTGGCGATGGCTCTGCCGCACTTAGGGCAGTCGGCAAACCGGTACTGGAAGGCATGGCGTCGATATCAGGGAGCAGCACCAGGTACTCGTCACCACCCCTCCTGGCAACGAGGTCGCTGCCCCTGGCGCAGTGCTGGAGGCGCGAGCCAACTACTCGGAGAACCTCGTCTCCGGCCTCGTGGCCGTAGTTGTCGTTGACGTGCTTGAAGTTGTCGATGTCGACGAACAGGACAGCCACTTCGGAGCCTTGGCGGCGGGCTCGCTCAAGTGCCTGATCAAGGCTCGCGTCGAACAGCGGCCTGTTGGCCAACCCCGTCAGAGGATCGTGGTAAGCCCGGAACTCCAGCTGCTGCTCGGCACGCTTGCGCTGGGTGACGTTGTTCAGGAGAGCTTGCAGAATCCACGGTTGGCCGTCGTGCAGGACCACCTGGGACACTTCCTCGATCCAGATGACGCGCCCGGCCGCCGTCGTCATGCGGTACTCGGCACGGAACCGCCCCGCCTCGACCGCCACGGATCTGCGGACCTGCAAGATGGCCTCCCGGTCGTCGGGGTGGAGGTGGCTCTCCCACCAATTGGTGGCAAACCACTCGTCCCGCCCCACCCCGAACAGGTCGAGTACGCCACCGCTCACGAACGGCGCTTCCTCGTTACGCCCGAGCGGCTCGATCCAGACAACGCCCGGCACCTGCTCGATAAGGGCTCGGTTCTTCGTCTCGGCAGCCCGCAGTTGCTCCTCGAGGTGCTTCTGGGCGGTGATGTCGAGCATCACGCCGTACACGATGCTCTCACCCGTCCGCGGGTCGACCCACATGGTGCAGTCGTCGCGGATCCAGATAATGCCCCGGTCCGGCCGGACGACGCGGTACTCCTGTACGAGCACGCCACCACGCTGCATGTATTCGGCGTACTCGGCGCTTATGGCCGGCCAGTCCTCGGGGTGCACGATCTGCTCCCAAAGCTCGTCCTCGGCGAGCCATTCCTGCCGTGTGATCCCGAGGATGGCCTCGACCTGGGGGCCTACGTAGACCGTCGGGTGGACCACGACTTGGCCGGGGACCACCTTGTCGATGTAAAGCACGGCGGGAACACGCTCGACGAGGCGCTCGAACTGCTCGCGTTCGGACATGACGCTGACCGGGAACACGGACAGGTCGCGCGGCGGCCCGTCCAAACTACGGTCTCCCGGCGCCTGTTGAGATTCCTCGCGAGCAGCCACCGCCGGGCCTATAGGGCTCTCGCCAAATGCAGACGTGTCACGAGCGTAGACGAGCACCCGGGCGCCAGGCTCAGGAATGTCGACATGGGCTGGCAGGCGGCGCTAGATCCAGCGGCTCCCGTCCCAATACCGACTCGGACCGGCACCGAACGGGTCGGCGTACCAACCCGGCTGCGGCGCAGCACCCGGGCTCTGGGCAGGGAAGCCCACAGGAAAGCCTGCATATGGGTATGGAGCCGGGCCGAATCCCGGCGGCGTCGCGCCCTCGACGGCTACGAGCTTTGGCCTGATGGCAAACCAGTAGACGAGCGAGACGATCGCAAGCGCATTGGCCACGCACACGAGGATGATCCAAAGGATCTTCTCCTGGCCGGCCATCTTCCACTGCCACTCCGGCCGCCGTGCCATGTCCACCAGGGAGGCGACCCAGAATGCGAGCCCGCCGAGACCGACGAGCGCGAACAGCAGCAGCACCAACCCGCCCACCAATACGTCTCCCAACACGACAGCCAACAGTAGCGCAGGGCCGAATCTCTACCAGGGCGGAATGTCAGCCGAAGAACACTTCGACCACGGAGCGGAACGTCTCCGGATCCACGAGCTTCAGCTGCGCAACGGCCTCGGCGATGGGCACCCGTTCGACTCGGGGCCCGTGCAGTGCCACCATCTGCCGCCAATCGCCGTCATGTGCCGCATCCACGGCGGCCGTCCCGAACCTCGTGGCCAACACACGGTCGTAGGCGCTCGGCGTGCCGCCTCGCTGGATGTGCCCGAGGATGGACACTCGGGACTCGTAACCTGTCCGTCGCTCCACTTCGCCGGCCACGACGGTGGCTATGCCCCCCAGCCGTTCATGGCCGAACTGGTCGACTTCCCGGGAGACGAGCGACATCGTCCCCTCGGCTGGCGTGGCTCCTTCGGCGGTCACCACGATGGAGGCGTAGCGGCCGCTCGAGTGGCGGTGCCGCAGGTAGTCGCAGACCTGGTCTATGGAGAACGGCTCTTCGGGTATGAGGATGACGGTGGCGCCGCCGGCTATCCCGGCATGGGTGGCTATCCAGCCGGCGTGGCGACCCATGACTTCGCAGACGATGACTCGGTCGTGGGACTCCGCCGTGGTGTGAAGCCTGTCGATCGCCTCGGCAGCAATCGCCACCGCCGTATCGAAACCAATGGTTGCATCAGTGGCCGACAAGTCGTTGTCGATCGTCTTCGGGATCCCGACGACGGGCACCCCGGCGGCGCCGAGACGGTTGGCAACTCCGAGTGTGTCCTCACCTCCGATTGCCACGAGGGCATCGATCCCTCGACGATCGAGCGTCGCCATGACCTCGGCTTCGCCTCCCTCGATCTTGTAGGGATTCGTCCGCGACGTCCCGAGAATTGTGCCGCCTCGAGGCAGGATCCCTCGGCAACGCTCGACGTCGAGCAACATCGACCTGTCCTCCACGACACCGCGCCACCCGTCGAGGAAGCCCACGATCTCGTCTCGGAACCCAACTTCACACTTGCGAACGACAGCCCGCACGGCCGCGTTCAGACCAGGGCAGTCGCCACCACCGGTGAGTACCCCAACCCGCATCGTCTTCCCCTTGCTCAGCGCCGGCCAGAGTCTCCCATGCCGACTGGCGGCAGCACGAGCCCCACCACCCTGGCGAGATGGGAGGCCAGCGTCTCGCCGTCGACCAGCGTCTGCCCGCTCGGCTGGCCGCTTGTCGCGACCGTGACGAATGCACAGCCGTACGGTTAGGCGGTCACCATGAAGGTCGGGCGCGTGCTTCCCTTCGGAGTCAGCTCGACGTACACGTCCAGGTCCGGACCGGAAGGGCACGGGTCGAGGTCCCGAGAAACCGCAGCTTTAACAGCCCGCTCGTTCGGTGGAACGCCAGCGTCCGTCGCCGCCGGGGCCATGAGGCCCGAAGCCAGGCGGGCGACGGCGAGCGAGAGGCTGAGGGCCGCGGCGACCTTTGCTGCCCGAGTTGCGGTTCAAAACGGCGGGGATGACTCCTCGAGTTGGTGCCATCGCCTTGTTCAGAAGCCCGGTCGGCAGCACCGGTTCCGTCTCGGGAAGACTGTCACCGCAGGGCTTGCGAACTGGCCCTCAGGAGACCGAGCCGTCAGGAGACCAGACGTTGGAGTTGGGGGCAGGAGAAGCCCGGTTGGTTTTGCCCACGAGTACGGTCCGGCTGTCGTTCCTCGAGGCGATAACCGAGTTCATGGACGAGGGACGCTTCTCCGCGGACGACGACAGCATGCTCACCCGGGAGCACAGGACATTCGCTGACACTTGGTCGGGCGACACTGGGTTCGCGGCCTATGTGCAGAGCCTCCTCGACGACGCAGTTCCCGACGCCCCCCGGGCCAGCCATCTCGTCCCGTCGACCACCCTGTGGTGGGTGGAAGGCGATCGGTACATCGGGCGCCTGTCGATCCGCCACCGCCTGACTGAGCGGCTCCTCGACATCGGTGGCCACATCGGCTACGAAGTACGGCCCTCGGCGCGGCAGTGCGGGCATGCCACGGCCATGCTCAGGGAGGCCCTGCCCTACGCCAGGGCGCTCGCCATCGATCCCGCCCTGCTCACCTGTGACACCGGCAACATCGCCTCGCGCCGCGTGATCGAGACCAACGGCGGTGTGTTGGAAGACGAGCGGCACGGCAAACTGCGCTACTGGGTCCCGACCTCGGGCTGACCTCATCCTCCGCTGGCACAGACCGTGCCGGTTGGCGGTGCTCGTAGTGACTCCAAATAGCTGTCGACCCATCCCTGCACGCACGTGCTCGAGAAGTAGCCGGTGTGGCCGTCGCCCGTGCGGGTGAGCAGAATCGCGCCATCGAGCTGCTCGGTGAGCGCCTTCGCCCAGGCATACGGGGTAGCGGGATCGTGGGTGGATCCGACCACCAGGATGTGCTCGGCATAAGGGAGGTGAAGCGTTTGCGGCTGGCCGGTGGCAGGCATCGGCCAGTAGTTGCACGGCAGCGTCGACCAGGCCTCCGACGCCCCGAAGTCCGAGGATGACTTTGCGAACTGAGTTGCCAGCGCCGGGTATGAGGACACTGGTGGCGGTGGTCTGTCCAGGCAATAGATCGCCATCTGGGCGGCGATCTCGTTCGACACCCCGCCGTTCGAATTGAAGCCGGCGTACTCGAGCGCCAGCTCGGCGAGTGCTGTCCCGTTGCCCTGCAAGGCTTGTGAGATGTCTTCGCCCAGGTCCGGCCAGGTATTTGTCGAGTAAAGCGCTGACACGACAGCCGTCTCGGCGATGGCGAAGTCGAGGTCGGTGGGGCCGCCGAGTGCCGACGACAGATCCGCAGTTATCTTTCCGCTCTGCTCAGAGTCTTTCACTAGGTCCGCGAAGTCGCCTGGTGGGTCTGGCAACTCGGCCGTGCACGTGGCGCTGGCCGAGCACCAGCTGAAGAAGTCGTGTAGGTCGACTTCGAAGCTCGCCGCCTGCTGGCTGCCCAGCCCCGCCATGCCGAGGCTCGGGTCGACGGCACCGTCGAGAACCATCGTCCCGACGTTGCCAGGGAACGTCATCGCATAAAGAGCCCCGAGATAGGTCCCGTACGAGAAGCCGAGATAGTCGAGCTTCGGCTCGCCCAGCGCCTGCCGGAGCCGGTCGAGGTCGTGAGCCGTCACCTCGGTGGACAAGTTCGCCAGCACGTCGCGAGGCACACTCTTGGCGCAGGCGGCATCGAATGCCTTGTCTTCTGTTGTCAGTGCGTCAATCTGTCGTGGCGTCGTCGGGACGGGGTCGTATGCCAGCCACTGCCGAAGGCTGGCCGGAGTGCCGCACGTCACCGGCTCGCTGGAGCCGACGCCCCGCGGGTCGAAGCTGACAAGGTTGAACTTCTGGCGGAGGGCGAGCGGGAAGGCCGTCCAGGACTGCTCGAGGAAGTTGACACCCGAGACTCCCGGACCGCCCGGGTTAAGGACGAGATCACGAGCCGTCTTCGGGTCTCCGGCCGATGGCAGCTCGACCACGGCGACCTTGATGGTGCCTTCTGAAGGGTGCTCGTACGAGATCGGCACGACCAGCGAGGCGCACTCGAAGCTCCCGTCGCAGGCGGCCCATGCCAGCTTGTTGACGGGTGGCTCCACGACTGTCGTGGTCGTCGTCGCGCCGGACGTCGGCTTGCTGGTGCCTGGCGGCGAGCTCGCAGCCCTCGTGGTGGCGGTGGGCGGGCCGGCCGTGGGCGTGCTGCAGGCGGCGGCGAGCAGCGCCAGTGCGAGTGCCGTTGCCAACCCGATCGTGGGACGTCGCCGGCGAAGGCCGCCCCGGCTGGCCGGAGGTCCAGACGCGTGCGGTGCCACGGCACATCCTCGCAGGAATCTGCCCAGCGGCAGTCCCACGTTCGCGGTGACCTGGAACCGGCGGCGGCTCGCTGGTGTACTGGTGGGCTAGCTCGGACGAGCCGCGGCCTCGTACGTCGAGGCATCACGGCGCCGGCGATCGCCAGTCCGAACGTGAGCGGCGACGCACGGATCGACGAGACCTTGGCCCACGACGCGCAACAAAGCCAGGCAGCTAGGCGTCTCATAGTCATGGCAGCACGGCTCCGCCTGACCACGTGGCCGCTCGTCGTTCTCTCCGCGCTGCTCTTGGCCGGGTGCACGACCGCCTCGACTGCCAAATCATCGCCAAGAACTACTGCCATATCTCCGGCACATGCCTCGACCCAGTCGTCGACCACGACTCGCAGCCCTGGTGCGGTACTCGAGGGCTGGCCGGCTGGAGCTCTGACCGAACAGCTCCTCCGCATGATCCAGCAGCGGTTCGGTGAGCCCCTGACCGGCTTCATCGCGCCGCAGGAGAACGAGCTCCTGATCGAGGCGCCCGGAACGAGCTTCGGCATGGCGACTTCACGCCAGCCGGCCGGGGGTGCCGGCGTCCTCGTGCTCGACTGTGGCAGGCAGGCCTGCCTCGATCGCACACTGCCCAGCCGCTCGCTCAAGCGCTGGGTCTTCTATGCCGCTCCACTCGGCGGATATCTGGGCACCATGGCCGAGTATCCGCCGGCGAGCTATCCCGCTGGAACGCTGCAAATCGGAGCCACCAGCACCTTTTACAACTACGTCGACCACACGTACCGGTGCGGCATTTCACTCATCGTTTGCCACGTGGGTGCCGCCTACCTGCAGCGAATCCGGTCGTCGGTGCTGCACCTCGAGTCGTTGGTGCGGGTGGTACTGCCCGCTACCTGATCGCGCGAGGTGGGATCCACCACCCACGGCGACCGGACCTGACGCCCACCTGCCCCGTCCGTTTCGCAGCAGCGCTGTGCATCTGGCGTGACTCAGAGCACCTCCTTGCCGAGGCGGGCAATTTGAGGATGAGAACGGGCGGATCGGCATATCGCCCGAGCATCTCGTCGACGCTGTCCCCACTTCCTTGATGTCGTTTGCCCGGTACTGCCATGGGTGACCTCGCGCTTTTCAGGCGCAACGAAGCCACTGTTCGCCACTTCTGGCTACCCCGCGGTTCCGGTTGCTCTTCCTCAGAGATGGCCGAATTTGAGTTGCCCGTAGCAGTCCATTGGGGACCGCCTGCAACAATCACCGAGCGTCTTCTCGGACGATCTGGCCCAGGACCTGCAGGACCCCGACTTCCTGCGTGAGTACGTCGTCGAGTCGGTGCGCATCGCCACGATCGACGACGTCGTCAACGCGCTCGACGAAGCACGGGAGGCCGCAGGGCTATCAAAGGCCGAGCTCGCACGCGCCATCCGGGTCGAGCCGGCGGTTATCCGTCGCCTCTTCGCGAGCGGCCACGTCAACCCGACACTCGGGACGCTCGCAGAGGTGGCGGCAGCTCTCGGCCTTCGTGTCACGCTGGAGCGCATCCCGGCCTCAGAGCGCAAGCAGGTGACCGAGCCCCTGCTGCGTGGCCATAGCGCCGACAGAAGTCGCCTCGCGGAACACCTGGCGGAGATGCGCCGCCCAAGGCGGAAGGGCATCGGAGCAGCGGGACCTCGAACCTGATCGTGGGCCGCGGCTGACCCCCTGAGCAGCGGTGGGTCCAACACCGCGAGGGACCTATGGCAGTGAGTTGGCTCCGGCGAGCCCGAGAAGCTCACGTGACGCGTAGAGCGCGGCTGGTTGGCCGGGGGTCTCACGTTCGATCGTTCCGTACCTCGTCAAGATCCCGATGTCTGCGAGGCGGTGGAGCGTTGCCAAGGAGGCCTTCCGGGAGATACCAAGCCCGTCGATGATCGTCTGGGAGGTGAGCACGAGATGGCGAGGGAGAAGGTCCACCGCGGCGTAGATAGCCGCGTCACTACGAGTCTTGCGTTCGGCCGAGTCGAGTAGACCGAGCCAGCGTTGCTTGATCTGCTTGACGTTCGCGACGAGAGAGCGCTGCGCCTTGCCCCCATCGCTCACAGCGTCAGCGAACCACCGGATCCACCTGCCGTGATCCCCCATGCGGAAGAGCACCAGGCCAGAGGAGTATCCAGCGACGTCGGCTGCGATCGCGACGCTCACCGGCGGCGGCACGAGCAACGCCAGTCGTCGTGTGAGCACCCAGCCGGCGAGCAATCGGCCGGCTCGTCCGTTGCCGTCCCCGAAGGGATGAATGATCTCGAACTGGGCGTGAGTGACAGCGGCTTGCACCACGGGGTCGACGTCCGTGCGGTTCGAGTAAGCCACCAGGTCACCAAGCAAGGTCGCCAGCTCAGCGGGAGGCGGTGTCACGAGGTGCGCGTCGAACGGGCTGGTGCCGCCGATCCAGCTTTGCTCGTCTCTGACCGTGCCGACATAGCGCTCCGGCGTCGGGCTCCCCGTCATGAGAGTGCGGTGCCAATCGCACAGCATCTCGACCGACAGTGGGACGTCAGTCTCGGCGTGGGCGACCGCTTCGGAGATGGCGGCCAGGTTCGATGCCACCCAGGCTGCGGCTGTCGTCTCTTTGCCACCGAGCCGCTCCTCAGCAAGGACGACATCGACGACGGGTGCAGTTATCCCCTCAATGTAGGAGGAGGCGACACCTTCGGAGCGCAGCAACAGCCTGGCGAGAGGCTCGTAGTCCGGGTCCAACGCCTCCGCCGCGTACGCGACCTCGGCGGCCGCCGCTCCGGTTCGGGCGGCGGTGGGTGCGTCGAGGGTCAGATCTCGGTCTCCGAGCAGGGTCGGTACGAAAGCACGGGCTCTTCGTCCGTTCCAGATAATCTCAACTTCTGATCCAGCTGGCTCCACTGCGTCTCCTATTTATTACCGTTAGTAGCATAGCGGTAACTTATAGACGGCAGACCGCTCCCAGGACAGCCACATGTGCCCGTGAGCTTGTCAATGGCGCTCCGGCGACGCGAAGGGGGCGGCGCAACGGGTGCCGATATCGCGCGATGACCAGCCCTAGCGTGTGGACGTGGAGCGATGGCTGGCTTCTTGCCGTCATCGTCACCCGCGAGGAGATCGAGTCGGCTGTGAACCGCCTGGCCCCGGCTGGACTCGTCGATCCAGGGATGCTGGTCAGTCCAACCGGCGCCGCGAAGGATCTGTGGCAGCGAGCGAGGGGTGAAGAGGGCGGCGCACTGGGCAGGGTAAGACGACTCGTGGAGCTGATGGGGCGGGAAGCGGCACAGTGGCATGAGACTGCCCTCTGGAACCTCAGTCTCGTCGAGTACGACTCGGCCGTGGCCCTCTGCCGGCGGCGAATTGGGAAGGATCTGAACGGTCGGTGAAGCTCACCCAACCATTCGGCGTCTCAGGGCCAACGGACTCACCGAGAGTGGTCAGACCGGTCGCAGTCGGGAGAGCCTGCGGGCGTCGCCGCATCGTTGACTGCCTCGAAACGTGGGACCATCGCGTTTCGGTGTGGCACGTGTGTGGCACGACAGGGGGTCGGCGGGTCTTGAGAGGCGCTCCGGGGGCCGCCATAAAGCCCACGTGACCAGGAACTACATCCAGTGGTCGGGACCGGCATCGATCCGGTGACCTCGCGCTTTTCAGGCGCGCGCTCTACCAACTGAGCTACCCGACCCAACCGCCTTTCGGCGATCGGCACAGCCTGCCGCTGCGACGGAGGCTGCACCTGGCGGACCTGACGGGATTTGAACCCGCGACCTCCGGCTTGACAGGCCGGCGTGCACTCCAGGCTGCACCACAGGTCCAGATGTCGAGCAGGACAATCCCGAAGTGCTAAGCCGGGCGCCCTGTTGCAACCGTCAACTCTAGGCGATGCAGCACGGACGCACTTCCACGGCACGGTTGGGCCGCGCCGAGGCGGGGATAGCGTCCGATCCCATGATCGAGAGAGCTCCATTCGGTCGCACCGGTCACCGATCCAGCCGCGTGATATTCGGAGCCGCAGCCTTTGCCCGGATGAGCCAGGACCGAGCCGACGAAGCGCTGCCACTGCTCCTGGACTTCGGCGTCAACCACATCGACACGGCGGCTGACTACGGCGACTCAGAGCTTCGACTCGCTCCTTGGATGCGCCAGCATCGTGGTGACTTCTTCCTTGCGACGAAGACCGGTAGGCGCGACGGGGCCGGGGCCCAAACGAGCCTCGAGCGGTCGCTCGGCCGTCTTGGCGTCGACCACGTCGACCACATCCAGCTGCACAACCTGGTCGAGGAGGAGGAGTGGGAGACGGCCCTGGGACCTGGCGGCGCACTGGAGGCGCTGGTGCGGGCCCGCGAGGAGGGCCTCACTCGTCACGTCGGGGTGACGGGGCATGGCCTGCGGATCGTGAAGATGCACCGGCGGGCGCTGGACCGCTTCGACTTCGACTCCGTGCTCTTCCCCTACAACTACGCGCTGTCTCGGATCGACTCGTACCGAGCCGACGTCGAAGAGCTGCTGGCCGTCTGCAGCGAGCGTGGGGTCGCTGTCCAGGTGATCAAGTCCGTGGCGCGTCGCCGGTGGGCCGATGCAGACCAGCCGCACTTCAGCTGGTACGAACCTTTGCGCGACGATGCCGCTCTCGGGCGGGCGGTGAGGTGGGCACTGGGGCTGGCCGGCACGTACCTGCTGACGTCGAGCGACGCTCGGCTACTGCGGCCGACTCTCGAAGCCGCCGCGTCCGGGCAAGGCGTGCCAACCGATACCGAGATGGGGTCCGACGTCGCAACTCTCGGCGTGTCGCCGTTGTTCGACGGCGCTGCGCTCGAGCGAATCTAGGCAGCGTCCGCCGAAGGAGCTCAGCAGGCTGGTCGCCCGATGTCGACCGGTACCGGCGCCGGGTACGTTCCTGTCAGGCAGGCACGGCAGAATCCGTCGCCGGCATCGTTCGCCCCCACGGCGTCCATGAGGTTGGCGAGCGACAGGTAGGCGAGCGAATCGGCTCCGACGTGGGCGCAGACCTGGGCTTCAGTCATGCGGGAGGCGATGAGCTCGGAGCGATCCGGAGTATCGATGCCGTAGTAACAGGGCCAAGCGAACGGAGGCGAGGAGATCCGCAGGTGCACCTCGGCGGCGCCGGCATCCCGGAGCATCCGGACGAGCTGCAAGGTGGTCGTGCCGCGCACTATCGAGTCGTCTACCACCACGAGCCGCTTGCCGGCCAAGCTCGACCGCAGAGGGCTGAGCTTGCGGCGCACCCCGTCGATCCGCGCCTCCTGCGTAGGGGCGATGAACGTGCGGCCGATGTAGCGGTTCTTCACGAGACCCTGGCCATAGGGGATGCCGCTGGCGACAGAGTATCCCTCGGCCGCCGAGATGCCGGAGTCCGGTACCCCCATGACGATGTCGGCTTCGACCGGGGCCTGGGCAGCCAGCAGCTCCCCCATCTGCCGGCGAGCCGCATAGACCTCCCGGCGCCGCAACCGGCTATCGGGGCGGGCGAGGTAGACGAACTCGAACACGCAGAGCCGTGGCTCGACATCTCCGGGCGTGAACGGGAAATAGGACTCGACGCCGCCGTCTGTGACAACGACCATCTCGCCCGGCTCGATCTCCCGGACCAGCTCGGCACCTATCACCTCGAGGGCGGGCGACTCCGAGGCGACGACCCAGCCGACGCGGCCCGCACCCTCGTGTGCGTACTCGAACCTGCCTAGGCACAAGGGCCGAAACCCGTGCGGGTCCCTGACGGCCATCAACCTCCCCGCATCGATCAGTGCCAGCGAGAAGGCGCCCTCGAGAGTGGGCAGGACGGTATCGAGGGCTTTCAGCAGGTGGGTCTCGTCAGTCTCGTCGGCGTCCGATGGGAAGCAGCGAGCGAGAAGCTCGGCGACCAGGTCACTGTCTGACGTTGAGATCCCCGGCAACATGCCGGCCCCGTCCGCCAGCTGGGTGGTGTTGGTGAGGTTCCCGTTGTGCCCGAGGGCGAAGCCGGCCATGCCGACAGCGCGGTAGGCCGGCTGGGCGTTGTGCCAGGTGCTTGGCCCGGTCGTTGAGTAGCGGACGTGGCCCACGCCCAGGTCTCCCTGCAGCGGCGAGAGGGTCCGCTCGTCGAAGACGGAGGCGACGAGGCCCATGTCCTTCACGACGGTGATCGACTCCCGGTCGCTCACTGCCATGCCTGCGGACTCCTGGCCGCGATGCTGTAGCGCGAACAGCCCATCGAAGGTCAGCTGCGCCACCGGCGCGCCTGGGGCGAATATGCCGAAGACGCCGCAGGCTTCCCTCACGACTTCCTCACGGCTCTATTCTGCCACCCTGGCGCAGCCAAGCACGCGGTTACGCTTCGGCGATGATCGACCTGCATACGCACTCGACTTGCTCCGACGGCTCAGAGCGCCCAGAGCGCGTGGTGGAACTGGCAGCTGAGGTGGGCCTGACGGCGATCGCGCTCACCGACCACGACGGCCTTGCCGGCCTGGAAGCAGCAGCCAAGAAGGCCGCCGAGCTCGGGATCGGCTTCGTGCCCGGGTGCGAGGTCTCGTGCAAGTTCTCGCCGGGGACGCTGCACATGCTCTGCTACTTCGTCGAGCCCGGCGAAGGCCCGTTGCAAGAACAGCTGGAACGACTGAGGGAGGACCGCGACACGAGAAACGAGCGCCTTGTCGCCCGCCTCAACGAACTCGGCATCCCGATCACCCATGAGATGCTGCGCGCCCAGGCAGGCGATGCCGCGCTGGGACGGCCCCATTTCGCAAAGGTCCTCGAGCAGATGGGCGTGGTCGAGTCCTACCAGGCCGCCTTCAACACACTCTTGGCCAAAGGCGGTCCCGCTTACATCTCGAAGGCCTTCATCGACGCCCCGACGACCGTCGCTGCAGCCACGGGCTCTGGCGCACTGGCCGTGCTGGCCCACCCGCTACAGATGGGACTCGAACCGGCCGAGCTGGACCGCCAGGTCGGGGAGCTCACCGAGGCGGGCTTGAGCGGCATGGAGTGCTGGTACGGGGGATACTCCCCAGAGGAGCGCCAAGGGCTGCTGGACATCGCAAAGCGGCACGGCCTGGCGGCCACGGGTGGGTCGGACTTCCATGGCACCTACAAGCCGGACTTGAGCGTCGGGATCGGCAAAGGGGACCTGGAGGTTCCCGACCTGGCTTTGGAAGAGCTCCGGGCTCGCCGGCGATGACGCCTGAACCCTCGGCGACGAGCCCCTCGGCGGCGGGCGGCACCTCGGCGGCGGCTGGCACCTCGGGGGCGGCTGGCACCTCGGCGGCGGCTGAACCCTCGGCGGCGGCTGGCACCTCGGCCGCGGCTGAACCATCGGCGGCGGCTGGCACCTCGGCGGCGGGCGGCACCTCGGCGGCGGCTGGCCTGGCGCAGTTGGTCGCCGAGCTGACGCTCGACGAGAAGATCCTCCTCCTGGCCGGTGCAGACTTCTGGCACACGAATCCGCTGGTCCGGCTCGGCATCCCGGCACTCCGCCTCTCGGACGGCCCGAGCGGCGCGCGGGGGGAGAGGTCGGTGGGGCCGCGATCGGTGTCGTTTCCTTGCGGAATCGCCATCGGGGCAACCTTCGACCCCTCAGCTGCCAGCGAGCTGGGAGCAGCTCTTGCCGACGAGTGCCTCGACAAGAACGTCCACGCCCTGCTCGGGCCGACTGTCAACCTGCATCGCCACCCGTTGGGCGGGCGGCACTTCGAGTCGTACTCGGAGGACCCGTGGCTCTCAGCCCAGCTGTGTGTCGCCTACGTGGAGGCACTGCAGGCCCGCGGCGTCTCGGCCACCGTGAAGCACTTCGTGGCCAACGACTCCGAGTTCGAGCGGCACACGATCAGCTCGGACGTCGACGAGGCCAGCCTGCGCGAGCTGTACCTGCTCCCGTTCGAGGCGGCAGTGCATGACGCCGGCGCCTGGGCGGTCATGTCGGCCTACAACAAGATCAACGGCACCTACGCCGCCGAGAACGACATCTTGCTGGCGGACATCCTGCGGCGAGAGTGGGGCTTCGACGGCGTGGTCGTCTCGGACTGGTACGGGACGCAGAGCACGGTCGCCTCCGCCAACGCCGGGCTCGACCTCGAAATGCCGGGTCCGGGGTCCCACTACGGCAAGCGCCTCCACGAGGCAGTGTCGGCAGGAGAGGTGAGCGAGGCGACGATCGACGAACACGTGCGGAGATTGCTGCGACTGGCGGGGCGGACCGGGGCGCTCGGTCTGCCGGCTGGCGACACGGCCGGCTCCACAGCTCGGTCTGCCATGGGTACGGCGAGCGAGAGCACCGGCGGCGACACGGTCTCCGGCAGGGCATCTGCCGTCACGACTCTGAGTGAGCGCCAGGCGACCGCTCGCCGGTTGGCGGCTGCAAGCTTCGTGCTGCTCAAGAACGACGGGGCCGTGCTTCCCTGGCGGCTCGCTTCCGGCGCGACGGTGGCGGTTATCGGGCCGAATGCCGCTACGACCTCGGCACAAGGGGGTGGCAGCGCCCGAGTGAACGCTTACAGACGGTGCAGCGTGCTCGCGTCGCTCCGCGACCGCTTGGAACCTCAGGGGATCACCGTGGCCCACGAGCGTGGTTGCGTCACCTGGGCTGCGACGCCGGTTCTCGAAGCGGACTTCCAGCTCGAGTACTACTCCCGAGGACCGGCCGCCGCGGTCGCTGAGGCTTCCGGCCAGACATCTGGCGACGGCCAGTTGCTCGCCGAGGAGCGCGGATCGAGTCTCTACGAGCACGACGCTTCTGTTGCCAACTTCACGTGGCTCGGGGATCCGGCACCGGGCGTCGCGGGGCTCTCCGACGGCAACTGGCGTTTGCGGTGCCGAGCCGCCTTCACGCCTGACGTCACGGGCAAGTGGCTGTTCTCCCTGACCCAAGTCGGCCAGGCTCGGCTCCTGGTCGATGGCGAGACCGTGGTGGAGGCGACGGGAGAGGTCGGGAGGTCGAAGAGTTTCTTCGGGATGGGGTCGGCGGAGGCAAAGGGCAACGTGCCGCTCGCCGCCCATCGCGCATACGACCTCGTGGTGGAGTACGAGCCGACGGCCGGCCTCCCTTTGGCCGGCCTGATGATCGGGGCACTGCCCCCAGTCGGCTCCGATGAGGACTTGCTCGGCCGGGCCGAGAAGCTCGCAGCATCGGCCGATGCCGTGGTCTGTGTCGTCGGGACGACCGCAGAGTGGGAGACCGAGGGGCACGACAGGCAGACGATGAGCCTGCCTGGCCTGCAGGACGATCTCGTCCGGCGGGTGGCGGCCGCCAACCCCAAGACATGCGTGCTGGTGAACTCCGGCGCCCCGGTGTCAATGGATTGGACATCGAGCGTCCCGGTGATCGCCCAGATCTGGTTCCCTGGCGAGCAGGGCGGCGAGGGTGTCACCGACGTCCTCCTCGGCGACACCGATCCCGGTGGTCGCCTGCCGACGACGTTCCCGCGGCGCCTGGAGGACACGCCGGCCTTCGCTTGCTACCCAGGCAGCGACGGCCACGTCCAGTACGAGGAAAGGTTCCTGACGGGATACCGGCACTACGACGCCAATGCTGTCGACCCGTTGTTTGCGTTCGGCCACGGGCTCTCGTACTCGACATTCCGCCTCTCCGACCTCGAGGTCGGCACGGTGGGACGGCTACGCCGGACGACGCTTGGTGCGGGGTTTGCGGGCGATCCCATCGTGGAAGTGACCGTCACCGTGACCAATACCGGCACCAGGCTGGGCACCGAGGTCGTCCAATGTTATGTCGCCAAGGTCGTTCGCCAGCAGGGCGAGCCAGAGCAGCAACTGCGGGGCGTCGCGAAGGTTCACCTGGCTCCGGGTGAGTCAGCCCACTTGACCATTCTCCTTAACGAACGGTCCTTCGCCTCATGGGACATGGGCCGGCACGGCTTCGTAGCCCTACCGGGCGTGTACGAGGTTCGGGTCGGGCGTTCCTCCCGCGACCTCCCGCTGCGGACCGAGGTGACGCTGGACTGATCGTCGGGTCTTGAGCTGTTGGCACTTGCTGGCGGTGCCCCGCTCGGCCGCTTGCGGACATAAGCGCCGGGCCCGACCGGACGAGATGCCCGCGAGTGGGGGCGGTCGGTCACTTGCGGACATAAGCGCCGGGCCCGACCGGACGAAGTGCCCGCGAGTGGGGGCGGTCGGCCGCTTGCGGACATAAGCGCCGGGCCCGACCGGACGAAGTGCCCGCGAGTGGGGGCGGTCGGCCGCTGCCCGGAGCCGCCAAGGCAGCGGGAAACCGCCGTCCCTGGGTCGCCCTGTGGATAGAGCTGTGCATAACTCGGCATTTCGGCGGTAGGTAAAACGGTAGGCGGAGATCCGATACTCACGTGGTGACTAGACAGAACAGCACGAAGTGGGTGCGGCTCATGGAGCTGGCTACCAAGCAAAGTGGCCTCGTCAGTGCGGCCCAGGCGAGAAACATCGGCATGGACAAAGAGACCCTCCCCAACCTTGTGTCGCGTGGACTGTTGGAGAGGGATCGCCGCGGCCTATACCGGGTGTCCACGGTTCCTCGGGCGCCTGATCATCTGCCCGTCGAGGCGGTGTTACTCACGGGAGGCGTTCTGTCGCACCGATCAGCAGCACATCGACACGGCCTCACACGACAGGCGGGAGTCGTCGAGGTGACTGTTGAGAGCTCGAAACGGCCGCGACAAACGGCGCTCTGGGCAGTACACAGGGCGCGCTCCTTATCGTCCGACGAGATCCAGGTCGTGGGCGGTCTGCCGGTGACGTGCCCGAATCGGACTCTGCTCGACTTATCTCGTCCCAACTACGACATGGAGTCGCGAGCTCTGCTGAGCATGGTTGCCGGAGCGCTCCAGCGACGACTCGTCAGGCCTCGATCGCTGGAGGCATACCTGGCCGCTCAACCAAGAACGCCTGGGGTAGCGAGGCTACAACGACTGGTCCAGGAACTCACCGGGGTCAAGCTTGACTCCGTGGCCGAGCATCTCCTGTTCGACCTGTTGGCAACTGGCGGCGTGCCGCTTCCCGAGCCTGGGTGCATCATCAGGGACCAGCACGGCGACTTCGTGGCAAAAACCGACTTCGGATGGCGCCGCGAGAGACTGGCCCTCGAGATGGACGGGTACCAGTTCCACTCCGACCCAGTCACATTCGAGGCTGACCGAGCGCGGGGGAACCTGATCGTCGCCGCCGGCTGGACTCTTCTCAGAACGACACCCCGACAAGTGGCGGAGAGGGGTAACGACGTCGTTGCATCCGTGAAGGCAGGACTCGTCCGCGACCGACACTGACGAGCCGGGCTTGCGGACAGAAGTGCCAGGCCCGACCGGACGAAGTGCCCGCGAGTGGCGGCGGTCGGCTGCTTGAGGACAGAGACGCCGGGGGCCCGACCGGACGAAGTGCCCGCGAGTGGGGCAGGGGCAGGGCCTAGCCGAGCGGCCGGAGGTCCAGGTCCCGGGGCGGGTCCTGTGGAACTTGCCACACGAGGAAACCCTTGTCGAAATCCCCGTGGTACTTGTTGGTGGCAGTCACGACGTCGGCATAGACATCTTCGAACCGGTCCCAGTCCTCGGCCTCGATGACCGCTCGCAAGGCGGCGATCTCCTCGGCGATGAACTTGCTCATCGAGTCCGCGTACTTCGGGCGTACCACGGCCGAGGTCTTCATGATCTTGGTCGCCTCGGACAACTGGTAGCGCGCCAGCGGCCGGTTGCCGGCCTTGCCGGCGTGGTAGCACTTCCACATCCGGTCGGAGACCTCGACCATCAAGCGGGCCATACCCGGCTGGATGGCAGCCAGGGTGTCAAGGCTCAGCTCGGCCTTGCCACTGTTGGCGACGTGGGTGTGATCGTGGGTGTGATCTGGGGAGAGAGCGGTACTGGGCTCGTCCGGCATCGATGAGCCTCCATTGGTCGGATGCGGGTCGGAAGTCGCATGAGGCTACCGGCACGTGGCAGAGAGCGCGCTACGGTCGGGCTATGAAGGCTCTGGTAAAAGCGCGCGACGAGCGCGGCTTGTGGATGCAAGAGGTGCCGGACCCTGTGCCGGGACACGACGACGTGCTCATCAGAGTCCTGCGTACCGGCATCTGCGGCACCGACCTCCATATCTTCGAGTGGGACCCCTGGGCACAGCACAACATCCCGGTGCCCCTTGTCATCGGTCACGAGTTCGTCGGCGAAATTGTCGAGATGGGCGCCGGCGTACACGACCTGCAAGTCGGCGACCTCGTGAGCGGGGAAGGGCACCTCGTCTGCGGTCGCTGCCGCAACTGCATGGCAGGCCGGCGGGTCCAGTGCGCCCGGACCGACAGCGTCGGTGTGAACCACCCGGGCGCCTTCGCCGATTACATCGCCATCCCGGCCACAAACGTCTGGAAACACCCCAAGGGTATAGACCTCGACGTGGCAGCCATCTTCGATCCGCTTGGCAATGCTGTTCACACCGCCCTTACGTTCCCGGTGCTGGGCGAGGACGTTCTTGTGACAGGCGCCGGGCCGATCGGCATCATGGCCGCCCTGGTGGCCCAGCATGCCGGAGCACGCCACGTCGTGATCACAGACCTTTCTCCCTACCGTCTCGCCCTGGCCAGCTCCGTCGGTGCCACCCGTGCCATCGACCCGCGGCAACAGCCGCTAGCCGCGGTGATGGAGGAGTTGGGAATGAGTGAGGGGTTCGACGTCGGCTTCGAGATGTCAGGGCAGGCGGCAGCTCTCCGCTCGATGCTGCCGGCGATGTGCCACGGCGGCAAGATTGCCGTGCTTGGTCTCCCGACTGAGGAGTTCGGCATCGACTGGGCGCACTTTGTTGTCAACATGATCACGCTCAGAGGCATCTACGGCCGCGAGATGTTCGAGACCTGGTATTGGATGTCGGTCTTCGTGCAAGCGGGCCTCGACGTGTCGCCTGTCATCACGCACCGGTACGCAGCCGAAGACTTCGAGCAGGCATTCGCGACGATGAAGGCCGCCGAGTGCGGCAAAGTGATCTTGTCCTGGGGAGAGCGTTAGAGCCATGTTCGAAAAGGTCAGCCAGGACATCCAGGGCGAGCTCGAGGCCATCTCCGAGGCCGGTCTCCGCAAGGGCGAGAGGATCATCGCCACACCCCAGCAGGCAACCATCGGCGTCGGCGGCAGCGAGGTGCTCAACCTCTGTGCCAACAACTACCTAGGCCTGGCGGACGACCCGAGGGTAATCGCTGCGGCCAAGGACGCTCTGGACAGGTGGGGCTACGGGCTGGCGAGCGTCCGCTTCATTTGTGGGACGCAAGGTGTCCACAAGGACCTCGAGGCTCGCATCTCAGGATTCCTCGGGACGGAGGACACGATTTTGTACTCGTCGTGTTTCGATGCGAATGGCGGCCTCTTCGAAACGATCCTCGGTGAGCAGGACGCCGTCATCTCCGACGAGCTCAACCATGCCTCGATCATCGACGGCATCCGCTTGTGCCGAGCCGAGCGCCTCCGCTACAAGAACAGGGACATGGCCGACCTCGAAGAAAGGCTGCAGGAGGCTGCCAGTGCCCGGCGCCGGCTCGTCGTCACCGACGGTGTCTTCTCGATGGACGGCTACGTAGCGCCGCTCGACGATATCTGCGACCTTGCCGACAAGCACGACGCCATGGTCATGGTCGACGACTCGCATGCCGTCGGCTTCGTGGGCCCGAACGGGCGCGGGACGCCAGAACTGCACGGGGTGCAGGACAGGGTCGACATCGTGACCGGCACGCTCGGCAAGGCACTGGGGGGTGCCTCCGGTGGATATACCAGCGGGCGGGGCCCCATCATCGACCTGCTGCGCCAGCGGTCGAGGCCTTACCTGTTCTCGAACTCGATAGCGCCGGCGGTAGCGGCAGCATCGCTGACAGTTCTTGACTTGCTGGAGACGAGCGAAGACCTGCGCTCTCGTCTGAAGGAGAACACCGCCTTCTTTCGCCAAGAGATGACTCGCCTCGGCTTCGACATTCTCCCGGGCGACCACCCGATCGTGCCGGTCATGATCGGCGACGCAGCCAGGGCGACGTTGATGGCCGACCGCCTGCTGGAACAGGGAGTCTACGTGATCGGCTTCAGCTACCCGGTCGTCCCCATGGGCAAGGCCCGTATCCGGACACAGGTATCGGCGGCACACAGCCGCCAGGATCTTGCGAAGGCCGTGCAAGCCTTCGAGAGAGTGCGAGCCGAGCTCGGCTAGCGCTAGCGACCGCACCGGACGAGACGCACCGGCAGTGGCCCGGTCGGCTCTCCGTCCTCAAGACGACCTCCCCGCCCCGGCATCGATCCGCCGACCAGCGGCGCCGGAGGACCCGGTACTGGCGAACTTCGCCCTGGTGGCGGCAACGATCGGAAGAGCCGTCTCCGCTCACGACTGTCGGCTTGACTATGCACCTCGCATGAAAGTTCTGTGACTTTGGCGCCGCTGCGGTTAGCCTTGCCCGCATGAGCTCTTCCGGCGTGGTGATCTTCTGACGCGCTTCGTGCCATGATGACCGTCGCAGAGCGCATGGGCTGCTACGTGCTGGCGCCGCGCCGGTTCCCGTGGCTGCTAGTCGCCGTGCTCGTCGTTGCCGTCATCGCGACTGCCATCACCGGCCTGGGCGGCGGCCAGGCGGCGCTGCTGAAGCAGAGCGCGAGGAACAGCGGGTCGACTCCTCCTGCCAGGGCAGCAGCCACCTCTGCTTCCCGGCTGGGGCTGGTACTGCAGGCCTTGCCGCACGGACAATCGGCAACTGCCGGTGCCGCACCATTCGGCGCCCTACCGCCAAAGCACCACGGTCACGGCGGTGTGATCGTCGGCGAGAGTACGGGAGTACCGTCCGTGGCCTTGTCCGCCTACGAACACGCTCAGGGCCTCATGGAGTCGGCCGACCACGGCTGCAACTTGTTGTGGGCGGACGTGGCGGCAATCGGGCGAGTCGAGTCCGACAATGGGCTGACGTGGGGCAGCGCTGCCAGGGTGACTTCCAACGGTACCGTCGTCCCTGCGATCTACGGGCCGCCGCTCAACGGGGAGAACGGCAACGAAGCTATCGCAGCGCCGGGCGGAGGATGGGTTCGTGCCGAAGGCCCGATGCAATTCCTGCCGTCGACCTGGGCGGAGTACGCCCAGGACGGCAACGGGGACGGGATCAAGGATCCGCAGAACTTCTATGACGCCGCGCTGACAACAGGCGACTTTCTCTGCGCCAACGGTGGCAACCTCTCGCTGCCCGCCAACATGACGAGCGCCATCCTGGCATACAACCACTCGGACACCTACCTCGAGCTCGTGAAGTCGTGGATCGCCTACTACCTGCAGGCGGGGACCTCCGCCCTACAGTCAGCCGGTGACGGGCTGTTGCCAATAGGAGTCGCCAGCGCAGCCACTACGACCACGACGACTCGGCCTGCCGCCGAACGAACGCCGGCGGAGCTGCTGGCACAGGCCGCCGAGGCGACAGACGCCGCCAACTCCTACAGTTTCAGCCTCTCAGCATCGGCCAGCACTGGAACACTCGCCACCGGCAGCGGCGTCGTCGACGTTGCGAACGGCTCAGCTTCTCTGAAGCTGAGCATTCCTGGCCAACCCGATCTGCTGGCACGCGTCGTCGGTCCGAGGGAGTACCTGAATCTTCCTGCCTCGCTGGCGGCTGCCGTCGGCGCCCGAGGGCCGTGGATCGTAGCCACCCCGGCGGTGCTGGCGGCTCTGCCCGCTCCCTTCGGTGAAGCCCTCGGGATGACCGAGTACGAGTTGCCGTGGCTCGTCGGCCAGCTGGCAGCGGGCACGAACTCGGTTGCGGTCGTCGGCGCATCCACCGATGGCTCAACTACCTACCAAGGCTCGCTGGACATTGGTTCGACTCCCCGAGTGCCTCCGCGGGAAGCGGCCTCGCTCAGACAGCTTGCGTCCCTGCTTGGCAACTCTTACCTGGGATTCGAGGCGACCGTCGGCGGGCTCGACCGCGTCGAGTCCGAGGAGCTGAGCGACTGGGGCATCGTCGCCGGAGCAGGCCGCATCAGCATCAGCCTGAGCTTTGCGGGCTACGGCCGGCCCGTCTCGGTAGTCGTGCCGCCTGTCAGCGGAACCGGGCCGACTACTACCACGACCACGACCACGACGACGACAACCAGCAGCACGACGACGACGACGCTGGGAGCTGGCGGCAACCGGCGCTAGCCGGGGCGGCCGCGTCACGTATCGTCGCGGCATGGAATCAGCACGGTGATCCAGACCGAGGATCTGACCAAGGTCTACCCCGGAACCGACTTCGCGGCCGTCGACAAGCTCAACCTTGAAGTCGAGGCGGGCGAGATCTTCGGTCTTCTCGGTCCTAACGGAGCCGGTAAGACAACCACCGCCGGCATCCTCACGACGAGGGTAGTGCCTACCTCTGGGCGGGCGTTCGTCGGCGGCGTAGACGTCGCCCGGCAACCCGCCCTCGCCAAGCAGCTGAGCGGCATCGTGTCGCAGCAGAACACTCTCGACAGGCAGCTGACCGTGTGGGAGAACCTCTACTTTCACGGGCGACTGTTCGGGATGAGCGCCAAGGAGTGCCGCGATATCGCCAACAGGCTGCTCGACCAGTTCCAGCTTTCCAAGTGGTCCAAGGCGTCCGTGTACGCGCTTTCCGGAGGGATGGCTCAGCGGCTGATGGTGGCCAGGGCGATCTTCCATCGGCCGGCCGTCCTTTTCCTGGACGAACCGACGGCCGGGCTCGACCCGCAGAGCCGCCTGGCGTTGTGGGAGATCCTCGGCGAGCTCAACCGCCAGGGCCAGACGGTGATGCTCACGACCCACTACATGGAAGAGGCGGACCAGCTCTGCAATCGGGTCGCCATCATGGACCACGGCAGGATTCTCGCCCTCGATACCCCGGCCGCACTGAAGTCCAGCACGGGGGCCGACACAGTCGTGTCGGTGAGAGCCTCCGGCGACCAGCAGGAACTGGCAGAGATACTCAAGCGGGACTTGGGTGGCGTCACCCGCGTCCGCCAGGTCGACGGTGTCATTCAGCTGCACGTGAAGGGGACCGACAGGATCGTGCCCCAGATCGTGAGCTCGGCCGAGCGCGCCAACCACGACATCGTCGACCTGTCCATCGCCGAGCCCACTCTCGAGACTGTCTTCATCAACCTGACCGGCAAGGAGCTGCGCGACTGATGGCCAAGACGATCACGCCGGCGACGGTCCCGGCGACCATCCTGTTCACTACTCGCTCGGTCACCAAGGCGAGCTGGACGGCGCTCGGTGCCCTCATGCTCCGGGACCTCGTCGTGCTGGGCAAGCACCTGTGGGAGTTCGTGCTGAGGACCTTGATCCAGCCGATCTTGTTGTGTTTCGTATTCCTATATGTGTTCCCGAAGATCGGGCAGGGTGTCGGTGGCCACGGGGCGGTGGCGGAGTCCGCCTTCGCCACCGTGCTCGTCCCCGGTGTCGTCGGCATCTCCATCATGTTCCAGGGCGTGCAGTCAATCGCCCTCAATATGGCCCAGGAGTTCGGCTACACCCGCGAGATCGAGGACAGGGTGCAGGCTCCCTGCCCGATCTGGTTGGTTGCCATAGCCAAGGTTCTCTCCGGTGCCGCCCAAGGCATCCTGTCGGCAGCCATCGTGCTGCCGATCGCCGCTGTCGTGCATGCCCCCGGCGTCGAGGCCCACCTCAGCCTTCACTGGTGGATGATCCTCACGCTGGTGCCGCTCGCCTGCATCGCAACTGCAGGGCTGGGGCTGCTGTTGGGCACGAGTTTCGAGCCCCGCAACATCGGTCTCATGTTCGGCTTCATCATCTTGCCCATCACGTTCCTCGGCTGCATGTACTACAGCTGGACGCGGCTGGCACCTGTCAAGGTCGGTGGCTGGCCCTGGCTGCAGACTGTCGTGCTCGTCAACCCTCTCGTCTACGTCAACGAGGGAATGAGAGCCGTCTTCACGACCTCGCCGCACATGCACCTGTACGTGATCTATCCGGTGCTCGCTGGCTTCGCCGCCCTCTTCCTCGGGCTCGGCCTGGCCAATTTCAGGCGGCGCGTGCTGTCGTAGGCCCACTGTCGCTCGACTCCCACAAACGGTTCTAAGAGTCGCCAGTCAGCCGACCAGATCCCGGCGCAGGCTTGCCGCTCCCGACTTGGTCATCCCTGTGACAACAAGGCTTCCGTTCTGCTGGATCTCCGCACGACCTATCACGGCCCCGTTCACCACGACGTCGTACGGCCCGGACCCAGCGCTGGCGGAAGCGCCAAAGGGCGCAGCGGAAGATGGTGACGTGATGATGCCGACTACGTAGGACCCGCCCTTGCGGGTGAC
This sequence comes from Acidimicrobiales bacterium, assembly GCA_050744865.1. Lineage (GTDB taxonomy): Bacteria > Actinomycetota > Acidimicrobiia > Acidimicrobiales > Bog-793 > JAKACA01. Next base: position 36,456 of record JBOGHW010000075.1, on the reverse strand, counting down.
ACTGACGTGGACGCCTCGCGAGGGCGCGATCGATCCCACGAGGGCGCCTGGATCGCCGTCGGCTCGGATCGCATGCAGCCCGACTGCGCTGCCGGCTGCGGCACCGGAAGCGCGCAGAGGGGCCAGGATGCCCGCCGAGTTCGCAGCGGTGCTCGACGCCGGCGAGGACGTCACTAGGTAGTCGACTCCCTTGGCGACGCCGAATAGAAGCAGGACGGCAGCGGCGGCACTCAGCATCCGGAGCCGGCGTCTATCGCGAGCCCTGCGAACGTCCTCGAGTGGGACAGGGCTCACTGGCTCTCCCGCACTCTCGGCTGCGTCGGCAGCTGCGAGTGCGGCAGCCACGGCACGCTCGGCGGCGCCGGCCGGCGCCGGGTCACCCAGCTCGCCGACGGCCAGCCGGACGGCGATCAGCCTGGCTCGGAGGTCCCGGCAGCGGTCGCACTCGCTCGCATGGGCATCGACCTGCAGGGCGCGCTCGCCTTCCATCTCAACGTCGACGAGCGCGCACAGGTCGTCGCCAGGCGGGCAACTGCCGTTGCTGCCGCCGGAGCTTCCCCCAGCAGTCGGTAGGTCGGTCATGGTCTGTCCTGTTGGACGAAGCTTGTCCCCTCCGCGTTACGTTGCAATCGCGTGTCGAGCGCAGAATCACGCTCGAAGAGAGCAGAGGCCAGCGCTGCACGCCCACGGGAGATCCGGGACCGCACGGTGCCGATCGGGACGCCCAGAACCTCGACGATCTGGGCGTACTCGAGATCCGCGATGTCGCGCAGGACGACGGCGACGCGCTGGTCGTCAGGCAGCCGCTCGAGGGCCCGCGCAACGGCCATACGATCCACTACCGGGTCGGCGACCTGGTCGCCACTTGCGACGCCCGCCAGTGCCTGGCCATCGGCTGACAGCAGGTCGGAGGCCGGCACGGGTCGCCTCTTGGCGCGACGCACCTCGTCCAGGGCGGCGTTCGTGGCGACTCGGTAGCACCAAGTCGAGAAGGCGCTCCGCCCGTCAAAGCGCGCTACTCCCTTCGCGATGGCGATCATGGCCTCCTGCGTGGCGTCAAGGGCGTCCTCCTCGCTCCACAGGATCCGCCGGCAAACTGCGTAGCACCGGTCGTAATTGGCTGACAGCAGCCGGCTGAGCGCTTGGCGATCGCCGGCGACGGCCTGGGCGACCAGTGCGGGATCTTCGGACGGAGCTTCTGGAGCGATGGGCCAGCTTAGGCATCACGAAGTCTCTGGGAACTCTCAGACGACACGTTTCGTCAGACAGGACAAAGAACACGCCCAGCACTGGAGCTCACCGTGAGCAAGCTACCGTCAGTAGTCGGAGTCGCCTTCCTCGCCCTCATCGGAGGAGTCGGGCTCAGCGCCTGCGCCGGCTCGGCACCGAGCGCCACCCCTGGTTTCAGCGCCGCCGACGGGAACTTGGCGCCAATTACGACCAGTCCCAACACCAGCAGGCGGCTGTCCAGCCCGGCCCAGGCGGGCACAGTCGGCGAGGAGGTGACCACACCGCAGCCGCTCGTCGTCCGCACCGGTTCGGCCACTCTCGGCGTCACCAAGAACAAGGTAGTCACCGTCTTCGACAAGGTGTCCGGGGATGCTGACTCGCTTGGCGGCTACGTGCAGTCGTCGTCCAGTAACTCCGCCAACGACGCCGGTGGCGCCACGCTCGTCGTGCGAGTGCCCAGCGCCAACTTCGCCAAGCTGATATCCGACGTCGACCCCCTGGGCAAGGTGCAGTCACAGTCGGAGAACGGGCAGGACGTGACCGGCGAGACCATCGACCTGCAGGCCCAGCTTGCCAACTTGAAGAGCGAGGAGTCTGCGCTGCGGTCGCTCGTAGCCAAGGCGACGTCGGTGGCTTCCATTTTGACCGTACAGAACCAGTTGTTCAGCGTCGAAGGCGACATCGAGCAGCTGACGGCCCAAGCCAACTCGCTGGCAGACCAAGTCACGTATTCGACTTTCACGGTGAACCTTGTCCCGGTGGCGACTCACGTCGTGAAGAAGGCCGGCCGTGGCACGGTCGGGCGGGCGGCTTCTGTCGCTGCCCGCAACAGCGGCCTAGCCGTGCGCGGCGTCATCTACGGGATCGGCTGGGCTTTCCCGGCAATCGTCCTGCTCGTGCTGGCGCTGCTGGCTCGCGCCGCCTGGCGCCGCCGCGACCGGCGACCGGCGGTGGCGACCTCCGACAACGCCGGCTGAGCGTACGGTGTGGGACTAGCCGGCGTCAGTGCCCCCTTGCCGCAAGAAACAAGAGAAGAACTCAACAGCCCCCCTTTTCCCCCCCACCGACGAGCGGATGACTTCGACAAGCTGCCAGCCGGCGCTCTCGACGCCCGCCACGGCAAGATCGACAGCTCTGGCGAGATCCTCGTCCGACTCGGGCAGCTCGCCCGTCCCTAGCTCGAACATCGGCTTGACGAGGCCGGCAAGCTCGGCCCGTTCGGCCATGACGCCGCTCGCTGTCAGCTGCTTGACAGCCTCCCGAAGGGAAAGCCTCCCCACGTCGACAGTGGCCAGATCGACGGGCTCGGGTACGAGCCGCACCGACAGGTCGGCGATGTTCGTGCGCTCCAGGCACACGACGCGCTCGTCGTTGCGAAGCGATCCAAGCAGCTGGCCGTAGCCGACGTCGACGGCGTACACGCGGCGGGCACCCCGGGCCAAGAGCGTCTGGGTGAACCCGCCCGTGCTCGCACCGACGTCGAGCGCCACCCGTCCCTCGACACTGAGGCCGAAGGCGTCCAAGGCCTCGGAGAGCTTGGCGGCTCCTCGCAGCTTCGACGCCTCTTTGACCACCACCGACTCGTCTCCCCTGATCACGCGGTGCTCGTTGTCGCAGAGCGAGCCACCGACGAAGACCCGGCGCTCCTCGATCGCTTGGAGGACGGCTTCAGCACTCAGCCCCCGCGCCACCAGCACCTCCGTGACGGTTCGGCGCTTGGCGGTCATGGGGCCAGTCTGGCCCAGCCTGAAGGTATCCTTTGCGGCAACTAGCGGGCCGACCCGCTCACGCCCGCCCGAAAGGACACCACCGAGTGCACAGCCTCCGTGCGCCTGCTCGCACCGTATTGCTCCTTGCATGCCTCGCCGCCGCCTTGACCGCCTGCGGCTCGGCCAAGCCCGCCGCCAGCAAGGCTGCTTCTGGCTCGTGGCCCGCCTCGCCGGCCGGAACTTGGGGGAAGGAGCCTACGATCGTGTACCCCTCGTCGGCGCCGCCCAGCCACCTCGTGATCGACAACCTCATCGACGGCACCGGCGCCACGGCTGGAGCCAGTGACACGGTCACGGTGCAGTACGTCGGTGCCACCTACTCCTTGAAGAAGGTCTTCCAGGCCTCCTGGACCAACGGCGGGGCAGTGTCGTTCCCGCTCGACCACGTCATCAAAGGATGGGGCGAAGGACTTGTCGGCATGAAAGTCGGGGGCCGGCGCGAGCTGATCATCCCTCCGGCCCTCGCCTACGGCGCCAGCCCGCCCTCCGGCTCGGGCATCCCGACGAACGCGACCCTGATCTTCATCGTCGACCTCCTGAGCGTCTCGTCGTCGTCCAGCTGACAGCGGCGGGCCTCCGCGAAGAACTTCGGAGGGAATGCCGGGCAAAGGCCAGGCGTTGCCGCTTCCATGACCCGCAGGCGCGCCGGTACCCCAACCGGGCGACTCCCGACTGGGTGATCCTTGCGCTTGCCTGCGTAGCCCAGTTCATGGTGTTGCTCGACGTGTCGATCGTCAACGTCGCCCTGCCGTCGATCAAGGACAGCCTCGGCTACTCCCCGTCGGCTCTCCAGTGGGTGCTGAACGCCTACACGCTCACGTTCGCGGGCTTCTTGCTGCTCGGCGGCCGGACAGCCGACCTGTATGGCCGGCGCCGAGTCTTCCTGCTGGGCATCGCCGTCTTTACCCTGTCAAGCCTCCTTGGCGGGTTCGCACAGGACCAAGCCATGCTGACGGGAGCACGCGCCTTGCAGGGCTTGGCAGGAGCCGTGGTGTCGCCGGTGACGCTGACGATTATCACCACGACGTACCGGGACGCGAAAGCCCGCACAAGGGCTATGGGTATCTGGAGTGCCGTAGCCGGAGCAGGTGGGGCCGCCGGCGCACTCCTCGGCGGCATCCTCACCGAAGAGATCTCCTGGCGTTGGATCCTGTTCATCAACGTACCGATCGGGATTGTCACCCTGATTGCCGGATGGATATTCCTGAAAGAGAGCCGCGCCGAGTCAGAGCAGCGCCAACCGCTCGACGTGCTGGGAGCTCTCCTCGTCACGGGAGGCCTGACCGCGGTCGTGTTCGGGGTGGTCAGCACGCCGTCGAACGGCTGGACGTCGTGGCAGACGCTGGCAGCCATCGGCGGTGGAGCAGCCGTGCTGGTGTGGTTCCTCGTCCACGAGTCCCGAGTGGCCAGGGCGCCCCTCATGCCCCTGCACATGTTCCGGCGCCGCTCGATATGGACGGCCAACCTCGTGATGCTGCTGCTCTCCGGATCGTTGTTCGCCATGTGGTTCTTCGTGTCGCTCTACCTGCAAGAGGTGCGCGGCTACACGCCGATCGGCACGGGGCTGGCCTTCGTGCCGCAGACGATCGCCATCATCGTTGGAGCACAAGCCTCCTCCCGTCTCGTGCTCCGCTTAGGCCCGCGGCCGATCCTCCTGTTCGGCTGCGCGCTGGCAGCCGTGGGACTGTTCTGGTTCAGCGCTCTGGGCCTGGCGACGGACTACTGGTCGGGTTTCTTAGTGCCGAGCATCCTCATGACCCTCGGCCTCGGCCTCTGCTTCACCCCGCTCGCCTATGCGGCCACGTCGGGCGTACCGCGACATGAAGCCGGTCTCGCTTCGGGTCTCGTCAACACTTCGCGGCAGATCGGAGGAGCCGTCGGGCTGGCAGCACTGGCAACGGTTGCGACAGGGCGCACCGACGCCGTTGCTGCCGTAGGCCACCTCTTGGCACTGACTGACGGTTACACGCTCGCCTTCCGCATCGCCGCCGTCATCGCGCTGGCGGCCACGGCCTCGGCCCTTCTTGTCCCCGGCAGACCTCGAACGGCCCCACAGATCGAGCTGGGCGCCGAGAGCCTGGCATCGGTGGCCGACTAGCCGGGTTCAGCTCCCGTCGCCGGCCCTGGCTCGCAGGACGCGCAACGCCTCGTCGGCGTGCTTGTCGGTGTCGAACTCGCTCCGGATGGCGGCGAGTACGATGCCGTCGGTGCCAATCACGAACGTTGCCCGCTTGGCTAGGGGTAGCAGCCGTTTGACGGCAAACTGCTTGGCGACCGCCCCACCCGGGTCTGACAGCAAGGGGTAGTCGAAGCCGTGCTTGGCCGAGAAGCTGTGCTGGCGTTCGACCGAGTCGACGCTGATGCCGAGCCGGCGCGCACCGAGGGCGTCGAACTCGGACGCGAGGTCCCTGAAGTGGCAGCTCTCCTTCGTGCAGCCGGGCGTCATCGCCTTCGGGTAGAAGAACAAGACGACTGGCCCCTTAGCCAACTCCGCGGACAACGTCAGCTTGCGACCGTCGTCGGCCTGCAGCGTGAAATCGGGCGCCCTCTCACCGGTGTCCATGGACCGGAAGTGTAAGCGCCTTAGGCCGGCAGGCTCGTCCTGGCCGTGGGAGCAGCAGCGCCGGAGGGCTAGCGCTAGCCGTCGGCCCGGCAAGCATTCACACGAGCGTTCATAATGAGCAGGCTGGACGAGGCTGCGAGCACCGGAGGCAACATGGCCGATGTCGACACACGGTCGAACCGCTGGGAAAGCCGGTCGATCGCCGGGTACGCCGTGGCTGCCGGCGTGCTGCTCGGGCCTGTCGTCGTGGCCTTCGTTGCGGCTCTGATTCTGGCAGCCGCGCTGCCTTCACCTCGCACAGGCGGTGGAAGGCTGTTGTGGTGGGCGGCAATCGTCCTCATCCCGGCGGCGATCTTCTTCGTCGCCGACTGGGCACTCAAGCGCTGGCTCCCTGTGGCCGGACTGCTTCGCATGACGATGGTCTTCCCCGACAAGGCACCGACTCGTATGGCCGTGGCCCGCAAAGTCGGGAGCACGCGGGACCTCGCCCGGCGCCTGGAGGAGGCCAAGGCCGCCGGCGTTGACGACGACCCGACCGTAGCGGCCGAACGGATACTGGGGTTGGCGAGCGCCCTCAACAACCACGACCGCCTCACCCGTGGGCACTGCGAGCGGGTGCGGGTACTCGCCGACATGATCGGCGAGCAGATGAAGTTGCCACAACAGGACCGAGACCGGCTCCGCTGGTCGTCGCTGCTGCACGACATCGGCAAGCTCGGAGTGCACGCCTACATCTTGAACAAGCCGGGCAAGCTGACAGACGAGGAGTACGCCGAGGTCCGCAACCACCCAACCGAGGGCGCTCGGATCGCCCACCCCTTGGCGGAGTGGCTAGGGCCCTGGGCCAACACGATCGCCGAGCACCACGAGAAGTACGACGGAAGCGGTTACCCCAACGGCCTGGCGGCCGAGCAGATCTCGCTCGGCGGCCGCATCGTGGCAGTCGCCGACAGCTACGAGGTGATGACGGCCGTTCGCTCTTACAAGAAGGCGGCTTCGGCTGAAGAGGCTCGGACGGAGCTGGCCAACTGCGCGGGGACCCACTTCGATCCTGACGTCGTGCGCGCCTTCCTCCAGATATCGATCGGTGACCTCCGCCGCGCAGGGGGCTTGCTCGCCTGGCTCGGGGCGTTCGTCGGCCGCCGCGGCTCACAGATCGCCCGCCGGGCGACAGTAGCCAGTCACTCGGCGGCCGCAGGTGTCGTGCTGATAGCAGCAATGTCCGTGGCAGCAGCCCAGCACGGCGCTTTCGGGCTGCCGGCGCTCGTGTCAACCAGGAACCTGATCCTCAACGGCAGCTTCGAGTCACCGAGAGTCTGCCCTACCGGCTACGTGACGATCTTCAAGCCCTCTTCGGAGCTAACGGACTGGACTCAGGGGGACGTCAGCGTCGATCTCATCTGCACCTACTGGAAGTCCGAGAACGGCAAGCAGTCACTCGACATGTCAGGCACGCCGGGTCCAGGCGAAATCACTCAGATAGTACCGACAGTCGCCGGCACGGCCTACGATCTCTCGTGGTATTTGGCCGCCAACCCGACCTGCGGTCAGCCCGTCAAGACCCTCGACGTCTTCTGGGGTGGAAGGCTGGTCGACGCGCCCACATTCGACGCCACAGGGCATGACAACGACACGATGGGCTGGGAGCGCCAGCAGATAACTGTCGTCGCTACGTCCAGCACAACATCGGTCGGCTTCGCCGACGCCACGCCCGACAAGAGCACGTGCGGCTCGGCGCTCGACAACGTGACACTGCGACAGGCTCCCTAGCCATCAGGGGAGCGGGTAGAGCCCTCGGGTTCTCCGAGCTCGCACCCGGACCACCCGGACGGCCGGAGATCCGGCTCACTTCGGCGGCACCACTCCGACTGGCTGGAGCCCGGGATACCAGGGCGCCCGGCTCACTCTGGCGGCAGCGCCCCGACGGGCTGGAGCCCGGGAGCCGGAAGCTGCACCACGGGCTCCTCCTCCCGGCGTGCCCGGTGGGCGATTACCCCGATGCACACCCAGCCGACGGCGATGGCGAGCCAGAAGCTGATGATGCGGTAGACGAGCGTCGCCGACAGTGCGGCCACGCGCGCGGTGCCGTAGGCGACCAGGACGACGGCGAGGCTCCCCTCGACGACACCGATGCCGCCTGGCACGATCGGGAGGGAGCCGACGACCTGGGCGACACCGTACGCCAGGAGAACTCCCTGCCAGGGGATGTGTGCCCGCACAGCGGCAAAGGCGCACAACAGGCAGGCGAAGTCGAAGGCCCACACCGACGCGCCAATGGCGACGATCCCGACGGACGAGCGGGCGGCGAGCGGGATCTCCCGCATGCGCGCCAGCGTCGCCTCGATGCGTGCGCCCATCCCCGTCCTTGGGCGCCCTGTCACGCGTTGGCACGCCCGCACGAGCAAGGCGGCGAACCGCAGGAGCAGGTCACGCCGTATCAGGAGCCCCGCGCCAGCGGCGACGACCAGTAAGCCGACCACGGCTATGCCCGTGTCCTTGCTGCCGCTACTGGCGACGAGGGCGATGGCGACTCCGAGGAGCAACAGCAACGACATGCCGAGTGCCTGCGCGATCACCACGGTGAACACCGTCCAGCCTGCACTGGCCCCACTGGCTCCCAGCCGCCTGTAGTGACGGTACCGGTAGGCACTCGACACCGCCGGCTGTCCCGGGACGGAGTTGGCGATGGCGTTGTTGCCGAGGGTGATGACCGAGAGCGAGCTCAGCCTGGCGCCGGAGCCACTCAGCCGCAGCACTCGATGCTGGAGGATCGCGTAGGCGGTAGTCGAGAGAGCCTCTGCAACCACGGCCGCTGCCACCCAGGTAACCCGGACATGACCGAGCTGGTGCCAAGCCCCCAGCAGCTCCCCTCGCTTGCCGAAGAGCAGTAGTAGAACCACGACCCCGATGGCAATGCCGAGGATGTAGCGGATCGCGATCTTCCAGATGTGACCCTTGCCAGCTGTCTGGAGGGGCGCGGCCACCGCAACAAGCTAGCCAGTGCCGCCGGTCTGCGGCAGGCGGGTCGCCAGCTCGCAGCCAGGAGCAGCCCGAAAGCCAAGAAGCGAGCACAAGATGGAAGGATCGGGCAATGGAACAACACTTCGAGGGCCGAATCGGTCGTTACTGGCAGGATTCCGAGCCGTGGTGGCCGAGTGCCAGAGTGCCGGCGCCCGGCTCGCCCAACGTCCTGCTCATCGTGCTCGACGACGTCGGCTACGCCCAGCTCGGCTGCTACGGGTCGGACATCGAGACTCCCGTCATCGACGGGCTGGCAGCCGAGGGTGTCAGGTTGGCGAACTTCCACACGACCTCGCTCTGCTCGCCGACTCGTGCCTGCTTGCTGACCGGCCGCAACCACCATCGCAGCGGCCTCGGCCGCGTCGCCGAGCTGGCCGTCGGGTATCCCGGCTACTGGGGCACGCCTCCTCGCGAGAACGGCTACCTCTCCGAGGCGCTCCGGGACCTCGGGTACGCCACCTACGCCGTAGGCAAGTGGCACCTCACGCCCGAGGACGAGACCAGCATGGGGTCCTCCCGGCAGACCTGGCCACTGGCTCGAGGTTTCGATCGCTGGTACGGGTTCCACGGCGGCGAGACCCACCAGTTCAACCCTGCCCTCTACCACGACAATCACTCCGTGCGCCCTCCGGCGGCCGTCGTGGGCGGCTACCACCTCACCGAAGACCTGGCGGATCGTGCCATTGAGTTCGTCGGGGATCTACGTGCTGTGGAACCGGACAAGCCGTTCTTCTTGTACTTCGCCACCGGTGCCTGCCACTCGCCACATCAACCTCCTGCGCCGTGGAGGGAGCGCTACCGGGGACGCTTCGACCTCGGCTGGGACGCCTGGAGGCAAGAGACGTTCCAGCGCCAGCTCGCCGAAGGGCTGTTCCCGCCCGAGACCGTGCTGTCCGAGCGCCCCCCTTGGGTCCCCGCCTGGGCGTCGCTCGACGAGACTGCTAGGACGGTGGGGAGCCGGTTCATGGAGTGTTTCGCTGGGTTCCTCTCGCACACCGACGAGCAGATCGGTAAGGTGCTGGCCTTCCTGGAAGACACAGGCGACAGGGACAACACCCTCGTCGTGGTGGTCTCGGACAACGGGGCGAGCGCAGAAGGGGGGGCGTCCGGGTCGATCAACGACGTCCGCCTCCTCAACCTCGACCCTGCGGACAACGACGAGATGCTCGCTCGCCTCGACGAGATCGGCGGCCCGCTCACGCACAACAATTACCCGTGGGGCTGGACGATGGCAGGCAATTCCCCCCATCGCCGTTGGAAACGCGAGGTCCACGAAGGCGGCGTCGCCGATCCCTGCATCGTCTCGTGGCGGGCAGGTGCTCTCGACCGAGGTGTCATCAGACGCCAGTTCACCCATGCCATCGACGTCGCGCCCACGATCGCCGAGCTCTTGGGCACCGAACCGCCGAGCGAGCTGGACGGTGTCACGCAAAGTCCTGTCGACGGGCAGAGCTTCGCCTACCTCCTTGCGGCCGGAGGAGCCGCGGCGCCGGAACGCCACGACACGCAGTACTTCGAGATGTTCGGATCACGGGGCATCTACCACAAGGGGTGGAAGGCAGTGACGTTCCACCCGATCGGCCCTCTCTATGATGACCAGAATCCGAACGCATCCTTCGACGATGACGTCTGGGAGCTGTACCACGTTGCCGAAGACGTCTCCGAGACGCGCGACGTCGCGGCAGAGCATCCGGCGCTCGTGCAACAGCTCGCCGAGCTCTGGTGGGACGAGGCCGGCCGCAACCAGGTCCTCCCGCTCGACAACCGCGTCCTCTGGGCGATCGTGAACCCGAAGCCCGACCATCGCCCCCCACGCGACAGCTATCGCTACTTCCCCGGCGGTGCCCAGGTACCCGAGCCGGTGGCGGTCAACGTGCGGAACCGCTCGCACGCCCTCATCGTCGACGTCTGCGTCCCGGCGGGCGAGCCTGGGGGTGCCGACGGCGTCCTCCTGGCCATGGGCTCTGCACTCGGAGGTTGGTCCTTGCACGTGCTTGCGGGCAAGGTGCGCTACGTGCACAACCTGTACGGCAAACAGCGGCACACGATCGAGTCGACCGAGCTACTGGCTCCTGGGGAGCATCGTGTGGAGTTCGCCTTCGCCAAGGACGACGGTCCAGGGGGCACGGGGATCTTGAAGTGCGACGACCGCGAGGTCGGGCGGGGCCAGATCGATCGATTCACGCCCTCCGGCTTCAACGGTGTCGGCGCCGGGCTGACATGTGGCTACGAGTGGGGCCCGGCCGTCGGGCAGGGCTACACAGCGCCCTTCCCCTACAGCGGAGAGATCCGCCGTGCCGTCGTCGAGGCCCGGGGGGCCAAGAGTCGCGACCCGCTGGCCGAACTCGAGGCCATTCTCGCCGAGCAGTAGCCGTCGGGCCGAGGAGCGTCCGAACGGCGCGCGCTGTCCTCCTCGCCTCGTGCGAGAGCTTAGGGAACGGTTCGTCGACTACTCACGCACCGGCCGGTCGGCGGGAAGGAGGGTGAACTGCCCGCCGCCCAGCGGCCGGAGAGCCCGGAAGTGGCGTTCATCGAAGGTGAGCAGGCGGCGGGTGCGGAACCGATTGGCGACGACGACCATGCTCAGGTCGGCGAGGCCGACGTCAAGGTCGTCATATCGCCTTTCCAGGCCGGCCACGACCCCGTAGTCGTCGGGCTCCAACTTGGCGACCGTGAACCTGGCAGCGCCCAGGTCGTCCAGGAATGCCAGGCGGGCAGCTCGACCGAGGCGGCGCCCGAGAAGGTAGTCGACCTCAGCAGTGACCGGAGCCGGGACGACTAGTTCGCCAGGCTCATCCCTGAGCAGGACCTCGACGAGACTCGCCATCGGGTCGCGTCGGTCGGCAACAGCGACCAGCGGCGCCGCGTCGACGACCAGCGTCACTCGCCGAAGCCCTCGAGGAGCTCCTCTTGGGTCATGTCGGCGATGGAGCCACCCGGTCCTTCAGCGCTGCCGATGAGCGAGAAGTCCCTGTCGCCCGGCTGTTCAGGCACGTACAGCCGAATCGCGCGCCGCAGCACCTCGGCTTGCGACGTACCTTCCCGTTCGGCCAAGGCGGCCAGGCGAGCGACCTCCTCGTCGTTGAGATATACGCTCGTCTTGTGCATTGACGTAGGGTATCACGTAGGGTATCGCCCGCGAGGTTCGCCAGGACAACCTGCTAATGTATGAGCATGCTTGATAGGCGCCTCCAGGTCCTGATCGACCAGGGTCGCTGGTCGCGTCTCGAGCGCGAGGCGGGCCGTCGGGGCGTGCCGGTCGCTGTACTGGTGCGGGAGGCGATCGACGAGCGCTTCCCGGGTGACGCCGGCGAGCGGCGAGCGGCGTTGCAAGCGGTGCTGGACGCAGAGCCGATGGACGTTCCGGACCCCGATGGCCTTCGTGAGGAGTTGGAGGCAATCCGGGGCCGTCTGGCGTGATCGTCCTCGATACCACGATCCTGGTGTATGCGGTGGGCGCCGACCACCCGCTCCGTGCCCCGGCTCGTGCGCTTGTCGAACTGGTTCGTGACGGCGGCCTGCGGGCGACCACGACCATCGAGGTCGTCCAGGAGTTCGCTCACGTCCGGGCGCGGCGCCGGCCGCGGGCTGAGGCTGCCGCTCGGGCGAGGGCGTACGCGGTGGGGCTTTCGCCCCTTGTCCTCCCCGAGCAGGAGGAGGTGCTCGAAGGTCTCGACCTGTTCGGGGGCTCCGAGAGCCTGGGGCCATTCGGCGCCGTTCTTGCCGCGACCGCTCGTCGGAGAGGATGGGCATTGGCTTCGGCTGATCGCTCGTTCGGGAAGGTCGACGGTCTCATATACCTGAACCCAGCATCGACCGGGTTTCTCGACCAGGTCCGGGCTGCCAGCTGAGCGGCCGACCACGTCCGGGCTGCCGGCTGAGTGGCCGACCACGTCCGGGCTGCCGGCTGAGACGCTCGGATGCCGCGATGACGCGCTCTTCGGTCGCTAGGCGCCAGCAGGTCGTGGATCGCGTCGCGGAGCAGCTCGCCGAGCTCGATGTCGGGCGAGCCCTCAAAGGCGTCGTTGGCCGTAAGGAGCACGACGAAGAGCGCTCCTAATGACGAAGCCATCCTTACCCTGTCGCGAAGCGGGATGGCAGGATCTGCCAGGAATCTGCTGGAACCTCTCTTGAAGGTCCTCGTGCTCGGAGTCGCGTGCGTCGCGGTGCAGCTTCTCGAGGGCAGCCTGGTTGCGCTCGTGCATCAGGAAGAGCTTTCGCTGGGTAAGCATCTGGCTGAGCAGCGCGCCCAACAGCGACTCCCAGGCTTCAAGCGTCACGGTGCCCTCGACGAGTCTCTCTAGGCCCTCCTGGCCGAACTCGTGGATGCGCATGTGCAGCGCCTGCAAGATGTCGTCCTTGGAGGCGTAGTGGTAGTAGAGGGCCGCTTTGGTGAAGCCGAGTCGCTCGGCGATCTCCCGCAGGGAGGTGTCGTCGAAGCCCTTCTCGATGAAGAGCTCAAGCGCCACGTCGAGGATGCGCTCCCGGGTGGAGGCGCTCTCGGCCGGGGAGGTCTCGGACTGGAACCCGGTGAGCGCCACCGCGGCGCCGGCCCGTCACCTGTGGGGCAACCCGAATCCCTCCGCCACAATCCACGCCTGGCCGATGCAGCACCCGGTGGAGGCGACCCTCCCCTGGTCGGCCTTGATCCTGGCCGTGGCTGCGCCCCTTGCTTCGCACTTCTTCAGGCGGCGGACGACGGAGTGACCCGGCTGCTGGCAGCTCGTCGAGGGACCTCGCCAACCTGGATTGCATCGCGGATGGCCGATCCCGACTCGGAGTCGTCACCGCGGCGGACTAGCCGAACTCGCCCAAGTCCGACAATGTGTCACCCACAGCGACAGTTCCTCGCCGGCGAACGAGCGCACCAACGGCAAGGAGACTCCCCCGCTCCCGATTGATTCTCTTGAGAACCTCGAGGTCGCGCTCGATACCGGGCTGCGGGCGGGTGACCATTACGCAGCGACCGAGTTGTTCCTGCACGTCCAACAACACGTCACCCAACTTGACGGTGTGCCCGAGGGTCTCGTCCTCGCCAGCGCCTTCCAGGAGGACGTTGGCCCTGAAGCGCCTGCGGTCCCAATCGCCCACCGTCGCCGTCGAGAGCATCGACACCCGGGCCTGCGAGCTGTCGTGCCAAGCGAGCGGCGGACCTTGCCAGGACGCCCAGTCGGCGTCGTTCTCGAAATCAAGTGGCACTTCATAGGTACCGCCCTCAGAGCCTGCCCGGAGAACGGTCACGTCGCGATCGAGCCAAGCGGCAACGTCGGTGCTGCTGTCTGTCTCTTTGCCGTCCGGAAGCACGATGACGAAGTTCCCGCGCTCGGACCGGGAGGACGCGAACAGCAGGCGAGGTTCACGGCGGGCGGTGAGCACGTTGCCGGTGGCGTTGTCGACTATGCCCCACCCTCGGTCGAACTCAAGGCCTACCTCGCCGACCGTGCAGCTCTCCAGTTGCTCGCCGCCCAGCGACTTGACGGGGAACCTCCAAAGTTCCGTCACCTTCACGGCGTTCACGCTAGCTGGCCGGGCCGCGTCGAGGACACGGGCAGTTGCCGGCCGCTGCGGCAGTCCGGTTCAGGGCCGCACTTCGTAGTAGAGGTTCGCCGGTTCGCGGAAGTCGTGGAGCTGGAAGCTGGAGAAGCCAGCCTCCCTGCACATCTGCTCGGCCAGCTCCGGATGGAAGCCGAGGGTTCCCAGACCGGCACCGCCCTCCTCCGAGAGGGCCGACGACATACAGGCCGTCACCGAAGTCCCATACATCAAGGCAAGCATCGGATTCTTCAGGTTCTCGGACCAAGTCGACGCACTCCGGATGTCCTTGATGAGCCAGATGCCGTCCGGCCTGATAGCCCGCCGGACTGCGGCGATCGCCTCCGCCGGATGAGGCATGTCGTGAAGGCAGTCGAGGGTGAGCACGAAGTCATACGTCGGGTCGGCTGGCAAGTCGGCAGCTGAAGCGAGATGGAGTGTGACGTTGCCGAGGCCGGCAGTCGTCACTTTGGCCCGAGCTCTCTCGAGGGCATGGCGCGAAGGGTCATACCCGTCGAAACGCGACCTCGGGTAGGCAACCGCCATCGCCGCCAGCGCCACTCCGCCGCCGCAACCGACGTCGACGACACGCGCCCCAGTCGTCAAGCGCTCGACCAGGCCTGTCAGCCGTGGCAGGACGTGCGGAACCAAGACCAATCTCGTCCAGGGTTCGTTGAGCCGTTCGACACCGTGGGCGACGCTCGGGCCGAGCTCGTCGTAGGTGAGCCCGCGGCCGGTCCGGAACGCCTCAAGCAACTTGACGACCGTCTCCGGGACAGCGACTGTTCCGTGAAAAGCGCCGGCCGCGAACCAAGTACTGCTCGTCGCATTGGCAAGGACCTCGGCACCTTCGGCCGTCAGCTCGAACATGTCCCCGTCGGAGGTCGCCAAGAGGCCGGCGGCGCCTTGGGATCGCAGCCATTCGAGGAGCCACCTGGAGTGCAGACCTGTCTGCTCGGCCAGTTGCTCCGCGGTCAAAGGCCCGCGCCCGGCCATCGCACGGTAGAGGCCGAGCTCGTCGCCCAGGTGGATCATCAACGACACGACCTCACCCTGCTTGTACTCCCAGACCTTGAGGGCGAGGGCAGCCAGTTCGTTGCTGCCTCGAGCCGTGGGTTCGCTCATCGACCCGTTCTCTTACGGCAGTTCCGCTGAGTGCGTCCCGCGCCTGCCATCGTGCTCCTCTGGGAAAGCGGGCGTCCGTGTGGGTTTGATCCTGGGATGACGCCCGTGAGCAACGATGTTACCTCCCGATCCTAAAATAGGGGCTGAACAGGAGATCCGCTCGGGGGTGTCGGCCGCCGGCGCTGACAGCGAACTCGCGGACCACAGCACCGCCGTAGGAGGTGAAATTGTCCACGGGTGTGGTTCCGGCCGACCCTGATGCCGATGCCGCGGCCCGAAGAGCCCGGCCGGGATCGCCATCGAAGGTGTACGGGCCACGCCATCGTGCTCATGTCTACGGCTGGTCCCGTGGTCCGGAATGTGGTCGAACGTCGCCATGGCTGTCGTGCGTGCCTACGTCGATCACCCGCCACCGATCGAGCCGGGACGTCTGAAGTTTTCGCGCCAACCCGTAGCCGGAGAGCCGGATGACGAGACGGCGCACCGGGCCGACCATCAGGAGGAGGCCGAGAGCGTCGCCTATGAACCCCGGCACGCAGATCACCACTCCGCCTAGGAGCACGACCAGCCCGTCGAGTAGCTCCCTGGTCGGTACTTCTCCCTGCGCCAGGCGCCGCTGGGTGTGAGCCAACACACCGAAGCCGACGCGCTTCACGATGAACGGTCCGAACGCGCTCACAATGATCAGGATCGCCAGGGCCCATAGCCACCCGATCTGTCCGGCCACCACGACAAATGCGGCGATCTCTGCGGCTACGACCAACAGGAAAGCCACGAAGAACATCCCTCAGGGTAACCCGGGCTCCACCTGGCCCGACCCGAAACTGAAGGCGCGTGGCACGACAGAGCTTCACTTCGCAGCGGTAGACGCGACAACCGTGCAGACCTACGGTGCCGGAACTAGTACTGATGCTCCCGGCTCTCCCCGGTGCGAGCTCTTGTCAAGATCTGTCCGCAAAGCGGACTCAACGCCCGCCTTCGGCGTGACTGAAACAAGGGCAAGGGCAACGGCGGGCGGCACGATCGGCCAAACTGTCGCGGTGCCTCGTGACCGGGAAGCGCTGATGGCTGTTCGTCGTGCGCGCCGGAGGTTGGCAGACGTCGGCCCGGAGCACATGAGGTCCGCCGAGGACTTCGAGCGCGTCTCTCTCCCGCAGGCAGACGGTGATGTGCTGCGCGACCTAGTCGTTGCTGAGCATGCGTCAGTGGTGATCGAGATCGGCCTCGCCTACGGCAGCTCGGCGCTGGCGATCGGAGAAGCCCTCGTCTCCCTGGGATCACCGCGCGCCAAGCACCTGATCATCGACGCCTACCAGCACCACTTCGAGAACGCCGGATGCAAGGCGATCACTGCCGCCGGTCTCGGCGATCTCTGCACACTGCTCACGGAACGATCCCAGCTGACCCTCCCGAGGCTCCTGACCGAAGCCGTGGTCGCCGACACTGCATTCGTGGACGGCAGCCATATCTTCCACAACGTCTTCGTCGACCTCTACTTCCTGCGAGAGCTCGTTCGCCCTGGCGGCTTGGTCGTTCTCGACGACTGCCAGTGGCCGTCGGTGGCCACCGCGGTTCGCTACTTCGAGGTCAACACGGGATGGCTGCCGCAACCGATCGTCCAGCCGACGCGGCTGCGCGCATTTCGGTTGCCGGATCCCCGCGTAGAACCAAGCTTCGAGAGCTTCAGGCCGTTCGAGGGCGAGGCAACGCCTGCTGGTCCGGAGCTCGGGTGAGCTGGCGTCACTGTCGAGGACAGCTTCGACGGACACCTGATCGCGCGCACCTCGACCGGGGCATCGCGACCACCGTCGGGACCTGAGCACCCGGAGCTAAGTCCCATGAAGGGCGGAGAGACCGAGGTGATCGAGCGAGTGGTCGAAGAACCGACAAGCGGCTCGGACACGATCTCCTGCCCGACACCAAACGACTGCTTCGCCGTCGGCACCTACTCCTCCCCGAAGGACTCTCCCTTCGCCGAACACTGGAGTGGCACCCGATGGTCGCTCATGTCGATTCCGGACCCGGAGGGAGTGAACGAGGACCTGAATGCCCTGTACTGCCCGTCGGCTCATCAGTGTGTCGCCGTCGGGGACTGGTACGTCAGCTTGTCTCAGCACACGTTTCCCTTCACCGAAGTTTGGGACGGCGCGTCCTGGCGTCGAGTAGCCGCGGCTGGAACCGGGCAGGAGTTGACCGGGGTCTCATGTCCCGCCGCTAACGACTGCTTGGCTGTCGGCGGCTAGCTTTTGGGGGCCGGCGCCAGCCTTGGTCGAGCGAGGCCCGGATGAGATCCCCAAAGGCCAGACCGTCTATGCCAAGGCACCGCGAGCCAAATACCGGGGCCGGATGGCCGTGCTTGGTGAGGGTGACCCGGGCGTGAGTCTTCTCCACGTCGGCAACCAGCTCCGAGAGCCGATTCCCGAGGTCTGCAAGGGGCAGCTCTTCCATAGCGTGCAACGGGCGCTGGCTCGTGTACCTATACGAGCCGTAGACCCAAGCTCATCGCCACGCTGGATTGCGCTTCGTCGCGGGTGGCGAAGCCGGCATCCTCACCCGGCTCGACCAGGCTCGGAAGGGCGAGAGCAGCCACGGCCAGATGCCGTGCGTCCATGGCGTGAATGCCGTGCTCACGAACGAGACGGAGAGCACGCTGCTCGACATCCTTCTGATCGGCTGCGACAACGGTCACCGGACCGTCTATTCCTAGGTCCCCATCTAGCAGCTCCAACAGACCAGCCTCGTCTCCTCGCCCGGATCGAGCAGCGCGCACGAGCGCACCCGACACCTCGATGCGGGTCCAGGTGCCGGTGATCAGCCCGATCTCAAGATTCGCAAGCAGGGATGTCGCCTGGTCGTGCCCAGGCTCGTTGGCGAGGTAGGCCCGCGCCAACATCGACGAGTCGAGGTAGACGATCACAGCCCGTCCCGCTCCTCGGCAAGGAGCCGGTCGATGATAGGACCCATACCTCTCGTCGATCCGACGACCCGACGACGCTTGGAGGTGTCTACGGCTGCGCCCCCCGCCGACCGGAGCAGCCCCAAGGCCGCCGCTCGTGCACGCAGCCGGGTCCGCCGATCGCCCTCATCAGCATCGACGGCGGCATCGAGAATTTCGTTGGCCACGGCGTCGACGCTCTGACCACTTATTCAGACTTTCCCTGCAGCCCCAAGACGAGCGAGCCGGTCAAGATACGCCCGACTGAGGGTGTCGGCAAGACAGTTGACCATGGCACCGCGTTCCGAGCGCTACTCGTCGACGACCTCGCTGAGATAGCGCTGAATCGTCGGGGCGATGGAGTCCACCGCCGTCTCGCTGGACAGTGAGCTGAGAGACTCCAAGCCGAGGACGTAGGGGCAAAACGCGGGGCCCAACAGCTGCGAGCCGATCAATGCTCCTCGCCGACGCTGCTGTGCTGCGGCGCACGCACGGCCTC
The DNA here is from genome assembly GCA_050744865.1 of Acidimicrobiales bacterium. Lineage (GTDB taxonomy): Bacteria > Actinomycetota > Acidimicrobiia > Acidimicrobiales > Bog-793 > JAKACA01. The sequence goes on along the minus strand of JBOGHW010000075.1, from coordinate 17,782 downwards.
CTCAGGCGCGGATGGGAACTGGCGCAGCTACCCTTGCCGGAACACTTGGAGGCGCCGTGTCCGCGAACAGTGACATCCGCAGTTCTCGTTGGATCGTTTGCTTGGGCAGCTCCGCCCGCCGGCTTGCGGCCGTTCTCGGCTGCATCGCTCTCGTGACGGCTGGGTTGGTGGGAGACGCACCCGCGGCGCCGGCCTCGATGACCCACCCTTCCGGCCACCCCGCCGGGGCCACGACGTCGACGGCAGACTGGCCGCCATCCTCGGCGCTCATAAGCACCGTCGACAGCAGCGAGGCCGACGTCCAGTGGGTGAGCTGCGTCAGCGACAGCTTCTGCATGGGCGTCTCTGGTTCTGCATCAGGGAGCGGCCAGACCTACCAGACGTGGAACGGGTCGTCCTGGTCATTACCCACGTCGCTCCCAACAGGGCTCACGCTCGGCCAAGTCTCCTGCCCGACGAGCAAGTTCTGTGCGTCTGCCGGAGGAAGCGCCGTCGAAATATGGAACGGCTCTAAGTGGGCGACGTCCGCCGGGGCGGGCTCGGCCGCCGCCATCTCGTGTGCGAGCCCGGACTTCTGCATGGACGTCGCCGACGGCTACCAGTCTCCTGAGTATCAGACGTGGAACGGCACGTCCTGGACCACGGCGGCCGCCATGCCGGGACAATACGAGGACTTCGTCTACAGCGTGTCCTGCCCGACCGACACGTTCTGCGCGGCTACTTCGTCGGACTCGGACAACGGCTTGTTGACCTGGAACGGCATGACCTGGACCGGGAGCTCGGCGCTGTTGAACGCGACGGTTTCCTGTTCAGCCGCCGACAGCTGCCTCGCTTACGGTTATTACGACACGGGCGACGGCGATGTTGCCGGAGGCGCTGACTGGAACGGCTCAGAGTGGCAAGGCGTGGGAGCTCTCGACCCTGCGCCCGACAACCAGCAGCTTGAATGTCTGCTGAACGCGGGTTGCCTATACCTGTCCTCCGGTCAGCTCTACGACGCAACCCTCTCGGAATTGACGCTCTCCTCAACGGCAGTCCAGTCTGCCGACGACTCCTTCGACGTCCAAGGCATCTCGTCCTACAACCAGTTCGTCGACAGCAACAGCCTGAGCTGTGGTCCGGGGGCGTCGCCCTATTGCGTCATCGCCTCTCCTACCGGTGCGACCTGGGCGGGTTACGGCGACACTGGCTGGGGGCAGGTGTCCGTGCCAGAGCCCGACGGCCTCCTCGTGGACGTTTCCTGCGCCAGCACCACGTTCTGTGTCTCCATCGACAGCGCCAGCTACGCGTTCACGTGGAACGGGACGTCATGGAATAGCGGCGCTCTGGCGGATCCAGAGGCCCGGCTCACGTCCTTGTCTTGCTATGCAACCTCGGGAAAGAATTACTGTCGTGCCATCGACGCCCTCGGTTCGGTCGTTTCTTTGGCTGGCGACGTCTGGTCCGATCCTGTCCCGGTGTTCGCCAACCCCGTGTCGCCATCCGGGATGGCACTCCTGTCCTGCGGCGGCTCGGCCGGCTGCTTAGCCGTCGACGGGGAACAAGCGGCCGTCGAGACGGACGGGACCTGGAGCACACCGGGGGGGTCACCTTTGCTGTCCCTGGCGATAATCCCCTCGGAGCTCGCCTGCACGGAGACGACATCGTCCGGGCTCTGGTGCATGACCGTCAGCGCTCCGTCGAGCGAGACTGCGCAATACCAGGAGTATTCGTCAACCTCAGACTGGAGCGAGCCGACGTCGGCTGGCTTCGACGCTTCCGGGTCGGAGTGGGGCGACAGCCTTGCCTGTGCGTCCGAAAGCATCTGTGCCCTGCTCAACGGCACCCAGCTCGAGACCTGGAACGGCGCATGGTCGTCGGGGGTCAGTTTCCAAGCGGGGTGGCTCATCGCCGGAGGCGTGAGCTGCGCCTCGCTCACCTTTTGTGCAGTGGCTGGCTGGTTCCAGGTCTCGGACACCACTCAAGAGGCCGAGTCGACCACCTTCGACGGCACGCAGTGGTCAGCCCCTGCTGGGTTCCCCACCTACGGGAACGCGCCGACAGTTGCCGTAGCGTGCGCCTCTTCCGACGCGTGCATAGTCGCCAACTCCAACGGGACGGCCATCGAGACCGCCGCCGACTCGGTGAGTGCGAACGGCAACCTCCTCAACGGCGTCGGTCGGGTGTCGGGCACGCTTGCCACCTTCACCGACGTCTCGCCGCTTCCGGCGTCCAGCTACAGCGCCGAGGTGAACTGGGGAGACGGTACGACATCGAAGGGGAAGGTGGCAGCCGCACCGGATGCCGCCGGTTATGTCGTGAGCGGTAGCCATAGCTACTCACGACCAGGTCTCTACTCCGTAGAGGTAACGCCAGTCCGCCAGGACGTTGGGCTGGCTACGACTACGAGTTACGCCGCCGTGCCAGAGGCAAGTTGCATCGTGAGCTTTCCCGAAACCCCCAAGCCCGTCGGCTCCGGACCGACCGCTTCGGCTCTGGCGGCCCTGGTGGCTGCAGCGGTGAGGAACTTCGGCTCTGATCCCAGTCAGAGCACCTCCGAGCTGATCGCCGACCTTCCGCAGCTCGGCAAACATGCTGGATCCGAGAGCTACACGACAGCATTTTTCGCCACGCTCGGAGCCAAGGACCTGGCTGCTCTCGCTGCCGTCGACCTCGTCACCATCATCGGAAACAATCACTTCACACGCGACGTTGCCATGGCCAAGCTCGTGACACCGCTCGACGATGCGCTCGGCACGGCCAGCGCGGCGACGTCGAGCACCGAGATCGGCAAGATGATCGCGGCACTCGGTGGCGATCCACAGAACGCGATCGCGACGCTGTTCGCAGCGGGGACTTATTCCGACACCTTCCTCATCAGGGCCGCCGAGGCGGTGCTCGGTGACCCGGACACAGGGAACGGCCTGCACGAGTCCTACCCGGTCCTCATCACCGCTGTCGGCAACGGGGACCCGGCTGTCATCACCCTCGACCGGCTGGCCTGTAATCCTGCCGATGCTTTGGCCGTGTTCGGCTCAACGAACGGTGCAGCATACGCCTCGCGCCTAATGGCTCCGAAGGGGTCCTTCGGTGACGAAACGGTCGCCGCTCGCATCCTCACGGCGGTGAACTCGACCGGGAGCGAGACTGCAATAGAGCGCCTCTGGCAGGGAACGGCTGACCTGGATTCGCCGGGGTACAAGGGGGCCGACGACAAACCGACCAACCTCCAGGTCGCCCTGCTTGCCTCGATGGCTGACTATCCGCAATGGCTGGAAGCCGCGCCGACATATCCCGCGTCAGGCAGCTGGACACCAGAGGGCGCCGCCGTCGACTACGGCGAGACCAACAGTTCGGGAACGGTCAATCAGGCAGGGTTGCATGCAATGCTCACCTTGGATGCGCAGGTCCTTGCCCATCGTCTGTCCGCCGCCGCCGGGGCCAAACCGGCCGACGGTCAACTCAGCAAGTTCCCGGCTTGGGTGGACAACTTCTGGGATCCTTGGGCGCAAGCGAACGGCACGCTGTACGGACTGAGCGTCCTTCCCATCCTCCGGTCCAACGCCTGCCTGGTCGCGTCGAGCGAGAACGACACGGACTTTGCCCTCCTTGGGGTCGGAGTCATAGTCGCGCTTGTCGGGCTCGTCATTCCACCAGCAGCCGCGACTGCTATCGGCATCGTGGCCGCAGTGGCGGGGGCAATTGCGTCCTCGACCAACTGGCAGGGCCGGGAGGGTATCCACACCGATTCCGAGGCGCTTAGCTGGCTCGGGAAGCTGGCGGGTGAGACGACCTACGACACATACGCGATCGGGCTCCTGCCGGCGTACACCGCCGTACTGCACCCCCAGCCGTCGCTCGCCGCCTACCTGGCGAAGTTCGCCGCGGCGGACACCTCGAATACGACGAGCAACGGCATCGTCCCGCCCCCTGGTTCGTCGACGGCAAGGTCCGACTGGTACTCGGAAGAGGCGAGTATCGCGTATCAGGCTCTAACCGGGACCGGCGATGCTCTGCTGAGGCAGTGGTCACCCTCGCTCGAGAACTGCGACTGAGGTCTCTCCGCCGAGTCTCGGGCAGCAGTTACAAGAGTGTTGACATATCCCGATATAGGAATATGATTGCCGGGTGCCCCGCTCGTCCACGACGTCTGATGTGTTCAACGCCGTCGCGGATGCACACCGCCGGAAGATCCTGGACACGCTGATCGACGGAGAGAAGCCGGTCGGGGCGATCGTAGACGACCTGTCGATGTCGCAGCCTCAGGTCTCCAAGCACCTCCGGGTCCTCAGCCAAGTGGGACTCGTCACGTGCCGGGCGGAGGGGCGTCGCCGGCTGTACCGGCTGGAACCGGCGCACTTGCGGCCGTTTCGCGATTGGCTCGCCCAGTACGAGCGAGCGTTGAACGAGCGGCTGGATCAGATGGACGCCTATCTCAAAGAGCTTCAACGACAAGGAGATCCTCAGTGACACCGACACGGCACGGGTCCGCAATCATCGAATATCCGAGCGAGCTCGAGATCGTCACCACTCGAGAGTTCGACGCCCCGATCGAGCTCGTCTTCGACGTGCTGACAAACCCGGAGCATGTACGCCACTGGTTCGCCCCCTTCGCGGACAAGATGACGGTCTGCTCGATCGACCTGCGCGTTGGGGGGAGCTACCACATGGTCTTCGTGACGCCGGAGGGGAAAGAGTGCTCGTTCCGTGGGATCTACATGGAGGTCGAGCCGCCGGCACGGATCGTCCAGACGTGGCTGTTCGAAGGCTGGCCGGACGCGGAGGCCGTCGAGACGGACACGCTGACCGAGACTGACGGGGTGACGAAGCTGGCGGTAACTATGGCGTTCCGTGACAAGGCCGGCCGTTCCCACATGACCACGCATGACGGCCAGGACTCGAGCTACGACAAGCTGGACAGTTACCTGATGTCACTGCTCGACAGAGAGGGAACGTCATAAAACTCCTGCTGACGTCCTCCGGCATCGCGAACACGAGCATCCGCGACGCTCTTGTCGGTCTACTGGGCAAGCCGATTGAAGAGTCCAGCGCCCTCGTCATCCCGACCGCTATATACCCCTTCCCCGGTGGTTCTGGCCACGCGTGGGAGGCGATCTGTGGAAGGAGCAAGAGTCCCTTCGCCGGATTGGGTTGGAAGTCAATGGGAGTGCTGGAGCTCTCCGTGCTGCCCAGCATCGACGAGGAGTGTTGGCTACCGGGCCTCCAGGAGACCGACGCCCTGCTGGTTTGGGGTGGCGACCCAGTGTTCTTGTCGTACTGGATGCGGCGGTCCGGCCTTGCAGACGTCTTGCCGTCGCTGCCTAGCGAGATGGTCTACCTGGGGGTGAGCGCCGGGAGCATCGCAGCAACCTCCACCTTTGCCGAGACTTACCATGAACCGCGTCGCGGTAGCGGTGAAGCGATCTCGACCGAAGACATCGTGTTCGACACGCCCGATGGCGAACTCCGCATGATCCTGGTCAAGGCTGAGGGAGTCGGGCTGGTTGACTTTGCGATCATTCCGCACGTGGACAACGCCGATCATCAGGACGTGGCCATCGCAGAACAATGGGCGGCGAGGATACCGGCGCCTACCTACGCCATAGACGACCAGACCGCCATCAAAGTGGTCGACAGCACCGTCGAAGTCATCTCCGAGGGGCACTGGAAGCTCTTTACCCCCTAGCACCGCGAAGGTCCTCGGTCGCCGCTTCGGCAGCAATGTTGCCGGGGCTATTAGCACCCCGGCAACATTGGTTGCCGTCGGCGTTACCCGGCTGGGGCGTACTTGAAGGTCACGCTCTTGTTGACGTGGCTCTTGCCGTATCCGGTAGCCAGGCTTTCGATGGTCTCCACCTGGATATCCACGGTCGTGCCCGCAGCGCCCTCGGGTACCTTGACGGTGAACGTGTAGGGATTACCAGACTCCCAGAAAGCTGGTTGGGTGAAGGTGATCGCCTCGTTCTTCCCGAAGTACACGGCTTGGATGTAGCCGAGGTTGTCACCGGTGACCGTGACCTTGATCCCTGCCTTGCCAGACGTCGGAGTGGCAGACGTGAGCGCGGGGTTGCCGGGCAGGTAATAAGTATACGTCGCCGACGACGGGTTGGAGCAACCCGACACGCCGCAGACCTCGACCGCATACACCCCGGTGAGTGCAGCGGGTGTCTCGAGTGTGATCTTGGTGTTCGAGACGACGTCGATGTAGTACTGAGTCGCCGGGAATCCGTTCTCCAGGTCTACGAAGTACACGAGGTCCGCATCGTCAAAACCCGACCCCGAGATCGTGAGGCTGGAGCCCCCGCTCGTCGGACCGGCGAGATACGAGGTGCCGGCCACTGCCATAGACGAGACAGATGGAGTCGGTGCATAGGTCACCTTCACCACGTTCGATGGCCGTAGAGACCCGAGCGTCTTGCCAGGTGCGGTGTTGGGGCTCCCGTACGTCTGCACCGTGACCGGCATCACCAGAGGAGCGGCCGTAGTCTCCGCAGGTGGGAGGTAGAACGTCAGGCTCGTCGAGCTGATGCGAACGGGCGTGTAGTCAACCGAAGCCGAGTTGAGGTAGCTGCCCACGTTCACCCACTCCAAGCCGAGATCTCCGAGCCCCGTGCCCGACATCACGACCTCGGTTGACGAGCTCTCACTGGCGGCGTTGCGCGGACTGACGGTCCGGATCTTGGAGATGTGCGGGGTGGGCTCGAAGTCGAACTCGGTGGCTGCCGCGTATAGCCCGGCGATAGAGGTAGCGGACTCCAGATTGCCGCTGAACTCGAGAGGTATCTTTGCTTCTGCGCTACTGGTTCCATCCTTGAGCGTGACCTGGACTTGCACCTGACACACCCCGGTCGTCGGGTGGTCGCCGGCCACGCAGGCCGCCGAGCTGGGCTCAGTGGGCGTGAGGGCACGGATCGTGTTGTCGTTCTCGACGGTGAACCGCGCTCTCACTCCACCGAAGGTCACAGACTCGACGTCGGCCGTCCCACCGGCGGTGAATCCTGAGCCGTATACGGTCACCGAGTTCCCACCGGCTTTGACGCCCGCAGACGGGAACGTTCCGTCTACAACAGGGGTCGTGGCCGAAGCTCCGGATCCAGAATGGTAAAGGACGAGCGTGGACTTGGCGCTCGGCGTGCTGGTGGCTCCGCCGGTCAGCGTCACCGTCACGGCATAGGTACCGCTTCCGTCACCAGTGCCTTGGTTTCCCTCTTCAAGGGCGAGGAGGTTGGTCGGGAGGCTGACAGTGATGGAGCTCTTGTTGACGGTGTAGTGAGCCGGGCGCACTGTGATGGTGCCAACGGTCACACCGGCGACGTCCGAGGTGCCGCCTGACTCGAAGCCGTGCCCGCTGATGGTCAGGGTCGCGCTCGAAGAGATCGCCGAAGACGAGAGGGCTGCCGGGCTCAGACCCGTGACCGTGGCCGGAGCAACGGCAGGAGCAGCGCAAAGGTAATAGGCCAAGCCCTTGGCCCCGCCGGCGCCCGTCACTCTCGGACTACCGAGGCCACTGGCCATGTCGTAACCCTTGGTTGCGGGGTACAGGCCGCCGGCGAATCCGAAGTTGTCGTTGTTCCCGACGGTGATGTCGTTGAACGAGGCGGCGTACTCGTCCGGGACCGACGCGATCGCGTAAAGCTTCGGCGAGATGAAGCCGGCGCCGCCGGAGACCGAACACCTAGGTGTCGAGTTGATGTCAGCCAGGACCGCCGCCCAGGTTGGGCTCGCCAGCGAGGTACCTCCGTATACGTTCCAAGCCCCCTCGATAAAGACCGGGAACCCACCGGTGTTGGGCGACGCCTGCGCGCTCACGTCAGGTATCTCTCGGCACTTCGTGCTCGAGCCGTAAGTGCTCTGGCAGAACCCGTCACCGTCGACCTCCTCGGCCTCGGCGATGACCTGGCTGTTGTTCATTCCCTTGACCTTCGTACTGGCCTGCCACGCTGATTCTGGCCAGATGTCGGAGATACCGCCGCCGCCGGAGCCGCCGGCGTCGCCGTCGTTCCAGACGTCCTCAGAAGGCGGGTTGGTGGCGGCAGTGATGGCCGTGCCGCCCACTCCGACGACGTAAGGCTGGGAAGCTGGGTCGCTGTCGGAGAGGATTGGTGCTACCGGCTCCTGGCTGTCAGCCGAGCAAGTGTCGTCGCCGTTGTCCGCCGTAGACGAGAACACGGTCTTGCCCATGGCTGCCGCCTCTTCAAAGAGGTAGTTCTCCTCCTGGACGTAGCCGGGCGCCTCTGACAGCTCGGTCTCCTCGCACTCGCCGTAGGAGATCGTCTCCACCTTGGCGCTACTGGCGGTCATGGCTGCGATGTCGTCGAGGAACCCGGGATCGCTGTCCGGCGCCTCGAACACGTCTACTTTCGCCTCGGGCGCGTAGGCGTTGGCGGTCTCGACGTCCAGCTCGGTCTCGACCGAACCACCTGCACCGTCGCCGGGCTGGGCGCCACCATCGACGTTGGTGTAGCTGTCGCGGGCGGCAACCTTCGGTCCGTTCGTCGTACCGAAGTAGCAGTCGTCAAACGTCTTGATGTCGCTCGAGGAGTACCCGAACAGGTCAAGGATGTCGATGGTGCCACCTCCTCCGAAGTCACCCTCGGAGTAGAGCGGGTCGAGGCCGTATGCGTACGCCACCTGGTTCGCGGCCAAAGAGCCGGCATAGGCGGCGATCTGGTTGACGGCGTTGCAAGCGTCGGCGGCGCCTTTGGGGGGCGCGGTCTTCGGCCCCTTCTCCATGGCTCCGGCCGTCGCGCTCGATTGCTCGAGCGGCGCAGGCTGCGGCTTGGCGAGGTCGTTGAGACCGACAACCCCTTCGGTCAATCGCGCAATAGAGCTGGGCAGCTGGACGGCGCTGACGTTGGCGAACGCCATCTGACCACCGGCGAGCCGGTAGTTGTCAATGGCGGTGTGGAAGGTGGCCTCCACCTTGGCGGCGGACCCTCTGAATCCTACGAGCAGCCTGTCTTGGGCGATTGTTGTGACCTTCAGGCCGTCGGACTTGAGCTGCCGCTCGACTGCTGCGACGCTCGACTGACTTGGCGAGAACTTTGCCTCGATGGCCCCCAGGCTGAGGTACCGCTGGTAGTAGAAGGAGCCTGGTGCCGACACCGCTGCCGCGTATGAGGCGAGCCCTGCGCTGTCGCTAGGAACCAGCGCCACATCACCGGAGATCACCTTCGTGGCAGCCACCCTGCCGAGCGCGGTCGCGCCCGAGGGCAACGACGGAGGATTCGCCACCCTCACGATGGCGGCCGGCGATGGACTCGAGCCCGCCGCCTCAGCCACGGGGCTGCTGGCAAGGACTCCAACCGCAAGAGCGCCCACGCTCAGCACGACCGAGGCCATCGCAGCCGTGCTCTTCGACACGCTCGCGCTGCGCCTGGCTCCTGGTCCTTGCTGTCGCGGCGTCAGCTCATCGAGATTTCTGCTCATCGACTGTGTCCCCTTTTCTTCCGGCGCGAATCTGGCCACGATGCCGGGTGCATCACGCCCCTGTGCGGTATAGCAAAGAGACGGGCGGCTGGTCAACGCCGGGAAACGAACCCCTCGCTCTATGGCAGCCGCCGCCGCACGGCCCAGACGCACGCAGCGCCGAGGACGAGCGCGAGAGCCACGAAGATCGCGGCCTCGTACCATTGCAGCGGCCAGTAGCGGCTGGTCGGCTGGTAGGTGACGAGGTTGTGAAGATGGAAGCTGTCCAGGCAGCGTTGTAACGCCGACTGAGCGGCCCTCGACTGTGCGGGACTTGCGTGCGCCCGGCTCCCGCCGGGCACGACGGGGAACCTGTTCGGGCACTTCCCGACGCCGATCAACACCGCCGTCCCGTGGTGCACTTGGAAGTCCGCCGCGCCGTTAGGCCCGATCCCGCCGGACTGGCCGACGACCCTGCCCGAGGGTGTCACGGTCTGGTTGGAGATGGCCCAGGCACCGGGGTTCGGAGGGTTGATCGTTCTCGATTGACCGCTGGGCGTCAAAGTCAGCTGGAGCGGGGAGCTCGCGCGCAACGGCGTCAGGAGGTAGGGACGGAGGTACTGCCCGATCAGGTAGCGCACCACGACGAAGCCCACGATCGTGCCGGCCATGGCAACGAGCGTCCGCTTCACGACGGTGCCGAGGAGCGCACCGAGCATCAGCGCGAACGCCGCGTAGGCGACGGGCACCAGATCGCGAGCGTCGAAGTTGGCGAACGGGCTGAAGTTGTACCGGTCGAGCGGACTCTGCCACCACGTCACCGCGATGCTGAGGAGCCCTGTGACCACGACCACGATGCCGGCAAGCATCGCCAGTCGGACCACGATCCAGCGGCTCCTCGTCACGCTCTGAGTCCAAGCGAGGCGGTAGGTCCCCGACTCGAGCTCTCGGGCGACGAGCGGCGCACCCCAGAAGACGCCAACGAGGATTGGCGTGACGATGACCAGGGTCGACAATGCGTGGCTCAGATGGCCGAGCGCTTGAAAGTGCGCCACCACCGGGCCGCAGTCGTGATGCGAGGCGCACGAGACGACGACGGTGTCGTAGTCGTGGAGTAGCTGCGACCCCGAGACCCAGAGCACGACGAAGAGCGCGACGAGCGCCGACGCGACGGCGATGACCGAGGTCCGCAGCTGACGCCACGAGAGCCAGGTCATGCAGCGCTCCCTGCCGTGCGAACCGGCCCCTGGCGGACCGCTCCCTGGCCCATGTAGGCGAGGACGACGTCCTCGAGGCTGACCGACTCGATCTCCCAACCGGGTTCTACGACCGGCCCGTCGCTCCGCGCGATGAGGATGCGCTGGCGGTCAGTCTCCGAAGACGCGATCACGGTCTGGTTGGCTGGAGTCGCGTTTCCAACCGTGCGTACGCCGATCAGTCGGTGGTGCACGGCGAGAAGCTCGTCGATTTCGCCGGCGACCCGCACGCGCGAGCCCACCAGCACAATCAGGTAGTCGCAGACCCGCTCGATGTCGCTCACGAGGTGTGACGAGAGCACGATGCTGACGTCGCTGCTCGCCGCGGTCGCCATCATGCGCCCGAGGAACTCGCGCCGAGCCAGCGGGTCGAGGCTGGCGACGGGCTCGTCGAGCAGCAGCAGCTCGGGGCGCTTGGCAAGCGCGATCGTGAGCGACAGCTGGGCGCGCTGGCCGCCGGAGAGCTTGCCCGCGCGCTGGCGTGGGTTGAGGTCGAGCTCGGCCAGCCGCGCGTGCGCCGAGGCCCAGTCCCACGTCGGGTTGCAGTGCGCACCGAGCCGGAGGTGGTCCTCGATGCTCAGCCATGCGTAGAGGGAGGCGTCCTGTGGGACGAAGCCGACCCGGGCGAGCTGCGTGGTGTCGTGCGCGGGGTGCTCGCCGAGCACCGAGATCGATCCGGTCGTCGGCTCCAAGAGCCCCGCGGCGAGGTTGAGCAGAGTCGACTTGCCGGCGCCGTTCGGCCCGACGAGCCCGACCACGTGGCCCCGGGGGATGCGCAGCGTGCAGTTCTCGAGTGCCCAGCGCCGCCTGTACCGCTTGCCGAGGGCCGCTGTCTCGAGCGCCGACTCACTCATGACGGTACGAGGGTCCCGGACCGAAAGGTGGCTCGAAACAACGCCTCGATGGCCTCGTCGTCGAGCCCCGCGGCGCGGGCGCGCAGGAGCCACTGCTGAAGGTCGTGGCTCAGCGGCCCCAGTGGCGCGAGCGCCTCGGCATTGGTCGTCGCGGTGACGAACGTGCCGACGCCCGCCCTCGCCGCGACCAGCCCCGCGTACTCCAGCTCGCGGTAAGCCTTGGAGACCGTATTCGGGTTGATCGCGACGTGCGCGACCACCTCCCGCACCGTCGGCAGCTGGTCGCCCTCGCGGAGCACGCCGAGCTTTAGTGCCCGACGGACCTGCTGGACGAGCTGGAGGTATGGCGAGATCCCGGACTTCGTGTCCAGGTAGAACTCGATCATTGGTCCTCATTTCACTAGGTACCTAGTATACTATAGTGAATGATCGCCTCCTGCGCCAGACCTGCCGAGCCCGAGCAACGCGCCGGCGCTCAGCGAGTTGCTGAAGACTGGGCTGGTGACAGCTGCCCCGATCCTCTCGGTTCAAGAAGTCGAAGTATTCCTGCAGGCCCACCATGGTGCGCCCATCGCCCATCTCGAACCGCTTACCGGCGGATTCTGGTCGTCGGCGTTCGCCTATCGCGTTGGCACTCAAGAGCTGGTCGTGCGTTTCGGTGCGGATCGAGACGCCTACGAAGCTGATCGGGCGGCGACCGCGCTCAACGTCAGTCACCTTCCCGTCCCCTCGGTCGTGGACATCGGCGACGCCCTCGGCGGCGTCTACGCCATATCGGCTCGCCACTTCGGACGATTCCTCGAGACTGTGGCTCCCGAGGAGGCATCGACAACGGGACGCTCGTTGCTCGGATTGCTCGAAGCCCTGTTCCATGCGCCGGCCGAACTGAGCGCCTCGATCGCGCGAGCTTCCGGGCCAGAGGGTCCGGACCTGTCCTGGAGCCAGTGGTTGGCCGCCGGACTTGCCGAAGGCCCTCGGCGCCCTGTCCCCGGTTGGAGGACAGTGTTCGCAACCGACGCGAAGCTCGACAGGCTCTCCTCGGCCTGTGAGAGGCGCGTCCGGGATCTCCTCGACGCCTGCCCCGAGCGTCGTGACCTGATCCACGGGGACCTGCTGCACGCCAACGTGCTGGTCTCGGCGGACGCTTCGGAGGTGACCGCCGTGTTCTCCTGGAAGTGTGCGGAACTAGGCGACTTCCTTTTCGACACCGCGTGGTGCTCGTTCTGCGGTGCCACCTTTCACCCCGGCATCGCAGCCACCAATATCTTCACCCGGGTACTGCACTCGTCCCTGGCGGCCGAGGAGCCGTCGGCCTTCACGGATGCAGCTGAACGCCACCATTGCTATGAGCTCTGGACTGGTGCGACAGCCCTCCGATGGAATGCCTACCTTGGCGACAGCGACGCGCAGACCAAGATCGCCACGCACCTAGAACGGGTTCTCGACCGCGGACCGCTTCGCACCGACGGTCAGTCGAGCTGACCGTCGTCGAAGGACGCGAGTAGCCGAGAGGCAGTCTCGGGACTCCGACGAAGATGTAATCGACCGCGCATCGACGAGGTAGATGGGCGGCGTCAGAGGGTTGTGGTGATCCCAGGTGATGCCGGCTGTCCCGTCACCTCCGACCTCCCAGGCGTCCTGGAAGAACGTGTCCTTGCCACCCTTGCATGCCGGGCTCGGCGCCACAGGCCACGTGCCAGTCCATACCGCCGTCGCCCTCGAGCTCGCCGATCGGGCCGCTCCACGACATAGGAGCAGGCACGACGACGAACAGACGACCCGCCTCATAGTCGGCTCGGAGTTCGCGATCCTCGAAGGACTCGTGTCGGAGGGGAACCACTTAAGCACAACCGCGACATCAAGGACGGCTTGGTTCAACGAGCGTCCCGGTCAGCTCGCGTCGCCGCCGTCGCCTCCTGATGAGCGTCGACACTTCCACGTACGACTTCGCTCGGAACCAGCGAGTACATGACGCAGTCATGTCTGGCACCCGCGGTCTTGCAGTGCTGGCGGAGCAGGCCCTCGCGCTGGAATCCGGCCTTCTCGATCGCTCGGAGCGAAGCGACGTTGTCCACTGCTGCCTCCGCGAACACGCGCCGTAGCTGCAACTCCCCCAGGGCCCAGCCGGCAGCCAGCAGAAGCGCTTTTGACGCCACACCGCGACCCCTCGACGCCGGAAACACCGAGACAGCGAGTCCGGCGACTTCGTCGTCATCCCCGAACTGCAGATTCACAAGACCCAGGGCGAGGTCAGTCTGTGCATCCGCGATCACAAACGGCGCAGCTCGGCCGCTCTGCCACTGTGCCTGGGCACGTCCGACCGATCCACTCTGTTGCTCTCTCGTCATTGGCCTGTCGTCCAACCGGCGCAGCGTCTCGGGGTCGCGGGAGGCCTCGGCAATGGCGGGCACGTCGTCTTGGCGCCGTAGCCGTAAGACGATCTCTCCGTCAGTGACTGGTTGCTCGGGGGGAGTCAGCGGGCCTCGTGGCATGGCGGTGTCGTTATTCGAACTGGGACGAGCTTCACTCAAAGCTGAGCCAGCTGCTCGAACTGTGGGGTGAGGGGTTCGACGACTCGCCACGATAGCGCCACAATTGTGGCCATGAGCACCGAGCCGCTGCGAGCCGTCCGGGACCACTTGCCTGAAGTTATCGACCGGTCGAGTACCACCACGAGCGCGCAATGGCGCGAGGCCGCCGTTCTCATCAGCCCTGACGACTATCTGAAGATCCGGCGTCACCTGTGCGTAGTTGTGGTTGGGCAAGGCTCTTTGACGATCGTCGTTCCACGAGCCTCGACGCGGAACCATCGTCGAACTGGGACGCCCGTGATACCGTTTCGATAGCTGCCGCTGGCATGCAAGCGCAGTTGGCCGGTCACGGCCCCGAGCAGAAGGGAGGTGCAGCAATGGAGACCCATTTGCGTTTCTTGCTGCCTGTTTCCCTCTCATGCTCGAGGAGCTCCACCCGTGCCACGTTCTGCAATCGGCCGCCGCGGCAAGCGACGGTCTGACCACGCTCTAGCCTTCGCCAAGCGCTCCACAGGGGCGGCGCTGCAGTTCCGTCTCGAGCTCGCCATCGACGGCGACGAACTCTCGTGCGAGCCAGACACCGCCCGCCCGCCGAGCGTCCGTGACGCAGCTGCTGCTGTCACCACGGTGAGGCGAAGTGACTGAGCCTGAACACGACTCGTCCTCGAAAGGCTCATCCCTTCGGTCTCTGGCCCGCCTCCGGCCCTACGTGCGGCCTCACCGGACCAAGTTGGCAGCGTCCACGGCACTGGCCACGCTGGCCTCTTGCCTAGCACTCATCATGCCGCTCGTACTGAAGTGGATCGTGGACGGGCCGATTGCGAGCCACAAACCCGGCGCGGTGGTCTTCGGTGGCGTCGCGCTGCTCGCGCTAGGGGTCGCCGAGGCAAGCATCTTCGGCATTCGCCGCCGCCTGGCAGCTGGTCCGCTGGCTGCCGTTGAGGCGGCGATGCGGGAGCACTTCTATCGGCACCTGCAAGCGCTTCCCGTTTCGTTCCACGACCGCTGGGCCGCCGGCCAGCTGCTCTCCAGGGCGACGACGGACCTCCAGGTGGTGCGGCTGTTCTTGGCCGGACAGATGACGTTCATCGTCGTCAATACGGTGACGATCTTTGCCGGCGCAGCGATTCTGATCAGCCAGCAGTGGGCTCTGGCGCTCATCGTGATCGTGACGGTCCCCGCGTTCATCGTCACGTCCGCGCGCTTCGAGCGCAGGTATGCCGTGGCAACCCGATCGGCGCAGGATTCCTCCGGCGACCTCACCACTACCGTCAGAGAATCAGTCCTCGGTATCCGCGTCATCAAAGGACTCCGCCAGGAAGGCAATCGCCTCCTACGGTTCAAGGAAGACGTGCACCACGTACGCGATGCCGAGCTCCAGAAGGCGGACCTGCTCGGCCGCTATTCGGCCGTCCTCGTCGCTCTGCCAGAGGCTGCGACGGCCTGCGCGCTCGTGATCGGCGCCGAGCTAGTCGCTCACGGGCACCTTTCGACCGGCGCTCTTGTGGCCTTCCTGGCGCTTGTCTTGGTCTTGGCTCCGTCAGTGGCGCAAGTGGGACCGCTCCTGGCTTCATGCCATGACGCCGCGGCCGCGACTGACCGCTACTTCGAGATCCTGGAGGAGCTGGTAGCCCCGAACGATAGGCATGCCACCCTCCCCAGCTCATCGATGGCAGCAGAACTCGTCTTCGAGGGGGTCGACTTCCATTACCCCGGCACGCCCGAAGAGAGAGCCCCAGTTCTGAGTGGAGTGACCCTAAGGGTCGCTCCTGGTGAGACCCTGGCTGTCGTCGGCGCCACGGGTAGTGGTAAGAGCACGCTTGCGGCCTTGGCGGCGGGACTCTACGACCCAGTCAGAGGACGGATCACGTTGGACGGCGTGGACATCTCGACCCTCTCGCAAGCAGAACTGCGCACTGCCGTCACCGTTGCCTTCGACGACCCAACCCTCTTTTCGATGAGCGTGGCCGACAACGTCCGCATGGGGCATCATGCCGAGGCGTCCAGCGTGGAGGAAGCGCTCAGAATCGCACATGCGCTGGATTTCGTGAGCCAACTTCCGGACGGGGTTCAGACCACGCTCGGCGAAAACGGCATGACCCTGTCTGGTGGCCAGCGTCAGCGGGTTGACGTGTTTCCGAGTTAGCGATAGGGATCCCGGCTGATTCAAACAACATCATCGGGCCTCCGGCTTGCTTGTCGGTCGGGTGCTGCGATGGTAGGCGAGACGTCGGAGGTGTGCCGCTTCGAGCCCGGCCTCTCGGGCTTTGCGGATGGCCCGACCCCGCCCTTCGTGCTCGTCGTCGGGCGTCACGTATCCGATACCGGCATGGAGGCGAACCCCATTCCATCTCGGGCGGATGACGTCGAGCTCCCGGCGCAGGACTTCGATGTCGGTGATTTTGTCGAGGTGGGGGTACTCGGCCTTCAGGTGCCCGTTGAAGCTCTCGATCCAGGACTGGTCGGTGGGCGTTCCGGGCCGGCCGAAGTGCTGGGCGATCGCGCACAGCGCCATGAACTCGCGCGTCGACCCCGAGGTCATCTGGGCGCCGTTGTCCGAGACGGCGAGAAGGACCGGGCGAGCTTCGTCGTCGGTCCCAACGTCCACACGCCCGTCCGCGCGTCGCTCGACGGCATCGAGCAGCCCCTCGGCCGCGAGCGCGTCGGTGAAGACGATCTCGACCTGAGTGGAGGTCTCCTCCGACGAGACGAGGTGGGACAGCCACTTCCTCGAGACGAGGTCCTCGACGATGATCACGGCTGCGCCACACCGGGTGAAGTGCGTCGTGTCGTATATCCAGATCTGGTTGGGCCGGTACTCGACCCAGTCGGGGAACGGCTTGCGTACAGAGCTTCCCGGGCGCTTGGGCGGATGCAGGACGAGCCCGTGAGCAGCCAAAACACGCCTGACCGAGGAGGGGGCGACCCAGACGGTGTTCGTGTAGGAGCCACGGTGAGCGAGCTTGCGGTGCGATCGGTCGACGTCGCCCCACTCGTGGTAGAGGGCGATGATCGCCAGGACCTCGTCGTCCAAGAGGCCGTGCATCGGGTGGCCACCGGGAGAGCGGTCGTCGAGCTCTGTGGCGCTCCTGCGCTCCATCCAGCGGTAGGCGCGCACCTCGCCGAGCTCGAGCTCCCGGCAGGCGCCGGCGAAGCTCCAGCCGGCGTCCGTGGCGTCGTCGACGAGCCCCAAGATCGCGGCCTTGGTGGCCGCGTCCACTCGGCGTGGGACCCGGCCACTCAGCCCCAGCGCCCTTTTCCCTCGACCAGCATCAGCTTGACGGCCATCTCCTTCAAGGCCTCGCCCAGGCGTGCCGCGTCGGACCGTGCCTCCTCGAGTTCCATGTCGCGCTCTTTGCCACGACGCCCCGGACGCGACTTCGACAGCGCCTCGAGGGCGCCTTCCTTGGCCACCGTGCGGATGCGCATGATGACGCTGCGATCCACCGCCCAATGCTCGGCGGCCTCGATCACCGTCACCTCCTGGCGCACCAGCTGGAGGAAGATCTCGTACTTCTGCAGCGGGGTCAAGAACCGCTTCGCGCGTCGTCCAGCACGGTCGGTCCCGCGGGCTTCTACGGTCATCATCCGATGGTCCTCCACTCCTCGTGGAGACCCGCGGATGCTGCTTGATTCCGGGACCGATCCCTATCGCTAAGTCAGGCGCAAACCACCTCCGGCTCGCGCCAGAGACAAGACGACCGACACCTGCGAGGTCACGGTCTGCGAGCCAGCCTCGACAGGCACCGGCGCG
>JBOGHW010000074.1:0-14802 GCA_050744865.1 Acidimicrobiales bacterium | reverse complement strand
GGTCGAGCTTGGGCGGATCGACCGGATCCGGTATCTGCTTCACGCAGACGGCGACGTTCATGGTGAAGATTGTGAACGATCGACCGCCACTTTGACCAACTGGCCCCGTGACGACCCTGGTCAGCTGCGCCCGAGCACCTGGCGGGCCCCGATCACGTCGTTGGTGATGACGGCGTCGACCCCGTTTGCTGCGGCGGCGGCGATGCGCTCGGGCTTGTCGACCGTCCAAGTCCGCACAGCCAGCCCCCGGACGTGCGCAGAGCCGACAAAGCCCACGTCAGCCAAGCGGTAGTACGGGTGCAGGCCATCGAGGGCAAGATGGCCCAAGGCCGCCAGACCGCCCCTCCCCTCCAGGCCCTCGGCAATGGCCGGCCACGAGACCCGCGCGATGTCCCCGCCCTCGCCCACGCCCGTCCGCGGCTCGCAGAGCCACGCAAGGCCGAGCCCGGCACCACCGCCGGCACGGGCCGCCGCAAGGGCGGGGATGGAGAACGAAGACAGGACGATCCGGCCACCGGCTCCTGCTGCGGCGCAGGTCAGGGCGGCAGCCGTGGCGCAGCGCTCGTCAGGGTCGCGGCTAGGGCCTTCTGGCTCCGACTTGACCTCGACGTTGACGAGCATCCCGGCCGCCAGGCACGCCGCCAGCGCTTCCTCCAAGGTCGGGATCCATCCGGGCAGGTCGGCACGGTTGGCCGTCTCGATCCGGACGCCCGGCGACCGCTCGCCACCACCGGGCTCGGCCTCGGTCTCCGGCGGCACGAGGGCATCGTGATGCAAGACGAGCTGGCCGTCTGCTGTGAGGCGCACATCGAGCTCGACGCCGTCGGCACCTAGCTCGGCCGCCAGCTCGAACGCCTCGATGGTGTTCTCCCGGACACGGCGGGCGGGAGCGACCGAGCCTCGGTGGGCGAGCACGAGCGGCATTCGAGTGACCTCCAGGTGATCGTGAGCCGACCGCCGACGATATTGCCGGACCGGACCGGCCGGAGGAGGCCAGGCTCGGCTCATGCGTCGGCTACCGGCAAGAAATTTTGTGTGCTCGTGAGCACATGCTTGCAACTGGGCCCAATGCGGCGTATTCTGCTGGGGCAGGAATCCGTCTGTTTCTCCCTCCCACCACCGCTTCGACTTGGGTTATCTGAGTGGGAGACTTGTGAGTGATTTCACGAGTGAGCAGCGGAAAGGTCTCTGGCACGGATACAGGAGGCGACGTTGGCTCTCACTTGGACCCGCTCGATCGAGTGGGACACCGACGACTGGCGGCAAGGCGCAGCCTGCCGTGACACCGATCCTGATCTGTTCTTTCCCATCGGGACCACCGGACAGGCCATCGACCAGATCGAGGCGGCCCGGGCCGTTTGCCTAACCTGCGAGGCACGGGAGCCCTGCCTGGAGTTCGCTTTGGCAACCAACCAGGAGTCGGGCGTCTGGGGAGCGACCTCGGAGGAAGAGCGCCGGAAGCTCCGCAAGGCTTGGCTAGCCGCCAGGCGCCGCCGCACGGCCTAGCCGGTCTATCCGCCGCAGGCGCTCAGCACGTCCGGGGGAACGTCACCCTGGACGAGGCCAACCAGGACAGCCCCGCAGAACGTCTGCCTGGTCACGCGCCAGATCCCGTCGGCTCCAAGGGTTGCTTGACCGGTGAACGACACGTTCTCGACTGCGTAGACAACCGTGGCGCTGCTTGCCGACGTGAAAGAGATCTGCTGGATGCCGAGCGGCGCTCCGACGAGGGCGTCACTGCTGGACTGGTTCAGCTGTGTTGTAGGCAACGTCGGCTTGCCTTCGGGATGGCTGTCGCCACCATCGCCCTGCTTGGTCGACGCTGCCGGAGGGGAGGTCAGTATGGCTCCACCCTCCACAGCGGCCAGATTTGCCGAGAAGCCCAGCAAAGGGTCTGCAGAGTACGCCTGCTCGTAGGAGGCGGCTATGGCCGCCGCATCCAGCTGCGGATCCGCCGGCTGGCTCGAAGTAGCCGATTGCGGAGCGGCGGGCATGCTCGCCGCCGAGCAACCTGCAGCGCGTGGGGTCGGCGCCTCGCCGACGACTATCGGATCTTCCCCGAGCACGAAGGCCAGCGAGTGCAGCGACTGGCCGTCGGCCGCCTCCGCCACGGCGCTCATGTCTCCGTCCGAGGTGCTGGTGGTGCTTATCGGGCCGGCCACCACAGCGATGCCGTGTGAGGGCGTGGCAGCCGCAGGGGCACCGCCCAGGTTCTCGGCTGCGACCCGCGCCACCGCGCTACCGACAGCTGTGGTCGCCCACCAGGCCTCCCCGCCACCTGGCAGCTGCAGGATGCCTGAAGACAGGATCTCCAAACCTGACGGCGATAGCGCCGGGAGGCTCGTCACCGCCGTGCCACCGCCGAACTGGCCGTCCTGGCCCACGGTGGTGGTGACGACAGAGGCTCTGGAGCACTCGCCGGCTCCGCTCGACTGAAGCGTGATGGCGAGAGGAGTGGCCAGGGGCTGCAGTGTGGCTGCAACGTGCAGGCCACCGGGCAACGCTTCGTTGACGATGGTCGCCGGCACCGTGCTCGGCCGGCCTCCGGTGGACGGTGTCTCGGTTGAACTTGTCGGAGCCTGATCTGCCTGCTTGCCACCGCCGTTGTCAAAGCCGGCCACATTCGAGCTCGTCGGACTGGCATGGGGCGAGCCGACCACGGCACCGACCAGGCCGCCAACCGAGGCGGCCAAGACTACGACTGCAGTGCTCAAGGCGAGCCGCTCGCGGCGCTGGACCCTGTGCTCGCGGTCGCTGATCCGCCGACCGAGATCGTCCAGATCGGGAGCGACGTGGACCCCGGCGGACCGCGCCAGCAACTGGCGCTCGAGATCTTCTTCCAGGCTCACCTTTGTACTGCCTTCCTCATGCGCTCGAGCCCGCGGTGGATGAGCGACCCCACGGTGCCAGGACGGCAGCCGAGAATCTCGCCGATCTCGTTCTCGGAGAGGTCCGAGTAGTAACGCAGGACGATCGCAGCCCGCTGGCGGTACGGAAGCGAGAGGAGGATGTCGTTCAACTCTCCGGTCGCTCCCGGCGACTCGCCTCCGCCGGGGATCACGTAGAGAAGCGGTCGCTTCTCGCGCTCTCGCGCAGCTCGGCGAAAGTATGACCTGGAGGCGTTCACCACGGCGCGCCGGATGTACCGGTCCGGGGCTTCGACGCTGTCGTAGTGCCGGTGCAAGCGCACGAACGAGTCCTGCACGAGGTCCTCGGCTACCTCACGCGAGCTGGTGAGGATGAACGCCAGGCGGACGAGACTCTCGAAGGACGCGGTGTAAAACGCCTCGAAGGAAAGGGTTTGGGCTGGCCTCTCCAGCTCGGGGTTCGCCGTCTTGCCCTCCTCGGATCCCGGCGAACCCTGCCGCCGCCCTTCGTGCACCAGAATCTGGAGGGGAGCTCTAGGTGTGCCGGTGTCGGCTTCCCCCTCCAGCTTACTCACTGCGCCGGGCAGGCTCATGAGGAATTAGACGCCGCACGGCGACGTTTCCTTGCGGAGCTGTCGCCCGTCCGGCTAGCCCACCCCGTCCGGCGAGCCCGCGATCGGAAGCCGCAAACGTACAAGCGTGCCTCCGGCGCTGGTCATCGTGATCTTACCGTAGAGCTGGGTGCGTACCAGGTCCCTGACGATGGAGAGGCCGAGGCTGCGCGTGAGCTCGATGTCGAAGCCCTCCGGCAACCCTTTGCCGTTGTCCTGCACGGTGACGTTGAGAGCGTCTGTGTCGTGAGCGAAGACGAGGTCGATGCGAGAGTCCGGCTCGGAGGCGGCGGCGCCGCTTGAGCCCGGAGGGCCGAAGGCGTGCTCGACTGCGTTCTGCAGCAACTCGGCCAGTACCACGGACAGCGGCGTTGCCATGTCGGCGGGAAGATCGCCGAGGTGGCCGTCGACACGGACCGCCACGGCATTGGGGGCGTCGCTCGTCTCTTGGGCCATTCGCACGAGGGCGTGCACGATCTCGTCGAAGGGAACTTGGTCGCCGGACTCGCGCGAGAGGATCTCGTGCACGACGGCGATGGCCCGTATCCTGCGTTCGGCCTCGGCCAGCGCACTACGACCCGCCTCGGTGTCCAGACGGCGGGCTTGCAGGCGCAACAGCGAGGAGATCGTCTGCAGATTGTTCTTGACCCTGTGGTGGACCTCACGGATCGTGGCGTCCTTGGTGAGAAGCAAGCGATCACGGCGGCGGACGTCTGTGACGTCGCGCAGGAGAACGGCGCCGCCCGTCAGCTCGCCGACGGCCACGAGCGGTATGCAGCGGATCAGGAGCGTGGTGTCGGAACGTCGCTCGATCTCCTCGACGACGGGGAGCCGCGTGGCGAAGGCGTCCTGCACGACGCTGGTGTCCAGGCCGAGGGCTGGCAAGGTGGCACCGCTCATGGCGCTCATGATGCCGATGCGGTGAAGGGCGCTCACGGCGTTGGGAGAGGCGTAGCTGATTCGCCCGCGGTCGTCCACGACGATCACGCCGTCGCCGACCCGCGGCGCGCTCTCCACAGGAAGGTCGTCGTCGGGGAACGGGAAGATCCCGTCGGTCACCATGGCAGACAGCCGCTCGAACAGATCGAGGTAGACACGTTCCAACGAGCCGCGACGTCGCGTGATGGACGGCGCCCACTGCCTGCACATGATCCCGACTACCTGGCCGGAGTAACGCACAGGTATGCACTCGAGCCGGACGTGCCCATCGCCGGCGTCGGTGCGTTGCTCGCCTATGGAGATGGCTCCTGTCCGCAGCGACTCGAGAACCAGCTCCACCTCCTTGGACGACACGACCTGTCCGACGAGGTCGATGTCGAACAGCGTTGGATTCGTCGTCGGCCGGACCTGGCCCATCACCACGAAGCGAGTCGTGCTGCGCCCAGGCTCGGCGAAGCCGAGGCTGTCCGCCGGGACGTACAGCAACAAATCAGAGAAACAAAGATCTGCCAGCAAGTTCCACGACACCGTCAGTCGCTCGAGGTGTCGCCGGGCACCCGGCTCGAGGTCGATGTCCCGGTAGGCGATATCGAGAGGCGAAGTCACGCCAACCCTGGCGAGCCGCTCGATGCCTGGACGCGGCTCTTCGAATCGCTGGAGTCGCCCGGTTTCACGCCGGAGCCGGGTGGTGGCCCCAACGGGGCGTCGAGGCCCTGGCGGCCCCGGTAAGCCCGCAGGGACGTGTACCCGGCTCGTGACACGCGCTCGTGCAGCACTGCGGCCCGATCCGCGACGTGGGAGAGCCCGTGGGTGTCCGAGGCCGTTGTGATGGGGACGCCGAGAGCGGCAAAGCGGTCGAGGAGCCTACGCGAGGGATAGCCGTCGGCGACGGGCTTGCGGAACCCTGCAGACGAGACCTCTGCTGCCATGCCGCTCGTGGCGGCGGCCTCGGCTATCCGCGCCTCCACCTCGGTGACGACCCCGGGGTCTGCGGTGCGGCCCGTGACTCTGACGACGTCCGGGTGCGCCAGGACGTCGCAGGTCCGCGTCGCCGCCAATTCCTCCATCGCCAGGGCGTAGTCGTGCCAGACGGCGTCGACACCGCGGACCTCCCACTGGCGCATCTGCAGGGGTGAGTCGAGGACGTCGAACATCCAGTTGCCGATCCAGTGGATGGAGCCCAGGAGCACGTCGAAGGGATACCCGGCGAGCAGACTGCTGACCAGATCCATCTGGCCACGGCAATAGTCGACCTCGAGGCCGGCCACGATCGGCAGACCGGCCTGCTTGGCAGCCAGAACGACCTCGACGTAGGCGTCGAGGTCGACCGTGGCGTGGAAGTCGAAGTACTCCGCCATGTCCTGGCGCAGTTCCAGGTCCGGCTCGTCCGCCCAGAAGCCGTCCACCACCTCTCGCCCGCGCCTGAACCGGTGAAAGTGCTCAGTAAGCGCAATCTCCCTCACTCCGGCGGCCGCCGCCCGGGAGCAGTACTCAGCCAGCCTCTCGACCACGAGGTCGGTCTCGTCGGCCCTGTCGGTGTGCGGCCAGAGGTGGACGTGGTAGTCGAGCATCTGGGCTCCCCGGACGCCCGGTCAGGCGACTCGGCGGATGAGCGTGACTCCGTCGCGCACGGTGAGCTGGGCGCAGCGCACTCGAGGGTCGGACACGACCAAGTCGTTGAACGCCTTGATCGCTCCCGTGCTCTCCGTGGAATCATCGTCGAGGACACGGCCGCTCCACAGCGTGTTGTCGGCGGCGATCAGGCCGTGCTCGGCCAGCTTGGGGACGGTGGCTTCGAAGTAAGCGGCGTAGCTCGGCTTGTCGGCATCGATGAACACCAGGTCGAAAGGACCTTCCAGCGTCTCGATAGTCGCAAGTGCCGGCCCTTCTCTCAGCTCGATGCGATCGGCGAAGTCACTCGCCTCGATGTTCTGGCGGGCGTAGGCGGCGTGCTCGGGGTCAACCTCGCAGGTGACGATGTGACCGCCCGGAGGCAGCGCCGCAGCCATGGAGATGGCCGAATACCCGGTGAACGTGCCGATCTCGAGCACCAATCGGGGCTGCACGGCATGCACCAGCATCTCCAGGAAGGCACCTTCGAGCCGGCCGACCATCATGCCGGCATCTGTGTGATCTGCTCGGGTCCGCTCGGCGACTGCCTTCAGGTGCGCCCCAACCGGGGAGGAGTGCTCCGTGGCGTACTCCTCGACTTGGCGGTTGACAATGTCCACGTGGGTAACTCTCCTTGGGTGTAGATCAGGTCTTCTCGTCGCCCCAGATGACGGCGCCGATGCTCAACAGTCCCTTGATGTCGGTGATGTTGCCTGCGTGGTAGCCGACTGCTGCGGTCACTTCGTAACGGGACGAGAGCTCTCGAAACAGCTCCGACTCGCGGTTGGCGACGAGCCGGAAGTTCGAGTAACTCTGCGTCACTTCGTCGAGCACCGTCGCTACCACCTCTTCGCGCACGCCATTCTTACCGAAGTGTCGGCTCATCTCGGCTGCCATGTCCTTCGAGGCGGCTCCGAGCTTGTCGGCCACTTCGGCCGTGCCGGCGTCCGAGAGCGACCAGGGCAGGACTTTGTTGCAGATGAGCAGGCCGAGGTGCAGATGGCGTTGTGAGAGGGACTCTGCCAACTCCTCCGCCTCGCGGGCAGGAGCTGCCTCCAGCGTCGTGATGAGCAGGAACGTCGTGCGCACGTCGCGCAGCAACCGGTTCACCGCCTCGGCGCGTAGCACGAACCCGTCGCGCATCGTCTGGAACAAGATGAAGAAGTCCGCCAACTGTTGCAGTATCTCGCTGCCGAGGACGCGATCGGCCACCTGGTAGAAGGGTCGAGAGGCCAGGTTCACGAGGCGTGACCGGTACGGGACCGTCAGCCAGCGCAACAGGCGCGACGAGAAGAAGTCAGCCATGCGGGAGGGAGCGTCGAGGAGGTCGAGCGCGTTGCGGGAGGGTGGAGTGTCAACGACGAGAAGGTCGTAGTCACCCTCCTCGTGCAGCTCGTACAACCGCTCCATGGCGATGTAGTCGTGACCCTGGGCGAAACGCCGCGTGATGTTCTGGTACAGGGGGTTGGCGACGATCTGGGCGGCCGTCCGCTCGTCCGGGGCATGGCGGTTGACCAGGGCGTCCCAGGACTCGGACATGTCGAGCATGGCGACGTAAAGCTCACCTTTCGGCTTGACGCCTGCCGCCGCGAAGGCTGCCTCAGGGACACGCGTGACGGCGTTGCCGATGCCCTTCAAACCGAGGGCGTCCGCCAGCCGCTTGGCAGGGTCGACGGTGACCACCAGGACGCGTCCTCCCATGCGGGCGGCTGCCGTAGCCGCCAGGGCCGCCGAGGATGTGGTCTTGCCAACGCCACCGGGGCCGCAGGCGACGACGACTTCTTTGGCAGACAGCAGCTGCTCGATCGTCGGCGTCGCTCGGCTCACAGCTCCTCCCCGAGGGAGGCGGCGACCTGGCGTATGGCTCTCATCCCGTGAGCCCGCCCGAACAGGTAGGGGATGTAGACGAGGGGCGCCGTCTGGCCGATGGCCTGCCGCAGGCGCTCGAGATGCGCCGAGCCGTCCCGCCGGATCGTCACGGCAAGGCGGGCGGCACTCAGCACAGCCTCGACCTCCGGGGCGCCGGCACCGACCCCCTCGGCAAGGCGGGCCACCATCGACGGCGCCACCAGGCGGTCGAAGATCTCCTCCTCGGCTCGGACGAACAGCTCGGGAAGGACGCGATTGGCGATCACGCACGAGAGGTGGACCGGCGTGTCGGCAGCCAGACGACCCGCAAGGTCGATCGCCTCGGTGACAGGCATCTCCTCTGGCGTCGACACGAGGACTACACCTGTCTGCGCAGGGTCTCGCAGTATGTCCAGCATCCACTCGGTCTGCGATCTCACGACACCGACGCCGACCAGCTCGTTGATCCCGGTCGGTGCCGCCAGCTGGCCGACGACGCTGCCCGTGGCGGAGGCGTCCACGACCACGAGGTCGTAGTGCCGCTCCCTCACCTCGTAGCAGAGCTTCCCGACCGTCAGGATCTCCCGGATGCCAGGTGCCGCCGTGGCCACGAAGTCGAACGCCCTTGCCACCGGGCTCAGCCTGCCCATTACCGGCACTTTGACTATTTGCCGGAGGTACTCGCGCAGCGCTGCTTCGGTGTCCATGGACATGGCTGTGAGATCGGGAGCCACCCGCTGGCCGGCGAATGGCGTCGGCCCGCATTCGTAGGCGAAGCCAAGATCGCCCTTCGGCTCGACCTCGCAAACGAGGGTGCGCTTGCCCTGCTCGCTCGCAAGGATGCCGAGCGCGGCAGCCGTGGTGGTCTTGCCCACCCCGCCCTTGCCGGTGACGAACAAGAGGCGGTGCGACAGCAGGCTCGCCACGACGGCCTCGACGCCCTAGGGCTTGGGAGCGCCGAAGCCCACCCTGCGGCCGTCCTCGGCGGCGCCCACCTCGACATAGGCGATGCGGGCCGTCGGCACGAGCACTTGGCGGCCGCGCTTGTCGACCAGCCGCAGGACTCCTTCAGGCTGGGACAATGCCGTGTCCACATCGGCGATCACACCGTCGCGGTCGGTGCCCTCGGCTAGCTCGATATCGAGCTCCTTCGGGGTGTGAATGATCCCGATACGAACGTCCACGCCTGCTCCTTTGGTCGCCGGTCGGCCTTCGGCCGGTGCTCCTGGTCATCGTAGGGCGCCCGGCCCGGCAGGTTGGCAGCTCCGCCTGCTTTAGCCTCGCGCAGAGATCTGTGCCCCGAGCGGGCAGAAAGAGGTATCCGATGCAGCCAGAGGCGCCGGCGGCAGCAGGCGGCACCATAACGATCGGCGGCGACCTGGTCGTCAACCGGATGGGGTATGGGGCGATGAGAGTCACCGGAGCGGGCATCTGGGGCGAGCCGGCCGATCGCCAGGCAGCGCTGGCGACGCTCCGGCGGGCGGTTGGGCTCGGTGTCAACTTCATCGATACGGCTGATTCTTACGGGCCAGACGTCAGCGAGGAGCTGATTGCCGCCGCCCTTTACCCCTACCCAAACGACCTCGTCATCGCCACGAAGGCTGGCCTCGTCCGGCCTGGGCCGGGACGCTGGGAACCTGACGGCCGGCCCGAGCACATCCGGACCGTGTGCGAAGGGTCTCTGCGGCGGCTGAGGCTCGAGGAGATCCCGCTCTACCAGTTCCATCGCCCCGATCCCGCCGTCCCGCTGGCCGACTCCATCGGAGCCTTCGTCGAGCTGCAAGCCCAGGGCAAGATACGGCACATCGGCGTGTCCAACATCACGACCTCGCAGCTGGCTGAGGCACAGGCGCTGGCCCCGATCGTGTCCGTGCAGAATCGCTTCAACGTCAACGATCGCTCCTCGGCTGCGGTGTTGGAGGCTTGTGAGGTGGGAGGGCTGGCGTTTCTCCCGTGGGCTCCCATCCAGGAGTCCGACAAGGTAGTACTGCTGGACGCGATCGCCGCCCGGCACGGCGTGTCCACCCGCCAGCTGGCGCTCGCCTGGATGCTGGCACGCTCACAGCAGATCATCCCGATACCCGGCACCGGCTCGGTGGCACACCTGGAGGGCAACGTCGCCGCCGCGTCCGTGGTGCTCTCCGAGGCCGAGGTCGCCGAAATCACGGCAGCCACGTAACGACCGGCGATCAACCGCCAGCTGTGGCGAGCCATCGTGCCCGCCGCTCGGCAGCTTCCGGGTTCACTCCGGCCCAAGCCGACCAGAATGCCGCCCTTGCCCGACTACTTCTCGCCGGAAAGCGAACCAGGAGTCGCAGGCGCCCGCCGGGTCCTCGGCTGCTACGCCGGCAAGATCGGGGTGCACCAACAACCAGGACGCCGCCTCGACATGGCGGTTTGCCCAGGCTGCAAGCGGCGCATGTCGTTGCTTCCAGCTCCAGATCGCTTGGCGCTCGTCGAAGCGCTCGCGCCGGCTTTCGCGAAGTTCCGGACCTTTCTTGGTTGGCTTCGGCTTGCGAGACGTGACCTCGCCGGCCCAATTGCGGTAACCGGCCAGGACCGCCTTCCATGCGTTGAAGCCGTCGATCTCGTGAGAAGGAGCGGGGGCGTCGCCGAGTTCCCAGGAGACCTGGGCGGCCGTCTGCGCGGCCCGAGCACGCCTGCGGTGCAACTCCCAACGGGCCGCCACCGCCAGGTCGCTGGTATGTAGACGAAGGCGCAAGCGCGCCGTTTGCTTGGGCGTTGGCCGGCGAGATCGCTGCCCCCCCCCCCCGCGCCTCGCCGACCCTTTAGGTGACCGTCCGGCTACGGATGGGAACGGGAGAACAAGGGGCGGGACCACTACATCAAGGCAGGAGGCGACGGCCCTCTATCGTGGCGCTATGGCGTCGAGCGGGGACACGACGAGGTTCGATCCAATTACGGACCGAGCCCGGTTGACCACCGTCGCCTACGCCACGCCGGGCTACCTGGCCGACCGCCAGCAGATCTACCGCTTCATCCAGCCGGACTTGGCCCCCATCACCGAGTGGCTTTTTGACCTGGCCGGTGGGCCGGACGAGTTGCTCGAGCCAGTCGTCGACGTGGGGACCGGCGGTGGGCAGTACCTCGATGCTCTGAGCAGCCGCAAGCGCGTGGGCCTGGACCTCTCCTCGGGCATGCTGGCTGCGCTGCGCCGTCAGCAGCCGGATCTGCCTCTGGCCTGCGCGGACGTCCAGTCCGTCCCACTGGCCGACGGGAGTGCCGGAACGCTGTTGGCCAATCACATGCTCTACCACGTGCCCGACATCGCCAAGGGCGTGGCTGAGCTTCGCCGCGTGCTCCAACCGAAGGGACTGCTCCTCGTGGTGACCAACGGTATTGACCACTTGGCCGAGCTGGCTGCCCTTCGTGACCAGGTGATCAGCCAGCTTGCCGGGCAGCCCTCCCACCTGGACACCTCCGGAAAGCGCTTCACGCTGGAGAACGGAGAGCAGCACCTGCGGCGGTACTTCCGTTCGGTCGAGTGCCACCACCGCCGGGCCGAGTTGGTCGTCCCGGATCCCGAGCCGGTTCTTCGTTACCTGGCCAGCCAAGAGAGCCTTGCTCCCCTCCTGCCTGATGGGATCACTTTCGACGCCGTGCTCCAGGCCGCCGAGCCGATGCTCGTGGCAACGATCAAGACCGAGGGGCACTTCCGGGTCCGAATCCATGCTGGCGCGTTCGTATGCCACGACTGAGCAACGGCTCCCGACGAAGTCGTCCCAGGCACTGGAAGCTGTTCGCCGCTAACGCCGCGACAAGCCTGTGACCAGGCCGCTCAGCCAGTACAGTCCACGGCCACTTCGAGCGCAGCGCAGACCTGGCGCATTCGCTCGTCGCTTAAGCGACCTAGGCGCTCGACGAGCACCGCTATCGAGGCGCTCTCGACGGAGTCGAGGTTGACAGCGCACAGCAAGGGGATCGGGTCTTCGCCAGGCTCGAGAACTACCTCGCTCGCCAGCTTGCGAATAGTCGTCGTGCATGGGGCGACGAGAGCGCGTCGCAGTCGAGGAATGGCGGCGTCACGCGACAACACCACGACCGGACGCCTTCCGACACCCGGCATTTCGCACCACCAGGCTTCCCCCCGGGCTGGGAGAGCAGTCACGAGGAGGCCGCAGCCTCGCGAAATGACGCCAGGTCACCCCATTCATCTGCCTGGCCAAGCGGTTGCTGCTCGTATGCAACGTAACTCTCGTCGATCTCGGCGGCCCGAGACCGGGCAATCAGCGCCGACAATGAGGCATCGATGAGCGCCGCGTCAGACATGCCTGGGCGAAGTCGGCGCGCGCTTGCGAGCTTGGACTCGTCGACAGTCGTGCTCACTCGGACCCTACTCATGCCCTAAATGTAGCATAGATATGCCATCGACTGGCCGTTCGTCCAATCCGTTCTGGGCCGTGCCTTGACCGTGCTGAGGCGGGCACCGCGCGAACGCAGTTCCTGATGTCTCCCGCCCCCGCACGTCTGGCTCAAGCGTCACATCTTTTGGATAAACGTCAGTCCGTCGCCTATTGGAAGGAGGACCACACGAGTCCGGGGGTCCGTCGCGGCCTTGTCGTTGAAAGAACGGATTGCGACGACGGACTCGTCGGTAGCTGCGGGGTCGAGGACCCGCCCCGCCTGCAGGGTGTTGTCGGCGAGCAGGAGACCACCCGAGCGCAGACGGGGCACGATCTCGTCGTAATAGGCACCGTAACCGGTCTTGTCGGCGTCGACGAAGGCCAGGTCGAACTGCTCATCGTCGGGAAGGGCGCGAATCGTGTCGATAGCGGGTCCGATTCGCAGTTCGATCCGCTCTGATACTCCCCCCAGCTGCCAGTACTCGCGGGCGATCGCCGTCCACTCCTCACTCACGTCGCAGCACAACAGTCGCCCTTCGGGACCCATGCCGCGGGCGACGGCCAGCGCCGAGTAACCGGTGAAGGTGCCAACTTCCAGGGCGCGTCGAGCTCCCATGGCGCGGGCGATTGTCTCCATCAGGACAGCCTGGTCGTCCCCGATTTGCATGCCAGCGGCCCGTCCCGTCCGCTCTCGGGTTACCCCCTGAAGCGCGATCTGCACCTCGTCTGGCGCGCTGGAGTGAGCCCCCGCGTACTCCGAAATTTCCTCCTTGACGAACGAGCTTCGTGTCCGAACAGCCATCGTTTGTAACCTTTCGTTGGCAAAGCAGTGTTAAGCGCGAATCTTCAGTATGGTCGCCTCAACCCGCATGCCAGGTTGAAAACATGCGTTCCAAGAGTCCTTGGGGCGTGGGTTCCCTGAGGATCGCGAGCATCCGAAGTTGGGTGAGAGGGGTCGTGTCCGCGGCGAGCTTGCTCTGCGCGCCTACGGCCAAGACGCCGTCCTGCCGAGGGCGTCGATCAACTCCTGCTGACCGGTTGTCAATAGATCCTGCGCTGCCGCAGTCCTCGTCACGGCGAGGCTGGCCGGTCGGACACCGAGAACATCGTGTTGACGGACAGCCTGCGCGTTGACAGAGCAGCGCCGCGACTAACCGGCATCGAGCCCCCTCGGCAGGCGATCGGCCGGCCAGCCGAGGCGAGCGATGGCCTGTATGCAGGCAAAGCGGTCCGTCATGCCGGCAACGTATCCGACGGCGAGATTCGCCGGCTCGGCCAGGCCCGTGGCCGCACCCGACTGGCGGTATTCGATCGGCATTTCTGAGGGGTGACAGACGTAATGCTCGACAAGGGCGCTGAGCATGTCGACAACTCGCTGCGATTGCTCAAGGGAGGCGGGGCGGAGATACACGCGCTCGTAGTTGAACTCCCGAAGATCGGCCAAGGCACGACCGCCGGTCTCGCTCAGTCCGATCACGCCCGTAACCGCTGCGGTCGTCACGACATCGTGCACGAACGCCCGCAGCTGGTGGCTTCTCGTCCCGCCGCACATCTGGACGACCGAGTCGGGGAGGTCGCCGGCCCGCACCACGCCGGCTCGCTCAGCGTCCTCCAGATCGTGGGCCGTATATGCGATCCGGTCCGCCAACGAGACCACCTCGCCCTCCGGGGTGGCCGGAACCGGACGCGACCACGAGTGGTTGCGGATGCCGTCGAGCGTCTCGGCGCAGAGGTTGAGCGGGCTTGCGGTGACGTCCGCCCCCCAGACGGCGTGGTCGAAGCCGCCCAAGACGAATGGCGTTAAGGCGTCCTCGCTGGCGTGACCCCCTGGGCCGTGCCCACAGTCGTGGCCGAGGGCGATCGCCTCGGCGAGCGCGACATTCAGCCGGCAGGCCCGGGCGATGGCCGTCGCAACCTGGGCGACTTCCAAGGCATGAGTGAGGCGAGTCCGCTGGTGGTCTGCGGGGAAGACGAAGACCTGGGTCTTGCCGGCGAGCCGACGGAATGCCGGCGAGTGCAGGATCCGATCCCGGTCCCGCTCGTAACAAGTCCGGAAGTCGTCGGGCTCCTCTTCCCGGGCACGGTTGCCCGCGCCGAACGACCGGGTAGCGCCCTCCGCCAGCTCGGCCGCCTCCAGCTCTTCTCGTGCCTCTCGCCCGAACGGCTCGAACTCCCCGGTCGCGGGTGGCGCCGGGTGCGCCGTGGTGAGCCGGGACTCACCCGAACTGTGCCCCGCCATGGTCGCCGCCCACTCGAGGGCGCGAGGCGACAAGCTCAGCCTCGGTGCCTCGTCGACTCGGTCGAGCGCCATAGGTCTCAGACTACGGCGGCGGTGTAACAGCCATAGCTGTCAGCCGGCCGGCGCTGGCAGCCTGCTTGGGGACATAAACCACCGGCCGGACCGGACGAACTGCCCGCGAGTGGGCCCGGCAGCGGGCTTGGGGACATAAACCACTGGCCGGACCGGACGAAATGCCCGCGAGTGGGCCCGGGGGCCGGCGAGGCCGACGGGCCGGCCGGCGTTGGCGGCGGGCGGTGGGGCGCCGGCGGCGAGGCCAGGCC
>JBOGHW010000073.1:0-95275 GCA_050744865.1 Acidimicrobiales bacterium | reverse complement strand
GGCCGCGGCCGCGGCCGCGGCAGCGGCCACACACAGCCGGGAGGCTCGGGCGGCTCGGGCGACACCGGGGGTTCCGGCAGCACCGGCAGCACCGGCGGCTCGACCGGACCCCAAGCCGGCAGGCGCCAGGACAGAGCCGCTCAGTCCGGCCGGGCCAGGAGCGTCGAGGCGGGACAAGGCGGCCAGGACGACCGGCCAGCTGACGAACGGGCCAAGACCCGAGAAGGCCAGCGGGCGGGCCGCAGCAATCAGCGCCAGGCCGACCGGCCAACTCGCCAGCAGGCGAGCCGCCCAGAGCACGGTGGGCGCGGTGCCGAACCGGAACTGGACGTCGACGCCGCCATAGCCGGAGCTCTCGACTTGCCTGCCGGCGACCGGCGAGGTCAGCACCAGCAGGACAAGCGGGGGCGGACACGCGGCCGCTACCTCATGTGCGTCCACGTAGAGCCCGACCGGACACACATCGCCGTGCTCGAAGGGCGCTCGCTCATCGAGCATTACGTGGCACGGCCGGAGGACGACGCCCTGCAGATCGTGGGCAACGTCTACCGGGGTCGCGTGAAGAACGTCCTGCCCGGCATGGAAGCAGCCTTCGTGGATATCGGGACCCCCAAGAATGCCGTGTTGTACTGGGGCGACGTGTCCTACGACAAAGAGGAGATCGAGCGGCAGCCTGGCGCCGACAGGATCGAGCACGTGCTGCGCCCCGGCCAGACGATCGTCTGCCAGGTGACGAAGAACCCGATCGGCCTGAAGGGCGCCCGGCTGACCCAAGAGGTGTCGCTGCCGGGGCGTTTCGTTGTGCTTGTGCCTCAGTCGGACACCTACGGGATATCGCGTCGCCTCGACGACAACGAGCGCCGGCGACTCCGCCGGATCCTCGACAGCGTGAGGCCAGATGGCCACGGCATGATCGTGCGCACGGCAGCTGCCGGTGCCTCGGCCGACGACTTGCGCAGGGACGTCGGGTCGCTCGTGGCAAAGTGGGGCGAGATCGACGACCGAGCGTCCCGCCTCGCAGCCCCGGCGCTGCTCTATTCGGAGCCGCACATGGCGGTCAGGCTGATCCGCGAGGAGCTGACCGAAGAGCACCGGGCCGTGCTCGTTGACGACCCGCAGCTGTTCGAGATCGTGAAGTCCTACGTTGCAGAATTCGATCCGGTGCTGGCCGAGAGGGTCGAGCTCTACGACACCGCCGCCGAGCCGCTGCCCCTGTTCGAGCGCCACCACGTGCACGAGCAGCTCCACAAGGCCCTCGACCGCAAGGTGTGGCTGCCATCGGGGGGCTCGCTCATCATCGACCGCACCGAGGCGCTAACGGTCATCGACGTCAACACCGGACGCAACGTCGGCTCGTCCAGCCTCGAGAGGACCGTGTTCGAGAACAACCTCGAGGCCGCAGAGGAAGTCGCTCGCCAGCTGAGACTGCGGGACATCGGCGGGATCATCGTCATCGACTTCGTCGATATGGAGATCGACACGAATCGGCAAAAGGTCATGGCTTCCTTCAAGGCTGCCCTGGCCAGGGACAAGACGCCCACTCAAGTATACGACATATCGAAGCTCGGTTTGGTCGAGATGACCCGCAAGCGCGTCGGGGAGGGCCTGATCGAGACCATGTCCGAGCTCTGCCCGATGTGCAGCGGGCGCGGGCTCCTTCTGCGGGGCATCGAATAGCCATCGAATAGCCATCGACCAGCCGTCGACCGGGCACCGACGAGGCGCCCGCCGCGACCTGACCGAGCCGGTCCAGGGCCCTCAGGCGTCTTGCTATCCTTGTGAACCTATGTACGCAGTCATTGACGCAGGAGGGAAACAAGAGCGGGTCGAAGTCGGCGAGGTCGTCGACGTCGAGTTGCTGGACGCCGCTCCTGGTGACGAGCTCGAACTGACTCCTCTCCTCGTCGTCGACGGCGAAGAAGTAGTTGCCACGGCTGACGCACTGGCCGGGCGGTCGGTGAAGGCGACGGTAGTGGGCGAGACCAAAGGCCCGAAGATCGTCGGCTTCACCTACAAGTCGAAGTCGAACCAGCGCAAGCGCTACGGCCACCGGCAGCGCTACACGACGCTGGAGATCACCGCCATCGGTGAGAAGGGCTAGGTCCGGACGTGTCGAAGACCAAGGGCGGCGGCTCCACCCGCAACGGCCGTGACTCGAACGCACAACGCCTAGGCGTCAAGGTGTTCGACGGCACCGCAGTTCGAGCCGGCACGATCATCGTCCGCCAGCGAGGGACTCACTTCCACCCCGGCGAGAACGTCGGCCGCGGCAAGGACGACACCCTGTTCGCGACAGCCCACGGTCATGTGAAGTTCGGCACCCGCCGCGGTCGCCGGCTGGTCGACGTGCTCGGTCGCAGTACCGCGGACGGTCCAGTCGGCCTCGACGGGTCGTAAGCCGGCGCGGCGGATGCCGGCGCCTCCCGCCAAGGGCCGGCTCCTCGTCGCCACGCCTGCGCTCGAGGATCCGAACTTCTATCGCACCGTCGTCTTCTTGCTCGCGGCTGACGGTGACGGTGCACTGGGCGTCGTGCTCAACCGCCCGAGCGACACTTCCGTCGACGACATCGTCCCCCACTGGGGCTTGCACGCCTCGGCGCCGCCTGTCCTGTTCTCCGGTGGTCCCGTGCAACCCAATGCAGCCATCTGCGTGGGCCGAGTCGAGACGGAGCGACCTGGCTTGGGCCAGGGCGGCCGTAGTGACGAGGCGGACGGGGCAGCAAGCCATGACAGTTGGGTCGACAGCGCCTCGGGTGCCGGCGGCGGTGGCGACAGTCTTTCGGACGGCGGCGATGGTGGTGGTGGTGGTGGTGGTGACAGTCCTTCGGACGGCGGCGGCGGCGACAGTCCCTCGAACATCGGCGGCGGCGGTGCCTCGGGCGGTGCCGGCGGCGTGTCGGGTGCCGGCCCGGTTGGTGGATTGGGCGGACTGTTTGGCGAGGACCCGAGCAGCACGAGCCAGGGGCGCTCGTTCGCAGAGGACTTCGGTCTGGAGGAGTTGGAGGAGACCGAGGGCAACGGTTATTCGCCGCTCGTCGGCAGCCTCGGCACGGTGGACCTGAACCGAGGACCGGAGGACATCCCGGTCGAGTTCACAGGTCTGCGCGTGTTCACCGGCTATTCGGGGTGGGGCCCGGGCCAGCTGGAGGACGAGATCGAGGCCGGTGGGTGGTTCGTCATCGACGGCCAGGAAGCTGACGTTCTCTCGGCTGAGCCGGACAGGCTCTGGGAGCGGGTCTTGCGCCGGCAGGGCGGCTGGCTGTCGGTGCTGGCCCGCCACCCGGCGGACCCATCGCTCAACTGAGCGCACCGTTGAGAAGCTGCAGGAGGGCGACCCGGCGGGCGGCGGCGGATGGCACAGAAGGGTCGGGTGCCGGATGCCGGGCTTCGTAGACGAGGCACAACTGCACGCCAAGGGCGGCGATGGCGGGGCTGGTTGCGTCTCGTTCCGCCGCGAGGCCCACGTGTCCGAAGGCGGGCCCGACGGTGGCGACGGTGGGACGGGCGGCGCCGTCCTTCTCGAGGCCACCACTCAGGTCGTCTCGCTCCTGGCCTTCGAGGAGCACCCGCACCGCCGGGGTGTCAACGGGGCACATGGAGGCAGCAAGCGGCGCCAGGGCCGCACAGGCACCGACCTCCTCGTCCCCGTCCCGGAAGGCACCTTGGTGCGCTCCCTCGACGGCGACCTCTTGGCTGATCTTGTCACCGCTGGTGACAGATTCGTCGCCGCCGAGGGCGGCAGGGGCGGGCGTGGCAACGCCCGGTTCCTCACCAACAAACTTCGCGCCCCGGCATTTGCCGAGCAAGGCGAGCGGGGCGAGGAGCGATGGCTGAACCTGGAGCTCGAGTTGCTGGCAGACGTAGCGCTCGTCGGCTTCCCGAACGCGGGCAAGTCGACTCTGGTGTCGCGGGTCTCGGCCGCCCGTCCCAAGATCGCCGACTACCCGTTCACCACGCTTCGACCGAGCCTCGGCGTGGTCGACTTCAACCGGCGGGCGGGCCGCGGCGCCGGCGCCGGCACCGACCATTCGCAGTTCGTGATCGCCGACATCCCTGGTCTGGTGGAAGGCGCCGCCGACGGGAAGGGGCTCGGGCACAAGTTCCTCCGGCACGTCGAGCGCGCCCGCGTGCTGGTCATCCTCGTTGACTTGGCCGGTGGCGATACAGGCCCGATCGAGGGTAGGCAGGCTTGTGACCAGGTGACGATTCTCCTGCGCGAGCTCGAGCAGTACCGGCCCGAGCTGCTCGAGAGGCCCCGGGTCGTCGTCGGTTCGAGGGTCGACCTGTGCCACGGGGAATACAGGCCGGCGCTTGCCAGCTACGGCGGGGAGATGGAGATCTCGGCCGTGACCGGCGACGGCGTCAACGAGCTCATGAACCGCTGCGCAGCGCTGGTCGGCCGTGCCCGCCAGGCGGCACCGGCGCCACGGACGGCGCCTGTCGTGCACCGGCCGGCGGCCGGCGGCATCGTGGTGGAGCGGGAAGGCGCCACCTGGGTGGTAAAGGGCAAGGAGGCCGTGCGGGCGGTTGCGGTCTCGGACTTGACGGATCTCGACGCCCTGAGCCACGTGCAGCGAAGGCTGAAGCGCATCGGCGTCGACAAGGCGTTGGCCAAGGCGGGGGCGCGCCAAGGCGATCATGTCAGGATCGGTGACATGAGCTTCGACTACGAGCCCGGCTGAACCGCGATGCTCGTCGTCGCGAAGATCGGCACCAGCTCGATCACGCTGCCCGACGGCGGTGTGAGCGCCGGCGCCATCGCCAAGCTGGCGACGGACGTATCGGCCGCCCGGGCTGCCGGCTACGCCGTGGTCCTGGTCACCTCGGGGGCTGTCACAGCCGGCGTCGCTGCCCTCTCGCCCGCCGGAGAGCGGCCCT
The DNA here is from genome assembly GCA_050744865.1 of Acidimicrobiales bacterium. Lineage (GTDB taxonomy): Bacteria > Actinomycetota > Acidimicrobiia > Acidimicrobiales > Bog-793 > JAKACA01. Next base: position 90,397 of record JBOGHW010000073.1, on the reverse strand, counting down.
TTGACCCCGTCGGTCTGCAGGCGATGGCTGCGATCGGGCAGCACAGGCTGATGCGCCAGTACGACGAGGCTCTTGCCCGCCACGGCATGCTCGCCGGCCAAGTGCTGCTCGCCCCGCTCGACTTCGGGCATCGCCAGCGGTACTTGCACGCCCGCAAGACGTTGTCGCGACTGCTCGAGCTCGGCGTCGTACCGGTCGTGAACGAGAACGACGCGATTGCCGACGACGAGATACGTTTCGGCGACAACGATCGCTTGGCGGCCCTCGTTGCTCACTTGATGCAAGCCGAGATCCTCGTGCTTCTGACTGACACGAGTGGACTGTTGAGTGCCGATCCCCGGCTCGACGACGATGCCACCCTGATCGAGGAGGTGGCGCGGATCGACGGCGCCGGCGAGCAACTGGCCGGCGGCCCGGGCTCAGACTCGGCCCGCGGTGGCATGGCGGCCAAGCTGGCAGCCGCCAAGATGGCGACCTGGTCGGGCGTGCGCACTGTGATCGCGGCCGCCGACAGGCCTGGCGTGCTGCTCGACGCCGTTGCCGGGGCGCCGGGAGTCGGGACGGTGTTCCTGCCACATGCTCGCTCGCTGCCGGCGCGCAAGCTCTGGATCGCCTTCGCCCTCAAGCCCAAAGGACGGCTCCTCGTGGACGCGGGTGCCCGCCGCGCCCTGGTCGAGCGCGGCACGAGCCTTCTCGCCGCCGGAGTCGTGGCGGTGGAAGGGGGCTTTGGGGAGGAGGACGCCGTCGAGCTGTGCGGGCCGGACGGTGTCGTGTTCGCAAAAGGCATCGCCGGCCTGCCCTCCAGCCGGTCGGGCGAGTGGATTGGGCGAAGGACACAGGACCTGCCTGACGAATTGCGCTACGAGGTGATACATCGCGACGACCTCGTGCTGCTTGTCGACTCCTAAGCGGTACCGTCGTCTACACACGGGCCGGCCGGTGCCCTTGCCGCCCGGGCCAACCCGACCACCAGGTAGCTTGTGCCATGCCTGAGGACGCCGCCACGCTGAGCTTGCCGGCTCTCGGCGAGCGAGCCGTTGCGGCGTCCCGACTGCTCGCCTTGGCCAGTGGCGCCCAGAAGAACGACTGGCTGTGGTTGGCCGCCGACTTGCTCGGTGACCGGCGCGGCGAGATCCTGACCGCCAACCGCGGCGACACGGCGCGGCAACAGGACGCAGGCGTGAGCGCGGCCGTCGTCGACCGGCTTCGCCTCGACGAGGCCAGGATCGAGGGCATGGTCGCCGGCCTACGTGCCGTCGCCGGCCTGCCCGACCCCGTGGGCGAGGTCGTCGAAGGCAGGCGCCTCCCGAGCGGGCTTGCTGTCGAACGGGTTCGCGTGCCGCTCGGAGTGGTAGGCGTCATCTACGAGAACCGCCCGAACGTCACCTCCGACGTGGCCGCCCTTTGCGTGAAAGCGGGCAACGCAGCTTTCCTGCGTGGTTCGGGCGCCGCCCTCGATTCAAACCGCGCCATAGTCGCGGTCCTCCGCCAAGCGCTCGCCAAGACCGGGCTGCCCGCCGACGGCGTCCTTCTCGTCGAAGACCCCAGTCACGACGCCGCCCGACGGTTCGTCCGGTTGCGGGGTGTCATCGACTGCCTCATCCCCCGCGGCGGCCCCGACCTCGTCTCGATGATCCTCGAGCACGCCACGGTACCTTTTGTCATCGATGGTGACGGCAATTGCCATGTCTACGTCGATGCCACCGCCGACCTCGACATGGCCGAGCGGATCGTCGTCAACGCCAAGACGCAGCGTCCGAGCGTCTGCAACGCCGCCGAGTCGCTGGTCGTCCACGAGGCCGTGGCCGCCGGCTTCCTACCGCGGATCGTGGCGGCCCTGGAGGCCGAGGGCGTCGAGCTCGTCGGCGACGACCGCGCCAGGGCGCTGGCAAGCTCGATAGGCCCGGCCGAGGAAGGTGACTTCGGCCGGGAGTTCCTGGCGCTCAAGATGTCCGTGGCGGTAGTCGAGGATCTCTCGCATGCCATCGACCACGTCGCCCGCCACGGCTCGGGCCACAGCGAGGCCATCGTGACTTCCGATATTGCCGCCGCCCGCAGGTTCGTGCGGGAAGTGGACGCGGCGGCTGTGGTCGTCAACGCCTCGACTCGCCTGGTTGACGGCGGCGAGCTCGGACTGGGTGCCGAGGTGGGGATATCGACTCAGAAGCTGCATGCCCGGGGACCAATGGGCCTTCGCGAGCTGACTTCGGTGAAGTACGTCGTGTACGGGGAAGGACAGGTACGAACGTGACAGAGACCATGCCGGCCGGAGGGGGGGAGGGCTTGCCTGTGGGTGAGTCCCGTTTCGGTTCGGTCCCTGAAATACGCGAGGGGCTGGCCACCGTGGGATACCTTGCCGACGACGGTCTCGCCGGCGTCGTATACCTGGCCGACCGTCTCGCCAAGCCCGTTCTGGTTGAGGGGCCGGCCGGAACCGGCAAGACCGAACTGGCCAAGTCTGTTGCCCGCCTCACCGGGGCGCGGCTCATCCGTCTGCAGTGCTACGAGGGCCTCGACGAGTCCAAGGCCCTCTACGAGTGGAACTACAAGAAACAGCTGCTCCGCATCCAGGTCGAGAACGCCACCCGCCCGGCCGCAGGCCAAGACGGCTCAGGCTGGGACGAGCTGGAAGACGACATCTTCGCCGAGGAGTTCCTGTTGACCCGGCCGCTGCTGGAGGCGATCAGGGCGACCGACCCCGTGGTGCTGCTGGTGGACGAAGTCGACCGTGTCGAGATCGAGACCGAGGCCTTGCTCCTCGAGATCCTTTCCGACTACCAGGTGTCAATACCGGAGCTCGGCACCGTGAGGGCGACGCAGATCCCACTTGTCTTCTTGACCTCGAACAACACCCGGGAGTTGTCCGAGGCGCTGAAGAGGCGGTGCTTGTACCTCCACTTGGACTACCCGTCGCTCGAGCGCGAGCGCGAGATCGTGCTCACCAAGGTGCCCGGCATCAGCAACGTGCTGGCGGACCAGGTCGCCCGCATAGTCCGCTCCCTCCGTTCGCTCGACCTCAAGAAGCACCCCTCCATCTCCGAGACCCTGGACTGGGCCCGCACACTGGTCCTGCTCGGGATCGAGAGCGTCGACGTCGACACGACTCGCGACACGTTGCACCTGCTGCTGAAATACAGGTCGGACATCGAAGCCGCCGCCAAGGAGCTCTCCTCGGCGACAGCGTCCTAGCGGCGTAGCCCCGGCAGCCCGAGCCAGTGCTCGACGTCCTCACCGGCTTCGTAGCCGAGCTGCGCCGAGCCGGTCTGCCCGTGTCGGTGACCGAGGCGGCTGACGCGGCCGAAGCTGTCCGGCACCTCCCGCTGGAGGACCGGCAAGCCATCAAGTCCGCCCTCGGGGCAACGCTCGTGAAGTCCTCGTCGCACTGGCGGGCCTTCGACACTGCCTTCGAGGTGTACTTCTCCATGCGCGGGCCGCAGTACGGCATCCGCGAGGACGACCTCACCGGCGACGGAACAGGCGACACAGCCGGCACGGCCCCCCCTGGGCAGGGAGATCGCCGCGGGCAGGGGCAAGACGGTGCCGGCGGTGGCGAGATGGTGACGCCCGAGGAGATCGCCGCCATGCTCTATCGCGCCTTGCGCGACGGCGACACGGCCATGCTGTCGGCCGTCGCCCGGCTGGCGGTAGGACGCTATGCAGGCATGGAGCCGGGCCGACCTGTCGGCGGCACCTATTACCTCTACCGGACGCTGCGCAGCCTGGACCTTGACAGCGTGCTGTCGCGACTGCTCGGCGAGGCGGAGAAGGGAGCGGTCGCTCCCGCAGACGGGCAGAACGGGGACGGCGCCGCCGGCCCGGTGCTGAGGGGCCGCGACCTCGGGGCGCTCACGCCCTTGGAGAAGCGACTGCTGGGCGACGAGTACAAAGCTCGCATCGACGAGCTGCGCCGCGAGATAGAGGCCGAGATCCGCCGGCGCCTAGTCGCCGACCGCGGCATCGAGGCACTGGCGCGGTCCCTCCGCAAGCCCTTGCCGGAGGACGTCGACTTCATGCACGCCAGCCGCGAAGAACTGGCGCAGATTCGCAAGGCCATCCAGCCGCTGGCGCGCAAGCTGCAGGCGCGGCTGGCCCGCAAGCGCCGCCACGTCCGGCGCGGGACGCTCGACTTCCGCTCGACGATGCGGCACTCGCTCTCCTACGGAGGCGTGCCGGCCGACCCGCGCTTTCGCCACCCCAAGCCCGCCAAGCCTGAGATCTTCGTGGTCGCCGACATCTCGGGCTCGGTAGCCGCCTTCGCCCGCTTCACCTTGCACCTCGTGCACGCCATCTCGGCACAGTTCTCCCAGGTGCGCAGCTTCGTGTTCATCGACGGCATCGACGAGGTGACGGCCATCTTCGACAGGTCCGAGACCGTGGCCGAGGCCGTCCAACGCGTGAACCAGGAGGCCGACGTCGTCTGGGTCGACGGCCACAGCGACTACGGGCACGCCCTCGGCGTGTTCTGGCAGCGCTGGGGCAAGGACGTCGGCCCGAAGACGAGCGTCATCCTGCTGGGCGACGCTCGTTCCAACTACCACGCTCCGGAGGCCTGGGTCGTGCACGAGATACGCCGGCGCGCCCGTCACGTCTATTGGCTGAACCCTGAGCCGCGCTCGTACTGGGGGAGCGGTGACTCGATCGTCGAGCAGTACGCCCAGTACTGCGACGGCGTCTACGAGTGCAGGACCCTGCGGCAGCTGGAGGCCTTCGTCGAGACTCTTGTCTGAGCGGCCAGGCGGGCGGGCTCACGTCTGTAGCCTCCCTGCAATGACCGTTGCCGCGACTGCCGACATAGCGCCGCGGACGCGTCTTGTCCTGATCCGCCACGGCGAGGCCGTCAGCAATGCAGAGGACACCATCGCCGGCCACCTGACGTGCAAGGGCCTTACCGAGCATGGCCGCCAGCAGGTGGGTGCCCTGGCGAACCGCCTGCGCCGCACGGGCGAGCTGGACGGCGCCAGCGCCCTTTACTCGAGCGTGCTGGTGAGGGCCGTGCAGACTGCCGAGATGCTGTCTCCGGTGCTAGGCGGCTTGCCGGTGGAGCGTCGCTGCTCGCTGTGCGAGCGCCACGTCGGTGCCGCCGAGGGGATGAAGTGGAAGGACTACGAGGACACCTATGGCGTCCTCAAGCCGAGCGACCACCCCTACCGCGAGATGGCACCCGGTGGTGAGTCGTGGGTCGGTTTCCTCGATCGGGCCGAAGCCGGGCTGCGACAGGTCATGGCAGCTCATCCCGGAGGGCTGGTCGTTGTGGCGGGGCACGGCGGGCTGATCGGAACCTCGATGATCCGCTTCCTCGGCCTCCCTGAGCACGGTGTGCGCTTTGGCAGCTACCCCGACAACTCGTCGATCACCGAGTGGTGCTGGACGGGTACGAGATGGTGGCTCGTCCGCTTCAACGACGCCGCCCATCTCGACGACGAGACATGGGGGGCAACGACCGGGCTGCGGATACCGACCCCTGACTGGGTCTCCTCCAGCCCGTAGCCGCGACGAGGATGCTCAGCAGGCGAGGTCCGGGTCGAACACGTACCCGTTGCCAGGTGTCTCCTGCAGCGTGACGGGTGTGCCGCCTGCAAAGGCATATTTGGCGTTGCTGCAGTAAGTCGGGTCGACCGCCGGTGAGGGGTAGCTCCAGTCAGCCGGGTAGGGCGGGCTCGAGTAGGGCGCGCCTGCGATCCAGATGGAGACCATGCCACCGTGCGGCACGTAGCCGCCGGTGATGTCCTGCCACTGGACGTGCGTGCAATAGATCCCCGGAGTGATGTCGGATCGTCTCAGCGCGGCGATCGCCCCCTGGATCGTCAAGTCGTTGAGACCGCGGTCGCACGACCACCACTCGCCGTCCGCCTCGTCGTTCCAGTCGCCCGGAGCGCAGATGTCGTTCTCGATGTCGAGCCACCACACGCTGGCGTAGGCGCCTTGCGCTTCGGCGTACTGGACGGCGCCGAGCGCCGAGTTGTATCCGTAGTTGTAGGCCAGGCAGTGCGGCGACTGCTTGCTCGTGAGGTCGGCGCAGGTGCCGGCCGGCCCGGTCGAGTCGATGGTCGAGTCGGCGGACGGCGAGTTGAGGAACATGTACAAGTCGTAGGGCGGAATGCCCTTCAGCCCGGAACCGGCCGGGTAGCGGGCCTGCTTGGCCCAGGCGACCTCCGCGGCCAGGCAGCTGTTGAAGTCCTCCGTCGCCCAGCCGTCGACGCCGACCACGGCCAAAGTGAAGCTGGACGACCCGGCGTAGTCGCCTGGCGGGCCAGGCAGGTTGGCCGTGCCGCTCGAGGACGGGCCGGCGCACTGCGGCCAGTTGATGTCATACCCGACGCTGTCGGGCGGCAGTGTCGTCTGGACCTGGGGCGCCGGGGCTATGCCGACAGCCGACGACTCCGTGGCACCGGGCGTCGACTGCCCGCGGGTGACGGCGTCCCCGCCCGGCACCACCTGGCCGACATTGGTGGCGACCCAGTAGCCGTTGCTGCTTCCGGCCGCGGCGATACCGACGGCGTTCCCCTGCACTCCGGCCGGGGCGGGTAGGCCCGTGACGGCGGAGCCGAATCCCCATACCATGCCTGCTGAGTTGGCCAGCCAGTAACCGCGCCCCGAGGGAACAGACGCGATGGCGACTATGGGGTGCACGAGGTTCAGCGGGCTCTGCGAGCCGTACCAACCGGCCGCCCCGACGTTGTACACGTTGCCGGCGGCGTCGATCAGCCAGGCCCCGAGCCCGGTCGGGTCTATGGCGCCGGCGACGATCGGTGTCGAGAGATCGGCGGGGGGAAGCGGGTTGCCGCCGTTGATCGGCCGGGCGTCGCCGAAGGAGATGACTGCACCGGACTGGTTGAAGAGCCAGTACCCCTTGTTCGTGGCGGTGGCAGCCATGCCGACGATCGACTGCCCGGAACCGAGCGATTCGTGGGCCAGCGACCCGTACCACTTGGAGTCGCCAAGGTTGAAGACGGAACCGTTGGCGCCGACCAGCCAGTAACCACCCCCGTCGCGTGTGACGGATATGCCGACAATGGGAGCGATGAGGTGGCGCGACCGCTCGTTGCCGTACCATCCGGCGCCGCCGAAGTTGAGTACGCCACCCTCGGCCGTCACGATGTCGTAGCTGTCCGAAGGGCTCACGAAGCCCGACGAGGAGGCCCTGGCCGGGGTTTGGCGGATCGGGCTCGTCGCCTGACCGGTGGAGGAGGCGACCAGCGTGGCGACCGGTGCCGCCGCCAGGCACCCGAGCGCCAGGCAGCCGGCAGCGGCCAACGCTGTCAGCTGGCTCCTCATCTGGCGGTGTCGAGTCGTGGCGTGCGCATTGGCTGGGAGTCCCCCCGGTCGCGTAACCAGTGGCAATTATATGCGACGAGGGTCACGCATTCCACATTGGGAACATCACTCCCAATGGTCACAGCACTGGAGCCGGGGCACCGGTACCGGGCCGTCACCCCTCGCGCAGCAACTCGGCCACACGAAACGCCAGGTCGATCGACTGGCCAGCGTTCAACCTCGGGTCGCATGCAGTGGTGTAGCGAAGAGGGAGGTGCTCCTCGAGGATGTCGCCAATACCGCCAAGGCACTCGGTGACGTCGTCGCCGGTGAGCTCAACGTGGACACCACCCGGCCAGGTGCCGAACGAGCGGTGGACGTCGAAGTAGCCCTGGATCTCGCCCAACACGTCGTCGAAGTGCCTCGTCTTGCGGCCCGTGTCGCTGGCGAATGTGTTGCCGTGCATAGGGTCACAGACCCAGGTCACCGGGTGTTCGGAGCTGCCGACGGCGCGGAGCAGAGGCGGCAAGGCGGCCCGGACGTTGGTGGACCCGAGACGGGTCACCAACGCGAGCCGGCCGGGGACTCTGCCTGGGTTGAGCTTCTCGCAGAGCCTCACCACGTCGGCGGGGTCTGCGTCGGGGCCGAGCTTGACGGCTATCGGGTTGTGGATTCCGGAGGCGAATTCCACGTGTGCCCCGCCCAGCTGGCGGGTCCGCTCGCCGACCCAAAGCATGTGCGCAGAGCAGTCGTAAAAGCGCCCGCTCAGCGAGTCCTGCCTGGTCAGGCACTCCTCGTAATCGAGAAGGAGGGCCTCGTGGCTGGTGAAAAGGTCGACCTGGTGGATGGGCGAGTCGGCCGAGAGGTCGACGCCGCACGCCCGCATGAAGCTGAGGGCCCTGTCGATCTCACCGGCCACCGCCTCGTATCGCCTGCCCTCGGCGCTGGACATCACGAACTGCTGGTTCCAGGCGTGCACCTGCGAGAGGTCGGCGAACCCGCCTTTGGTGAACGCCCGGAGCAGGTTCAGCGTCGAGCACGACTGGTGGTAGGCCTGCAGCATCCGCCGCGGGTCGGGCACCCGGGCCGAGGGAACGGGAACGTCGTCGTTGACGATATGGCCCCGGAAGACCGGGAGGTCGATGTCACCGACCCGCTCGACAGGCGACGAGCGCGGCTTGGCGAACTGGCCGGCAATGCGGCCAACCTTCAGCACGGGCACCCCCGACCCGTACGTCAGCACCACCGCCATCTGAAGTATCACCTTCAGCTTGTCCCGGATGGAGTTGGCACTGAAGTCCTCGAACGACTCGGCGCAGTCGCCTGCCTGCAGGAGGAAGGCCTTGCCTTGCCCGACCAGCGCCAATGCCCGCTTCAGCCGCTCGACCTCGCCGGCGAAGACGAGGGGTGGCAGGGCTCGGAGCTTGTCCTGGACGTCACGGCTCACAGCCGCGTCCGGCCATTCCGGCAGCTGCGTGGCGGGAAAGTCGCGCCACGACCCCGGGTGCCAGGCAGCTCGGTGACTCGACGCGCTGGCCTCGTCTACCATGCCTTCGCGGCGGATTGCCATCCTGCAATCGTAGAGGGCGCGATGAGCAGGCTCCGCGTCTAACCTCGCCAGGTGACCGCCACGCGCCTAGGCATCTTCGGGGGCACGTTCGACCCCGTCCACGTCGGCCATCTCGTGGCGGCGGTCAACGTCCGGCACGAGATGGGCCTCGACCGGGTACTGCTCGTGGTTGCCAACCGACCCTGGCAGAAAGTCGGGGGGCGTGCCGTGACCGCAGCCGAGGGACGCTATGCGCTGGTGGCAGCCGCTGTCACAGGCTGTGAAGGGCTCGAGGCCTCTCGCCTGGAGCTCGACCGGGGCGGCGACTCTTACACGGCCGACACCGTGGCCGAGCTCGAAGTGCTCAACCCTGGCGCTGAGCTGCATCTCGTGATCGGGGCTGACGTGGCCGACGAGCTCGAGACATGGGCGCGAGTGGAGGAGTTGCGCGACCGGCTCCAGCTGGTGGTGGTCAACCGCCCGGGCTCACGGCAGGTGAGACCAGGCGCCTCGGGGCTCGTGGCGGGCTTCAGGGCCTCGGTCGTGGAGATTCCCGCCCTCGAGATATCCAGCACGGACTTGCGTGACCGCGCCTCGAGCGGCCGCCCGCTCGACTTCCTTGTGCCGTCCGAAGCCATCCGCGAGATGCGCAATCGGTCACTGTATGTTGGAGGCGAATGAGTCTTGCGATTGCCTGGAACCACGACCGAAGGGGGTAGGTCGCCTCGATGACCGCTGACCTCGTCACAGTCGCCGCCGGAGCCGCTTCGGCCAAGACAATGCAGCCGACGGTGGTCCTCGACGTGGGTGATCTTCTTGCGATCACCGACTACTTCGTGATTTCCAGCGGCCGCAACGACCGGCAGGTGCGTGCCATCGCCGAAGAAGTCGAGCGGCAGGTGAAGGACTCGGGTGGATCGTCACCTCGCTCCATCGAAGGTATCGACGACGCCCGCTGGATCCTCATGGATTTCGGCGACTTCGTCGTGCACGTGTTCAGTGAGGAAGCCCGCGACTTCTACGACCTCGAGCACTTGTGGTCCGACGCGCCGCGGCTGAAGTGGGACGACTGCGAGCTGACGGCCGATCGCGCCTGAAGGAACCGAGCTCGCGCTCAGCCGTTGGGCAGCTTCGGGCCTGTGCTCGAGTCTTGGCCCCCGCACTTGGGCTGCGGGCTCGATGCCGGCAATTGGATGGTGTAGTCGCACTGGCCGACGGCTCCTGGCGTCAAGGCGCTGTTCCCGAGCTCGACGTCCTGCTTGTTGCCGTTGAACCAGAACTGGACGTACTTGGCACCGTCCAGGTTGTTGCTCGTCAGGGTGTACACGATCTGCGCCAGCTCCAACTCGACAGGCGGGCCGGTCTGGTTGAAGTAGAGGCTGTCGAGCTCGATGTTGACGGTGGTGATGACCTTGGCGTGCGAGCTCGGTGGTATCCAGCGCAGGTGGGAGCTCACAGGCAAGTCGGTCTCTATACGCTCCCCCTCCTGGTAGACGTCAGGCCCGTTCTCGAGGGACTGCAGCAGCTCGGGGAACGTCGGAGGGGATCTCACGTTGGAGACCACGGGATGCAAGAATCCGGAGAGCACGAAGAAGATGGTGACGGGCGTCGTCCGCTGGCTGCGCAGCTGAGTGGTAGTCGTCGTCTGGGGAGCTTGAGACAGGACGTGGGGCAGCTGGCCCTGTGGGAGCGCCCGGGCGCTTGTCTCGATCGGGATGCCGCAACTACACAGGGCGGTGGCCGCCGCCAGGACCGCGGCGGCGATGGCAAGGCGGTGACTCCGGCTTGCCTGGATGCGGCGGGACCACGGTTTGCTCATGTTTCCTCCGACTCGGGCGGGCCCTCGGCCGGCACCACCGGGATCTCGACGACGAAGCGCGAGCCCCTTGCCCCATTGCTCTCGATCCACACGCGCCCGCCGAGGAGGTTCACGTGCTGGCGGACGATCGACAGGCCGAGGCCCGTGCCGGCACCCAGTCCGCGGCGGCGGCCGCTCGACCCGCGGGCGAACCTGTCGAAGATGTGCTCCCGCTCCTCTTGGGGGATACCCGGACCACGGTCCTCCACGGCGATGCGGGCCCACCGCCCGTCGGAGTCGACGGCTACCCTCGTGACGCCTCCGGCGTAACGATCGGCGTTCTCGACGAGGTTGGAGATAACCCTTTCAAAACGCCGCTTGTCGACCACCACCCGGCTCCCCGCCACGCCCGGCGGCGCCTCGACCATGACGACGTGGCGGGTAGCTGTCACGGCGTGATCGACGAGAGCCCCCAAGCCGACCTCCTCGACGTTGACGTCGCCGAGGCCCGCATCCAGGCGGGAGATCTCCAGCAGGTCGTCCACGAGCCTGCGGAATCGCCCGACCTCGGCGCTCAGGAGGTCGAGCGCCTGCTGGGCGCGCTCGGGCATCTCCTCGCGGCGCGACTCGATCACCGAGAGGGAAGCGGCGAGCGTGGTGAGGGGCGACCTCAGCTCATGGTTCACGTCGGAGGTGAAGCGAGCTTCCCGCTCGATCCGCTCCTGCAGCCGGTCGGCCATCTTGTTGAACGCGGAAGTGAGGACGGCCAAGTCGGCATAGTCGTCACTCCTGAGGCGTGTGCCGAGCTCGCCGCCGGCAATCGACAGGGCCGCCTCGGCCGTTTGGTGCAGCGGCCTCAGAGCCCGACCGGCTGCCCAGAGCCCGAGGACGGCACCGCCGATTGCTGTTACGACGGCACCGAGGGCCAGGGAGCCAAACAACGCCCGGAGGGTGTTGGCAATCTCGCTCAGGCTGAATATCTCGAAGTAGGCGGACTTGGCCGATGGGATGGGTACGCCGACTATCAGCTCCGGTTGCCCTTTGACGCTGACGATCTGCTCCGCCAGGTGACCCGCCAGCACCAGTGAGCGCAGGTGCTGCGGCAGGTCGGTCTGCGATGCCGAGGTCGAGGACGGGAACCAGTTGCCGGATGCCCCGCCCTGGTTCAGGAGGGACTCGAGCCCTGGGTTGGCGTCGAGCGACTCGAGGGCGCTCGGGATGTTCACGCCTGACCGGTCGAGGGCCGAGTTCATCGCCTCGGCGTTGCCGATCGCAGTACGGGTCAACGTCGCCTGCTCCTGGTTGAGAACCGACGATCGAACCGAGAAGTAGCTCACTGACGCCAGCAAGGTTGCCAGCACGAGAGCACCGAGGGCGAAGGTCGTCGTGACGCGCGCTCGCAGCGTGAGGTGCCGCCGCCGCCGGCCGGTCGTGGCCAGCGGGCGCGCCGGAGCTTCGGCTCGGTCGGACACCACGAACGGCCGGCCGGCCCCTTCGTCGGCACGGACGCCGTTCGCCGCTCCGTTGCCGGCGGTGCCGGCGACGGTGCTGGCAACGGAGTTGCCCTTGCGGCCCACGGCGGCGCTCAGCCTCGCCTGCCGGTCGCCTAGGGGGTGAGCTTGTACCCGAGGCCACGCACCGTGATGACGTGCCGCGGGTCGCTCGGGTCGGCTTCGATCTTCGTGCGGAGCCGGCGGACGTGAACGTCGACGAGCCTGCCGTCGCCGAAGTAGTCGTAGCTCCACACTCGCTCGAGAAGCTGCTCTCGCGAGAGGACCTTGCCCGGGTTGGCCGCCAGCTCGCACAAGAGCAGGAACTCGGTCCTGGTCAGGTGGACGATATCGCCTCTGACCCTCACTTCTCCTGCCTCGGGCAGGATCTCGAGGTCGCCGAAGACGAGGGAGATCGGACCTCCCTCGCTCGTCCGTGCGCGGCGTAGGAGGGCGCGGATTCGAGCGGCGAGCTCCTTGGGTTGGAACGGCTTGGTGACGTAGTCGTCGGCACCGGCCTCGAGCCCTGCTACGACGTCGTGCGTGTCGGTACGGGCGGTCACCATGATTATCGGGACGGTGCTCATCTTGCGAAGCTCGCGACAACAGGCGAAGCCATCCATGAATGGCAGCATGATGTCCACGACGATCAGGTCGAACGCCTGACCTGCGAGAGCACGGTTGTGCGCCTCGATCGCGTCCTCGCCGCTCTCGGCCTCTTCGACTTCGTAACCCTCGTCTTCGAGTGACAATCGCATCGAGGTGCGGATGCGCTCGTCATCCTCGACGAGAAGGATTCGGCTGGCCATCTCCCTATCTTCCCGCAGAAACGAGCGCCGTGGGCGCGATGGGCCGAGCAGAGGCCCGCGCTGCTCAGGTACCGTTGCAGTGTGGGCTTCGAGCTCGACGGGTTCGCGCGCTCGCTAGCTGGGCAATCGCCTGCCACTGGGCGGGCTTATGTGGGAGACGTGGTGGCGTTTCTCGAGTGGCTCGACCGTCTTGGCGTGCAAGAGCCCGGCGACGTCGATCGCATGGTGCTGCGCCGGTATCTGGCGTATCTTGCGACGCGCCGCTACGCGAAGCGAACCATCGCCCGCAAAGCGGCGTCCCTCCGTTGCTATTTTGGCTGGCTGCGCCGCCGGGGCTTGATCGTCGCAGACCCTTCCAAGCGCCTGAGCGCGCCATCGGGGGCCGCCCGCCTCCCGCGCGTGCTGTCGGCGCCTGAGCTCTCCGAGCTCCTCGACGGCACCGGGGCGGTCCTGGCATCCGAGCCGCCGGCGCGGCGGCTCCGTGACGACGCGCTGCTCGAGTTGCTCTATGGAAGCGGCCTGCGTGTAGCCGAGCTCTGCGGGCTCGACTTGCCTGACGTCGACTTGGCATCCGAAAGTGTGACGGTGTGGGGAAAGGGCTCCAAGCAGCGGCGTGTGCCTCTCAGCCGCCCATCGGTGGAAGCGGTCGCCGACTACGTCGCACATGGGCGACTTGAGCTCATAGCCGGAGCTCCGATGGACGGCGACGGCAACCGAGCCGATGCGGCCCTGTTCGTGAACGCCCGTCGGCACCGGATGACCCCTCGGGACGTGCGGCGTGTGGTCGACAGGCGCTCGCCGGTCCCTACCCATCCCCATGCGTTGCGTCATACGTATGCCACTCACCTCCTGGACGGCGGTGCAGACTTGAGGATCGTGCAGGAACTGCTCGGGCACGCCAGCCTGCGGACGACCGAGGTGTACACCCACGTATCCACCAGCCGGCTCGTGGGCGCTTACCGCGACGCCCACCCGAGGGCGTGATGGCCGTTAGCGTCGACAGGGTCGACTCCGTCGACGAGCTTTGGACGGATTACAAGTCCACTCCGACCCGCGGTACACGCGACCGCCTGATTCTTCACTACTCGCCCCTCGTGAAGTTCGTCGCCGGTCGAGTCCTCTCGCGGCTGCCCTCGACCCTCGACCCCAATGACCTCGTGAGCTATGGCATCCTCGGGCTGATCGACGCAATAGAGAAGTTCGACTTGGGCCGCGGCCTCAAGTTCGAGACCTACGCCGTCCCCCGCATCCGCGGAGCCATCCTCGACGAGCTCCGGTCGATCGACTGGGTGCCGCGTTCGGTGCGCTCCAAAGCCAGGGACGCCGAGCAGGCCTACGCCAAGCTGGAGCACCGGCTCCGCCGTTCGCCCACGGACGAGGAGCTGGCGGCGGAGATGGGGATCTCGCCGGCTGAGTTCGACAACCTCATGCGCCAGACGAGCCGTGCCAGCGTCCTTCAGCTGGACGAGGTCCTGTTCACGGGTCAGCTGGGGGCGCGGACGCTCGGCGACACGATCGCCGACCGTGGTGAGGGGCCCGGGGCCAACCTCGAGCTTGAAGAGACCCGCCGCCTGGTTGCCCGTGCCATCACCGGCCTGCCCGAGCGGGAGCGGCAGGTGCTCACCCTCTACTACTACGAGGGTCTCAACCTCTCCGAGATCGGCGACATTCTCGGCGTAACCGAGAGCCGGGCGTGCCAGATCCATACCAAGGCGGTTCACCAGCTTCGCCACCGGCTGAGGGGCCAGATGGCCTGAGCGCCGGGCGCCCCGGCCCGCAGAGCCGCCGGCCGCCCCGGCCGAGCCCGAGCAGCCCGCCCCGGCCGAGCCCGAGCAGCCTGACCCTGCCCGAGCCGCAGCCGGCCCGGCCCAGCCCGAGCCACTTGTGGACACCTGCACCGGGCCCGACCGGTGTTTATGTCCGCGAGCAGCCGGCCCGAGCCACTTGGGAGTAGGGCGGGGCCAAGGAGGCCACTGACAGCGGCTACGATCTTCGGTCGAGGCCCGTCCGGGCTTCAAACACGCTGACATACTCATCCGGGTACACCCGCGGTCGCCCATGGGGCGCCGTGCCCGGATCAGCTCAACCGCCGGGAGGAGAACGAACGTGGCCGTTGTCACGATGAAGCAGCTCTTGGAGGCCGGAGTCCACTTCGGCCACCAGACTCGCCGTTGGAATCCGAAGATGAAGAGGTTCATCTTCGGTGAGCGCAACGGGATTTACATCATCGACCTGAACCAGACGCTGGAACGGGTCGACTCCGCCTACTCGTTCATTCGTGACCTCGTGGCGGGCGGAGGCTCGATTCTGTTCGTAGGCACGAAGAAACAGACCCAGGATCCCGTAGCGGAATTCGCCGTGGCATGTGGCATGCCTTATGTGAACCAACGCTGGCTCGGCGGAATGCTCACCAACTTCCAGACCGTCGCGGGCAGAGTTCGCAAGCTCCAGGAGCTCGAGTCGTCCCGCGAAGCCGGCGACTTCGCGGCCATGCCGAAGAAGGAAGCTCTCCAGCATCAACGCGAGCTCGACAAGCTCGAGCGCAACCTGGGCGGTATCCGCCGGCTGCAGCGCCCGCCGGAGGCCATCTTCGTCATAGACACGAAGAAAGAACACATAGCGGTGACCGAGGCGAACAAGCTCGGGTTGCCCGTCGTCGCCGTGGTTGACACGAACTGCGACCCCGACGTCATCGACTACGTGATCCCAGGCAACGACGACGCCATCCGTGCCGGCCGCCTGATGTGCCGGATCGTCGCCGATGCCGTCGCCGAAGGCCGCTTCATCGCCTCCCGCCGCTCGCTCGCCGAGCGAGGCGGCCCCCGCATCGGAGACGCGGTACCGGCAGGCCCACTCCCGGCGTCCTTGGGTGGCGCGGCGGCGCCGCCTGCTGCCGAAGTTGCCCCGGCGCCCGCTGCCGAAGTCGCCCCGGCGCCGCCTGCTGCCGAAGTCGCCCCGGCGCGTGCTGCCGAAGTCGCCCCGGCGCCGCCTGTGCCTGACGTCGTCGTCCCCCCGCCCCCGCCCGCGGGCGACGCGCCCGCCGACCATAGTCCGACTGCGGCAGATCTCGACCCTGACCCCGTTCCCACCGTCATGTCGACTGAGTCGCTCCCGGTTCCTGACAGTGGCACCGGCCCTGCTGCAGCCACCGATCCGGAGCCGCCACTTGCGGCGACAGACGTGCCCGCCCAGCCAGGTGACGACCAGTCGGTCTGAGTCAACAAGAGCCAACGCACGACGCAAGACACGACGCACGACGCACGACACAAGACACACGACACACGACACACGACACAAGAGGATCATGAACAAATGGCAGAGTTCAGCACCAAGGACATTTCCGAGCTTCGGAGGCGAACCGGTGCCGGCATCCTGGACTGCCGCGCCGCGCTCGAAACCAGCGACGGCGACATCGACAACGCCGCCCAGTGGCTCCGGGAGCAGGGGAAGGCCAGCGCCGGCAAGCGTGCTGACAGACAGCGTGCCGAGGGCGCCGTGGCCGTCGTGGTCGAAGGCGACTTGGGAGCAATAGCCGCTCTCGAGTGCGAGACTGACTTCGTTGCCAAGTCGGCCGAGTTCGTCCAGCTCGTAGACGAACTGGCGGCCGAGCTTGCCGCCGGCGGAGACGCCGCCCTCGAGGTCCAGCGCGAGCGCGTCGAGAAACTGGCGATAGTGCTCAAGGAGAACATCGGGATAGGCAGGACGCAGCGTTTTGAGGCTGCGGAAGGCTCGATATTGGACAGCTATCTCCACATACAAAACGGCCGTGGCGTGAATGCCGTGCTCGTCGAGATCACCGGTTCGGACCACGCGCTGGGTCACGACATCGCCGTGCACATTGCCTTCGCTCGCCCGGAGTACCTGCGGCGGGAAGACGTTCCTGCCGAAGTCGTGGCATCGGAGCGCCAGACCGCCGAGACGATCGCTCGCAACGAGGGCAAGCCCGAGGGCGCTCTTCCGAAGATCATCGACGGTCGGCTGACCGGTTGGTTCAAGGAGCACTGCCTGCTCGAGCAGCCGTACGTGCGAGACGAGAAAAAGACGATCGCCGACTTGATGAGAGATGCAGGCGGCGTCGAGCCGACCCGCTTCGCGCAGGTAGTCGTAGGTTCTTGAAGTGAGCGACTCGCTCGTCGCGAGCGTCAGCGGGCAAGCGCCTTCTCCCCGCTGGGGGCGCGTCGTGCTGAAGCTCTCAGGGGAGGCGCTGGCCAGCGCCGCCTCCGACGAGACGATCGACGCCCACACCGTCGCCCGATTGGCTGGGGAGATCGCCTCGGCCTGCTCGGAGTTCGGTGTGCAGATTGCCGTCGTCGTTGGTGGTGGCAACATCTGGCGCGGTCAGACGGGCGCCGGCGACGGGATGGACCGGGCCACGTCCGACACGATGGGCATGCTGGCCACAGTCATCAACGCCCTTGCCTTGCAAGACGCCATCGAACGTGAAGGGCGTCCTACCCGGGTGCTCTCAGCAGTCCAGATGGCCGAGGTCTGCGAGCCCTACATCCGGCGTAGGGCTATTCGGCACCTCGAGAAGGATCGCGTCGTCATCCTGGCTGCAGGCATGGGCAGCCCCTACTTCACGACCGACACGCCAGCCGCGCTCCGGGCGGCCGAGATTGAGGCCAACGGGATACTGAAGGGCACTCACTCCGGAGTTGACGGCGTCTACACCGCCGACCCCCGGTTCGATACGGCCGCGGTGAAGTACGACGAGATCGGCTTCATGGAAGTCGTAGCGCGTGACCTCCGGGTGATGGACCTGACTGCGATCACGTTCTGTCGCGACAACTCGATCCCGATTCTCGTGTTCGACATCATGCAAGCCGGCAACCTGAGGGCCGCAATTGCCGGCGAGCGGATCGGTACGCTGATCAAGTGACGACCGACGGCGACGAGCTCATCCAAGCGGCACTGGAGGAGTGCCGCCAGAAGATGCACAAGGCGGTCGACCACACCCGTTCCGAGCTGGCCTCTGTGAGGACGGGTCGAGCGGCGCCGGCGCTGGTCGAGAAGATCCGGATCGACTACTACGGGACTGACACGCCCCTGCAACAGCTGGCCGGGTTCAGTGTCCCCGAGCCTCGGGTCCTTGTGGTCTCGCCGTACGACAAGGGTTCCCTGAAGGCCATCGAGAAGGCGATCTCTGCTTCTGACCTCGGGATAAACCCGGGGAACGACGGGACGATCATCCGATTGGTGTTTCCTGAGCTGACATCGGAGAGGCGCAAGGACCTCGTGAAAGTCGTACGTCACAGGTCTGAGGAAGGCCGAGTCGCCGTGCGCAACGTGCGCCGGGCTACACGCCATGAGCTCGAGGGCTTGGAGAAGGAGGGGGACCTGTCGTCGGACGAGGTCGAGCGCGCCGAGAAGGAGCTCGAAAAGGTGACCCACGAGTTCGTAGGGGACATCGACCGCCAACTCGCAGCCAAGGAGAAGGAGCTGCTCGAACTCTGAGGCACCTGTGCCGACGGGGGAGTACCCATGTCAGAGCGAAACGAACGCCCCGACGCCGAGCCGGTACCGGCCGGAGAGGGTGTCACCGATCAGACGGCGTCGCTGGCGCGCGGGCGCACGACAACTGGCGCTCACGCTCGCATAGAAGGTGTCGAGGCAGGTGTCGCAGCCGGCTACGGAGTCCCTGTCGAGGCGGTCGGACAGGCGGACGAGGAAGACCCTGTCCCCCAGTGGCCAGTGCAGCTGCCCGACTGGCGCGACCCTCCGACCCACCAGGTTCCTCGAGTGCTGCTGGACCCGTCAGCTGACGAGGAGCGGTCCGTGCCAGGGCCGGTGTGGCGCGAAGTCGAGAGCGACTGGCACCACGACGACCTGACGTTCGCAGACATCGTGAGCGAGGGATCCGCAGTGCCCGAGCACGGTGGACTGGCAGAACCGGACCCGTACGGCTTCGATTTCGTCTTCACGGAGGCCGCACCGTCGCAACCTGCGCCGCAGCCGGCGGAAGTCACCGCCAACGGTGAGGTGCCTCCTGCGGCCGACGAACCGCCCGGCCCTTTGACGTTGAAGACGAAGGTCTCGCGGCGCCTTCGACAAGCATCCCGGCATCCCGCCGACCCTGGCCAAGCAGCTCAACGCCCACCAAGGCACGAATCCAGGCCCCGCCACGCCGCCACTGCCTCACGGTCGAGACGCAGCCCGGCAGTGGCGACGATCACCGGCCTGGTAGCAGGCTTTCTTGTCCTGGTGTGCCTCAAGGCAGGACCGCCTTACATGCTGGCGCTCACGACGATCGTGCTCACCGTGGCGCTGGCAGAGTGCTATCAGGCGCTGCGGACAGTCCGTCTCCGGCCGGCCGTTCTGATCGGGCTCCTCGGAGTCCCCGCTTGCGTGCTCTCTGCCTACTTCGCAGGGCCGGCTTCCATCCCGATCGTCACGGCTGGTGTCGTCATAGCAACGCTGAGTTGGTTTTTGCTTGGCATCTCGAGGCGGAGCCGGCTGGTCAACATCTCCGCCACCATCGGCGCCTGGGCGTGGATCGGTCTCCTTGGCTCCTTCGCCGGTCTCGTCCTCAGCCCGCGTCTGTTTCCCGACCGGCACGGCGCCATCTACCTGCTGGCAGTCATCGAGGTGACGGTTGCCTACGACGTGGGCGCATACGCTTTCGGCAGCTGGCTCGGTCAGCACAAGCTCGCTCCTTCCATCAGCCCCAACAAGACGATCGAAGGCCTCGTGGGCGGCTCGTTCGTTGCCATCGCCCTCGCCGTCGGGCTCGTCACCCACCAGCACCCGTGGACTTTTTGGCATGCACTATGGCTCGGCGTCATCGTGGCGGTGCTGGCTCCGCTTGGTGACCTGGTCGAGTCGATGGTGAAGCGGGATATCGGAGTAAAGGACATGGGGACGCTTCTGCCGGCGCACGGGGGCGCCCTCGATCGCATCGACGCCCTGCTGTTCGTGATCCCGGCAACCTATTGCTTGATGCGCCTGTTTCACGGATGAGTGCGCCCGAGGGTCCTGCACCCCGCCGCGTCGTCATCGCCGGATCCACCGGCTCGATCGGCACCCAGGCGCTCGAGGTCATCGCCGCCCAGCCGGACCGTCTCTCGGTGGCGGCCCTTGGGGGTGGTTCCTCGGTCAAGATGCTGGCTGACCAGGCCCGGGTGTTCAAGCCCGACGTAGTCGCCATCGCCGACCAGTCACTGGCCGGCGCCCTCGAGGCCCTCGTGCCAGGCGGCACAGAGGTGAGAGCTGGCGCCGGCGCCCTGGAGTCTCTCGTGGACTGCGGTGACATCGTGCTGAACGCCGTCGTCGGCTTCGCAGGGCTCGGGGTAACTGTGGAGGCTCTGTCGGCTGGCAAGCGGCTAGCGCTTGCCAACAAGGAGTCGCTTGTGGCTGGCGCTCCTGTGGTTCAGCGGGCGCGGGAAACTGCCGGTGCGGAGCTGATCCCGGTCGACTCGGAGCACTGCGCCATCCACCAGTGCCTGGGGGCCGCCGGTGTATTGCCCTGGGCGGCGCAGGGACCAGGATCTGCTGGAACAGCGGTTGCCAAGTTGATCATCACAGCCAGCGGCGGACCGTTCCGAGGACGCAAGAGCGCCGACCTTGCCACAGTCTCCGTGCGCGAAGCGCTCGAGCACCCCACGTGGAAAATGGGCCCGAAGATCACGGTGGACTCTTCGACGCTGATGAACAAGGGTCTCGAGGTCATCGAAGCCCATGAGCTGTTCGGGGTCGAGTACGGAAGTATCGACGTCGTCGTCCACCCTCAGTCAGTCGTTCACTCAATGGTTGCCTTCTCCGACGGCGCCACGCTGGCTCAGCTGTCGGTGCCGGACATGCGCCTCCCGATCGGGTACGCGCTCGGCTACCCCTGGCGTGGCACTGTCGCCTACGGCGAAATCGACTGGGCGTCGATGTCCAGGCTCGACTTCGAGCAGCCTGACCGCGACACATTCGCCTGTCTCGGCTTGGCCTACGCAGCAGGGCGCGCCGGCGGCAGCGCGCCCGCCTGGTTGAATGCGGCCAACGAGGTGGCGGTGGCCGCGTTCCTGGGCGGCCGGCTCTCTTGGTGCGATATCGCCGACGTGGTGTCCGACACGCTTGAGCGACACAAGCCGGTTGAGCTCGCGACTGTCGACGACGTGTTGGCGGCGGACGCCGAAGCTCGAGAACTAGCCAGTCGGGCAGTATCGAAACGAGAGAAGGTGGCTTGACGGCCACCCTGGCGACTGAGCCCACTGAGGCCGACGCCAAGAGCCCACAGCCCCTTGGCCAGGCGCTGGCCAAGCTGCTAGCCGTCGTAGTCATCGTCGTCGGCATATGCGTGCTGACTCACTCGCTCGGCGTGCTGGTCGTCGTGGTGGCGCTGATAGCCATCGTGATGCTGCACGAGCTCGGCCACTTCGCGACGGCGAAGTGGTCGGGCATGAAGGTGACCGAGTACTTCCTCGGCTTCGGGCCGAGGCTCTGGTCGTTTAAGCGCGGCGAGACCACTTACGGGATCAAGGCGCTCCCGGCAGGTGGCTACGTGAAGATCGTCGGCATGACGATGCTCGAGACCGTGGCCGAAGAGGACGAGCTCCGCAGCTACCGGCAGGCGAGCTTCCCTCGCAGGCTGCTGGTCGCCGTGGCTGGCTCGGTGACGCACTTCATCCTCGCCTTCCTCCTCGTGTGGGGGATGCTCCTGATCGGCGGCTCAGCCAGGGATACGGCCACTGCTCCGACCGTAAGCAGTCTGTTGAGCTTTGCTCCGGTGCCGACGCCGGCGCGAGTGGCTGGTTTCCGCCACGGCGACGTGTTCGTCTCGATCGACGGGCATCCGACCCGCACGTACCCGTCCCTTGCCAAGATCATCTCGGCGAACGCCGGAAAGCCGCTGACCGTCTTGGTGCGCCGCGACGGCCGTCTTACTCGCCTGATCGTGACCCCGGCAGCCCGACAGGTTTGCGTCGGCAATAACTCACATCCCACCACGGAGGGTCAGATCGGAGTCGAGCTCTCGACTGAGACCGTCAAGACCACGAATCTCGGCGTCTTGTCGTCTCTCACCGGTACCTTCCCACAGTACGGGTCACTCTTCGCCGGGACGTTCTCCGGTCTCGGCTCAGTGTTCTCGCTGCACGGGCTGAGCTCGTTCGGCCATACCGTCGTCACGGCCAGCCAGCCCGTGTGCTCGGTTCCGGGGAGTGCGGCGTCGTCCGGCTCCGGTTCGAATGGCCAGCTCTTGTCGTTTCTGGGTTTCATCCAGCTGGGCTCCCAGGCGCTCAAGCAGGGCGTACCACTGCTGCTCTACCTGCTGGCTTTGGCCAACCTGTTCATCGGCGTCGTGAACCTCGTGCCCATGCTCCCTCTCGACGGTGGCCACGTCCTCATCGCGGTGTACGAGCGCATCCGCTCGCGCAAAGGCCGCCGTTACCACGCAGACGTCTTGAAGCTCCTGCCGCTCGCCTACGTCTTCCTCACGTTCATCATCCTCGTGGGAGTGGCCGCCCTCTACGTGAACGTGATGCAGCCGGCCCGTCTGCCAGGTGGTTAGGGCTGGGTCGAACTCTTACAGGTTGGTAGGGAGTGTCGGGCTGTTGCCAGCAGCCTCGCCCGGGCTGTCGCCAGCAGCCTCGCCCGGGCTGGCGCCAGCAGCCTCGCCCGGGCTGGCGCTTGCCTCGCCTTCGGTGTCAGGGGGGTGCCCGTGCTCGTGGTCGATGGTCTTGCGGATGAGATCCACGCGAACCTCGCTGGCGTTGACGTCGGGCCCCTTCAGGTCGAAGAGAGCCTGCCTGTCGGCTTCGGCCTCCCGCTCGGCGTCGGGGTCGGCGGCAGCGACCCGCGCATCCAAGCCTTCTGCGACGAGCCGCTCTGCCTCGTCGACGAGCGCCGCCACCATCTCGTCCTCAGGCACGACTCGCACGATCTTGCCTTTGATGAACAGATGTCCGCGCTTGCGCCCCGCCGCGATGCCCAAGTCGGCCTCCCGGGCTTCGCCAGGGCCGTTGACGACGCAGCCCATCACGGCGACCTGGATCGGGAGGTTGCGGTTCTCGAGAGCCGCCTGCGCCTCCTTGGCGACGCTGATGACGTCGATCTCGGCCCGCCCGCAGGAAGGGCAGGCGATCAAGTCGAGCCCTTTCCTCTCGCGTAGCCCAAGGGCCTCGAGCAGCTGGCGGCCGGCTCTCGCCTCCTCGACCGGATCAGCCGTCAATGAGTACCTGATCGTGTCGCCGATGCCCTCGGCCAGCAGCGTGGCGATACCTGCAGTCGCCTTTAGGAGGCCCGCCGGCGGCGGTCCCGCCTCCGTCACGCCGAGGTGGAGCGGGTGGTCGAAAGCCTCGCTGGCCAGGCGGTAGGCCTCGATCATCAACCTGACGTTGGAAGCTTTGACGGAGATCTTGACGTCGTCGAAACCGACCTCTTCGAAATACGCCAACTCCATCCGGGCGGACTCGACGAGTGCTTCGGGAGTCGCAGACCCGTAGCGCTTCAACAGCTCGGGATGCAACGACCCGCCGTTGACTCCGATCCGGATAGGCACGCCTCTGTCCTTCGCCTCGGCGGCGACGAGCCTTATCTCGTCGGGCTTGCGCAGATTGCCGGGGTTGAGGCGTAGGCCCTGCACACCGGCGTCGAGAGCAGCGAGCGCCATCTCGTAGTGGAAGTGGACGTCGGCCACGATCGGAACCGGTGACCGGGGGATGATGTGTGCCAGACCCTCGGCCGCGGCTTGTTCGTTGCAGGTACATCGCACGATGTCGGCCCCGGACGCGGCCAGCGCGTATATCTGAGCCAGCGTTCCCTCGACGTCAGCAGTCTTGGTGGTCGTCATCGACTGCACGCTTATTGGGGCATCTCCGCCGACGGCGACCGAGCCGATGTGGATCTGCCTTGTCGGGCGCCGCGCCGTGGCAATAGCTGGACGTGCCATACGACGAGACTAGTGCCCCGCCTGTGGTGGCCTTCTGCAGGTTCAGGCCCGGCGGCACCGCACGAGACGTCCGTCAGCACCTCGTGGCGCGTTGCGCTCGTTGTTCCTCCGTCCCTCGAGGACTCATCGGCTGGCTAGGGCTGAGCCGGACGCCAGTTTCGTGACAAACTCCGGTATGGCAGGAAATGGCCACCCAAGGGCTTTTCCCGTGAGCGCGCTCGAAGACCACGAGATACCAGCCCTCTTCGACATCGACGCTGCAGCCTTTGGACAGCGGATGTCGGTTGGTGTGACACAGATGGTCGAGCGGGCGTTGCCTCGGCAGCGCGTCGCCGCCACCCGCGACGACGCCGAGCTGGTCGGCGTCGCCGTGGCCGAGTCCAGCCTCATGACCGTGCCTGGACCAAGCCAGATCCCGACCGCGATGGTGGTCGGAGTCGCCGTTCTCCCCTCGCATCGAAGGCAAGGCCGTCTCACCTCGCTGATGCGCCACCAGCTGGACGACATCCGCGGCCGAGGGGAGGTGATCGCCAGCCTCTACGCCAGCGAGGGGGGTATCTACGGTAGGTACGGGTACGGCCAGGCCACGTTCGGGACTTCGTACACGATGGACAAGAGAGCTGCTCGGCTCGCCCGCCCGGCATCGGAGTTCGGCGACGGGCGGGTACGCATCGTGAGCCGCAGTCAAGCCGCTGAGGCTTTCCCGGAGGTCTTCGCCGACTACGCGCCGAGGCGGGCTGGCGAGTTCACGCGCCAGGAGCTGGAGTTCCTAGTCGCCCTTGGCGAGCCGGGCGGGGAGGACCTCGGACGCCGGTGGTATGCGGTGCACGAGGATGGCGGGTCTATCGACGGATACGTCGGCTATGAGATCGGCCCTGTCGAAGCTCCCGGCTCGCGTGACAAGAGGGTCATCGTACGCGAGCTCTGCACCCTCACGACGGCTGGGTACGTTGCTCTTTGGCAATACCTGCTGGGAATCGACCTGACAGTCGAGCTCGTCGCCAGGGGGCGCCCGGTGGACGAGCCCATTCGCTGGTTGTTGACCGACCCACGACTGCTCCGCGCCGGCCGGACCGGGGACCGGACATGGATTCGCCTCGTCGATGTCGCCGCCGCCCTGGCCCGGCGCCGCTACCCGGTCGCCGGCGACCTGGTTATCGAGGTGCAGGACGCCTTTTGCCAATGGAACAACGGCCTGTACCGGCTCGTGGTCTCCGAGGACTGGGGGGAGGTGGAAGTGCAGGTGGATCCTGCCAAGAGCGGGGCCGACATCTCGCTCGACGTCTCGGCCCTCGCCAGCATGTACCTCGGTGGAGTTCCCGCCACCGCACTTGCGGCCGTCGGACGCCTGCGACCGTCGGGACCAGACGTGGTGCGGCGCGCCACGCAGATGTTCGCCAACGAGGTTCCCCCTCACAGCCTGACGAGCTTCTGATCCCGCCTTTACGCCCGCTGCCCGGTCACGCCCGCTGCCCGGTCACGCCCGCCGGCCGCTCACACCCGCCGGCAGGTCACGCCCGCTGCCCGGTCACGCCCGTTGCCCGGTCACGCCCGCTGCCCGGTCACGCCCGCTGCCCGGTCACACCCGCTGCCCGGTCACACCCGCCGGCAGAGCCCGCACTGCGTGGATCGCGACTCGGTGCCGGTGTGCTCAGGCGATGCGCTCGAGCTCGATCAGCTGCGACTCGGCGGCGCTTTGGCTGGCTGACCTCAGCGCCAGCTCGGCCAGCGCTGGGTGGCAAGTCATCAGCAACACTTGGCGCCGCCGTGCTGTGACGGCCAGCTCCGCGGCCATGGACTCTGCCCGCTCGGGGTCGAAGTTCACGAGCACGTCGTCGAGAACCATAGGGAGCCCGACCGCCCGCTCGGCGAACGAGTCGGCGAGTCCCAAACGCAGGCACAAGTAGAGCTGCTCGATCGTCCCGCGGCTGAGGCAGGTGGCGTCGATCTCAGCTCCTCCAGCAGATACGACGCGGATCGTCTGTCCGCCGGCGGCGGCGTCGGCCACGAGGTTGACGTAGCGCCCACCAGTCACCCTTTCGAAATGGGCTGCGGCGCTGGCGATGACGGCCGGCTGGTGCTCCTTCTCGTGGTGGGTCAGCGTTCGCTGCAACAACGTGCGAGCCGTGCCAAGCACAAGATACTGGCGCAATGTCGAGTCAAGCTCCGCTTCGAGCGATGCTTCCCGCTGTTCCAGCACTGCGATGTGGTCGGACCTGGCGAGGTCTTCGATCGCCTCCGAGAGGGACTGGTGTCTCCTCACGGCCAGTTCCTCGGCGGCCTCGAGCTGCTCAACCACCTCAGCAAGGCTTCCCGACTCCTCCTCCCACTCGGCGACCCGCCCGCTGGCGAGCTCGAATGACAGGACCTCGCCACCGCTGCCGTTGCCCACGAGGTCCCTCAGGGCGTCCTGGGTACCGGCTAGGTCGGCCTGCAGCTGCCGACGCCGCTGCTCGCGGTCCTCTGCCCCGACGAGCGCCTCGATCAGGCGGGCGACCTGCCGTTCGGCAAGCTCGACGCTCGTGGGCAGCGAAACTTGCCCAACCTCCTTGCCCGAGCAGGAGGGCAAAGCGGCCGAGCCGGTTGCCGCCGACAGCCTCGTTACCTCCGTGAAGAACGCAGCTACTTCTTCTTCCGTGGTCTCCCGGACGCCCTCGAGGCGAGCCACTTCCTGCAGCCGGGCGCGCACATCGACGAGCACAGCGATGGCGTCCAGGGCCTCGTCCGGCTCGCCGAACGCCCCCAAGCCGTGACGGCTCCGCCAGCGAGCGAAATCCTGGCGCTTCGACTCGAGATCCCGCAGGCGCCGGGAGTGGGCGGCCTGAGCGGTCTCCGCCTTGCGAGCAGCCAGGGCGACCGCGGCGGCGCTGTTGTCGAGATGGCGACGCTCGTCGAGTCGACGCTGCAGCCGGGCCGCACAGCGCTCGATGTCCACCCGCGAGAGAGGGATCGGCAGGCCGAGCCCACCTGCCAGCTCGTGCATCCTGGAGCGCTCCCGCTCGGCGAGGGCAGCCTTGCTCGAGGACATGTCACCCGATTGCTCGGCGAGAGCAGTCGCTTCCGCGGGACCCGCCTGCGGCGCCCGCCGTCCCTGGGGCGCCTCCCGCGCCTGGGGTCCGAGCCATCCCTGCGTTCCAGGGCCTCCCTGCCGTCCGAGTAGCAGGCCGGCCGCGGCTAGGCCGAGGGCAAGCGCGCCAGCCGCCAGTGCCACGGGAACTGAGCGCACGGCGAGCGCCAGCCCACAGAGCCCTGCGACGGCAACAGCAACAACCAGCAAGTGAGCCGCAGTCGAGAGCGAGCTGTTGCGGCCTGCAGCACCTGGGCTCGAGGCGGCGCTGCCGCGCTCGCCGGCTGCCAGCTCGGAGTCCAGCCGTTCCAGCTCGCAGTAACGATCGTGCAGCTCGTCGACCAGGTCCAGCTCTTGCTCGATGAGGCTGCGCTGTGGCGGCCTGTCTCCACCCGGCAGGCGGGAGGCCAGAGCCTGTGCCTCCTCGGAGGCAGCGGCGAGCGCCTCTTCGGCATCCACCAGCAGCGCTTCGCAGGAAGCGACCTCAGTGGCCAGAAGCGTCATCTCCTGCCGGCACGTCCGCACGTGGTCGGCCAGTACGCCAGGGTCGACCGAAGCCCTGGCCCGCTCGTCTGTCCATCCCTCGCCGAGACGGGCCAGTCCCGAACTCACAGCGCCTTTTTGCCGCCCGCTCTCCTGCGTCAGCCCGCCGAGCCTCGCCAGCCGCTCGTCATGGCCAGACTTGGCGGCGGCCAGAGCCCGGATGCCGTCGCCTTGACCCAGCAGTGCCTCATCGAGCTCGCCCCCGCCGAGCGAGTCGAGAGCGTGAGCCAGCGACTCGTGCCTTGAGTGGATCGGCCATGCTCGCAACAGGAGGTGCAGCTCTCGGTCACGACTCCGCGCCTGGCGCAGTGCTGAGTGCGCCAGGTCGGCTCCCGTCTTCAGGTCGGCCACCTCGCGCCGCAGCGAGCCGTAGCTTGCCGCCTGTCGCCGAGCAGCCACGAGCTCGGTACGGACCGTCTCCATCTCGCCGGCCAGACGATTGGCTCGGGCGTCGTTGCGCCGAGGGCGGGCCAGCAAGCTGCACTGGTCGCCAAGGTCTCGCATGGCGATGGAGGCAGAGCTGCGCTGCCCGAGGAGGCTGGCTGTGAACAGGAGCTCGCGCACTTCGTCGTCGCTCAAGCTCTCCAGTCCCCCGAGCTCGTCCAAGCCCACGGCGAACACTGCCCTGAACAGGCCGGCACTGGCGCCTGCGAGGGCACGCCGGAGCGTGGTGGCGTCGCCCAGCTCGCCATTCGGCGTTCGCACTTTGAGGGTCTTGCCCGGGCCGGCGTAGCGCTCGATGGCCCACCGTCCTTCTGCGTCGTCGACAAAGCCGACCCGGCCACCGTGGCGGCCGCCTCGAGACGGTGGCCGGAACCTGGCGTCCAGCCGCCGAGCCGGGAAGCCGAACAGGACGCCAGCCAGGAAGTCGAAGAGGGTGGACTTGCCTGCCTCGTTCGGACCGAGTGCCACCACGAGGCCAGGTGCCAGGTCGTCGTAACCGATGTCGCTCAGCGCCCCGAAGCCGTCGATGTGAAAACTCGAGATCCTCATCGTGCACCAGCCGGCTCACTGGTGCCGATCTCGTTCAGCGCGATGTTGAGACCGGCGCCCAATATGTCGTGGCAGGCGAGACCGCGGGCACGTTGGCGCAGAGATCGTGGCAGAGAGGCGACAAGGGCGTCGACAAAGTCGCTGCTGACCGCTTCCTGCCAGGGTCGAGTCGTCACTCCGCCGGGGCTGAGCTGCACGTTCCCGCTGGCAACCGCTTCGGCGATCGTGACGAGGTCAGCCGCGAAGTCGGAGCCTCGCCGGACCTCGTCGAGGTCGAGGACCGGCACGGTGCAGTCGTCCAGAGCGGACCACCAGAGCCAGGGCTCTGAGGCGACGAAATCGTCACGAAGCGATGTCAGGACGTCTTGCAGCACGCCTGGGCGCAGGCGGTGATGGATCGGGCAGGCGCCCGTGAGCCTTGCCCGCAGGATGACCGAGCGCCC
Organism: Acidimicrobiales bacterium; assembly: GCA_050744865.1. GTDB lineage: Bacteria > Actinomycetota > Acidimicrobiia > Acidimicrobiales > Bog-793 > JAKACA01. The sequence continues at coordinate 61,578 of JBOGHW010000073.1, read as the reverse complement.
TTCGGCGCCTGCAAGCTGGAGCCGGCCGGCCTCGACCAGCTCTTCGCGCAGGTCCTCCAAGGAGGCGATCGCGGTCCCGTCCAAGAGCTCTTCTCCGAAGCGCACCCGATCGCAGGCCACGAACTCGACAGCGGCCACGCGACCTTCTTCGACCGACACCACGACGGCTCCCTTGGCGCCCCGCTCGCTCTCCTTGGTGCTTCTCCCCTGCAGGTTGCCCGGGTAGACCACCCAGGGCTCTTCGCCACAAGGGCGCCCGCTCATCACCACACGAGCGTGAATGTGGCCGAGCGCCCAGTAATCGAGGCCGATGCCCTGGAGGTCGTCAAGGCTGCATGGGCTGTAGTTGTCGTGGGCAACCGAGACTCCCGTCACGTTGCAGTGCAGGACGCCGATCTTCAGGCCAGGCCCGTCGAGGCGTTCGAAACGCAGCGCCAGGTTCTCGGTGACGTCTCGCCGCCCGTACGAGATGCCCTGCACGATGGCGATCTGCTCGCCGGCTCGCAACACAGGGACCGCCTCGACGGCACTCGACCCGAACACCGAGACGAGGGGTGGCCACTCTGATATGGCCGACCAGCCACCGTCGAGAGGATCGTGGTTGCCGTGGACAACGAAAGTGGCGATGCCAGCCCGTGACAGCTTGAGGAGACCTTCCCGGAAGTGTAGCTGGGCACGGATCCCTCGCTCGGCGCCATCGTAGATGTCGCCACTCAGCAAGAGGAACTCGGCCCTGCGGTCGATACAGAGCGACACCAGATCCGAGAAGGCCAACAGCGAGGCCTCCCGCAAGGTCTCGGCCACGGACGCGTTTGTCTGACCGACACCCTTGAACGGAGTGTCGAGGTGCAGATCTGCTGCGTGAACGAAGCAGAATCCCGTCGTCGACCTGCCCTCAGCCATGCCAGCACGATACGCGGGGGGTGTATCACTCCTGGGGGATGGTGCCCGACGGCCTTGTTGTCGCTACCCTTGCGGCCGACACCAGGAGGCATCAGCTTTGACGGACCAGCACACCGGCGGCGACGCAGTCGTCGACGTTCTTCTCGAGGCGGGCGTAGAGGTCGTCTTCGGCATCCCGAGCGTGCACAACCTGCCGATCTACGACTCGCTACGGCGTCGCGGCGGCATAAGGGCGATCACGGTGCGGCATGAGCAGGGTGCGGCCGGCGCGGCCGACGGGTACGCCCGCGCCACCGGGAAGCTGGGCGTGTTCGTCACCTCGACGGGGCCGGGAGCGGCCAACGCCATGGGGGGACTGCTCGAGGGCTTCGTGAGCGGGTCGCCCATCCTCCATCTGACTGGACAAGTCGAGACGAGGTTCCTGGACCAGAAGCGTGGATTGCTTCACGAGGTGCCCGACCAGCCGGCCATGCTCGGGTCGCTCTCCAAGACCGTGCGACGGGCAGCCGATCCCGGTGACATCGCCCGCATCGTGGCCGGAGCCGTCGCCGAGGCGCTGGCGCCACCGAAAGGCCCCGTCTCGGTCGAGTTGCCGATCGATCTGCAGTATGCCGCCGCCGAGCCGCTCCAACCAGGAGAGATTGCACGTCTGCTGGCGCCCGCACGCCCGCCTGCACCGGACGCCGCCAAGCTGCAGAGCTTGCTCACACTGGTGGGCGAGAGCCGGCGGCCGCTGGTCTTGGCCGGGGGCGGCGTCGTCTCGTCGGGCGCCGAGTCCGAGGTTGCGGCCCTTTGCAACCTGCTCGGCGCCGGCCTCATCACCAGCCCTAACGGGCGCGGAGTGCTCGACGAGGCAGACCCCCTCTGCCTCGGCAACCTCTCGTGGGATGCCGGAGTCCGCGACCTGCTCGGAGAGGCGGACCTGCTGTTGGCGATCGGTACTCGTTTCCAAGGGCCGAACACGGAGAACTGGAAGATGCCGGTGCCTGCGAGCGTCGCCATAATCGACGTCGAGCCAGGCCGACCGAGCCGTAACTACCAGCCCACGGTGGCGGTCGCGGGGGATGCCAAGGAAGTGGTGTCGGCGCTCCTGACAGCTCTTGACGGTCATCTGCCAGGTTCAGCAGAGGGCTGGCGCGGCGCCGTCGCCTCGGCGCGGGAATCTGCTCGTTCCCGGCTCCGGCATGTCATCGGAGCCCAGGAAGGCCTTCTGGACGAGCTCTCGGGTGCCGCCGGCCCGGGCACCGTGATCGTCAAGGACGCCACCATCCCCGCCTACACGTGGGGCAACCGCCTGCTGCCCGTCCGCCGCCCGCGGACGAGCATCATGCCGAACGGCTTCGCCATCGGCCTCGGGCTCCCGCACGCCGTCGGGGCCGGAGCGGCATGCGTGGCCGGTGATCCGGGTGTGAGCCGTCCTGACAGCGTCGTTCTCATGGTCGGGGACGGCGGAGTGATGCTGGCTGTCACGGAGCTGGCAACGCTGGCGGCCGAGCAGCTTCCTGTCTTAGTGCTCGTCTTCGCCGACGGCGGCTACGGCATCCTGCGCAACATCCAGGACAAGCAATACGGAGAAGTCTCCGGGCGCATCGGCGTCGAGCTTGACCGCCCAGACTTCGTCGGCCTCGCCAAGTCTCTCGGCGTCGAAGCAGAGCGCGTGGCCACGACCGAGTCGTTCGGCAAGGCGGTGCGGGCGGCCCTGGCGACCGGTCGGCCCTACCTCGTCGAAGTCGATCTCGACGCGATCGGGCCGATGAACCGCCCCTACACGGGAACCTCCCGCCCACCCCAAGGCGTCACGAAAGCCGGCTGACTTCCGGCTCCGCCCATCACGAGCGACCGAGTTCTGAACGCTGAACGTAGAGATCGCGCACCACGCCGACTTCGGCGGCGTGGTGGACGACTTCGTCGAAGACGTGCAGGGCCAAGTCATATCTGGTGCTCTCACCGTACGGCCCGAACGTGGGACCGAGCTTTGCCTCCCAGCCGGCGCCGTCCAAGCTCGCCATGCCAGCGCGCCAGGCGGCGTAGTGGCTGCCGAGGAACTCCTTGACGCCGGCAGCGGCGACAGGAAAGTCCCATGAGTCAGGCGCAGGCTCGCCTCCACCGAAGGCGGCTTTGGCGAAGCCGCCGAGTACGAGCCCGCCGATGTGCCCTATGCGCCAGGCGATCGTGGTGAAGGGCACTGGATCCGGGGGTGGCGGTCCACCGCCGTCACCGTCGAGGAGCCAACGGCCGTCAGCGTGCTGCCGGAGTGACCAGCAACCGCTGACAGGCTCCCAGAGGTACTCCTCGTCGCCCAGGCCTTCGAGACGGCCGTTGAGGCGCTCCGTGACGTAGTCAAACGCCTCGATGATCGATTCTCCAGGGTTGGCCATGCCGCAATTTGAGCATCGGGGAGCAAGATTGTCGAGCAAACACTCGCCCGGGGCCGACGTTCGTGGGCAGGACGGGGCGTGTCCTTCCCGTGGCTCGGCGGCGTGAGTCGTCGCGGTCGCCACTTGGGTGGCCGGTACGTGGTGGAGGGCGCAGCCCGGATAGGAGCCAGGAGAGTCCGCAGGACAGTGTGTTGGACGCGCAACACCGCGCCTGATCCTCCGGCCGCCGGCGTCTGCCGACGCTCAGTCCTCGAGGCGGTAGGACCTGTCGGCCGCGACGGAGTCGGTGTCCATCTGGGCCTTCTGCAGGTGCCCGGAGTAATCCCAGTTCATCGATTGCCAGCGGGTCATCTGGTCGAGCACCCACTTGCCGCTCTGGCGACTGCCGTTGCCAGAGCGCCCGTTGCCGCCGAAGGGGAGATGCGCTTCGGCGCCGGACGTCGAGTTGTTGACGCTCACCATGCCGGCGCTTATGCGCTGCCGGAACTTGAACACGTGCTCGGGCGACGTCGTGTAGATCGAGGACGACAAGCCGTACCCGGACTTGTTGGCGATCGCCATCGCCTCGTCGAAGTCGGAGAAGGCGGCGACGGCGATCATCGGCCCGAACGTCTCGGTGCTGACGATGTCGTCGTCGATCGTGGCGCCGTCAACGATCGTCGGATGGCAGAAGACACCGGCCTCGGGGTCGCCGACGAAGCCCCTTCGGGGGTTGCCCGACGTCACACGCCCCGTACCGCTGCTGCCGAGGAGCTTGTGGTGCGGCGCTACGAGCTCTGTGAGGTACTCGTCGAAACGCTCGGCGAACCTCCCGTCGAGCATCGGTCCGTACAGCACCGGCTCGTTCGGGTCGCCGATGGCTGACGACTCGAGGCGGGCGGCGAGGCGGCTCACGAACTCGTCGTGCACCGACTCGTGCACGATCACCGTCCCGAGCGACGTGCACCGCTGCCCGGCTGTGCCGAAGCCCGAGAAGAGCGCGCCATCGACGGCCAGGTCGAGGTCGGCATCGGGCATGACGACCATCGGGTTCTTGCCCCCGAGCTCGAGGCAGGCCGACTGCACGTGGCGCCCGGCCAGCTCCCCGATCAGCGACCCGACGGCCGAGGAACCGGTGAAACCGATCTTGTCGATCACGCGTTCGCCAAGGCCCGCCTCCAGGCCGGCGAAGGTCTCCTTGCCGTCTGCCAGCACGAGGTTGAGGGTTCCCTCCGGCAGCCCGCCGGCGACGAAGAGCTCGTACAGTGCCGTCGCCACGGCTGAGGAGTACTCGGCCGGCTTCCATACGACGGTGTTGCCGCAAAGCAGCGCCGGCACGAGGTACCAGGAAGGCACGGCAACCGGGAAGTTGCCGGCCGTGATCACGGCCAGCGCGCCTACGGGCATCCTGAAGGTGAACAGAGCCTTGTCGTGCATCTCGGAAGGGACGGTCTCCCCGTAGAGACGGCGGCCCTCGCCGACGAAGAAGTCGCAGGTGTCGATGACCTCCTGCACTTCGCCCAGTGACTCTTTGAGCGGCTTTCCGACCTCGCGGGTCACCAGCCTGGCCAGCGCCTCGGCGTTGGCTTCGACGAGACGCCCGATCTCGGCGATGACACGGCCGCGGATGGGAGAAGGCACGTTGGCCCAGGAGGGCTGGGCCGCCTTGGCGGCGCGGCAAGCTTCCACGAACGTGTTCGAGTCGCCGAGGGTGATCTCGGCCACGACGTCGTCGAGGCGGGCCGGGTTCGTCGAGGTCATTCGACCGCCGCGGTCACCGGCTGCTGGCTTCCCGGAGATGATGGATGAGCAGTTGCGAGTGGTCATGTCAGCCACCGGCTCTCTGCAGGACTCTTGCCAGCGCTTCGCAGCCGAGGTCGATCTCTTCGGTCGTGACGGCGAGAGAGGGCCGGAAACGCAGCCCGCGCTCCCCGCACCCAAGCGCCATCACGTGCTCGGTGGCGCGCATGGCCGTCAGGACCTCGTCGCGCACTGCGGTCGAGGGAAGATCCACGGCGCACAGCAGGCCGCGTCCCCGCGGGTTGGTGACCATCGACGGCATCGACACTGCCAGAGCTTCGATGCGACCGAGGAGATGTGCGCCGGCCAGGGCGGCGTTGCTGATTGCATCTGTCGACTCGACGATCTGCAGCAGCCGCGTCGAGCGCATCATGTCGGTCAGGTTGCCGCCCCAGGTGGAGTTGATGCGGCTCGAGACCTCGAAGACGTTCGATGGCTCGGTGTCGACGCGCCGCCCGGCCATGACACCGCCGCACTGGATCTTCTTGGCGAAGGCGACTACGTCAGGCTCGAGCCCGAGCTGCTGGTAGCACCACGGAGTGCCGGTGACACCGGCCCCGGTCTGCACCTCGTCGAGCACGAAGAGGGCGTCGTGGCGCTGGCACATGTCCTGCATCGCCCGCAGGAACTCTGCCCGCAGGTGCCTGTCGCCACCCTCGGCCTGGATCGGCTCTGCCAGGAAGCAGGCGATGTCGTGTGGGTGAGCCTCGAACGCCGCCTCTGCCTCGGCAAGCGCAGCGGCTTCGGCCAGTTCCACCTCCGCCAAGTTGTCTGCCAGGGGAAAGGTGACGGCCGGCGATGAGATGCGGGGCCAATCGAACTTCGGGAAGCGGTCTACCTTGACCGGATCCGTGTTGGTGAGCGACATCGTGTAGCCGCTGCGCCCGTGGAAGGCGTACTGCAAGTGCATGACCTGTGAACCGAGGTCACGGGACCGCCCGGCTGCCTCGTTGCGGCGTGACTTCCAGTCGAATGCCACCTTGAGGGCGTTCTCGACGGCGGCGGCACCGCCTTCGATGAAGAACAGGTGAGGCAGCGCGGGGTCGCCGAGCACACGCGTGAACGTCTGCACGAACCCGGCCATCACCGATGTCTGGAAGTCCGAGTTCGCCGGCTTGTTGGCCGCTACCTGGGCTAGCTCGCGCATGAAGCTCGCATCGTCCGCCAGGCCCGGCGGGTTGAGACCGAGCGGCGCCGAAGCGAAGAACGTGTAGAAGTCCAGATACTCGGTGCCGTCACGGGCATCGACTATCCACGAGCCGTGGCTCTTGGCGAGATCGAGGACGATCGGGTAGCCGTCGAGAAGGAGGTGACGGCTGAGGACCTCGTGGACGTTGTCGGGGTTGACTCCATCGCCCAGGTCCTCCCGACCCCTTTGTCCGAGGGGAGCTGACATGCCTACATCGTACTGTCCGGGACACCGGTGGCTTCCCCGGTACGCTCTGTGGCGAACAGCTGGAGGATGGATGAGCTTCGATCTCGGTGAGCTAATGGAGGCAAGACAGGGGGAGAACTTTCGCCTGCATTCGGAGTTCCTCAACCCTCAGCTCGTGAAGGTCCTGAAGACACTGGGCTTCGACCGCTTCTACGAGCGGGGTGAGGGCTGCTACCTCTACGACAAGTCCGGTCAGCAGTACCTGGACTTCCTTTCGGGGTTCGGCGTGTTCGCCCTCGGCCGTGGACACCCGGTCGTCAAGAAGGCGATCCTGGACGCCGTCGACCTGGACCTCCCGAACCTGGCCCAGCTTGATTGCGCCCTCCTGCCGGGGCTGCTGGCCGAAGCTCTGGTGGGCAGGACGCACGGGGGGATCGGGAGGTGTTTCTTCTCGAATTCCGGCGCTGAGGCCATCGAGTGCGCCATCAAGTTCGCCAAGTACTCGACCCGGCGCCCGCGGATTCTGCACGCCGAGCACTCCTTCCACGGCCTCACCAACGGTGCCCTGGCATTGAACGGTGGGGCGGAATTCCGGGAAGGTTTCGGGCCGCTGCTGCCGGGTTGCGACTCGGTGCCACTCGGCGACCTCGTGGCGCTGGAGCGGGAGCTACGGCGTGGCGACGTCGCTGCCTTCGTGGTCGAGATCATCCAGGGCAAGGGCGTCTACCTCGCCGAGCCTGACTACTGGACCGCGGTGCAGGAGTTGTGCCGTAGGCACTCGACCCTGCTCGTGGCCGACGAGGTGCAGACGGGTCTCGGCAGGACCGGCAAGATGTGGGCGCACGAGCACTATGGCCTCGAGCCCGACATGATCACGGTCTCCAAGGCGCTCTCGGGGGGTTACATACCCGTCGGCGCCACGCTGTGCTCGCCCGCGGTATTCGACGCCGTGTACTCCAAGGCGGAGCGGGCCGTCGTGCACTCGACCACGTTCGGGCGGAACCAGCTGGCGATGGCAGCCGGTCTGGCGACCTTGCAGGTGCTCGACGACGAGAGCATCCTCGAGCGCGCCCGGGCAACCGGGCTAGCCCTCGAGGCCGGCCTGGCGCCGCTCGTCGAGCGTTACGACATCTTCACCGAGGTGCGGGGCAAGGGCTTGATGATCGGTCTGGAGTTCGGCGAGCCGACCTCTCGCAGCTTGCGCTCGGGCTGGAAGATGCTTGAGGCGATCCGCAAAGGCCTCTTCTCTCAACTCGTGGTCGGGCCATTGTTCACCAAGCACCGGATCCTCACCCAGGTGGCGGCCGACGGCGTGAACATCGTCAAGCTCCTGCCCCCTCTCGTCGCCGGCCAGGCGGAAGTGGACTATTTCGTGGCCGCTCTCGACGAGGTGTTGTCGGACGTGCACCGGAACTCGGCACTCATAGTCGGTGTCGGTCGGATGGCTAAGGGTGCCCTGCAACGCGAGCGCGTCTGACGACGTGGAGGATATGAACAACCCCAACCAACCGAGCATCCTGCGGGCCGGCGACAGGGTGCTCGTGACAGGGGCGGCTGGATTTGTCGGTTCGGCTGTCACCAGAGTGCTGCTCGGGCGCGGCGCCGAGGTGAGGGCGCTCTTGCAGCCCGGGGCCGACCAGGCGAACCTCGACGATATGGACGTGGAGCGTGTGGTCGCCGACGTACGCGACCACCATGCAGTCCTAGGCGCCATGGCGGGGGTGCGCTACGTGTGCCATGTTGCCGCGCTGTACCGTTTCTGGTCTCGTGATCCCGGCGAGTTCTACGAAGTCAACGTCGGTGGCACGTTGAACGTGCTACGAGCCGCCTTGGAAGAACGCTGCCGGAGAGTGGTCTACACGAGCACGGTTGGGACCATCGGGCTGGACGGCACCGGCCTGGGGCGCCCGGCCACCGAGGCCGATTGGCCGCGTGCCGAGCACCTCTTCGGCAGCTACAAGAGATCCAAGTACGTGGCCGAGCACGAAGTGCTGCGGCTGGCGGCGAGCGGCTTGCCCGTAGTCCTCGTGCAGCCGACACTGCCGGTCGGGCCGCGGGACAGAGCTCCCACTCCGACGGGGCGCGTCGTTCTCGACTTCCTCAACGGCCGCATCCCGGGTTGGTTCGACACGGCGATGAACGTGGTGGACGTCGAAGACGTTGCCGCCGGGCACTTGGCGGCTCTCGAGCATGGTCGCCAGGGACGTAGCTACGTCCTCGGTGGGGAGAACATGACGTTCAAGGCCATCCTCGACCTGCTGGCCGACGAGACAGGTCTTCCCCGGGCGAGCATGCGAGTGCCGGCCCGGCTGGCTCTGGGAGCTGCCCACCTGTCCGAGTTCGTGCAGGGCACGGTTGCGCGGCGGCCACCACTGGTCCCCCTCGAAGGCGCCAGGATGGCCACGACGCGCATGATCTTTTCTGACGAGAGGGCAAGGCAAGAACTGGGCTACGAGTCGCGCCCTGCTCGGGAAGCTCTCGTGCGTTCGGCTCGTTGGTTCGTCGAGAACGGGTATGTGAGGCCCAGTCGCGTCGGCAACATCCGCTGGAAGGCCGCGGACCCGGCGCCGGCGTGAGCGGTCGTCGACGGCTCTCAGGCGCCGAACGGGAACTCGGGGACCCCGCTCGAACGGCCGGCGAACAGTTCCGCCTGGCGCTCCAGCAGCTCGCCAGGCGTCCAGGCTCTGCCGAGGCTGAGGCTGGCCGCCGGCGTGAACGGCGCCACGAGGTGGACCGAGCCGCCCCACACCACGAAGAACTGGCCGCTCACATGCGCAGCTTGATCCGTCGCCAGCCAGACGACGACGGGGGCGACGTTCTCGGGCGCCCAGCTGTCAAAGGCTCCCTCTTCGGCCTCCAGAGAGCCGAGGGCCGACGTGGTCATGCGGGTCCTGGCACGCGGGGCGATGGCGTTGACGGTGACGCCGAGCCGCTCGTACTCCCGGGCGAGGGTGATCGTAAGCGTGGCGATCCCTCCCTTCGCCGCGGCGTAGTTGGCCTGCCCTGCGCTTCCGAACAGCCCTGCCTCGCTCGTCGTGTTGACGATCCGCCCGGACACCTCCTCACCCGCCTTCTGCCGCTCGCGCCAGTGCGCGCCGGCCGTCCTCGCCATGGCAAAGTGGCCCTTCAGGTGCACGCGCACGACGTCGTCGAAGTCCTCCTCGGCCATGTTGAAGGACATGCGGTCACGAAGGATGCCGGCGTTGTTGACGAGGACGTCGAGGTGCCCGAAGGCATCGACGGCGGCAGCCAAGATGCTCTCGGCCCCGGCATAGCTGGAAACGTCGTTGCCATTGGCAATCGCCCGACCGCCGCTCGCGACGATATTGGCCGCCACCTCGGCGGCGCCGGAGGTCTCTTCGACCCGCCCCGACAAGTCGGCGCCAAGGTCGTTCACGACGACAGCTGCGCCCTCGGCCGCAAGGGCAAGGGCCTCGGCCTTGCCGATCCCGCCGCCGGCGCCCGTGACGATCGCCACCTTCCCGTCCAGGTAACCCATTGTGAGAAGTCTCCCTCGTCTCTCTGGCGCCCGGGGGTGATGAACCGGTGCCTTGCCATCGTGAGACACGATGCCACACGAGGGGCAGCCGGCAAGAAGCCCACCGCCCGCCGCCCGTCCGCCTTGGTCGTAGCTTCGGCCGCCGCTCTTGTCGCCGGTGGCGGGTTGGCAGCTTGCAGTTCGCCGGCGGCCAGTCACGTTCACCGGGCGACCACTACGTCGTCCTCGTTGGCGACCGGATCGTCCACGCCAACGACGACCTCCACGCTGCCTGCCCTGCAGCCGGTTCCGGGAACCACGGACGGCGGAGGGGACGCCTTTCTCGGAGCCGTCGATCGCGTCCCGGTTGCCGCCGTTCCCGACGGAGCGTCCAGCGTGAAGATGCCCGCCCCGGACACGGCCTCCTACTCCGGCTTGGAGCGCGTCGCCTTCCGGCGCTTCGGTTCGGGCCGGGACCTACTGCTCATCATGGGTCAGGACGGTGCGATGACATGGTGGGAACCCTCGTGGCTCTCGGCTCTTGCGCACCACTACACGGTCGTCACATTCGACCTGCCCGGCGTCGGGTACTCCGAGCCCGAGGCTGCCGGCGCCATGACTATCGACAGCTGGGCTGACGACACAGCCGGACTCATCGAATCTCTCGGGCTGGTGGCGCCGACTGTGCTTGGCTGGGGGCTCGGCGGCGATGTGGCCCTGGCGCTGGCGGAGCGCCACCCCGGCGCCGCCGCTTCTCTCGTGCTCGTCGACACCTCCGCCGGCGGTCTATCGGTCGAGCCGCCAACGGCTTCGATCGAGGACGCGCTGGCCTCGCCATGGGCGACTGCGGCCTCGCTGGCGAGCTTCATGTTCGAGGTGAGCACAACTGGTGCTGGCACCACGGCCACGGTCACCTCCACCACATCGGCGCTTGCCACTGCCAGGACGACTTGGCTGGCCGGGGTGACTGGCGCCGTGCCGGACGACCTGACGCAGTCGTCGATCGAAGGAGAGAAAGAAGTGGGCGCGTCTGTCTGGTCGAGCAACGCTCTGGCTGCGGCGGCGAGCGCCGTGAAGATCCCGGCACTCGTCGTCTACGGCGCTTCGGACCTCGTCTGTCCGCCTGCCGACGACGTCGCGCTGGCTGCACTGATCTCCGGTTCGCAGACGTTGGCCCTACCTCGCACCGGTTACGCCGCCATGTTCGAGGACCAGAGCGCGTTCGTCGCGGCGCTCGAGCAGTTCACGGGCTAGACCCACGCCGACGAGCGGAGGTCGCGTGCTTGACCGTAGGCTCGCCTCCCATGGCCGATATCCACGGAGTGTGCGAGGAAGGTTGGGCCCAGATCCAAGACGTGTTCGCGACGAGTCTCGACGCAGGCAACGACCTCGGCGGCTCGGTGGCTGTCTATCTGGCAGGCGAGCCGGTGGTCGACATCTGGGGCGGGCACCTCGACGCCGATCGCTCGGTGGCCTGGGAGAAGGACACGATCGTCAACGTCTGGTCGACCACCAAGACGATGGCGGCGTTGTGCGCGCTCATCCTCGCTGACCGTGGCGAGATCGACTTCCACGCACCCGTCGCCAAGTACTGGCCGGAGTTCGCTGCCGGCGGCAAGCGGGGCGTCGAAGTGCGGCATGTCATGTCTCACACTTCTGGCCTGTCAGGTTGGGCGGAACCGGTGACGACCGAGGACTTGTACGACTGGGAGAAAGTGACAGCGCTGCTGGCCGCCCAGGAGCCGTGGTGGGAGCCGGGGTCTGCTTCCGGCTACCACGCTCTTACCCAGGGTTATCTCGTGGGCGAGATCGTGCGACGGGTGACCGGCGTGACGATCGGCCAATTCTTCGCCAGCCAGGTGGCCGACCCACTCGGCGCTGACTTCCACATAGGGACGCCCGCCGAGTGCGACCGGCGCGTGGCTGCTGTCGTGCCGCCGCAGCCACCGACAGACGAGGCGATGGCGGCTATCGACCCCGCAGGCCCGGCGGGTCGGACCCTCGCCAACCCGCCACTCGACGCCTCGGTGTCTTCCACCGTCGCCTGGCGAAGGGCCGAGATTCCCGCCGCCAACGGACATGGCAACGCCCGCTCGGTTGCTGCCATTCAGAGCGCACTTGCCTGCGGCGGAGAGGTGAACGGCGTCCGGCTGCTCTCCGAGAAGGGCTGCGACGCCGTGTTCGAAGCCCAGTCGGACGGGGTGGATCTGGTGTTGTCGGTGCCATTGCGTTTCGGTCTCGGGTACGGGCTGAAGAACGAGTTGCTGCCGATCGGCGACAGGGCGTGCTTCTGGGGAGGCTGGGGAGGCTCGATCGTCGTGCTCGACCTCGACAGCAAGCTGGTGGTGGCTTACATGATGAACAAGATGGCGTCCGGCCTCGTCGGGGATCTGCGCGGGATCGGGATCGTAGGCGCTGCCCTGGCTGCGGCCGGCCAGCATCTCGGCTGAGGGAGTAGGCATGGAGTTCACCGAAGTGCTACGCCGCCGCCGTATGGTGCGGCATTTCACCGACGAGCCCGTCGAGGCCGACGTCGTCGAGCGGATCCTCGCTGCCGGTCTGCGTGCGCCTTCGGCCGGCTTCAGCCAGGGCTACGCCCTTTTGCTGCTCGAGAGCCCAGAGGATCGGGCGCGGTTCTGGGCCACCGAATCCGAGCCGGACGTTCCCATGACCGTCGAGCTGGCCGAGACTCAGGCCGCCATGCGGCGCGCCCAGGTCCTCGTTCCGGTGTTGGGATCCAAGGACGCGTATCTCGACCGATACGCCCGCCCCGACAAGGGTTGGGTCGACCGCGACGAGGCTCGCTGGCCCGTGCCCTACTGGTACGTGGATGCCGGCTTCATGGCCTTGCTCATGCTCCTGGCAGCCGTAGACGAGGGCGTCGGAGCTGTCTTCTTCGGCATCCCTCCCTCCGACATCCCGGCCTTCCGAGCCGAGTTCGGGGTGCCCGAGGACTACACGCCCATCGGTTGCGTGGCCATCGGGCACGAGGACCCCGCAGTGCCACGGCGCGACCTTCGCTCCAGGCGCAGGCCGGCGGGCGACGTCGTCCGCCGCGGCGGCTGGTGAGGCAACGCTAGACACTCGGCATGGTTCGGGAACCTACGCTCCTTCTGGTCCTCGACCTCACAGGGACGTTCGCCTTTGCAGTCAACGGAGCGCTGGCTGCCGTCCGAGCCGCCAAGCTCGACATCGTCGGCGTCGTTACCCTCGGAATGGTGACCGCCCTGGGCGGCGGCATCCTGCGGGACATCATCATCGACGATCTGCCGCCGGCGACATTTCGCGACTGGAGGTACCTTGCCGTCGCCGCCGCCGGCGGATTGCTCGTGTTTGCCGTCGGCCGCCGGCTCGATCGGTTCGGCTCGTTGATCACCGTGCTCGACGCGGCCGGCCTGGCGCTGTTCGCCGTCACCGGGGCGTCCAAGGCGTTCGACTTCGGCCTCGGTACTGTGCAGGCAGTGATCCTCGGTGGCCTGACAGCGGCAGGTGGCGGCACTCTGCGCGACATGCTGCTCGGGCAGATCCCGACAGTTCTACGCCGTGAGCTCTATGTCGTGCCCGCCTTGCTGGCGGCAACCATCGCCGTCGTCGCCCTCCGGGCAGGGCTCTACGGTGTCCCGGCCGCAGTATTGGCCGCGCTGGCTGGCTTTGCCCTGAGGATGCTCGCAGTGCGCTTCAAGTGGAACGCTCCCTCGATGGGCGGACCCCCGCCTGACGTCGGTCCGAGCCCGGCGGCCGGTGCGGGCGACGCCTAGCAGAGACGGCGCTCCGGAGGCAGGGGCGTTGCCGGTCGACGAGGCGGTGCGTTCAGCCGATGGAGCCGTCTGGTCCCGGTAGGTGCGTTCAGCCGAGTAGCCGCCGGCCTCGGCGTCACGGGCCGCGCGTCCTCCCACCGAGTAGCCGTGCCTGGCCTCGGCGTCACAGGCCGTGTGTTCAGCCGAGTAGTCGCGCCGCCCGACCCCCCAGCTCAGCGCCTGCTGGCGAAGTGCCTGCTCACTTCGTTGGCGTAGGACAGCCCGAGGTCTTTCCCGTCCTCGGCCAACCATGCCTTGATCGAGATGGTTCCTGTTGCCGGCCCGTCGGTGTCGGCCAAACCGCTCATCATCGACCGCAGCTCGTCGCCGGTCAGCAGCACGTCTCGCAGCGCAAGGCCGAGCAGACGAGACAACGGCGGGAGCAGGGCTGCAGGTGCGTGCACGATCCTGCTGCGGGCACCGGTGGCTCCGCGGATCCATTCGACCAGCTCGTTGAATGTCGGCCGATCCGGACCGACGGCGTCCACGACGGAGCCGCTTGCGAGTGACCTGTCGGTCGGGGGCGATCCGCAGTCAGCTGCCAACCGGGCGAGGTCGTCGACGTGGACAGGTCTCAAGCGGTAGTTGCCGTCGCCTGCTATGCCGAACACAGGCAGATGCCGCAAGAGCCAGGCGATGTTGTTGACCAGCACGCCGTCGCCTCCAAACAAGATGGCCGGCCGCAGGATGGCGAACTGGAGACCGGACTCGCTTAGTGCCTGCTCGACGACGGCCTTCCCTCGGAAGTAGGCGAAAGGCGAGTCGGTGCTGGGATGGGTGATGCTGACGTGGACGATTCGCTCGACGCCGGCACTTCGGGCAGCGGCAAACAACACTCTGGAATTGGCGGTAGCACTGTCATGAGTCACACTGCCGCGAGCGAAACGCACCCAATAGGTGTTGTATAGCGTCGTGACGCCCTCAAGGCTGCGAGCCAGTACCGCCGGATGCGCGAAGTCGAGCGGAGCCACCTCGATGTCCCCCGAGGCTGCCGTGGCCCGCTCGGGGTGGCCTGTCAGAGTTCGCAGGCTGTGCCCGCGCTCCAGGAGCTCGCGGGCGATGGCTCTGCCTGAGTAGCTGAAGGCACCTGTGACTGCGTCGAGCGTGGACCCGGCCTCGGCCAATCGAGCCCCTCCATGTCGTGAGTCGGACGAGTGGAGCATAGGCTCAGCTGAGAGAATGGTCGCCATGAGATCGCTGCGGCAAAGTGACGTGATGTCGTCGAGCCCGCCAGGGCCAGAGGGGGCGACGTGATTTTCGAGCAGTTCTACCTGGAGTGCCTGTCTCAGGCTTCTTACCTGATCGCTGACGAGACGACGGGCCGCGCCGTGGTCGTAGACCCCCGCAGAGACATCGACCAGTACCTCGACTCCGCGGCAGAGCACGGTGCGAGGATCGAATTGGTGATCGACACGCACTTCCATGCCGACTTCGTCTCCGGACACCTCGAGCTTGCCAAGGCGACCGGTGCCGAGGTCGCCTTCGGCTGGCGCGCCGATACCCAGTTCACCACGCGCGGATTGTCCGACGGGGAACGACTCTCGCTCGGCGAGGTGACCCTCGAGATCCTGGAGACTCCGGGGCACACACCGGAGTCGATCAGCATCGTCGTGTACGAGCACGCCGACGACACCGTGCCTTACGGAGTGCTCACCGGCGACACGCTGTTCATCGGCGATGTCGGTCGCCCGGACCTGCTCTCGTCGCTCGGAGCCACGTCCGACGATCTCGCCAGGATGCTCTACGACTCGTTGACTTCAAAGCTCATGAAGCTTCCGGGCTCGACGAGGGTCTTCCCCGGCCACGGCGCCGGTTCGGCATGTGGCAAGAACCTGTCGACTGACCTCTCGTCCACCATCGCCGACCAGATGGTGTCCAACTACGCGTTGCAGCCGATGTCGAGCGACGAGTTCGTGCTCGTCGTCACCGAGGGTCAGTCGTCGGCGCCGGCCTATTTCGGCTACGACGCGCTGCGCAACCGGCAGGATCACGATCTCCTCGACGAGCACGAGCATCCGGTGCCGCTGACGATGACTGAAGCTCTCGCGCTCGCAGGCCAGGGCGCGGTTCTCCTCGACACGCGCGACCCGATGGCGTTCGCGGCCGGCCATCTTGTCGGTTCTGTGAACGTAGGGCTGGAGGGCCGCTATGCCCAATACGTGGGCAGCGTGGTGCTCCCGGGCGAGAGCGTGGTGCTTGTTGCCGAACCAGGCGCCGAGGTCGAAGCCAAGGTGCGGCTCGGCCGCATCGGATACGACCGCGTGACCGGCTATGTCGAGCGTGTGTACGAAGCCATCCTGCGCCACCCCGAGCTCGTTCAGGTGAGCTCGCGGCTGACGGCCCAAGCGTTCGAGCAGCGCCGGTCTACCGTTTCCAACCTCCAGGTCGTCGACGTGCGCAACGCAGGCGAGCTCGACGGGGGCTCAGTACCGGGCGCTCGCAATATCCCTCTGAGCACGCTGCGCGACCATCTGTCCAACATGGATCCGAGCATGCCGACCGTGGTCTATTGCGCGGGCGGGTACCGATCGTCGATCGCGGCCAGTTTGTTGCGCCAGGCCGGGTTCGGCGACGTGTCTGACGTCGTCGGCGGCTACCAGGCGTGGGAAGCTGCGCAGGCGCGCCCGGGCGTTGACGCCGAGTCTCCGAGCGATGCGGCCCCGACTGATGCCGGGGAAACAGCCTCTATGTGAAATCTCAAGAAACCCGGTTACTACCCTTGACGTCCGCTCCGATGCATCGATATAGTCGAACATATGTTCGTAAAGGGTCACGCAGAGGACGAAGATACCGGCTTCGAGAGCGCGCTCAGCGGCGTCGAGGCTTTCGTCGCTTCTTTGGATCCGGCCCGCTACCAGCCTTGTGACCTTGCCGTCGTGCTGCAGAGGATCTCGAGGGCCGAGAAGCTCTGTGGCAACGCCCGACTGCTCTTGTCCATCAGGGCATCCGAGGCTCGGGTCGGACATCTGCGAGGCGCCACCTCGGTCGACAGGTTCCTGGCGGAGGTCACCGGCGAGTCGTTGGGCAGGATCAAGAGGGATCGTGACAGCCGAGAACCTCGGTTCGGCGGCGGGCTTGGAAGAGGCTCTCCGTTCGGGAGATATCTCGGCGACGCAGGCCAATGTGCTTCTCCCGGCCATGGAGGCCGACAGTTCTGCCGCCGAGGAGCTATTGCAGCTGGCCGCCAAGGCACCCCTCAGCGTCCTGAGGGAGCAGTGCGAGAGGGTCAAGGCGGCCAAGAGGTCAGAGCTGGAGGCAAAGGTGCGCGAGCAGCGTCTGCGCGATCGCAGGCACTTGCGCATCTGGACATCTGACGAGGGTGCTGTCTGCCTGAAGGGCGAGCTCCCGACCATGGAGGGTGGAGTTGTCAAGAACGCCCTCGAGCGGGCCGCCCGCTCGGTGTTCAGCCAAGCCCGCCGACAGGGCTTGAGAGAGAGCCATGAGGCCTACAGAGCCGATGCTCTCGTCGCACTCTGCCGCACCGGCTACGTCGAGGAGCCTCCTGCTGGCACCCCGGCCCGCCCCGCCGAACCCGCCAACGACGTCGAGCCCGCCATCGATGCCACGTCTCCAAGTGACCGCCCCCTGTCAGGCGCCGACCCAGCCTCTGACAGAGGGCACTCTGCCACTGCTACAGCAGCCGCTCTCGAAGGTGCCGCTCCAGCCTCCAGCGCTGCCGGCGCTGCCCGAGCACGACCCGAAGACGTGGGCGCCCGCCGGCTCCGCCCTGGCCCTCCGGCGGCGGAGGTCATCATCCACGTCGATGCCACGGTGCTCGCCCGAGGAGAGCTCGAAGGAGGCGAGCGCTGCGAGATAGAAGGCATCGGTCCTGTAAGCCTGTCGACCCTCGAGTACCTGTTTGGGAATGCTTGGGCCAGGGTCATCATCACCAAGGGCGTCGCCGTCGCCAACGTCACCCACCTGGGCAGGGTCATACCGGCCCATCTGGAGACGGCCGTGCGGAAGAGGGACAAGATCTGTGCGGTCCCTGGTTGCGGCGTCTCCTACGGGCTGGAGTGCGATCACGTCGTCCCCTTCACCGAGAGGGGGCCGACCAGTCTGGACAACCTCGTGCTGTTGTGCCACGTCCATCACCTCATGAAGACCCACCACTTCTGGCGTCTGGAGGGTCCACCGGGCAACAGGCGCTGGCTGCAGCTCAAACCTGGCCCAGGCGAGGTAAACCGCCAAGCCGGCAACGGAGGCAAGACCCGTCAACCCTCACGACAAGCTCCTCGTCGGCCGACTGGCCAGGAGGCCGGGCGGCCAGTAATGGCCCGGCCGGTGGATGAGCTGGCGGGTATCCGACCGACTGTCTCTGAGGTCGAGAACCGGATTCAGTCAGCGAGCGCTCGGTCAGCAGTCGCTCCGGCAGTCGCAAGTCCTCAGTCAGTCGCCAGTCAGGCACCCGGCCAGTCAAGGCAGCCAGTATCCAGTCCGGCCAGTTAGGAGCTGGCTGCTGGGTCTGGTGTGGTCTGGTCTGGCTCTGGTGGTGGGTGGTGGTGGTGCGGGCGAGAGGACTCGAACCTCCACTCCCGTGAGGGAACCGGGACCTAAACCCGGCGCGTCTGCCAATTTCGCCACGCCCGCATACCGCCGCCAACCGGCGAGGCCAGCGTAACGTGTCGGCCGGCCATGAAGCGGGGACGGGCCCGAGGCTCGGATATTCTCCGGACACGCGTTTCCTAGGAGGACCAATGGCCACAATCCCGAACCCAGCCGAGCTCGCAGTGCCCCGACTGACAGGGGTGCTGGCAGCCGACCCCGGCGGCCCTGTCGCCTCGTCGGGCATCGTCGACGGCTCCGCCGAGATCTACAGGCAGCTCTTGAAGGAGCGGATCATCTTCCTCGGAACCCAGGTCGACCAATCCTCTGCCAACCTGATCTGCGCCCAGCTCCTTCTCCTTGAGGCCGAGGATCCGGACCGCGACGTCTACCTGTACGTGAACTCGCCCGGTGGCTCGGTCACAGACGGCTTGGCAATCTACGACACGATGCAATACGTGCAGTGCGACGTGGCGACGATCTGCATCGGCCTTGCAGCCTCGATGGGCCAGTTCCTCCTATGCGCCGGGGCCGCCGGCAAGCGATACGCCCTTCCGCATAGCCGTATCCTCATGCACCAGCCGTCGGGCCAGATGCAGGGCCAGGCAGCCGACATCGCCATCCAGGCCGAGCAGATCGTGTACCTGAAGCGCATGATGGCCGAGCGCATCGCCTTCCACACTGGCCAGACAGTCGAACGTATCGAAGCGGACTCGGATCGAGACCGTTGGTTTACAGCCGACGAGGCGCGCGAGTACGGCTTCATCGACCGGGTGATCGACCGTTCGCCGCTGAAAGTACCTTCCCCCTGAGCAGCTCGGTAGTAGTCGTGTCCCACCGCCCGGGGGAGCATCTGAGGCGGTGCATGGAGTCGGTCCTGGAGCAAGCCGACGAAGTTCTCGTCGTCGACAACGGCTCGCCAGGCGGTTCGGCCGGAGAGATGGCGATAGCAGCTGGAGCGAGGGCGTTGCGGCTGAAGCGCAACCTCGGGTGGGCTGCTGCAGCCAACGCCGGAGTTCGCAAGACGTCAGGGGACGTCACAGCATTCCTCCACGACGACGTCGTCGCCGGCAACCAGTGGTTGGCAGCAGCCAGCCGCCTCCTTGACGACCCTACGATCGGCGCAGTTGCCCCGCGGGTGGTGCGGCAAGGGCGATTCCTCGAGGTCACCCTCAAGGACGAGCCGAGCTTCAACGAGCAGAGTGGCCGGCAGCTCGGTCGCGAGATATTCCGTGCGTCTCTGGGCGGAACCGACGTGCTCGAGCTGCTGACAGGTCCGGGCATCTATGCCCCTCAAGGCGGCAAAGGCGGCCAAGGCGGCCGGCTCGCCAGATGGACCTCGGGCCACGGCAGCTTCTACGTCCCGCTCGGGGACGCTAACGGGCTCGTCGAGCTGGAGATCAACGGCGCACAGGTGCGGCCTTCGCGGGTAGTAGACCTGCTGGCCAGCGCCGGCACATACCTGCAGCTGGACGGGCGTGCCGGGGACATCGGAGCAGGCACGCCGGACGAGGACAGGATGGAGTCGGCCGAGGAACGTTTCGGGCTGGGTTCTGCGGCGCTCGTGACGACGCGGGACGTCCTGCACAGGGTAGGTGGCTTCTGCCCCCGTTACTTCTCCGGCTACGAGGACGTGGACTGGTGCTGGCGCGCAAGGTTGACGGGGCTGCGGATGTTCTTCGACCCTGTCACTGCCGTGCGCCGGAGGGCCGACACCCCGTCGGGGGATGGCAGCAACCGGGCCTCCCAGCTGTCGGAGCACAACCGCATCGCGACGCTGGTACGCAACGCTCCGTTCGGCCTGGCCGTACGAGAAGTCCGCGCGGTGCACAAGCACGGCGCCGACGACGGCGTCGTCAAGATGCCGCCCCGGCTCATAGCGCTCTCGCTGGCCGAGCGCGAGGTCCTGCGCCGGCGCTGGGTGGTGCGGCCACGTGAGGTCTTCGAGCGCTGGGCGGGCCTCGACGTACCGCCGGTGGCGTAGCAGACCAGGTAGCCAAACAGAGCACAAGTAGTATCGCTGCGTGAAGCTTGCTTATGTCGTGCCTCGATACGGCCCCGACGTGGTCGGGGGCGCGGAGGCGGCTGCCCGCGAGGCGGCCGCGACCTTGGCCGACCGCGGCCACGACGTCGACATCCTGACCACGACGGCCAACAACCACTACACCTGGGAGAACGAGCTGGCGCCCGGCAGTTCCACTGACGGGAGGCTGACGGTACGGCGCTTCGAGACCGTGCAGGGCCTGGACCTGGCGGCCTGGGCGATGCTCCAATACCGCGTGATGGCCGATGAGAAGCTGACAGAGGCCGAAGAGTTGGCGTGGGTGAACGGACGGTTCAGGGTGCCCGACCTATATCTCTACCTGGCCGCCCATGCCGACAGCTACGACGCCATCATCCTGACGCCTTACCTATTCTGGTCGACGTTGTACTGCTCCGGCATCGCCCCGGAGCGGACGATTCATCAGCCGTGCCTGCACGACGAGCCCTACGCCCGCCTGGCGTCGGTGCGCGCAGCGCTCTCCGGCTCGGCTGCGGTGTGGTTCTACTCCGAGCCAGAGCACCTCCTCGGACACAGGTTGACGTCGCTCCCGGCCGAGCACCCTGTCGTCGGGTGTGCCGTGCCGATCCCCGAGTCTTATGACGTCGAAGGATTCCGCGAGCGCCATGGTCTCGAGCGCCCGTTCGTGCTCTATGCGGGCCGGCGAGAGGACGGGAAGGGCTGGGGGAGGGTTATCAACGGCTTCGGGGCGGCCGTGCTGCGGCAGCGCCTCTCTCTCGACCTGGTCACCTGCGGGATCGGGGAGGCCGTCGTGCCTTCGGGCCTGGAGTCCCGAGTAATCGATCTCGGGCTCCTGGACAACGACGAGGTCTCGAACGCCTTCGCAGCTGCGGACGCCTATCTCCAACCGAGCGCCAACGAGAGCTTCTCGCGCACCATCATGCAGGCGTGGCTCGGCCGCACGGTCGTGATCGCCAATGGACAAAGCGACGTCGTGACTTGGCACTGCGAGCGCTCAGGGGGCGGGCTTGTCTACAGGGACGAGCTGGAGCTCGGCGAGTGCCTGCGCTTCGTGTCAGAGGAGCCGAAGCTCGCCCAGGCACTGGCTGACAAAGGCCGGGATTACGTGCTCGCCAACTTCAATTGGGCACATGTGGCCGACGCCATGGAGGCCTCGCTGGAGAACCTGCGATGAGAGTCCTGGTCGTAGGTTCACTCCCGCCGCCGAGCGGCGGGCACCGCGACGCCCTATTGGGCGAAGTGCTGCGGCGGCGCGAGCTCGGTCAGGAGGTCGAGGTCGTCGCGCTCGACAGGCTCGCAGTCGCCCACCGTTACCTGTCTGCCCCCGGCCTTCCAGGCGTCATCGAGCTCGCGCTGGTAGCCCGCGGCGCCAAGACCGTCATCCTGCAGTTAGAGCCCGGTTTGCCTGTTCGCCACTCCGCCGCTCGCGCCGAGCGCAGCCTTGCTCTCATCGCACTGGCGCGGCTGCTTCGGAAGCGGGACGAGGTGGTGTTGCGCATCAACCACTTCGACGACCTGCCGGGCGGCCCGGGCGGCCGTGCGGCCAACGAGCTGTGGGGCGTGGCGACGCGGATCGAGGTCAGCGAGCCCGGCTTGGCCGAGGCACTGGCGGCGGTCGTGGGACCCCACGCCGACCGCATCGTGGTTGCAGGAGCCTACCTGCGCCCGACTGCGACCGGGATTCCCGGCCCGGCAAGCTGGGGTGAAGGAGCTGAGGCGACGGCCGAGCGCGTTCAAGCAGTCGTCCGGCGGCGTGCGGCCGAGCAACGCCAAGCGCTGGGCAAGCGCGGCCACCTCCCGATGCCGGGGGGCGGTCTGGAGCCGAGAGTGTCCCAGTGGCCGCTGCTGCCCGCCCCAGGCGCAGGAGTACCCGATCTCGGGCCGGCCTACTTAGACCGTGACAAGAAGCGCCGCTTCCGGCTGCAGGCGCCGCCGTCGGTGTCGCGCGTGCTGCACGTGGCGATCGCACGTGCTGAGACGTGGTCTGTGACCAGGCCGTTTGCCCACCTCGGGCGCTTTGGGTGGTCGGAGGCGAAGGCGGTCGGCAGACGGCTGGTAGGAGAGCAGCCAGCCGAGTCCTAACCGCTCGTGCAGGGTATTGGTCCAAGCGCGGCCTGATGGCCCGGTAAACTTGCCGGGTCCGCTGGGATGCGACTCTCGCCCCGGCATCTACAGGAGGACCGGGAGCAAATTGAGCTGGACGCGCGCCGCTGATGAGTAAGGCGGATGGAGACACCGGGGGAGACCACCGATTGAGCAGGAGCGGCCTGGCTTATGGCGTGGCCACTGCGGGCCGCCGGGAGGATCTGCCTCAGCGCGTCGTAGCGGCCAAGCGGCCGATGACGCAGCGGCTGTCGGACATCTGGGAGTCGCGTGAGCTGCTGGGTTTCCTCGTGCGCAAAGAGCTCAAGGTCCGGTACAAGAACAGCGTATTGGGCTTCGTGTGGTCTTTCCTCAACCCGGCTCTGGTCTTGCTGATCTACTACATAGTCTTCAAGTACTTCTTGAAGAACCCGACGCCAGACTTCGCTCTGTTCCTGTTCTCGGGCCTTCTGGCCTGGAACGTCTTCAACAACTCGCTCTTGTCGTCGTCCGGTGTGCTCGTAGCCCATGCTGGCATCGTGAAGAAGGTAGCCTTCCCCCGCGAGATCCTCGCGCTGGCACAGGTCGGGACAGCCATCTGCTACTTCTTCTTCCAGACCTGCATCCTCGTCGTCTTCCTCGCCGGCTTTCAGGTCCTGCCCGCCTTCAGCTACATACCCCTTTTACTACTGGCCTTCCTGGCTGACATAATGCTTGCAGCCGCGCTGGCCGTCTTCCTTTCAGCTGTCACGGTGTACTTGCGAGACGTACAGCACTTCGTCGAGATCCTACTCGTCGGCCTGTTTTTCAGTCCACCCATCTGCTACTCGTACGGGTATGCCATCTTGCCGCATCGAGCCCTGATACGGCACCTCTACCTGGCGAATCCTTTGGCGTGGATCGTGATGTCGTTCGAGCGGTGCCTATTCGGCAGGGTGGTGCCACCGGCCGGCATTCATATTCGTAACACGTTGCCGAACCCTTACGTGGTGTTCCCCGACTGGGGGATGGCCACCTATGCCGAGGGACTGGGCATCATTCTAGTGGCGTCGGTGCTGATGTTCCTCGGGGCCATGGTCGTGTTCGGCCGGGTCGAGGGCAACTTCGCCGAGGAGCTGTGACTCCTCGATGACCTCTGCCATCGAGGTCCAAGCCGTCTCGAAGCACTTCCGCCTCTACAAGGAGAAGTACACCTCCTTGAAGGAGCGCGTGCTGCACGCCGGCAACGTCCCCTACGAGGAGTTCTGGGCGCTGAAGGACATCGAGCTCGAGATCGCGCAAGGCGAGACGCTCGGGATCCTCGGCCGCAACGGGAGCGGCAAGTCGACGCTCCTCAAGTGCATCGCCGGCATCCTGCAGCCCAGCTCCGGCGAGATTCGCGTGCGCGGCCACCTGGCTGCGATGCTGGAGCTCGGCGCCGGCTTCCAGCCAGAACTGTCGGGCCGCGACAACATCTACCTCAACGCCTCGCTTCTCGGCTTGTCGCGCAAGGAGATCGAGCGGAGCTTCGACGAGATCGTCGCCTTTGCCGAGCTCGAGGAGTTCATAGACAACCAGGTCCGTTTCTACTCGTCGGGAATGTACGTCCGGCTGGGCTTCGCCGTGGCCGTGAACGTCAACCCTGACATCCTGCTTGTCGACGAAGTGCTGGCTGTCGGCGACGAGCGCTTCCAGCAAAAGTGCATGGACAGGATTCACAGCTTCCAGGAGGAGGGCCGCACAATCGTCGTCGTCTCGCACGGGGCCGACGCCATGCGCCAGCTGTGCAACAGGGTGGCCGTTATCGAGGCCGGGAACCTCGTCACCGTGGCGCCCCCCGGCGAGGCGATCAGGGAGTTCCGTGACCGCCTTATCGCCACTGGAGAGCAAGGCATGCCGATCCCGGGGCGGGAGAGCGCGGCGATCTCGGCCGAAGTCGAGGCCGAGCGGCACGATGGTGCCGCGTCCGGCGACCCGAGGGGGAGCCTCAAGTCTCGCCGCGTGGCCGTCACCGCTTGCAGGTTGGAGCTGCCTTCCGCCGAGCGGGCGCACCTGTTACCAGGCGAGAGCGTGGCGATTGCTGTCGACGTGGCGGTACGCGACCGGCTCGAGAACGTGGCACTCGGGTGCTCGGTCTTCACCGAGGACGGACATCTCGTGTACGACTGCGACTCCACGATGGTGGGCGACCGCCTGGATCTCGAAGTCGGCAAGTCGACGCTCCACTTCCAGTTCCGCGAAATCCCGCTTCTCGACGGCAGGTACACGGTCAACGTCCGGGTGCAGGACGTCGGCGCCGGCACGCTCTATGCGGTGCAAGAGCCTGCAGCGACATTCGAGGTCGTGAACCCAGGCCGCGCCACGGGACTGGTCACGTTGCCGTTCTCGGTCAACGTCAAGCAGGAGAGCGACCCGTGACAGAGTTGAGGCTTGAAGAAGTCATCGCCGAGCTGTCCCGCCAGGCCGAGGATGCCAGAGCCGGGCCGGACCTTCCGGAAGCCTTCGAGGCCGGGATGGAGGAGTGCTTCGCGAGCCTTGCCACCGATCTTGCCTCGCTTAGGAAAGGGGTCGAGTCCGGAGAGCTGACGGCGCGGCAGCACTTCAGCTTCGGGCACGACCAAGAGACGGCCATCGCGACCGACACCTCGGGCCGCCTCGTCACGCTTGCCCGGTCAGCGACTCGAAGAGGGATCTCCAAGGTGCGGCACAAAGTAGGGCCGACACTGCGGGCGACCGAGCGCCGCTCTATCGAGGCGGCAGGCCAGTTCGCCGAGGCTCTGGCAACGAGTGGCCAGGTTGCTCGCGACCGTGCGCGGCGCCTGGGCGGCTCCGGTCATGTTGCCCGTCAGGTTGCCGGGCGGCTTGCCCGGGTGTCACCGGCCGAGCGGGCCAGGCCGCAAGGGGGCACGGGGTCAAGGACGTCGGCGACGTCGCTCGGGGATGGGTCGTGGCAGCTCGAGGACTGGGCTATGGGAAGTCTGAAGGCGGCCACTGCCGGGCCGGTTCTCCACACCGAGTGCGGAGAGGGGGACTTCGTCCGGCGCCTGGCTGCCAACGGCCACGACGCCAGTGGCGCAGATCCGGCTGCAGCGCCAGCCACCGCCACCATGGCAAGAGCGGGGGCCTTCGAGAGCCTCGGCCGCACGCCCCGCTGTTCACTCGCAGGGCTTGTGCTCTCGGGGGTGACGGATTGCCTGAGCCCGGCCCAGGCCCGGGCGCTCGTGCACCTGGCTTCCAGCCGACTCCGGGGCGGCGGCATCCTCGTGATCGTGAGCGCTCACCCAGAGCTGGGCGGAGACGGCGACGTGATCGCCACGGACCTCTCGGGGCTGAAGGCACTGCACCCTGTCACATGGTGCCACCTTCTCGGGCGCTACGGCTTCGGCCAGATCACGGTGCAGGAGGCGGTTGGTGCCTTCTACGGAGTGTCGGCTGTCCGCCAAGGTGCCGGCCGGTGAGTAAGCGGCCGGTCCGGATCGACCAGGTGATTCCGTCCATCGTGGAGAGGGACGCCGTGAGCCGTCACACAATGGAGGCACAGAAGCTTCTGCGTTCGATGGGTTACGTGTCCGAGATATTCGCCTGCACGTGGGGAGCCGAGATGGAAGGGCGAGTCCGGCCGCTCAAGGACCTCCCGCGTGACGCCGGCGGCGGGCAATGGATCTGCTACCAGGCCTCGATCGGCAGCCCGGCGGCGAGCGCCGTGGCCGAGCACCCGGCGCCGAAGATCGTCGACTACCACAACATCACCCCGACGGAGCTGGTCGATCGTTGGATGCCTGCTCTCGGGGAGGAGGTGCGGCTCGGGCGCAAACAGCTGGCCGAGCTCGCCCCGATGGTCGAGCTCGCAGTCGGCGACTCGGCCTTCAACTGCGCCGAGCTGGACTCCTGGGGCTACCGGCGGACCCAGGTGTCCTCGCTCATGATGGACCTATCCTCCTTCGGGCGCCCGGCCGACACCGTGCTGGCCGAGGCGCTGGCCGACGTCAAGCAAGGCGGTGGGGTCGACTGGCTCTTCGTCGGCCAGATGCTGCCGCACAAGGCGCAACAAGACGTCGTCAAAGCGTTTGCCTGCTACCTGAAGCTGTACGACCCGCTGGCGAGGTTGCACCTGATAGGGCGTCCAAGCTGTGGCGAGTACGCCTTGGCCGTGCGGCGCTTCGTCGAGGCGCTCGGCATCGGGGCGTCTGTCAATATCGCCGGTTCCGTGACCCCACAGGAGCTGGTCGCCTACTACGGGGCGGCCGACGTGCTGGTGTGCTGTTCTGACCACGAAGGATTCGGCGCCCCGCTGCTGGAAGCCATGCACCAAGGCATCCCGCTCGTTGCCTACGACACCGCGGCAGTCGGCGAGACAGTCCTCGACGCGGGGATCGTTCTCTCGTCCAAACAACCATGCCTCGTGGCCACAGCTGCCCACCGGGTCGTCTCGGATCTGGGCCTGCGAGAGATGCTCGTGGACCGTGGCCGGCAGCGGGCGCGGGCCTTTACGCTCGACGCTTCGCGGGACGCCTTCGCGGCGGCGATCGAGGCTGCGGTCGGCGCCGGGCACGGAGCGTAGGCCGACCAGACCGGGTTGCCGGAGATAGAGTGGCAACATCAAGCACATCGTCAACACCTCTATCGCGCTCGGGTTCGGCTTGTGCCTGGGCGTGGCCGCACTCACTCCGCTGAGTGCGCCGGCCGCAAGCGCGGCGGCCGCCTCTCCTAGGGCGACGTCGTTCCCTTCGGGTGAGGTTACGTTTCTCGGCCATGGCAACGGCCCTGGGTACGGTATGGGCCAGTGGGGCGCCTTTGGCTACGCGGCCGACAGTCACTGGACTTACCAGGAGATCCTGAGTCACTTCTACTCGGACGCGTCGCATCCTGTCACGATGGGCAAGCTGTCGTCGGCGAGCGACGCCGAGACGATCTCGGTGGTGATCGAGGAGAACGACAACTACACCGTGACAGAGACCTCGCCGTCGTCCTTCACGATCGTGAACCAGACGGGCAAGACGCTCGCTTCGATCAAGGGCGGCACAGCGGCTCGAGCCGTTCACGACGCCACGACTGGCACCTGGGAGGTGCAGACCGGCGCCTCCTGTGCCAGTACGACGAGCTGGAAGACAGTTGCCTCCGGTGTCGCCGACCCGGTGGCAGTGCCTCACTCGCTCTCGGCCACGGCGCCGGCAAGCCGTCTCCTCACTCTGTGCGAGGGAGACGGCACGCACGTGACATTCCGCGGCAAGATCGAGGCGTACGACTATTACGGCGCCAACACAGGGGATGCCCACCTGGCGCGGACCCTCAACCTGGTGCCCCTCGAGCAATATGTCGCCGACGTGACGACAAGCGAGTCTCCAGCCGGCTGGGCTGCCTACGGCGGGACGTCGAAGTCGCCACAGGACCGACCCTGGGGATTCCAGGAGCTGGAGGCGCAGGCCGTGGCCGTACGGAGCTACGTGCTTTATTCGATCAGCGTCGGCGGGTGGTACGGCTACGCCGACATCTGTGACGACACCTGCCAGGCGTACTCGCAGGGGATCGCCAACGAGAAGTCGGTCTCCAGGCTGGCAGCGACCGACACCGCCGGCGAGTACCTCGTCCAGTCGGCTGCGCCGGCGCCGACCGAGTACGAGTCGTCGAGCGGCGGGCACACCGACACGCTGGCCTATCCCGACGGCCAGTCCATCTTCACGGCAGTGAGCGATACCGGCGACAGTGTCTGCCGGGGTGGCCAGTCGTCGCTCGGGTGCAACCCGTGGCATGACTGGACGGCTTCGGTCTCGGTTGCCACCGTCGAGGCCGCCTACCCGTCGATAGGCACCCTCGTGTCAGTCAAAGTGACGGCAAAGGACGTGTCGGGCAGGGTGGTGTCGCTCGAGCTGTCAGGCGAGAAGGGGAGCGAGACGCTTACCGGCGTGGCGTTCATCGATAAATTTGCCGGGTTCTACTCGACGCTGTTCCAGGTGACCGACGGCCCGGGTTCGACGGCACAGGCACCGCTACGGCTCTCGCCGGCAGATGGGCCGTCTCGGCTCTCGGGTCACTCGCCGGGCGGCCAGCTTCCCGTCGCGCTGCCCCGGACCTGACCGGCGTCGGGCTGCCACGGGCCTGACCGGCGTCGCGCTGCCAGGGCTGAAAGCACCGGCTGTAGGCTCGGCCCACCGAGCAAGCTGGAGGAGACGGCAATGGAAGTCCGGGACAAGCTTTACATCGACGGCGGCTGGGTGTCGCCAAGCAGCACCGACACGGCGGAGGTGGTCGACTCTGCGACTGAGGAGGTCATCGGGACCGTGCCCCTCGGCACCGCCGAGGACGTCGACAGGGCTGTGCGGGCTGCGAGAGCGGCGTTCGGCGAGTGGTCGCAGGTCTCGATCACAGAGCGCGTGAAGTTCACGTCGCGCATCGGTGAGGCGCTCGGCGCCCGCATGACCGATATCGGCGAGCTCATCGCCCACGAGGTCGGCATGCCGGTCAACCTGTCGATGCTGATTCAGGCGGGGTTGCCCATCTCCACGTTCATGTCGATGGCCGACCTGGCCGAGCAGGTGACAATGGAGGAGCGAGTCGGCAACTCGCTGGTCGTGCGGGAGCCTGTAGGGGTAGTCGGCGCCATCACGCCGTGGAAC
This sequence comes from Acidimicrobiales bacterium, assembly GCA_050744865.1. Lineage (GTDB taxonomy): Bacteria > Actinomycetota > Acidimicrobiia > Acidimicrobiales > Bog-793 > JAKACA01. Next base: position 32,625 of record JBOGHW010000073.1, on the reverse strand, counting down.
TACCCGCTCCACCAGATCGCTGCCAAGGTGGCGCCGGCGCTGGCCGCTGGCTGCACGGTCGTGCTCAAGCCGAGCGAGGTGGCCCCTTTGAACGCCTTCTTGTTGGCCGACGTCATCCACGAGGTCGGTCTCCCGCCCGGCGTGTTCAACCTGGTCTCCGGCGCCGGGGCTGTTGTCGGCGAAGCGATTGCCGCCCATAGGGAAGTCGACATGGTGTCGTTCACGGGCTCGACGCGCGCCGGCAGGCGGGTCAGCGAACTGGCTGCCGGCACCGTCAAGCGACTCTCGCTCGAGCTGGGTGGCAAGTCTGCCAACGTCATCCTCAGCGACGCCGACTTCCCGAAGGCGGTCGCGACGGGGGTGACGATGTGTTTCTTGAACTCTGGCCAGACGTGCAGTGCCCTCACACGAATGGTTGTGCCGCGCGACAGGTTGGCCGAGGTCGAGGAGATCGCCACGAGGGAAGCCGAGCGGACCACTCCTGGCAACCCGTTCGCGGAAGGCACCCGGATCGGCCCGTTGGTGTCGGCGGTGCAGCGCGACCGGGTAAGGGGCTACATCGAAAAGGGGATCGAAGAGGGCGCCAAGCTGCTGACCGGCGGCGCCGAGGCGCCCGAGGGCCTCGAGACCGGGTACTACGTCAGGCCGACCGTCTTCTCGGAGGTCCGGCGGGACATGACGATCGCCCAAGAGGAGATCTTCGGTCCGGTCCTGTCGATTCTTCCCTACGACACCGAGGAAGAGGCGATCGAGATCGCCAACGACTCGCAGTACGGTCTGGCCGGGGCAGTCTGGGCGGGCGACCCGGACAGAGCCAAGCAGGTGGCGCGCCGGATCCGCACCGGTCAGGTTGACATCAACGGAGGCAGTTTCAATTCGCTGGCCCCCTTCGGCGGCTTCAAGCAGTCGGGCCACGGGCGCGAGCTAGGCAAGTTCGGCCTCGAGGAGTTCCTCGAAGTCAAGTCGCTCCAGTTGTAGCGACTGAAGCAAGCGACGCCAGGCGAGGTTGGCTCGCCTCGTGAGCGAAAGTCATGTGACGGCACCGAGGCGTGACGAGGGCGGCGACGAGATCGCAGCGACAGCCGCACCGACTGGCCTATGGGGCTGGATGCGGCTGTCTCGTGCCGTCCGCTTCACCGTCGGCCTCATCTTGGGTGCCCTGGCCCTTTACGCTGTCGGCGGGCAACGTTCGGAGCTGGCAGGCGTAACGTCGGAGCTGAGCCACCTCAACGCCTTCTACGTGTTGATGGCAGTCGTTGTGGAGTTCATCTCGTTCCTGGCCTTCGCGCGTATGCAGGGCTGCCTGCTCGAGTCCGGTGAAGTCCACATGCGAGGGAGCCGGCTCCTCGGCATGACGGTGGCGGCTTCGGACCGGCAGGGATCGAGCCAGTGTCGACTGATCCTCTACAGGATCGTCAGCTTCTGGGCCTTCCTTCCCTGCGGATGGGCAGCTTGGGGCGGGTTGGCCATGATCGACAAGCGGGCTGACCGCAAGCGGGATGCTGGCGGCTTGCTCGCTCCGGCGCCTGTGCCGGCGGTGGGGTCATGAGCCGCCGGTGCCGCCTCGTCGCCGCTCTCATCGCGCTGTCGGTGGCCGCGGGAGTGACGGCTCCGTGGGCGCCGGGGCCACAGCCCTTACGCCGTCGCCATCGTCGTCGTCCACCCGACCAGTGCCCGTGTGGTCGCCACGGTGTTGTTGGGCGCGATGCCGAGAGGAACACGCTTTTCGCGGCGTTGAGCGTGAGCACCCGACTGGTGTGCGCCCCATGACACCTTGGCGTACCATGCCCAAAACGAGAACGTGTTCCACTCCGGCCCCGTGAGGCCAGAGGTTGACCGCCAAACGTAGGGGGCGAGCTGAGTGTCCAAGATGGGTCGTCTTTTGCGGAGCGGCGGGGGCTTGGTGGCGGCAGGCCTGCTGGTGGCTGCATGCGGACCCGGAGTCTCGGGCTCGACGACCACTTCGAGTACGGTCCCGGCCGGCCCGAGCCCAGGTGTGACGGCTTCGACCATCACGATCGGCAACGTCTCCACGACCGGGGGGCTTGCCGGTGCCCTGTTTCTCGGGGCGCAGGTGGGCGTCCAGGCTTACGTCGACTACGCCAACTCCAAGGGCGGCATCGACGGCCGCAAGCTCTCGCTCCTGAACGACGACGACGAGCTCAGCTGTCCCACGAACAAGAGCGACACCGAGGCGCTGGTGCCGAAGGTGATCGCCTTCGTCGGCCAGTTCTCGCTCTCGGACGCCTGCGGCGCGGCGGTCATCCCGAAGACTGTTCCCGACGTGTCCACGGCGCTCGATCCCCCCGTGACCAAGCTCCCCAACGTGTTCAGCCCGCAACCCATCCAGAACGGCTGGTCGACGGGGACCCTGTTGTGGCTGAAGCAGAAGTACCCGTCGGACGTCGGGAAGGTCGGGGCTCTCGTCGGCAACGTCACCACGGTGCAGTCTTCGTGGAAGACCGAGGACAACGCACTCGTCAAGACCGGGTTCAAGGTCCTCACGGTCCAGAGCTACGACGTCGGGCAGACCAACCTCTCCCAGGAAGTCCTGGCGATGAAGAACGACGGGGTGCAGATCGTCCTGCTGGACCAGGCCGACGTGAACGGGATCGCTAACTTCGTCGACGACATGGTCACCCAGCACTGGCACCCGGCCATCGTCTTCAACTCCGGCTCGGCCTACGACGGGAGCTTCATAAAGCTGGCCGGCGCGGCCGCAAGCGTGATGACCGTCGGCCTGCACGAGTCGCTCTACCTCGGCCAGGACGCCAGCTCAGTCCCTGCCGTCGGCACCTTCGACCACTGGATCGGCGTCGCCAAGCCGGGGTTCACGCCTGACCTGTATGCCGTCTACGGGTGGTCGTCTGCTGTCCTGCTTGCCCAGGCACTGCAAAGTGCCGGGTCCGATCCGACGCGGGCCTCGTTGATGGCGGCCCTCAAGAAGATCACGAACTTCGACGCCGGCGGGCTGCTCGCTCCGGACGACCCGGCTGCCAAGACGCCGCCTAATTGTTTCTTGATCGCCAAGGTCGTGAACGGTAACTGGCAGCGCGTCGAGCCCTCGAGCGGGTTCACCTGTTCGGGTACCTACATCTCGGACCCGAGTGTCCCCTGAGCAGCCAGCGGGACTGAAACACCGGCCGGTATGACGGAGTTCCTCGAGTACGTCGTACTCGGCGTGGTGTTCGGGGCGATCTACTTCGTCGCCGCCAGCGGCCTGGTCGTGACGTACGCGACCTCGGGCGTGTTCAACTTCGCCAACGGGGCAGTCGGCATGATTGCCGCTTTCTCCTACTGGGCGCTGCACAGTGCTCTCGGTTGGCCCGCCCTGCCCGCCCTGCTCGTGGTGGTGCTCGGGGGAGCGCCACTGTTCGGCGCGCTGCTCGAGCTCTTCTTGATGCGCAGGCTGCGAGGGGCCCCGACCCTGTCGACGATAGGCGTGACGATCGGGTTGATGCTCGCCTTGGTTGGAGCGGGTTTCCTGCTGTGGAACCAGAACTCTGAGACGCGCACCGTCTCGGGCTTTTTCAGCAACACGGGCAGCGTCGGGCTCGAGGGCGTGTACGTGACGTACGACCAGATCATGATCATGGCCGTGGCGGTGGTGGTGGCGGGCGCCATCTGGCTCCTGCTGCACCGCACGCGCCTTGGCGTCGCCATGCGTGCGGTCGTCGACGACCCGGAGCTGCTGGCTCTCTCGGGAGTGTCACCAGCCGGCGCGGCCCGCGCCGGCTGGGTGCTCGGGTCGGTGCTGGCCGCCCTCGCCGGCGTCCTGCTGGTCGACTCCACTCCGTCGGCGAACCTCAGCGTCCTGACGGTCACGCTGCTTGTCGTCAGCTGCTACGCGGCCGCCGTGGTAGGGCGGTTGCGCAGCCTGCCGCTCACGTTCGCTGGCGCCATCGCTCTCGGGATCGCAGTCAACCTTGGCGTTGGGTACCTCCCCCAGAACTGGCAGGATCTGCAGGCAACCCTGCCCATGGTGTTGCTCTTCTTGGTCTTGCTGGTGCTGCCGGAGCGGCGCCTGCGGGCGGCCGAGCGGTTGCCGGCGCTGCGTCTTCGAGTTGCCAGCCTGCGCAACTCACTTATCGGCGCCGGCGGGCTGGTGGTAGTCGGCGTCGTCGCCTCCCGGGTGCTCTCGGGCAACTACGTGGTACTCGTGGCCTCCGGCGTTGCCTTCGGCATCGTCGCCGTGTCGCTCGTGCCGCTTACCGGCTACGCCGGCCAGATCTCCTGCTGCCAGTTGACCTTCGCAGGCGTTGGCGCTTTCGTGATGGCCAAGAGCTTCGGGGACGACTCGCCGCTCGGCCTCTTGCTCGCCGTCGTGGTCGCCGCGGCGGTCGGCGCCGTCGTGGCGCTGCCGGCGTTGCGCTTCCAAGGTCTCTACTTGGCGCTGTCGACGCTGGCCTTCGCGGCCGCCATGGACGCCGGCTTCTTCAACTCGACGCACTTTGCCGGCTACGGCGGGGTTCTCGACGTCGGCCGAGCCCCGATCCTCGGCCTCGAGCTCGGCTCCGATCGGGCGTACCTCGTGTTCCTGGTCGTCGTCTACGCCTTGCTGAGTGTGGGGATATTGGCCCTGCGCCGCAGCCGCTTCGGCCGGCGCCTCGTCGCCATCAGCGACAGCCCGCTCGCTGCCGCGACATGTGGCGTCAAGGTGGCGCGTTCCAAGCTGATCGTGTTCACTCTGTCCTCTGCCATCGCCGGGCTGGGTGGCGCACTCTTGGCCGGCGTGCAGTTCATCGCTCAGCCCACCGACTACCAGATGCTCTTCAGCCTGTCGCTCCTCCTGCTCGTGACCGTGTGGGGCGTGCGATCCGTGACCGGGGTGTTGCTGGCGGCGCTCGGCTTCTTGCTCGTGCCTTACTTCGTCAATTACAACTACTCGTGGCTCTATCTGGTGACTGGCCTTGGGGCCATCGGGATAAGCCGCAACCCCGAGGGCGTAGTAGGCGACCTGGTCTCGCGCTTCGGGCGCCGGGGACGCGGTCTGCGGGGGTCTCGCCGACCGGTTCCTGCCCGAGCCGGCTCGTTCACCCCGGCCGTGGCTGACGGCGAGGGCCTCTGATGGGCGATGCCCAGTTGCCGGCAGCCGTCGAGCTGAGGGGGATTCGACTGGCCTACGGCGGCCTGGTGGCATTGTCGTCAGTCGACATGACAGTATCCGCCGGCTCGGTCACTGGCCTCATCGGGCCGAACGGTGCGGGCAAGACAAGCCTGTTCGACGTGGTATGCGGCATCGCGAGGCCGACTGCGGGCCAGGTCCTCCTTCACGGCAAGGATGTGACCCGGCTCCGTCCCGCGAAGCGGGCTGGGCTCGGCGTTGCGCGCACCTTCCAGCGCCTCGAGCTCTTCTCGTCCCTGACCGTGGCCGAGAACGTGGCCGTCTCGGCCGAGCTGGCCAACCGGATGCCCCTGATCGGCGGCCGGTCTGTGGCGCCCGCCGTGCCAGGCCTGCCAGCGGCGGGGCGTTCGCAGAGCCGATCGGGTGCCGACGCCAAGGCGGTCGTCGAGGAGCGGCTCAACCGCCTCGGGTTGTCTGAGATTGCCGGCGCGCGTACTGACACGCTCCCGACAGGGACTGCGCGCCTGGTGGAGGTGGCTCGGGCGCTGGCCGGCTTCCCGTCGGTCCTCCTGCTGGACGAGCCGGCCTCCGGCCTGGATCGCGCCGAGACCGATCAGCTGGCGGGTCTCGTAGCCGAGCTGGCGGCAGGCGGGCTTGCCGTGCTGCTCGTCGAGCACGACGTCGAGCTGGTGATGAGGGTTTGCGCTGAGATCTACGTGCTCGACCGTGGCTCGGTGATCGCCCGTGGAACGCCTGCCGAGGTGCGTGGTAACGATGCGGTGCGTGAGGCCTACCTCGGCCAGATGGCGGTCTCGTGAGCGTCGAGCCCTCTTCGGTGGCGTCGGTGAGCCAGGGTGCGGGTGGAATCGCCGTCCGTCTCGATGGCGTTCGTGCAGGTTACGGCGGGATCGAGGTGTTGCACGGCGTCGACCTGGCGGCCGGCCCGGGTGAGGTGGTGGCGGTGCTTGGGCCGAACGGCGCCGGCAAGTCGACGCTCTTGAAGGTCCTATCGGGGCGCCTCGGCGTGACCAGCGGCGCGGTCTTCGTCGACGGCCACCACGTTCGCAGGCCCCGAGCCGAACGCTTGGCGGCGCTCGGGCTTTGCTGCATTCCCGAGGGACGGGGCGTCTTCCCCAATCTGACGGTCGACGAGCACGTCGCCTTGTGGGCTGGTCACAGTCGTGCGCGGCGAGAGGAAATGATCGCTGAGATGGCCGAGCGCTTTCCTGTGCTGCAGGAGAGGCGGCGCCAGCTGGCCGGCTCGATGTCCGGCGGCGAGCGCCAGATGCTTGCTCTTTCTCGGGCGTTGCGTCCAGGTGTGCGGGCTCTGCTGTGCGACGAGCTATCGATGGGCCTGGCGCCCAAGATCGTCGAAGATCTGTACTCCCTCGTTGCCGGCTTGGCGCGCTCGGGCGTGACTGTCGTGGTGGTCGAGCAGTTCGCCGACCTGGTCCTTCGGGTGGCGACACGAGCCGCCGTCCTTGTCCGCGGGTCAGTAAGTCTGGCTGGCGGACCGGACGAGATCAGGGCCGGGCTCCACGGGGCCTATCTCGGCGGGGGTCGGTAGCCCACCTGCCGGGCCTCCGGCCTCCGGAGTAGTTGTCCGCCGCCCGCCGCCCGGTACCGCCCCGCCTTGCCTCCAGGTGGGCCTCTCCACGTACGTTTCGGGGCCTGGAAACGTACGTCCGGCGGCCCACCTCTGTTGCCCCAACCCCTCGCCGCTCCCCCCCGTACCCCCGCCGCTCCCCCCCGTACCCCCGCCGCCCGGTGCCGCCCCGCCGCCACCAAGCCGTACCGCCGCCCACCACGCCGACAGGTCAGGTACCGCTCGCCCGCTGCTCGGCCAGCTCGAGCTGCAGCGTCAGGTCCTCGCCGTCGCCGCCGGCTACGAACACCAGCTCGGCGATGGTGCCCGCCCGTGCCAGGTCGGCGGCCGCCAGCTCCAACAGCGCGACAGCGGACGCCGGCCCGGCTATCGAGCACCGCACGACCGGCGCCCGCATGGAGCGGTGGGCCTCGCTCTTGGCGCGCCTGATGAGGCCGAGAGCTTCGCTGACGACTGCCAGGAGGACGGGCTGGCCTCCGCCACCAGCTGCCAGCTCTGACACTGCTGGCCAGGGCTGGAGATGGATCGATCCGTCGTGCCACCAGGACCAGGCTTCTTCGGTACAGAAGGGAAGAAAGGGGGCAAAGCACCTCAGCAACACCGACAGCGCAGTCTCGAGCGCAACGCTCGCCGACTTGGCGCCGTTCTGAGTGCTCGCCTCACCGTAGGCGCGTGCCTTCACTAGCTCGAGGTAGTCGTCGCAGAACGTCCAGAAGAAGGTCTCCACCAGCTCGAGGGCCCGAGCGTGGTCGTAGGACTCGAAGGCATCGGTCGCTGCGGCTACGACCGTCGAGAGGCATGACAGCATTGCGACGTCGACCGCCTCGGTGACCGAGCCGGCAGGCATCTCTCCACCGTCGTGCATCCGCGAGAGCACGAACTTCGAAGCGTTCAAGATCTTGATGGCCAACCGGCGGCCGACGGTCATCTGCTGCTCGTCATAGGCGGTGTCGACGCCGAGGCGAGCCGAGCCCGCCCAATAGCGGGCGGCGTCACTACCGTGCCTGTCCAGCGGCTCGATCGGGACGACCACGTTGCCCTTCGACTTGGACATCTTCTTCCTGTCGGGATCGAGGATCCACCCAGAAATTGCAGCGTGCCGCCAGGGGAGTTGACCGTGCTCCAGCTCGGAGCGGACCACGGTTGCGAAGAGCCACGTCCGGATGATGTCGTGCGCCTGCGGGCGGAGATCCATTGGGTAGACGCGGCTGAACAGATCGGGATCGTCGAGCCAGTGCCCTGCGATCTGCGGCGTCAGCGAAGAAGTCGCCCACGTGTCCATCACGTCCGGATCGCCGGCGAACCCGAGGGGAGCGCCCCGCTGGTCTTGGCCGTAGCCCGGGGGAGCATCGGTCGACGGGTCGACGGGAAGGGCTCCGGCATCGGCGAGTATCAATCCGCCCGGCACGACCTCAGCTTGTTCGTCGAGCTGGTACCAGACTGGGAAGGGCACCCCGAAGTAACGCTGCCGCGAGATGCTCCAATCGCCCGTCAACCCCTCGACCCAGGCCTCATACCGCATGCGCATGAACTCTGGGTGCCACTCGATGTCCCGCCCTGCCTGGGTCAGGCGCTCACGCATCGACATCGTGCGGACGTACCACTGCTGCGACGAGACGATCTCGAGCGGGCGCTCGCCTCTCTCGTAGAACTTGACGGCGTGGCTGACAGGACGGGGCTCGCCGACGAGGTCCCCGGACTCTCGCAGCATCTCGACGATGCGGCGCTGTGCCTGCTTGACGTTCTTGCCCTCCAGCTCGGCGTAGCTTGCCCGCGCAGCGGCGACGTCGTCGGACTCCCAGCCTGGCTCGCCGAACGGTGCCGCGCCCAAACGGCCGTCCCGCTCCATGATCGTGCGGGCCGGCAACGAGAGCTCGCGCCACCAGGTGACGTCGGTCGTGTCACCGAACGTGCAGATCATTGCGATTCCGGAGCCCTTCTCGGGATCGGCCAGGTGGTGAGCCAGGACAGGCACCCTGACCCTGAACAACGGAGTAAGGACATCGCTGCCGAACAGCGACTGGTAGCGAGCATCGGTGGGATGGGCGACAAGGGCCACGCAGGCAGCGATGAGCTCGGGCCGCGTCGTCTCGATCTCGACTGCTCCAGCAGCCCCGGCACGGGCGAAGGCGATCCGGTGGTAGGCGCCCGGCACCTCGCGGTCCTCCAGCTCGGCTTGTGCCACAGCGGTACGGAAGTCGACGTCCCAGAGCGTCGGCGCCTCGGCCCTGTAGGCCTCTCCGCGCTCGACCATCTTGAGGAAGGCCGCCTGCGAGGTTCGGCGGGAGTTCTCACCGATCGTGGTGTACTGGGTCGTCCAGTCGTAGGAGTAGCCGAGGCGTTTGAACGTCTCTTCGAAGACCCGCTCGTCCTCGGAGACGAGGATGCGGCAAAGCTCGACGAAATTGGGACGGGAGATCGGCACGGCAGGCTCAGAAGGCTTGGCAGGCGGCTCGAAGCCTGGATCGAAGGGCTGGGTCGGGTCGCACCGCACGCCGTAGTAGTTCTGGACCCGGCGCTCCGTTGCCAGGCCGTTGTCGTCCCACCCGACCGGGTAGAAGACGGCCTTGCCCCTCATGCGTCTGAAGCGGGCCGTCATGTCCGTGTGGGCGTAGGAGAACAAGTGGCCTGTGTGCAGCGAGCCCGAGACCGTCGGGGGAGGGGCGTCGATCGAGTAGACCTCGCCGCGCTCCTTCGACCTGTCGAAGCGATATGTCCCCTCGGCCCCCCAATACGCGGCCCACTTGGCCTCGAGGCCGTCGAGGGACGGGCGTTCGGGGACTCGGGGGGTGACCATAGGCCTAGTACCGTACTTGCGTGCTGCACCTGTACGACACAGCTACGGCATCGCGGGCGCCGCTCAACGGCGCCGCCGACAAGAGAGTGGGTCTGTATGTCTGTGGGCCGACCGTTTACGGGCCGCCCCACATCGGCCACGGCCGTTTCACGCTCGTCTACGACATCCTGCGACGTTACCTGGAGTCGACGGGCGTAGTCGTGGATCACGTGTCGAACGTGACGGACATCGACGACAAGATCATCGACGTTGCCAAGCGCCACGGCCGCACGCAGGCGGACGTCGCCGCGGAGTTCGAAGCCGACTGGTGGTCGGCGATGGACGGGCTCGGCGTGCTGAAGCCGACAACTGTCACTCACGCCACCGCCTACGTGAGCGACATGGTGAGCCTTGTCTCGGAGCTGATGAGCCGAGGGGTGGCGTACGAGACCTCTGACGGTGTTTATCTCGAGGTAAGACAAGTCGAGGGCTATGGCCTTTTGGCCCAGCAGCCGCTCGACTCCTTGCGCGCCGGCGCTCGCGTCGATGTCAACGAAGAGAAACGTTCCCCCTTCGACTTCGCCCTCTGGAAAAAAGCCAAGCCCGGTGAGCCGCAGTGGGAGGCTCCCTTCGGCGCCGGCCGGCCGGGTTGGCACACCGAGTGTGTGGTGATGGCGCTGGACGTGTTGGGCGAGGGTTTCTCTTTGCACGGAGGCGGGGAGGACTTGAAGTTCCCGCACCACGAGAACGAACGGGCCCAGGCCGTGGTGCTCGAGCGGCCTTTCGCGCAGCACTGGATGCACAACGGCATGCTCGTGTTCGGCGGCGAGAAGATGTCGAAGTCGCTCGGCAACGTCACGGATCTGAAAGGCCTGCTGGCCGAGAACGATCCCCGTTCCTACAGGCTCAGCGTCCTGCAAGCGCACTACCGCGCACAGATGGAGCTCCGTCCCGAGACGATCGAGGCTTCAAATCGAGCTCTGCGCGGGCTCGACGCCCTGGCCCGGCGCCTCGGTGAGGCAGGCCGGGCCGGCGGCCAGCTGACCGGACAGCCAGGTGAGGGCCGCCAGGTCTCGAGCGGTTCCGTCGCGCCGCATCCCGGCGGAGAGAGCCAAACCAAGGCTGGCGAGATCGTGACCAGCTTCCGCCGACACATGGACGACGACCTGTCTACTCCTGAGGCGATAGCTGTCGCATTTGACGGCCTCCGGGCGGCCAACTCAGCGTTCGACGCAGGCGACACACAGCTTGCCCTTGCCGTCGGCGAGGCTGTGCTCGACTGCTTCGCTGCGGTCGGCCTCCTGCCCGGCACCGACCGCGAGGTCAGCTCAGAAGCGCTCGACCTGGCACGCCACCGCGACCTGGCCCGCGCCAACCGCGATTATGCGGCGGCCGACCGGTTGCGCGACGAGATCGTCGCGCTGGGCTACCGCGTCGAGGACATGCCGTCGGGAACGCGCGTTATCGGATGAGCCGAGCGGGGTCGGCCGTTCCGGCGGGCGACCTTGCCGACGATCCGGCAGGCGGTCTCGCCGACGATCGGGCGGGCGTCTTCGTCGACCTTTCGCTCCTCTCGCTCCTTCGGCTCGCTGCCTCCGTTTGCCGCGTCCACTTGTCGCTGGTGGCTGCGCCAATTCTCAGTGGCGCCAGACTGCAGCGCTTGCTAGCCTCCCCCGAGAGCAATATGGCCGTCGGTTCCGATCCGGCGCCAAGGACGTAGGGAAAGCCGGCCAAGCCGGGAACGACCCGGTCTTCGGCGGTGGATCGTGATCGCGGAGCGATGCTCACATGTAGATCACGAGTGCAAGGGGGATCGCCACCGTGGCGACCGGAGTTGTCAAATGGTTTAACGCGGAGAAGGGCTACGGCTTCATCTCCCAATCGGACGGTGCGGACGTCTTCGTCCACCACACCTCGATCCAAATGTCCGGCTACCGCACCCTCACCGAGGGCCAGGAAGTCGAGTTTGACGTTCAGGAGGGTCAAAAGGGCCTGCAAGCGGCCAACGTACGAGCTCCAGGCAGCTAGCCGAGTCGCCTTGCGCGCCGCTGCGGCATCGCGGTCGGGCAGGCCAACCCGAAAGTTCGTAACCTCATAGGCCCGCCGTTCGCAACGGCGGTGCGGGCATCCCGCAGCGTGATGCTACTATCGGTAGCGTAGCTTACCGGGTAGTCAGTTCCGCTGGCGGCTTGCCAGAACAAGCTGAGGGTTTAAGCGTCTCCTCACCAAGGCAAGCATCCGGCCGAGGAGTGAGGCCCGGCCAGTCCAATGTCGAGGGGGGCTGAGGGAGACGAGGTGCGACGATGGGTGAATTTTCACTCTCCCTGAACCAAGACCAGCAGCAGGTCATCAAATGGGTTCACGAGTTCGCCGAGAACGTGATCCGGCCCGCCGGGCACGAGTGGGACGAGCGCGAAGAGACGCCGTGGCCCATCATCGAGGAAGCTGCCAAGGCGGGTATCTACTCATTCGATTTCGTGGCCAACTGCTTCGGCGACGAGACGGGCCAGCTCCTGCCTGCTGTCAACGAGGAGATGGCCTGGGGAGACGGAGGCATTGCCCTGGCGATCTTCGGGTCTTCCCTCGGTCTGGCGGGCATCTTCGCCAACGGGACGCCCGAGCAGATCGGGGAGTGGGCACCGCAATGTTTCGGCAGCCCTGACGACATCAAGTTGGCGGCCTTCTGCGTCTCAGAAGCCGACGCCGGCTCGGACGTGTCCAAGCTGAAGACCAGGGCTGTCTACGACGAGGCGACGGACACGTGGACTCTCAACGGAGTCAAGACGTGGATCACCAACGGCGGCATCGCCGACGTCCACGTCGTCGTCGCCAGCGTCGACCCCAGCCTCGGGTCACGCGGGCAGGCCTCGTTCGTCGTGCCGCCCAAGACCGCCGGGCTGTCGCAGGGCCAGAAGTTCAAGAAGATGGGCATCCGCGCGTCCCACACTGCTGAGGTGGTGCTCGAGGACGTCAAAGTGCCCGGCACCTGCCTGCTCGGTGGCAAGGAGAGGCTCGACGAGCGTCTGGCGCTGGCGCGGAGCGGCCAGAGCTCGAAAGGCCAGGCTGCGATGGCGACGTTCGAGGCAAGCCGCCCGACGGTGGCCGCCCAGGCCGTAGGTATTGCTCGGGCGGCCTACGAGTACGCCCTCGACTATGCCAAGGACCGCAAGACCTTCGGCCAGGCCATTATCGAGCACCAGGCGATCGCCTTCAAGATCGCCGACATGAAGACCAGGATCGACGCCTCTCGCCTGCTCTACCAGAGAGCCGCCTGGATGGGCATGAACGGCAAGCCTTACCTGGCGGGAGAAGGCTCGATGTCCAAGGTCTTCGCCGGCGAGACCGCCGTATGGGTCACCGAGCAGGCCATCCAGATCATGGGCGGTTACGGCTACGTGCGGGACCACCCCGTCGAGCAATGGCACCGCGACTCGAAGATCTACACGATCTTCGAGGGCACCTCGGAGATCCAAAGGCTCATCGTCGCCCGCGCCGTCTCGGGGGTCCACATTCGCTGACGGCCAGGGCCTTCAGCACAGGCCCGTCGCCCGAGCCGGTGGCCGGAAAGCCTCAGCAACAAAACTGCAGGACTCATCGACAACAGAAGGGCTCAGCGACAAGTGGCGCCGTGTCCCGCTCTGCAGGGCGGCAGCTCCACAAGTAATCTGAGGTGGGCACCCGGACCCAAGCATCGTCCGGGGCAGACGATGGCGAGGTCGGTGTGTCGCTCACGCACGAGGGTTTCTGGACGAGCAGGCTGGCGCGGGTCGGCGGCGGACTGTCTCTGGCGGCCGGACTGGCCGCTGGTGGCTTCGGCGTGGCCAGTGCGACCGAGAGCGGTGCGCAGCCCGCCCACGTGACATCTCCGACGAGCACCTCCAAGGCCGGCTCCTGGCACCGGGGAGGGCCGGGTGGCTCGGCACACCACGGGCCGGGCTCCTTCGGGCAGGTTGTCTCCGTCGGCGGCTCTTCCAAGTCGGGGACGTGTGGATCCACCGGAACCACGGGTACCTTCACCCTGAAGGCTCGCAACGGGTCGACCGTCACAGTCGACGTCAGCAGCTCCACGTCGTATACCGAGCCCGGCTCGCCGAAGGCATCCGTCGCTCAAGTCTGTGTCGGTCGTACGGTCGCTGTAGGCGGCAAGGTCAGCTCGGCCAGCGTCACTGCCACCACGGTGATGATCCTGTCATCTGGTCGGTCCGGGGAACCAGGTGGCCCCGGCGGCAAATCGGGTCACGGCTGGCCGGGAGGCAGCCCGAAAGCCGGAGCTGTAGGCGTGGTGGCTTCAGTCAACGGGTCGACTGACTCCACGGCCTGCGGAGTAGCCGGCAAGGCCGGGAGGTTCACTGTGAAGGAGCCCGGCGGCTCGACCGCCACGGTCGACGTGTCGACGTCGACGACGTTCTTTGCTCCGGCCGACTCCTCGTCGTCGTTCGCCGACGTGTGTGTCGGCGGGATGGTCGGCGTTGCCGGCAGCTCCAGCTCCAGCTCAAGCAGCTCGTCGACGGTCCAAGCCACTGTCGTCGGGGTTCTGCCGGCCGCCAAGGCCGGCCAGGAGCCGGCCGCGATAGGGCAGGTGAGCGACGTCAACGGCTCTAGCAAGTCCGGCACGTGTGGAACCGCCGGCTCGTCAGGCAGTTTCACGCTCAAGACCCGCAGCGGGGAGCAGATGACCGTCGACGTGACAGGCTCAACCACCTTCGTTGCTCCCGGGGCGAAGTCGGCATCGTTCGCAGAGGTGTGCGTCGGCGACTTTGCCGGTGCCGCCGGCACGAGAGCTTCTGGCTCGTCCACGATCGGCGCCCGCACAGTCGGCGTGATGCCGGCGAGCAGCCCGAACAAGCAGGGTAGCCGGCCAGGCCCGGGGGGCTTCGGGTTCCCCGGCGGGCTTGGAGGTTCCTGGGGAGGCGGACCGCGTTCCGGTTCACCCGCCAGCGGTTCAGGGACCTCGGCCGCCAGCTTCCAGTAGGTCGTCGACGCCAGCGGCAGTGGCGGCTCGGCGTCGGCGAGGATGGCCGAGGTCTGCCGTGCTGTGAATGTTGCGACCGGCCGCACTACGTGCGGCGGCGCGCGCCCGGCCTAGCTACGCGTCGGTGACCCGCTAAGCGCCGTTATCGTTGGTCGGCTCATGTTTGAGCTGCTCTACCGCGAACCCGGCGCGCCCGATCTTCGGTCCGCTGCCCGATTCCTCAGGTGGCTGGCGCGTATGCAGAGGGGGCTTATCGCTTCGGGCGCTTGTTTCGGTGTGGTCTGGATGACGGCCCAAGCAGCCATCCCCCTGGCGTTGGGTGCTGCCCTCGGGGCGCTCGTCAGGGACGACAACCACCAAGTGCTCGGCTGGGCCGTCGTCTTGCTCGCGCTCGGTATCGTGCAGGCCGCCGCCGGGATCCTGCGCCATCGCCGAGCCGTCATGAACTACATGGTCGTGGCGTCCCGGCTTGAGCGGCTCATCGGCCGCCACTCCTGCGACCTAGGCGCTGACCTGGCCGAGGGCGTGGCCTCCGGCGAGATTGCCAGCCTCGGGGCCTCCGACATCGAGAGGATCGGAGACGCGCTTGACTGCTCGGCCCGCACGGCAGGAGCGGTCGTGTCCTACGCCGCTGTCGCTGTCGTCCTGCTGGTGGTCTCGCCCCCTCTCGGGGCCATCGTCGTGCTCGGCGTGCCTGTGTCGGTGGCCGTCGTCGCGCCCCTCCTGCGCCCACTCGAGCGCCGCCAGACAGCCGAGCGCGACTCTCGAGCCGAGGCCAGCTCGCTCGCTTCGGACACGGTCATCGGCTTGAGGGTGCTGCGTGGCCTCGGCGGCGAGCGGGTGTTCGCCAGGCGCTTCGCCGGTGCCTCCGACAAGGTCGCGGACGCGTCTATCGGCACTGCCATCGTCCAGTCCTACCTCGACGGCAGCCAGGTCCTGCTCCCCGGCGCCCTCGTCGTCGCCGTCACCTTCTTCGGGGCCCGCTTGGCCGTGCACAGCACGATCTCACCGGGGGAGCTTGTGGCGTTCTACGCCTCTGCCGCTTTCCTGCTGCTGCCGATGCAGACGTTCGTGGAGGCCGCCTCGAAGTGGACCGCCGCCCTGGTGGCGGCCCGCCGGGTGGTGGGCGTGCTGTCGATCGAGCGCACAGTCGCCTCTCCGGCCAGGCCAGCCGGGTTGGCCAACGAGACGCATGAGGCACCGCTCGGCACCCTCTTCGACCCGCAGACCGGGGTGCGTATCGAGCCCGGTTGCATGACGGCAATCGCGCCCGCTACTCCGGAGGAAGGGTCGGCACTCCTCGACCGCCTGGCGCGCTTCACCGATGGGGCCGAGCCCGTGACGATCGGCGGGACTGCAATCAACGAGTTCGACCTCGCCAGCTTGCGTCGCCGCGTCATCCTGCTCGAGCGGTCCTCCGTCCAGTTGGCCGAGCGACTGGGCGACGTCTTCGGTGCCGCCGCCGCCGAGCGCGAGATCATCGAAGCCGTGACACTGAGCGAGGTCATCGACGGCTTGCCCGACGGCCTCGACACAGTCCTCCCGGAGCGGTGGCGCACCCTCTCCGGCGGGCAGCGCCAACGCCTTGGCCTGGCGCGCGCCTTGGCTGCCGATCCCGAGGTGCTTCTGCTCGACGACCCTACAAGCGCCGTCGACGCCCACACCGAGGCCGCCATCGCCGATCGCATCCGGTCGATGCGAAGTGGCAGGACAACTGTCGTTGTCACGACGAGCCCGCTACTACTCGACCGCGCGGACGAAGTGCTCGTTCTCGATGAGCGCGTGCTTGCCACCGGTTCCCACCGGCACCTGCTCGCCACAGAGAACGCGTACTCGGCGGCCGTCACGCGCGGTGTCGAGGACGACCAACCGTCTGCCGAGGGAGACGAGCAGGTGCGAGCGGAGGCCAGCACATGAGCCGATTCGCGCCCCCGCCAGCAGAGACTTCGAGCACGGATCTCCCGGTCGCCTCGGCAGCGGTGATGGGCGCCTACCTGACCGAGATCCTGGGCAAGCACCGCCGGTCGGCTGCTGTTGTCGTCGGTGCTTACGCCGCCGCGACAGTCGCCGGGCTCGTCGGGCCACACATCCTCGGCGACGTCGTCTCGGACATCGCCTCGGTCCACCGCGCCGGCGACATGCGGCCGGTCGAGGTAGCGGCCGCCGTCTTCCTCGTCGCCCTGCTCGTACAAAGCGGCCTGACGAAGTTCGCCAGCCGCCTGGCGGGCACGGTGACGTCGCGCATCTTGTCCAGCATCAGGATCGAGTTCGTCAATGCCGTGCTCGCGATGCCGGTCGGCGCTGTCGAGGCCGCCGGCACCGGGGAGCTCCAGAACCGCGCGTCGTCCGACGTGGATCAGCTCACCTGGTCAGTTCGGGGGGCGGCGCCGCGCATGGCGATCGCCGCAGCACAGACCGTGCTGACCGTCGCCGCCTTGCTCTGGACGGCGCCCGTGCTGGGAGTCGTGCTGATTCCCACGCTTCCTGTCCTGACTTTGGGCACGAGGTGGTACCTGAAGAGGGCACGGCCCGGCTACAAGAGGACAATTGCGGCTTACGACAAGCTGAATGCCCGCGTGCAGGAGAACGCGGCGGCCGGCCGCACGATCGAGACCTTCAGCCTCCAAGACGCCCGCGCCGCCACAGTCGAGCGCGATATCAGGCGCTGGATCGACGCAGAGCGCTACACGCTCCGGCTGCGAACCGTCTATTTCCCGATGAGCGAGGCGTGCTATGTCATCCCCCTCGTGCTCTCGGTCGCAGTGGCGGGCGTGCTGCACTCCGGTGGCCACATCACGATTGCGGCTGCCACGGCGGCCATCTTGTACGTCCAGATGCTCATCGACCCTGTCGACACGGTTCTCTCGTACCTCGACGAGATCCAGCTCGGGGGTGCTTCGCTGTCCCGGCTGCTAGGAGTGCGCGAGGTCCAGGGGATCGAGCCGACGATGCAGGTGCCCGCCGGGGAGGAAGTGACCGTCGACAACCTGCATTTTGCCTACCGGCCAGGGCACGACGTGCTGCGCGGGATCGACCTGGCGCCGCAGCGCGGATCGAGATTGGCGATAGTCGGGCCGAGCGGCGCCGGCAAGAGCACCCTCGCCCTGCTCCTCACCGGGGTGCACCCACCGCGCCAGGGAAGCGTCCGCATTGGCGGAGTGGACGCTTTCCGGCTGCCGACAGAGCGCCTGCGCGAGGAGGTGGTGCTCGTCACCCAGGAGTTCCACATATTCAACGGAACGCTGCGCGAGAACCTGGCGATGGTAAGGCCCGGTGCCCCCGACAGTGATCTCATGTCAGCGCTCGAGGCCGTCGAGGCGGGCGCACTCGCCGACCGCCTGCCCGAGGGGCTCGATACCGT
Source organism: Acidimicrobiales bacterium (assembly GCA_050744865.1). Lineage (GTDB taxonomy): Bacteria > Actinomycetota > Acidimicrobiia > Acidimicrobiales > Bog-793 > JAKACA01. The sequence continues at coordinate 14,845 of JBOGHW010000073.1, read as the reverse complement.
CCTCGGGGGCGGAGCTGTCAACCTGTCGCCCTCCGAGGCACAGCAGGTCGCGCTGGCTCGCCTGGTCCTGGCCGACCCGCACACGCTCGTGCTCGACGAGGCGACGGCCCTGTTGGACCCGCGAGCGGCGAGGCACCTCGAGAGGTCGCTTTCGCGCATCCTGGAGGGCCGCACGGTGATAGCGGTCGCCCACCGCCTGCAAAGCGCCTTCGACGCCGACGAGGTCGCCGTGGTCGACGGCGGGCGCATCGTCGAGTACGGGACCCACGCCGAGCTGCTGGCAGCCGGCGGTAGCTACGCGGCTCTCTGGAGATCGTGGCAAGGCGAGGGCTAGGAGGCAGGCTGTTTGCCCGGGCTAGCTGCCCGCCACCCTGCTCAACGAGCGGATGCCACCCCAAGCGAAGTCCGAGAGACGGCGAGCGAGCGTGTTGGCCTCCTCAATGCTCTCGGCTGTCGGCGGGACCCTCGGCGTAAGTCGTAGCCAGTCCCTCGTCACGCCTTCTGTCATCCCGACGACAGCCGACGCCAGAGTGCGCTTGTAGTCGGCGCCGATGTCGACGTCGAACAACGGAGCCAGGAAGTTCGAGATCGAGTCCTCGATCATGCGCAACCCGCGCGCCAGCTCCTCGTCGTGCGGTGCGTCGAAGAGCATGCGGACAGCCGATTGGTTGTCAATGGCGAAACGAAAGTACGCCTCGAACCCCGCCTCCACCTGAAGCCTCGTCCGCGGCCCGGTCGTGGTCGAGGCTGCCAGTGCCCCTATGAGCCGTGCCGCGACGTCGTCGATCAGCTCGAGGTACAGCGCCCGTTTGGAGGCGAAGTGCTGGTACAGGAGGGGTTTGGTGACGCCTGCCGACGTCGCGATGTCCTCCATCGTCGTGGCTGCGAAGCCATAGGTCGCGAATGACTCGAGGGCGACGTCTATCAACTGTCGCCGCCGCCTGGCTGCAGTCAGCCGCCGCCGGGGTGCAGTTGCCGCCTGAGGGACGCCCGTTCCGGTCATCTCGGGTATCAGACTACCTGCTGGTAACTAGATCTCCGAGCTTCTCTGTCAGGTTCGCTGTCGAGAATCTCATCCTGGCGACGCGTTGGTTGCGGTCCAGGAGGTTCGGATCCGGCGAGGCGAGCCAGCGAGCGGCAGGTGCAGGATCAGCGGCGTCGAACCACGAGAAGCCGTAACGCCGCAGCTCCGCGGCCACCGGGTAGCTTCCGATGGCAAGCGGCCTGCGGTACAGCGCCGACTCGATAGCCGGGTTCCCGAAGCCCTCGAACGTGGATGGCAGTACGACGATGTCGCAGGCGGCGTACGCCTCCGCCACATCTCCGGCCATCCCTGCCACGTCACCGTCGGCAGCGCCCTCGTCCCAAGCGGCTGGTGCCCCTCGGATGACACGGATTTGCGCCTTGGCCAGTATCCGCTCCAGTTCCGGTTCGTAGCCGTCCTCCGCGGGGCCGAGGAGCCAGTAAGTCGCCCCCAGCGCACGTGCGAAGAGCAGGCCGCCGGGCACGTTCTTGCGGACAATCGCCCGAGTCGGTTGCAGCACGAGCAGCTCTCCGTCGGCAACACCGAGCGATGCCCGAGTGGCCGGCCGGTCGCCGTAAGCGGGCTCGGGATCGAACGAGTTGTAGATCGTCACGGCCTCGATCGCCCGAGAGGACAGCTCGATGCGCGAGCGCTCGTTGATGGTCACGTGCCACCAGGCCGGGTCGTCAGGAGGTGGCGCCGAGCCAGCAAACTGTGGTCGCTGCCAGGCAAGGTCGTGGTGCCGGAGGATTGCCGGCCGGCCGGCCAGCATCCGTGCCAGCACCTGGCCGGGCCGCGGGTTCAACGGAAGCGAGCAGCAGTTCTCGACTACCACGAGGTCGGCACCGTCCAGAGCGGCAGTAAGGGCGGGCTCGTCGACGGGTTCGACGGCCCTTGCTCCCATGCCTTCGACGAGGTGGTCGGCCACGCCAGTGCCGGCTACCGTCGTGACGCTGGCGCCCAGCGCCTCGAAGGCCCTGGCCCACTTGGCGGCTTCGATCGACACGCCGTCGGTGCCGCCGAGGCGGTACGACACGATGGCGACTCGCTCCGGCAACGCCCGGCGCCGGCTCTCCCCTAGGCGCCGGCTCTCGGCGCGACGGCGGCTCCCCACGCGGCGACGCTACTGGCCGGTAGCGTCAGGCCGTGCCAGACGACGTCATCCTCGAACGCCACGAGCGCGTAGCGCGGCTCGTGATCAACCGCCCCGAGCGGCGTAACGCTCTCAACTCCTCCGTGCTGGCGGGCCTGCGGGCCGGCCTGGCCGAGGTCAAGGCTGACGACAGGCTCCGGGTGGTCGTCCTGACCGGAGCCGGCGACAGGGCGTTCTCGGCCGGAGCCGACCTCGTTGGTCCCGACTCGCCCGCAGCCGGCCCCACCACCGCAGCCGGCCCCACCACCGCAGCCGGCTCGAACGCCACCGAGCTGCACGAAGCACGTGGAGTGCTGGCCGCCCTACTGCAGGATCTGTGGGCTCTCGGCAAGCCGTCGATCGCCAGGGTGCGCGGTTATGCCCTGGCAGGCGGGATGGGCCTCGCCCTGGCTTGCGACCTTGTCGTCGCCGCCGAAGACGCCGTCTTCGGGACCCCTGAGATCGACATCGGGATCTGGCCGTACATGGTCACCGTGGCTCTCCTGCAATCGATGCCGCCGAAGCGTGCCCTCGATCTCATGATGACGGGGCGGCGCGTGGGGGCCGCCGAGGGGGCTGAGCTCGGGTTCGTGAACCGAGTGGTAGCTGTCGATGGCCTCGACCAGGCAGTGGACGAGCTGGCGGCCCAACTGGCCCGCAAGCCGCCGCGGGCTCTCAGCGCCGGCCGAGCCTCCTTCTACCGCGTTCTGAGCCTCTCGGCTTCCGACGCCCTGGCATACCTCCATCCGCTGCTGACCGTGGCCACCGAGACGCCCGAGGCGGCCGAGGGCAGGGCCGCCTTCGCAGAGCACCGGCCGCCGAGCTGGGCGAGCGACTGACGGGTCGCTCCAAAGAGAGTAGAACGATGCCAATGAAGAGGGCTCTGATCACTGGCATCACCGGGCAAGACGGCTCCTACCTGGCCGAGCTGCTGCTCGCCGAAGGCTACGACGTCACCGGGATGATCCGGCGGTCGAGCACCATCAACTTCGGGCGTATCTCCCACATCCAGGACCACCTCACCCTCGTGCCCGGGGACGTGCTCGACGAGGTCTCCATGATCGAGTTGCTCCGCGAGCACCGGCCGGACGAGGTCTACAACCTGGCGGCCCAGTCGTTCGTGCTCACCTCGTGGAGCCAGCCGGTGCTGACCGGCGAGATAACGGCGCTCGGCGTGACGAGGCTGTTGGACGCGATAAGGCTTACGAACCCGGAGATACGGTTCTACCAGGCGAGCTCCTCGGAGATGTTCGGGAAGGTGCAGCAGGTACCCCAGACCGAAGCCACAGCCTTCTACCCGCGCAGCCCCTACGGCGTTGCCAAGGTCTACGGGCACTGGATCACCGTCAACTACCGCGAGAGCTACGGCCTGCACGCCTCCTCGGGCATCCTGTTCAACCACGAGAGCCCGCGCCGCGGCATGGAGTTCCTGCCTCGCAAGGTGAGCTACGGGGTAGCTCGGATCAAGCTCGGCCTCGACACCGAGCTCCGGCTTGGCAACCTGGAGGCCAAGCGGGACTGGGGCTTCGCCGGCGACTACGTGCGGGCCATGTGGCAGATGGCGTCGCAGGACCACGCCGACGACTACGTCGTGGCCACAGGTGAGACTCACTCGGTCCAGGAACTGGTCGAGGTCGCTTTCGACCGGGCCGGCCTCAACTGGCTGGACCATGTCGTCGTCGACCGGAAGTACTTCAGGCCGGCCGAGGTCGACCTCCTCGTAGGCAACCCGCAGAAGGCCCAGGAGAAGCTCGGTTGGAAGACTGAGGTGGACTTCCCCGAGCTCGTGCAGATGATGGTCGACGCCGACATCGACAGCCTTCGCTCGAGGGGGGCATGACCTCGATCGTGGCGCCTCGGGACGGCCGGCACCGGCTCCACTTGGAAGTGGGGGGCCGCTGACCCCTACCATTGTGGGGTTCCCATGGCGCCCGCCGTCCGCTTTCGTGATGCCGTCGCCCTCGCTGGTCGGTTCCCGCTCCTCGCCGGAGTGACGCTGGACATCGGCGAGGGTGAGATCGTGCACCTCCGCGGTCCGAACGGCGCGGGCAAATCCAGCCTGCTGCGCCTGTGCTGCGGCCTTCTGGCCGTTCGCTCAGGCGAGGCCGTCGTCCTCGGCCACGACCTGACCGTCGACAGGCGCTCGGTGCGCCGCCAAGTCGGGCTGCTGGGTCACTCGACGTTCCTGTACGAGGAATTGAGCGTGGAGGAGAACCTGCGTTTTGCCCTGGCAGCCACCGGAGGCAGCAAGCAGGATGCCGGGCCGGCCATGGAGCGGCTCGGGCTCGTCGGGCGGCTTCCCGGCACTCCCGTGGAGAAGTTGTCGGCCGGGCAGCGCCGCCGCGCAGCCCTGGCGGTGCTCGTTGGCCGCCAGCCGGCGCTCTGGCTCCTGGACGAGCCCCACGCCGGTCTCGATCCCGAAGGTAGGCAGCTCGTCGACGAGATCGTGAGCGAGGCTCGGCGAGCCGGTGCCACCGTCGTGCTTGCTTCCCACGAGCACGCTCAGGCCGAGGCCATATCCGACAGGACGGTTCACATCGCCGGCGGGCGGATAGTGCTCGGCTTGGCCGTCGCCGATGACACGGCGGAGGTGTCACATGCTTCGTGACGCCGTCCTCGTGTTCGGCAAGGACATCCGCATCGAGACGCGTTCCCGGGTCGCCCTCAACCAGATTGTGCCGTTCGCCCTCACTGTGGCCGTGCTGTTCGGGCTGGCTCTCGGCCCGGATCGATCGTCACTGCAACCGGCCACGGCGGGCCTGTTCTGGGTCGCAGTCCTCCTGTCCGCGGTCCTCGCCGTCCAGAGGAGCTTCGCCGTCGAGTCGGCCGACTCGGCGCGCGATGGCTTGCGCCTGTCGGGTCTGGACCCGGCCGGCATCTTCCTCGGCAAGGGCCTGGCCGTGGCGGCCGAGCTAGTGGTTCTGGAGGCCGTGTTGAGCGCAGTCGTGGCCCTTCTCTACGGCGCTGCCTTGGCGGGGGCCGTTGTGCTTGTCGCCGCCTGCCTGCTGGGCACCGTCGGGCTGGCTGCCGTCGGGACGCTGTACGGGGTGCTGTCCTCTGGGTTCAAGGTCCGCGATACGCTCCTGCCGCTCCTGTTCCTCCCCGTGGTCGCTCCCGTTCTCCTGGCAGCGACCAAGGCGTGGGGCGATGCACTGGGCGGCACGCCGGGCCAGGCGACCTCGTGGCTGTCGCTGCTCGCCGTCTTCGACGTCATCTATGTCGCCATCGGAATCGCGGCCTTTGGGCCCCTCTTGGAGGACGCATGACAGCCACGCTGAGCGGCGCCGGGCGGAATCTCCCGTCCCCAGTCGAGCCGATGAAGAGCCTGCGCTTGGGAAAGGCCGCGGCCAGGCGCGCCGTGGCGCTGCGGATGACCGGCATCCTGGCGCTGGCCGGCGTCGTAGCCACGGTATGGCTTGGCCTTTGGGTCACGCCGAACGCCGTCTACTTCGGCAACCTCGTCCGGTTGCTCTATATACATCCGCCGTTGGCATGGGTGGCGTTTCTGGCTTTCGGGGTGTCGAGCATCTCGAGCCTGCTCTTCCTCTGGCCGCGGACACGCCACGACAGGTTCGACCGCCTGGCCGGAGCTTCGGCCGAGGTCGGCGTCGTGTTCATCGGCCTGACGCTCGTGACGGGCTCGATCTGGGGCCGCACCACCTGGGGCGTCTGGTGGACATGGGATCCGTTGCTCACCACGACGGCCTTGCTGTTCGTCCTTTACTGCGGGTACTTGGCGCTGCGCAACATGCCGGGCGATCCTGACGTGGTGGCGAGAAGATCGGCCATCGCCGCCCTAATCGCATTCTGCGACGTGCCTATCGTCTACTTCTCCGTCACCTGGTGGCGGAGCCTGCACCAGCCCCCGACGGTCGACTTGTCGGGTCGTCACCTCTACGTGCACGGCATCATGGCCTGGACGCTGCTACTCGGGTTCGTGTCGTTCACGCTCGTGTTTGCCTGGTTGACCGCTCACCGTTATCGGCTCGCTCTCCTGCGGGACAGCGAGGCAACCGATGGCCTCGAGCTTGCCCTGGCTGAGCGCCGGGCGGAGGGCGTGCGATGAGCGGCTACGTCGAAGCGGGTTACTCAGTGGCGTTCGTGGCGCTGACGGCGTACGCCGCCAGTCTCGTGCTGAGGGAGAAGGCAGCCAGGCGGCGCCTGCGTCGTCCTGTGCCCCGGGTGCCTCCGGCCGCCGCCCCCCGGGAGGCGCCCGAGTGAGCATCGACACCGAGACCGGCTTCGAATTGGACGGACAGGGCGACAGCTCGCCCGCCATGCCCGCCGTGCCAGACCTCCCGACGGAGCCGGTCGTGCACCGGCGGCGATCGCCGCTCAGCCGCCGGCGCATGTGGGTGGTCGGCCTGGTGATCCTGGCGGCCATCGGCTTCCTGTTGTACAAAGGGGTCACGTCCGCCGTCGTCTTCTTCAAGACGACCAACCAGGCAGTGGCGCAGCGCGCCTCGCTCGGCGACAGCGTCTTCCAACTGGAGGGCACCGTCGTCAAAGGGACAGTCCAGCACCTCCAGAGCGACGTCTACGAGTTCAGGATCACGTCGGCTGGAGTGTCGCTCCTCGTCCGCAACACCGGCGACCCGCCCCAGCTGTTCCGCCCAGGCCTGCCCGTGGTGGTCGTGGGGCACTTCGTCGGGTCGAGCAACTTGTTCGCCTCCGACCAGATCATGGTGAAGCACTCGCAGCAGTACATCGCAGCGCACCCCGGCAGAGTCAAGCCGGGCAATCCGTGACGCCGGCCCCGTGAACGCAACCCTCGGCCAGATCGGAGTCGCTCTCGGCCTCGTGTCTGCCGTCGCCGGAGTCATAGCCGTCATCGGTGGGCTTGCCTGGCGCCGGCCCTCCTGGCTGGCGGCTGCCCCGAAGGCTGCGTTCGGCGTGCTCGGCGGAGCGCTGCTGGCTACTTTCGCCATGGAGCACGCTCTCGTCACCCACGACTTCTCGCTTGCCTACGTCTACAACAACAACAGCCGGCAGACCCCTCTCCTGTACTCGATCACGGGGATGTGGGCCGCCTTGCAAGGCTCGATCCTGCTATGGACTCTTGTCCTTGCCGGCTACCTGACGATCATGGCCCGGCGGTTCCGGAATCGTGCGACCGACCCCCTGGTGGCCTGGGCGCTGCTCGTGGCCCTCGTGGTGACGGCGTTCTTCTTCGGCCTGATGACTGGTCCGGCAAACCCGTTCGTGCGAGTGACCGGAGCGCCGCTCTCCAACGGGCTCGGGCCGAATGCCCTGCTGCAGGACAACGTCCTGATCGCCTTCCACCCGGTGTTCCTGTACTTGGGCTTCGTGGGCTTCACCGTCCCGTTCTCCTTCGCGGTGGCGGCGCTGGTGACCGGGCGCCTCGGCGAGGGCTGGCTCATCGAGACCCGGCGCTACACCCTCATCGCCTGGGCCTGCCTCACGGTTGGCGTCGTGATGGGTGCCTGGTGGTCCTACCAAGTGCTCGGCTGGGGCGGCTTCTGGGCCTGGGATCCCGTCGAGAACGCCGCCCTCCTGCCGTGGCTCTGCGCCACCGCCTACCTCCACTCGGTCATGGTCCAGGAGCGCCGGGGCTTGCTCAGGGTCTGGAACCTGTCGCTCTTGATTGCGGCATTCTCGTTGACCATTCTCGGTACGTTTCTTACGCGCTCAGGGGTCCTCGTATCGGTCCACTCCTTCACCGACTCGTCCGCCATCGGGCCGGCGTTGCTCGGGCTCTTCGGGGCGTCGGTCTTCACCGGGGTCGCGCTTATCTTCTGGCGGGGGGACAAGCTGCGATCTCCCGGGTCCATCGACTCGCCGGTCTCGCGAGAGGGCGCCTTCCTCGTCAACAACCTGCTGTTTGCGGCTTTTGCCCTCGTGGTCCTGCTCGGCACCGTCTACCCCCTCTTCGTGGAGGCGGTGCAGAACCAGGAGATCACCGTCGGCTCGCCCTACTTCAACTCCATGACGGTGCCGATCGGCTTCGGGCTGCTCTTCTTCATGGCCGTCGGGCCTGTGCTTCCCTGGCGCAAGGCCGCAACCGGTACCCTTCGCCGCCGCTTGGCCGTGCCGGCGTGGGCTGGCCTGCTGGTAGTGGTCGTCTGCGTCCTGGCCGGCGTGCGCGGCTTCACTCCGCTGGCTGCCTTCGGGATGGCTGCCGTCGCCGGCTCTTCGGCGATCCGGCAACTGGCCCTCTCGTCAAGAGCCGCCCATCGTGCTGGCTCGTCCTGGTGGAGCGCCTTCGTCGGGCGCTCCAACGGAGGCATGGTCGTGCACCTGGGCGTCGTGATCGTGGCTGTCGGCCTGGCGGCGGCCACTGCCTACGGCCATAGGGCGACTTTCTCTATGCGCCCAGGGCAATCCGTGACCTACCAGGGGGCCGAGATCACCTACGAGGGCTCCCATACCTTCGCCCAGCCGAACCGGAGCGGGATCGCAGGCACGGTCCTCGTCAATGGCGAGGCCTTCCACCCCGCCATCAGCAACTACCCGGGTTATGACGGGATCGAGACTCCTGCCGTCAACTCGACATGGCAGCGCGACTTCTACTTGACGATCAGCGCCGTGGCGGCGAACGGAAAGGGGCCGGCCTCGGTGAGCATCGTCGATCAGCCGCTCGTCTTCTGGCTGTGGTTCGGAGGCGTTCTGACCGGTCTCGGTGCCATCCTGGCGGCGGTCCCGGGGAAGCGACGGCGCAAGCGCCGACCCCCCACCCCTCCGCCGGCCGAGGATGACAGCTCGCTGCCGGAGCCCTTGCAGCCGGTAGCCGCGCCGGTATGAGCAGCGACGCCACTACGAGCAGTGGTGCCGCGATCGGGCGCCGGCGTTTCCGGGCGGCCCGCTGGTCGGCACTGGCTGTCGGAGTCGTCGCAGTGGTGCTGGTGTCGGTATTGGCCACCCGCCAGCCAGCCATGATGGTCGAGGCGAAGAGCCCTCTCGTCGGCCGGGCGGCACCTGCCATCGTCGCCAAGAGCTTCACGGGCGAAACTGTCTCGCTGGCGTCGTACCGCGGCCGCTGGGTACTCGTGAACTTCTTCGCCTCCTGGTGCAACGCCTGCCAGGCTGAAGAACCGCAGCTCGAGCAATTCCTCTACTCCCGCCCCGACGGTGCCAAGCCGGAGGTCATCGGGGTCCTCTACGGGGACACCGAGGCCGACGGGAAGAGCTTCCAGCAGTCCGCGGGCGCAAGCTGGCCGTCTGTCGTCGACCCGGGCGGGATCGTCGCCTCCAACTACGGAGTCGGCTCGCTGCCACACTCGTTCCTGGTCGACCCGACGGGTCGGGTGGTCGCCTCTCTCCTCGGGCCCGTAACCGCCTCAGGTCTCGACCAGGCGATCCAGCAGGAGTCCGCTGGGAGAGCTTGAAGATGCGGACGTTCATGAAGCTCCTGAGCTCGCGGGTCGCCTGGGGGCTGTTCGCCGTGGCTGCCGTGGCCGTGTTGGCCGTAGGCAGTGACCATCCGCCTCCGACTTCGGCCGCCGCCCGTATCTCACAGTTGGAGAGCCTCATCAAGTGTCCCGGCTGCGAGGACTTGTCGATTGCGCAGTCGCAGGCGGCGTCCTCGGTGGCGCTGCGTGGCCAGGTCGTAGCCTGGGTCCACGACGGCTGGAGCAACCAGCGGATCGAGAATGCCGTGGTCGATCGGTACGGCCAGAGCGGCCTGCTCGTCCCGGCCACCGGGGCGCGGTCGGTGCTGTACCTGGTGCCCATCGGCTTGATCGTCGTGGCGGCCGTGCTGCTCGGGCTGTTCCTGTGGCGGCGGCAGCGGTCCGCCAGAGCCTCACCGTCGGCGGGAGCATGAGCCGCCGCGGTCTCCGCTCCCGGACGGGTGCCACGAGCCGGACGCCGGCCGAGCTGCTTGACGAGGAGAACCACCTGCGGCGCTCCCTCGAAGACCTCGATCGGGAGCAGGCGGCGGGCGACCTCGCCATCGAGGACTACGACGAGCTGCGGGCGCGTTATACGGCGCGTGCCGGCGAGGTGGCCGCCGCCCTGGCAGGGCTAGGGGACGACGCGCCGGCCGAGCCGGCGGAGAGCCGCTCCCGTCGAAACGCACGCCCGACTCCCCGCAAACGTCGCCGCGGCGTGGCCTTCGCCGGCGTCGGCTGCCTCCTGGCGGCAGGACTGATAGGCGGTCTGGCGCTCGCCGGCGTGGCACCATTCGCCAAGCCGGCGCCTGGCCTGCCGGTGTCCACGCGGATCCAGATCGAGCTCGCCGAGGCGTCGGTTCTCGCCAGCGCCAACGGGGGAACAGAGGTCAGCCAGGCGATCGCCACCTATGCCGACGTCTTGCAGCTCGATCCTCGCCAGCCCGAGGCCCTGGCCGACGGAGGCTGGCTCGTGCGGGCCGTCGGCCTCAGCACGGCAAACGACAAGCTGGTGGCGAGCGGCGGCGCCCAGATAGCCATGGCGGTCAAGGTCGCCCCCGGTTACGAGCTGGCGCGGGCTTACTACGGGGTGGTTCTCTACGTCGACGACAACGATCCCAAGAGTGCCGTCGTACAGTTCAACGCCCTGGCCAAACAACTCGATGCGATGGCCAAGGACAAGCGGCCGAAGAGCCTTGTGTCGCTTGTGCACACCACCGCCGCCGCCGCCTACAGCGCAGCCGGGGAGACCCTGCCCGCGGCGCTGGCTTCCGGTGCGGCCTAGCTTGCGCCACAGCTCGGATCCGACACAGGAGACAAATTGCGAGTTCTTGTCACAGGAGCAGGCAGGGCCATCGGGGCGGCAACAGTCACCGAGCTGGCCAGTCGCGGGCATCATGTCATCGCAACGGCGCGGGACGTCTCCTTGGTGGCATCCCTCCCCGCCGCACAGGCGGTGGCACTGGACGTGACCGACGCCGAATCGGTGCGGAGAGCTTTCGACATCGCCGGCGAGGTGGACGCGGTGGTGAACAACGCAGCCGTCACAAGTGTCGGGCCGGTCGAGGCCCTCCCGATCGAGAGGTTCAGGGACATGCTCGACACCAACGTGCTCGGTCTCGTAAGGGTGCTTCAAGCCGTTCTGGGTCCCTGGCGGGCGCGAGGGTCCGGCGTGGTGGTGAACATCAGCTCCATCCAAGGGCGCGTGGGAACGCCGCTCGAGGGCGCCTATGCCGCCAGCAAGCACGCAATTGAGGCGATTTCCGAGTCGCTCCACGTCGAGATGGGGCACTTCGGGATCCGGGTTGTGATCATCCAGCCGGGTTACACGGCCCCTGGCATGCTGCACGGGCCCGCCTTCCACGGTCACAGCGACTACGACGAGCTCAGGCGCCAGTGGGGCTCGCCCGACACTGTGCTGAATCCCGGTGGGCGTCCCGGCCCCGAGATCGTTGCCAGGGCCGTGGCAGACGCCATCGACGACCCGGCGACACCATTGCGGGTCCCTGTCGGCGACGACGCCGCCCTGGTTCTTGGAGCACGGGCGACGATGGACGACGCCGCCTTCGAGGCGACCATGCGGGAGGCGCTTGGGCTGACCTGGTGAGTAACCGGCGAAACGCGGCTACTTCCGACAAGCGCGTCTCGTTCCCCCTCGGGTTGTGGGCGAGGGCCAAAGACCCAAGGCTGGGGGGTCAGGTACCGCCGAGGGAGCGGAGGTCCTCGACGCAGCGGCCGAACGCGTCGCCGAAGGCTGCGACGTCATCGGCGGTCGTGGTCCAGCCGACCGACACGCGCAGCGATCGGTCCGGGTCGAGCCCCATGGCGGCCAGGACGGGGGAGGGCTCGAGCACCTCAGAGGAACAGGCCGACCCGGAGTGCGTGGCGACCCCCGCCCGGTCGAGCGAGAGCAGGACCGCTTCGCCGAGGACCCCCCCGATCGACAGTCCAACGATGTGCGGAGCTCTCCGGTCTGGATCTCCGACCACCTCGACACCTGTGACGCCCTCGGCCGCTGCTATCAGTGCCCGGGTGTGCTCGCCGGCCCGCGCAGCTTCGGCGCCGAGGACGCCGTCAACCGAGAGTGCCTCGCATGCAGCTCCGAAACCGACGATCCCGAGTACGTTCTCAGCTCCGGCCCGCCTGCCCCTCTCCTCGGATCCGCCGACCAGTAGAGGCGCCAGCCGCAGCCCGCGCCGGATGAGCAGGGCACCGGTGCCGGGCGGGCCGCCGAGCTTGTGCGAGCTGACGGACAGATAGCTGGCGCCCATCGCGGCGAAGTCCAGTGCCAGGTGGCCGGCAGCCGCCGCGGCATCGACATGGACCGGGACCCCGGCGTGCCCGCACCGGGCGATGACCTCCTCGACCGGCTGCAGCGTGCCGACCTCATGGTTGGCGAGTTGGCAGTTGACGAGCGCCGGTCTGTCGCCAAGCAGGATTCGATCGAGCTCGTCGAGGTTGAGGCGCCCGGCGCCGTCGACACCCGGCACAAGCACTGGCGAGCCTGCGCGGGAGCAAGCCTCGCGAACCGACGAGTGCTCGACGGCGGCAGCCACAAGCGGCCCACTGGGTCTTTGCGCGGCGGCGGAGAACACAGCGGCGTTGGCAGCTTCGGTGGCACCGCTAGTGAACACGACTCTCGACGGCTCGGTTCCGAAGAGGGCGGCGAGTTGTGCCCTCGCCTGCTCGATCGCATCGCGGGCGACCCTGCCCTCTGTGTGCACGCGTCCTGGGTCACCGACGCCACCCGGCTGCCCAGCGGTCTCCAGCCAGTCGCTCATCGCCCGGCCGGCCTCCGCCCGCAAGGGGGTGGTCGAGGCGTGGTCGAGATAATGGCGCTGGGCTGTCACCTCAGCCGGCGACGGTGACGCACGTCTCGTCGCCCATGGCGCGGGAGGTCAGCTGGACGGGGACCGCGTCGCCGCAGAGCACCGACAGCAGCCCTTCCACGAGCCCGCGGTCAGCAGCGCACAGCACCGGGTTCTCGATGGCGGCGTTGCCGAATGGGCAGTGCCCTCGGACGATCGTGTTCGCCTCGGGCGGCCCGGCCGCATGGGCAGCGAAGCCGTGCGCCGTCAAAGCATCAGCCACCGCCTGCATTGCCGAGCGCACTGAGCGCGGCGCCTCGCCGGGCGACATCTGGGTGCCGAGGGTGCGGCCGTATTCGGCGCCGACCTCGTGGGCGACGCGCTCGGCGGTCACCGGTTCGACGAGGGGCAGCAGGCGAGCCAGCAGGAGAACAAGGAGGTCGTCGCGATGCGTTGGGACCTGGCCTGCGTCGGACGAGAGGCGTGCCCTGTAACGCTTGGAGGGCCGTCCCACCGAAGGGCCGTGGTCGACGAAGACCTGGACGTGGCCCGCACCGGCGAGCCTTTCGAGATGGTGCCTGGCCACGTTCGGGTGAAGCGCGAAGTGCTCGGCGACCTCGGTCGCAGTAGTGCCCTCGTGCTCGCGGACGTAAAGATAGATTCCTCGCCTGGTCGAGTCGCCAAAGGCCGACGTGATCGCCTCCACGGCCGCCGAAAATCCTGCGTCGTCTTCCACGCCTGCAACTCGGCCCACGCCGTTATCGTACCGGGGCGATGCCAGACATACCTCGACTAGGCGGCGAGGAGTTGGTCGCGGCCGTGGCAGCCATCAAGGATCCCCGGCTGTTCCACTCCCTTGGCGACCTCGAGATGTTGCGGGCGGTCAACCAGAAGAGGCGGGTGACCGAAGTCACCATCGGTGTTCCCGCCTCGGTGTACGGAGGAGAAGGCGGTGCCTCGGCCCGCAACGAATTGACCCGGTTGATCACCACCAGCGTTGCGGCAGCCGGGGCAGCCGGCGCGGAGGTGCGGTTGCTCGAGATGACTCCGCCGGAGGAGGCCGAGCTCGCCGCCCGGATCCACGAGCTCGGCTTGCAGGGTCGCCCGGCCGCCGGCGCCGAGCCGGGGCCAGGACACCGTCCTGGTGGCCGGCACGGGAGCGAAGGACCGGTGCCACGAGCGAACCCGTTCGCCGACAAGTCGTCGCCGACGAGGGTGCTGCTGATCGGATCCGGCAAGGGCGGAGTCGGGAAGTCCAGCGTCACGGTCAACCTGGCGGTTGCGCTCGCCCAGGCCGGGCACTCCGTTGGCCTGCTCGACGCCGACGTGTACGGTTTCTCGGTTCCTTCGATGCTCGGCGTGACCGAGGCTCCGACGATGTTCGGCGAGCTCCTCGTGCCGCCTGTGGCTTTCGGGGTCAGGGTCATGTCGATGGGCTTCTTCGTGCCCGAGGAAAAGGCGGTCATCTGGCGCGGCCCGATGCTCCACAAGGCGCTTGAGCAGTTCCTTGTGGACGTCCACTGGGGAGCGCCGGAGTTCCTTCTGATAGACCTGCCGCCCGGGACCGGTGACGTGTCGATGTCGATCGCCCAATTCGTGCCGAAAGCAGAGCTGTTCGTCGTGACGACGCCTCAGCCTGCCGCCGGCCGGGTCGCCCAGCGCGCGGCAGTGATGGCCCGCGAGCTGCGTCTGCCTATGCGCGGGGTGATCGAGAACATGTCGTGGTTCGTCGGCGATGACGACCGGCGCTACGAGCTGTTCGGCGCCGGCGGCGGCCAGCAGCTGGCCGGCGAGCTCGGGGTCGGCCTGCTGGCTCAGCTCCCGCTAGTGCCCGCCTTACGGGAGGGCGGGGACATCGGCGAGCCGATCGTCGTGGCGCAGCCCGATTCCGAAGTTGCCGGCGCCTTCCGTGCGTTGGCGGAAAGGATGGCCTCGATGGGGCCGTCGCGGGTCTACCGCTCGGAGCTCTCGGTCCGCTGACGTGCCGGTCCCGGCGTGGGCCTGGCCTCGCCGCCGGCGCCCCACCGCCCGC
>JBOGHW010000072.1:0-62060 GCA_050744865.1 Acidimicrobiales bacterium | reverse complement strand
ACCTGGCTCGACCGAGCGATTCGCGACGAGCTTCGTACCTATCCAGAAGACGACGAGAGCGCTGGACTCCATGGGGTGTTCAGCACTCGTTCGCCCAACCGTCCGAATCCGATCGGGCTACACCGGGCGACCGTGCAGGCATGCGACAAGATGCGAGTCCTCGTCTACCCACTTGAGGCAGTCGACGGCACGCCGGTCATCGACGTGAAACCAGTCCTCGACGCGAGCGCCGAGAAGTAGTCTGTTCCGAGAGCGCCGCTTCCCTCCAGAGCGGCACAAAGCCGATCGTCACCGTTCGACCTCCAGATGATCTGTGACAGCGCTCGCACTATCAGTTCGTCTGCCGGTTCGAAACAGCGCGAAGTGACGATGGCCTAGGCGTTGAGTACCAAAGACAGGCTCGCCCAGGCTCGGTGCGTGCAGCTCCTGGGCGATTTGGGGCAGGGCGACGTTGACGATGAACAGGTCGAGGCTGGCCAGCACGACCCCCGGTGCAAACGATCGTCAACACCTCGGCAGGGCCAGCACCGGCCCCATTGACCTTCGAGGTCGGCCGGCGTTAATAGCGTCATATGAAACCCGCCCTGGAAGAGTGGCGTTCGATGATGCAACCCACTATTCTGGGCTCGTGGAACGCAAGAGCTTCGCCGGCATGCACTGCTCTGTGGCTCAGTGCCTCGAGGTGGTCGGCGAGTGGTGGACGATGCTGATTCTCAGAGACGCCTTTTTAGGTGTGACCCGCTTCGACCAGTTCCAAGCCCGCCTGGGGATCTCGCGCAACATCTTGAACGAGCGTCTCGCCCGCCTAGTGACCGAGGGGATCCTCGACAAGCTCTCTTACTCGGAACACCCGCCCCGCTATGACTACCGCCTGACCGCCAAGGGCCAGGACCTGTGGCCCGTGCTCACCGCCATGCGCCAATGGGGTGACAAGCACGCCGCTCCAGACGGGCCGCCGCTCCGGGTGGTTCACAAGTCCTGCGGGGAGGTGTCCGATGCGATCATGACCTGCTCGGCCTGTGGGAAGCAGCTCACTCCCCACGACGTTCGTGCCGTGCGCGGTCCGGGGGATGTCGACCAGCTGGCACCGTCCGGGCAGTGACAGGGTCGGTTGCCGCGCTGGCGCCTCTGCTTGCGTCGAGGTCAGCTCGTTTGATCAGCGCTGGCGCTGTTCCTGTCACGGGACCCTGTCGGGGGTACTACAGCGCGCCAGTGGCAGCGGGCTGGTTAGAGCGTGGTCATCCTCGCCAAAGTGCTGCGTTTGTTCTGGCTGGCGGAGGGTACTTGTGAAGACCCTTCCAGAAAGTTCAGTTTAGGGGTGTTTGATCGCCCATGTCGCTAGCCGTCTTCGTGGCGGAGCAGGTTCTCCAGGCGACCTTGATCGAGTCCGGCAGTCGCCCTCGTCGCTGAGCGCGTCGAGACGCCGGAGCACATAGCGGGCGCCGGCGGCGTCGAGTGAGCCGCGGGCGGCGCCGAAGCTGTCGGCCGTGATCGCGCCGCCAGCCTACCGGGAGGAACCGAGGCGGTCACTGCAGGTCGCTTGGTGGTCCGGCAACGGTTGACGCCTCGCTCTTCGCCTGGGCGTGGGGCTTGCCATCGAGCTCGGCCCGCAGGTTGCGGGTGGCCGCCACCAGGTGGGTGAGGGCGGCGGCCACCTCGCCGTAGCCGCGGGTCTTCAATCCGCAGTCGGGGTTGACCCACAGGCGCTCGGCCCCGAGGCCCTCGACAGCGTGGCGGAGGAGGGCCTCGATCTCGGCCGTGCCCGGCACAGCCGGCGAGTGGACGTCGTAGACGCCTGGGCCGACACCGCCACGGTAGGGGGTGCCGGCAAGGTCGCCGAGAAGGGCCATGTGCGAGCGGGCGGCCTCGAAGGACACCACGTCCACGTCGAGATCGTTCAGCACGTCGATGACGTCGGCGAGCTCGGCGTAGCACATGTGGGTGTGGACCTGGAGGGAGGCCTCCGCCCGGTGCGTGGCCAGCCGGAAGGCTCGGGTTGCCCAGGTGAGGTACGAAGCTCGCTCGGCGAGACGCAAGGGCATCCCCTCGCGCAGCGCCGGCTCGTCCACCTGGACGATGGGAGCCCCGGCGGCTTGGAGGTCGGCAACCTCGTCTCCGATCGCCAGGGCGAGCTGGGCGGCAGTGTCCGAGTGGGGCTGGTCGTCGCGGACGAACGACCAGCGCAGCATGGTGATCGGTCCGGTCAGCATGCCCTTCACCGGCTTGTTGGTGCGTGAGCGGGCGTAGCGGATCCACTCGAGGGTGATAGGGGCGGGGCGGGAGACGTCGCCGTAGAGGATCGGCGGCCGGACGCAGCGAGACCCGTAGGACTGGACCCAGCCCTCCTCGGGGAGGGCGAACCCGCCGAGCTGGGCGGCGAAGTAGCGGACCATGTCGTCGCGTTCAGGCTCGCCGTGGACGACCACGTCGATCCCGAGCTCCTCTTGGAGGTCTACGACCCGGTCGATCTCCGCCCGCAAGGAGGCGCGGTAGTCGTCTTCGCCGGTATTGCCCGCCCGCCACGACGCCCGCACGGCCCGGAGCTCCTTGGTCTGGGGGAACGACCCGATGGTGGTGATGGGCAGCGGCGGCAGGCAGAGGAGCGCCCTCTGGGCGGCTGCCCGCTCGTCGGGTGACTCGGCGCGGCGGGGATTGGCGGGGGCAGCGCTCAGGGCCCGGCGTACCCTTGGATCGGTGACGCGGGGCGAGCGCCTCCGGGCTGTGAGCGCGGCCCGATTCTGCTCCAGGGCATCGGCGATCACCGCCCGCCCGTTGGTGGCTCCTTGGGCCAAGACCGATAGCTCGGTGATCTTCTCTTCGGCGAAGGCGAGCCAGCCCCGGATGGAAGGGTCGAGCCGGGTCTCGGCCGCGAGGCTCTCGGGCACGTGGAGAAACGAGCAGGAGCTGGAGACGACGACCTCGCCGCACAGATCGCCGAGGTGCGCCAGGAGGTCGAGCGAGGCGACGAGGTCGTTCGCCCACACGTTGCGCCCGTCGACCACGCCGGCAAAAAGGGTCTTGCCGCCTAGCCCGCCGACACGATTCAAGAGGTCGAGGTTCTCGCTCCCGGCGCAGAAGTCGAGCCCGACGCCGTCGACCGGCAGGTCGGCCAGGATGCCCATGGCCTCGCCCACGTGGCCGAAGTAGGTGGAGACTGCCAGCTTGGGGTGGGCCGTGGCCTCCCCGAGCCTCCGGTAGGCCCGGGCGAAGGTCGCCAGCTCGTCGGCGCTGCGGTCTTCGACCAGGGCCGGCTCGTCGAGCCGCACCCAGGTGACGCCGCAGGACGCCAGCTCGGCCACGATCGCGAGGTACGCCTCGACCAGAGGGTCGAGGACCGCGCGCGGATCGAAGCCGGGTTGGCCGGCGCTACGCACGAGAAACGTGAACGGTCCGAGGAGCACCGGCGTGGTCGGGATCCCGAGGGCGGCTGCCTCGGTCAGCTCCCCTCGCGCTTTGGAGACGTCCGGGGCAAAGACGGTGCCGGGCCCGAGCTCGGGTACAAGGTGGTGGTAGTTCGTGTCGAACCACTTCGTCAGCTCCAGGGGCGCGACGGAGGCGCCGTCGTGATCGCCACCCCGGGCCATGGCGAAGTAGCGCTCGAGCGCTACTGCGCGATCGCCGTCGGTCGACCAACCGGTCGGTGGGTCGAAGCGGTCCGGGACCGCACCGACGGCAATCGAGGCATCGAGCACGTGATCGTAGAGCGAGAAGTCGTTGGAGGGGATGTCGTCCACCCCGGCTGCACTGAGGCGCTGCCAGTTGCGACGGCGGACCGCTGCCGCCGCCGCCTCGAGCTCCTCGGCCGAGGCGCGCCCGGCCCAGTAGTCCTCGAGCGCCCACTTCAGCGCCCGGCGTTCCCCCATGCGGGCCATGCCGTGCACAGCGGTTCTCACGCGACCTCCTCGCGGTGTTGGGGGCGCAGGGCCCACAGGCATACGTCGAGACGTAACGGCGCCGGAACCTCGATCTTGAAGCGACGAGCCGCCACCTCTCAGCCGTCCCGGTCCTCGACGAGGGCTCGGAGGACCACCGCTCCGGAGTGCTCGACGTCGCGGGTGGCGGTGAGCAGCACGAGGTTGCCACCGCGGGCGTCGAAATCGACAGCCGCCTTCGTGAGCCCGCGGGGCCAGAGGCGGTCGACGAGCACGCGGTGCTCGCCCGGTTTCCGCCCCGGGTCCTCGTAGACCCTCACGACCTCGACAGCGGACTTGGAAACCATGGCTCTCATCGTGCTCCGCACCGGGCTCGGACCCCCAATACCTCGCCGGCGTCGTCGCTCATCATCGCAGTTCTCCTCCCTTCCCAGACACGCGCTCAGCTCTGGCCGAGGTTTTTCTGTCCTCTGCTAGAACTTATCAGCCCTGGCGGCCGTTCGGGCCGGCTGCTGGCGGTCACGGGAGTGACCGGAGTCGTCGTGGCGAGCACCCTGCCGGCGGTGCCGGAGAGTCACTACGTGCTCGGGAGGCCACTCATCGTGCTGACTACTCTTCGATGAAAATGCACTCGCCCGGGCACTCTTCGGCCGCTTCGCGCACGGCGTCCTCGAGCCCGGAAGGTACCTCGGCCATGCCGGCTGCGCCACCGGGGTCGTTCAGCACCCGATCACCTTCTTTCACGTAGGCGAGGCCGTCGTTCAAGAGGGTGAAGACCTGCGGGCAGATCTCCTCGCAGAGGCCGTCGCCCGTGCACAGGTCCTGGTCGATCCATACTTTCATGCTCACCACATCCCGAGCTCGAGGCGGGCGTCCTCGGACAGGCGGCTCAAGTCCCAGGGCGGGTCCCAGACCAGTTCGACGTGGACGGCTCCCACCCCGGGCACTGCCGCCACACGCTGGCGAGCGTCCTCGCGAAGGACGTCTCCCATCCCGCAGCCTGGCGCTGTCATGGACATCTTGATCTCGACGCGATGACTGCCACCAGGAAGCGGGCTGGCGTCGCAGGAGTATGGGCAGTCCCGGGCCAGCACGGTCGAGGTGCCGGGGCTCATCGGTCGTCCTCCGGGGTTGGCGTATCGCAGTGCACGGTGCTCGACCATTCGCCGCCGTCCAGTGCCAGGCGTCCGGAGATCAGCGCCTCTGCCCTGGCGTGGAACGGCGCGAGTGTGAGCTGGTCCAGCGCCTGAGTGGCGAAGCCCCGGACGAGAAGGTTGCGCGCCACGGTCTCGGGGATACCGCGGGACCGCAAGTAGAAGAGGGCGTCGGCGTCGAGCCGGCCCACTGCCGCGCCATGGGCGCAGGCCACGTCGTCGGTGAAGATCTCGAGGCGTGGGCGGGTGTCGACCTCGGCGCGGTCAGAGAGGAGGAGGTTCTTGTTGGACTGGCTGGCATCGGTACCCGCCGCCCCCGGGCGCACGATCACGTGCCCGTTGAACACGCCGTGGGCGTGGCCGTCGATGATGGCAACGTAGCGCTGCCGGCTCGCGCCACCCGGTGTGGCGTGATCGACCAAGACTGGGTGGTCGTGGTACTGGCGGCCCCGGGAGAGGGAGAGAGCGTCGAGGTCAACAGCAGCGCCGTCACCGCCGAGGAGCACCTGCACCTCGTGGCGGGCGACCTCTGATCCGAGCGCCACGAGGTGCGAGCGGAAGTGGCTGCCCTCCATCAGGCGCACGTCGAGCGTCGAGAAGTGGAAGGCCTCCGCCGACTCGTCTTGGAGGCGGTAGTGCTCGACGTCTGCGCCGGCGTCGAGCAGGACGTTGGTGACCGAGTTGCTGCAGTAGCGGGCGCCGGCCGGCCCGGCGTACGTGTCTACGATCGTCGCCTTGCTCTCCTTCCCGAAGAAGAGGGTCGACCGTGGGCTGGTGAGGAGCGCTTGCCTGCCAGGGTCGGTGAGGTAGACGAGCTCGATCACCTCGTCGAGCACCACTCTGGCGGGGATCTCCACGAGGGCGCCATCGGTGGCAAGGGCGGTGTTGAGCGCCGCGAAGGCGTGGCGCGGCTCGCTTGACACCTGCCATGCCAAGGGCCGGGCGTGCGCTCCTGCGAGGGTCGGTCCCAGGCTCGACACCAGGACACCAGGAGGCCGTGCGGCGAGCTGCGAGAGGTCGGGGGCGAAGCAACCGTTCACAAAGACCAGGCGGTTCCCTGCGAGCCCGAGCGAGCAGGCGTCGAGCACATCTCTTGCCCAGGCCCCTCCGGCCCCGGGCACCGCGGCCATGTCGCCCACCTCGAAGGGCTCGGCGAGGACACGCCCGAGCGGGACATAGCGCCAGTCTTCGTCCTTTCTAGTGGGGAAGCCGTGAATCCCAATCCACCGCGCGGCGTCGCGGCGGTCCCTCGCCAGCCAGGAAGCTCCGGCCGCGACCGGGGCCAGGCCTCCATCGGCAAGGTCCCCGAGGGTCCTCGTGACCGGGTCGGTGAGGGTGGTCACCGGGTCGCTCCGACCGCTCGGGGCGGAACGGGACGGGCCGAGTCGGACGCCGAGGGATCCAGGCTCTGGATGCCGCCGAGGCCGGAATAGCCGTCGGCCTCGAGCGTGGCGGCCAGTTCCTTGTCGCCGGTCCGCACGATGCGGCCCAGGGCCATGACGTGGACGCGGTCCGGAACGATGTAGTCGAGGAGCCGTTGGTGATGGGTGATGACCACGATGGCCCGCTCGGGTCCCCGGAGCGCGTTCACCCCTCCCGCCACGACCCGCAGGGCGTCGATGTCGAGGCCCGAGTCCGTCTCGTCCAAGATGGCAAGGCGCGGCGCCAAGACAGCCATCTGGAGGATCTCGTTGCGTTTCTTCTCCCCGCCCGAGAAGCCCTCGTTGACCGAGCGGCGCAGGAAGCTGCGGTCCATCTCGACGAGGCGCGCCCTTTCCTCGACGACGGCGAGGAAGACCCTCGTGTCGAGCTCGTCGAGCCCGCGAGCCCGGCGCAGCGCGTTCAATGCGGTGCGTAGGAAGTACATGTTCTGGACGCCTGGGATCTCGACCGGGTGCTGGAAGGCGAGAAACACCCCGGCGGCAGCACGCTCTTCGGGCGCCATCTTGAGCAGGTCCTGCCCGTCGAAGGAGACCCGCCCCTCGGTCACCTGGTAGGGGTCACGTCCCGCAAGCACGCGGGCGAGGGTGCTCTTGCCCGAGCCGTTCGGCCCCATGACAGCATGGACCTCGCCGGGGCGCACCTCGAGGTCGACGCCAGCAAGGATCTCGACCTCGCCGACCCCGGCGTGGAGGTTCTCCACCTGGAGCATCAGCCGACCGCCCCTTCCAGGCTCACTTCCAACAGGCGCTGGGCTTCGACGGCGAACTCCATCGGCAGCTCCTTGAACACCTCACGGCAGAAGCCGTTCACGATCATCGAGACCGCCTCCTCTTCGCCGATGCCGCGCTGGCGGGCGTAGAAGAGCTGGTTCTTCTTGGGGGCGGCGTAGTAGATGATGTCGTCGTAATCGATCGGATCGAAGCGCACATTCTGCCAACGGGGCTCGGTGAGGGTGCGCCAGTGGCGGTAGGCCTGGAGGCGCCAGTCGAGCAGCCAGTCCGGCTCTTGTTTCTTGGCGGAGATGAGGGATATGACCTCTTCGCTGAGGCCTCGGGGCGCAAGGTCGGTGTCGATCTCGTTCGAAAAGCCGTATGGGTACTCGCGCTCGGCCAGCGCGGCTACCTGGCTCGGGGCACTGCTCATCGGGCGGCCGACGCCGGGCGACCGATCCGTGCCCTCCACAGCTCTGGCCCGGCCTCGATTGAGTCCCAGGTGAACTCGTCGGCATGCTCGGCCTCGAACTGGTAGCGCAGGGGTTTGGGGTCGTGGTCGTTCACGAGCACGAACCCGTCACCAGCCCCGAGCGCGTCGTAGCTGGCGAAGATCGTCTCGTGACGCTGGGCGGGTGGGAGGTCTCGCACGTCGAGGATCTGGTCAGTCGCCGGTGCCTCGGCGTACGCGCCGCTGGTGAAACTGACCGACTCGGCGGACACCGAGCGGACCAGGCGGTGCAGGGCAGCCGTTACCCGGACCGCCAGCTCCGGCCGAGGGAGCCGGAGCGTCGCCCACGACTGGGCGACCAGTCGACAGGCGCGGTCCCCTTGCCCGGCGTCCGCCAGACCGTCGGCGGCGTCGAGCAGCAGCGAGACAAGCATCGCGTCGGCGTCAGGGGCAGCAGCGAGGTCCTCTTTGGCGTCCGTGGTCTGGCGGGCGGCTTGGGTGAGACGGTGCATCTGGACCAAGAGCTGGGCCAGGTCGACGGACTCAGCGGCCTTGAGTGGCGGCAGGAGAAGGGCGTTCTCCTTTCCCACGTGGGTGGCGAACAGCGTGTCGATCGCCTCGGCCCGCACCAGCGCACTCTGAGCGTCCGCGGCCTGAGCGAGCTCCTCGACGAGCGACGCCAGCTCCCAGTGCTCGGCGGTCATCTCTTCGACCGTTTCCCTCAGCTCGGGCAGGGTGGCGGCCGCTTGGTAGACGGTCTGCTCCTCGGCGAGGGCGTGGGGAAGCACCTCGTCCGCCACGTATGCCACCAGCTCGGCCGCCGCCGGTTCGTAGCCGGCGCCGCCCTCGACCGTTTCCCGCAGGGAGCGGGCGCGTCTCGCCACCTCCTCGCCCAGGACTTGGTGGTGAGCCAACATTGCGTCGAAGGCTTCGCTCTCGGTCGTCGTCACGGCGTGTGCGTCTCCTCGTTCATTTGCGGTCCGGCAGCCCGTCCCATGTTATATCTAGTATATGCTAGATCTACGGCCACGCCGGTTGGCGACTGGACGGGTGTGAACGACGAGACGAGGCACATGTTGGCAACGAGCACCCGCGTCGCCCCCGCGTCGCCGGCGGTCCTCGACGGCTTCGAGCACGAGCCCGGCATCTTTCAGCACTGCCAGGTGCTGACGCACCGCGTTGTGGTTGAGGCGCACGAACGCGGTGAGGTCGGCCACGCCGACCGGGTCGGGGGCTTCGGCGATGTAGCGGGACAGGCGGTGGCGCGTGGGGTCGCCGAGCGCCCGTGCTTGCTGTTGCAGCTCGTCATGTACCACGGTGTGTTGCCTCCTCTCGAGCTTCTCACCGGAAAGTGATCTTCTGGTCTATACTGGAATAACCAGCTCGTGACACACCGGGCCTGGTCAGGGCTGGGCCTGGCCGATCTCTCCTTGAGAACGGTGTCCCCGTCGCCCCTCGGCTCGCGAAAAGCGCAACCCGGCGGAGTCGATGCGGCTAACCCTGGCGAGTACCTCGACGCTCGGCGCCCAGCCGTATGAGAACTGAAGTCGGTACCAACAGCGCCCAACGACCGGCGTCACCCTCGACAGATAGGCCTGGCGCAGTCTCCGGCTGTGCAGCCGCTCCAGGGCGGTCTCGCCCTCGCATAGCTCGATCTCGAGGTGAGTCCCGTCGGTGAACTCGACCACCTCGCAGCCGGTCATCGCTGGCCGCACGACGGCGAGCGGGACTCGTCGGTCGACGAGCCGTCGCAAACTCAGCGTCACGTCATGCTTCTGTTCGGCCCTCACGTCCCGAGTGGCGCTCCGCAGCCTCCGCCGCAGCTCCCGCCGGTCGCGCCGGCGGGGCACGGCGCGGGTGAACCGCGCCGACCAACCGATACCAGAGTTCACGGTGGCCTCCTCTTTGCCGTCAACTACCCTTGTCTCTCGTATATCTATCCTAGACTAGAAGAATGTTGCGGGAGGCGAGCCCAGTGATGGCTGTGAGAAGGTTCGTGATCGGGGAGCGCGAGAGCCGGCGCCCAGTGCTGCCGGCCAGTCCGACTTCGCCGAGCACGTGAGCAGCTGGCCGGCGGCCTGAGGAGCGGCCGCGCCGGTTACTCGTTTCCTGTAGTAAATCTAGGAAAGACTAGATATACTGGCGGGAGAGTCTCGCAGAACGAAGGAGGTCAGCTGATGAGAGCGTTGAGGGAGCCTCGGCGACCGGCCGAGAAAGGCCTGACACCGTTTCGACGCACGGTCGCCGCGTCCGTCGTCGTTGACCTGCCGTTCGGCGAGGTCGAGAGGGCCACGCGGGTGTGTCTCGCCGGGCTGGTGCGCGAGGCGCTGCCTTACCCAGACGGATCGCAAGCAGACCTGGTCGTCGCCGTCTCTATGCGGAGGTTCGCACGTTGGCTTCGGGTACCGGTTGAGGTCGAAGTACTCGGTGCTTACAGGTCCAAGCCCGGTGCGGTCGCGCATCTTCGCTGGCGGGGGTGCCGGCACCGAAGGATCCTCCCGGTGATGGAGGCGGACCTCCTGGCGCTTCCTCGCGCGGGCCGGCGCACCGAGTTGGTCCTCGAGGGCAGCTACGAACCGCCGCTTGGCACTCTCGGCCTCCTCGTCGACGTGCTGGTCGGGCGAAACATTGCCCGTTCGACCGCCAGCTCATTCGTAGCCTGTCTCGGCCGCGCCTTCGAGGGGGCCCTGGGCGAAGGTCGTTGCAGCGCCTTACACGACCCTCGCCAGGCCGAGAGCGCCATGTCCAGACCGGGCGCGCGTGCCGAGAAGACGAGCGCCTTGGCGACAGCAGCCTCGGATTCAGAAGAAGGTGATCAGGCTTGACATATCTAGACCCAGATCCTGAAGAGACCCAGGAGTGGCTCGACTCCGTCGATGTCCTCGTGGCGGGACAGGGGGCTGAGCGGGCGAGCTTTCTTCTCGAGCGCGTCGTGACGCACGCTCGGCACCGCGGGATCCGCCTCGGCAGCGCGCTCACGACCGACTACCGCAACACGATCGAGCCCGATGCCG
The DNA here is from genome assembly GCA_050744865.1 of Acidimicrobiales bacterium. Taxonomy (GTDB): domain Bacteria; phylum Actinomycetota; class Acidimicrobiia; order Acidimicrobiales; family Bog-793; genus JAKACA01. The sequence goes on along the minus strand of JBOGHW010000072.1, from coordinate 51,416 downwards.
AGCCGTCCTTCTCGGGCGAGGAGGCGATCGAGGCCCGTATCCGTCACTTCGTGCGCTGGAACGCCGCCGTCATGGTGGCTCGCGCCAACCGACTCGCCGACGGAATCGGTGGGCACCTCGCAACTTACGCGTCGGCCGCGACCCTCTACGAGGTCGGTCTCAACCACTTCTTTCGGGGCAAGACGGCGACGAGCCGGGGCGACCAGGTTTTCTTCCAAGGTCACGCCGCCCCCGGCTTTTACGCCCGGGCGTTTCTCGAAGGGAGGCTCTCCGAGGCAGAGCTGGACGGATTCCGCCGGGAGGTAGGTGGAGGGCTCCCGTCGTACCCACATCCGCGACGGAGCGATCTCTGGGAGTTCCCGACCGTCTCGATGGGCCTTGGGCTCATCAACGCTGCCTACCAAGCCCGCTTCAACCGCTACCTTGCCGCCCGGGGCATCGTGGATACTGCCGACGCCAAGGTGTGGTGCTTTGCAGGGGACGGCGAGATGGACGAGCCCGAGAGCCTCGCCGCCGTGGCCCTGGCCGGACGCGAACGCCTCGACAACCTCGTCTTCGTCGTCAACTGCAACCTGCAACGCCTCGACGGCCCCGTCCGCGGCAACGGCAAGGTGATCCAGGAGCTCGAAGGCCTCTTCCGAGGCGCCGGCTGGAACGTCATCAAGGTCGTCTGGGGAAGGGAGTGGGACCCCCTCCTCTCCGCCGACGTCGACGGCGTCCTTGTCGAGAAGATGAACACCACCCTCGACGGCGAGTACCAGAAATATCGTGTCGAAGGCGGCTCTTACATCCGCCAACACTTCTTCGGCCCCGACCCTCGTCTTCGCCAGCTTGTCGAACACATGACCGACGACGAGTTGCGGCTCCTGCGGCGCGGTGGGCACGACCCCCTGAAGGTCTACGCCGCCTACCGGGCTGCGGTCGACCACCGGGGGGCACCAACGGTGGTCCTCGCCAAGACGGTGAAGGGCTGGGCGCTCGGCCCCGACATCGAGGCGCGCAACGCCACTCACCAGATCAAGAAGATGACGGAGGTGGAGCTGCGCACTTTCCGCGATCGTCTCGAGCTCCCCATCACCGACTCGCAGCTAGGAGAGGAGCTGCCGCCTTACGCCCATCCCGGCGTGCGTTCTGCTGAGTACCAGTATCTCCTCGAATGCCGGCAGGCTCTCGGCGGGCATCTCCCGCACCGTGTCGTGCGGGCGAGGCCGATCACGTTGCCGGACAGCAAGCCGTACCGGGAGCTGCTTTCCGGAACTGGCGACAAAGTGACGGCCTCGACCACCGGCGCCTTCACCCGCCTGCTGCGAGGCCTCCTCCGCGACCCGAAAGTCGGCCGCCGAGTCGTCCCGATCATCCCGGACGAGGCGCGCACCTTCGGAATCGACGGGCTCTTCCGCGAGATGAAGATCTATGCCGCCGGCGGCCAGCACTACGAGCCGGTCGACGCCGGGCTGCTGCTCAGTTACCAGGAAGCGGCAGATGGCCAGATCCTCGAGGAGGGCATCACCGAAGCCGGCTCGATGGCCTCGTTCATCGCGGCTGGCACCTCATACGCCACCTGGGGCGAGCCGATGATCCCGTTCTTCGTGTACTACTCGATGTTCGGCTTCCATCGCTTCGGCGACCTGCTCTGGGCGGCCGGAGACATGCGCGCCCGCGGGTTCCTCTGCGCCGCCACCGCCGGGCGGACGACCCTACAAGGTGAGGGGCTTCAGCACTGTGACGGCCACAGCCTCCTGTTCGCGAGCGCCATCCCGAACCTACGGGCCTACGACCCAGCCTTCGCCTACGAGGTGGCGGTCATCGTGCGCGACGGGCTCGCCCGCATGCACGCGCCGCGCCCTGAAGATCTCCTCTACTACCTGACGCTCTACAACGAGCCCTACATCCAGCCAGAGATGCCAGAAGGTGTCGTCGATGGGATCGTCGCCGGCCTTTACCGCTACCGGCAAGCCCCGGAAAAGGGCTTGTACCGGGCGCGCATCCTGGCGAGCGGCACGGCGATGCTCGCCGCCCTCGAGGCGCAGCGGGAGCTCCTCGAACGCCACGACGTCGCAGCCGAGGTGTGGAGCGCAACGAGCTACAAGGCGCTCAGAGACGACGCCATGTCCGCCGAGCGCTGGAACCGGCTCCATCCCGGCGAGCAGCTGAGAGTCCCGTACGTGCAGAGGGTGCTCGGCGAGGGCGAGGGGCCGGTCGTCGCCGTCACCGACCACCTGAAGCTCGTCGCCGACCAGGTCGGACGATTCATGCCTGAGCCGTTCGTGTCGCTCGGTACGGACGGCTTCGGTCTGTCGGACACGCGGGCGGCCCTTCGCCGCCACTTCGAGGTCGACGCCGCCCACGTCGTCGGTGCGGTGCTGTGGGGGCTGTTCGTGAGGGGAGAGATCAAGGCAGAGACGGTGCGCGACTCGGTGCGGAGCTACGGAATTGACACCGATCTGCCCAATCCACAGGAGGTATGACAAGATGACCGAAGTCCTCACTGCCGCCGAATTGCAGGCGGGCTGCTTACATCCGCGCCGGTCGCTGACGCCCGTTGGAACCCAGCCGCGGCGCGAGCCCGAGAGTGAGCATGTGGTGCACGACTGTTCGGGCGCCTTGCTCAGCTTCGCCTCGTGCCCTGGAGGGATCGCGCTGACGAGGGACGGCGCGCTGTGGGTCTCCGATCCGCAGTCGGGGGCAATCTCCCGCCTGGGGGTCGGCGGCACCTTGGACACGGTGGTCCGACCCCGCGTGGCCCGCGACGGACGCCGGAACGCTCCGGCACCGGCGACGCCGGTGGGCCTCGCCGAGGCGCCCGACGGCTCGGTCTACGTGGCCGACCGCAGCGGGCACCGCATCTGGGCAATCTGGGCAGACGGCTCAGCGCGTGTCGTCACGGGGGGAGCCCAGGGCTCTCGAGACGGCTCGACGGCCGAGGCGATGTTCCGCTACCCGGCCGACGTCGCCTTCGCTTCGGATGGGACCTGCTATGTCGCCGACACCGCCAACGACCGCATCCGCCTCGTCAGCCCCGACGGGGTCGTCACGACGCTCGCGGGCGCGAGCTACGGCTACCGCGACGGTCGAGGCGCTGACGCCCGCTTTCGCCGTCCCAGCGCGCTCGACGTGGCTTCCGACGGCGCCTGCTACGTCGCCGACACCGGGAACAACGCCGTCCGCCTGGTCACGCCGGACGGGAGCGTGACGACCCTCGCCGGAATACCTCCGGGCGGAGACCGCGACGGGACCGGCGAGCAGATCGGGCTGCGCTGGCCGACCGGGATCGCCGCCGGAGCAGGTGGAGTCTTCGTCGCTGACCACGGAAACGGTGTCGTCCGGCACGTCGACACGAGCGGGACGAGCCGGACCTGGCTCCGGCTCGATGGCCTGCGCTGGCCGGTGAGCGTGGCGCTCAAGAGCCGCGGGACGCTTTTTGTGAGCGGGACGACAGCGAGCGGAGCTGACGGTGCTGCAGCCTGCCTCCTGGCAGTCGAACGGCCGTAACGACCGACTTGGCATGCGAAGAGGTGCCCACTCGCAGCCGTCGCCTTCTCGCGCCTGATCCCTATAGGTGCTGGGACGAGGCCACCGTCGTCGAAGTCTGGCAGGAAAACGACACGGCGACCACGCTCCGTCTAGAGATGCCGGAAATGGCCGACTTTCTTCCCGGCCAGTACTACCTCGTCCGCATGGTGATCCCGCAGCCGCCCGGCGCGATCGAGCAACCGTACTCGGTGTCGTCGCCTCCCTACCCATCCAGTCGGGAGATAGAGATCACCGTGCGAGAGGTGAGCGGTGGGCGCGCCCGCCGTTGCTGGCCAGAGAAGTCAGCCGGGGCGACGTGCTGCAGCTTCGCGGACCGTTCGGATTCCTCACCTGGAGCGAGCGGGACGGTGGACCGGTGATGCTGATCGGCGCCGGGAGCGGGCTCGCTCCCCTCATGTCCATCGCCCGGTACGCGGCAGCTCGCAACCTCGACGTGCCGATGTCGATGCTCTGTTCGAGCCGCCGGCGCTCGACGGTTCTGTTCGAAGAGTCTCTCGAACTCCATGGGCTGCCCCTGCTCGATTCTCGCTGTCTGAACCACCAGCGACAATCGCCCTAGTCCTGAGCGGCGAGCAGCAGCGCGGCGAGCGGCTTCAGAGCGGCCATCACCTCGGCCGGGACGAGGCCCCGAGGCGCTGCCCGTCCGGCGAAGTAGAGGTCCCAGCAGTTGGTGAAGCCCAAAGCGGACATCGCCTCGTTGGGTTCATCCATTGCGTAAGGGATGACTCCGATCGGCTCGACGAGCTCGAACATCCGCCGGGCCATCGAATTCATCGTCTTGACACCAACTAACGCTCAGGCGTGCACAGCCAGAAGCGCGCCCCGGCGGGGTCGGCCACGCGGGCGGCCCGGCCGAGCCCACCGTCCTTGGCGGCGGCGAGCACCTTTCCGCCAAGGGCGAGCACCTTTTCGACAGAGGCGTCGACGTCATCACTCTGCCAGAAGACCCACCAAGCCGGCCCTTCGCCTTCGGCGAGGTTCTCGACCTCGTCGCCGATGCCGGCGAGGGGCCGGTCCGTCTCGGGGTCCATGTAGCCGGCGTAGTGGTGCCCATCCTCGGTCGCCTCCTCGAGCGGGTTCCAACCGAACGCCTGCCGGTAAAAGTCGACTGCGCCCCCGTAGTCGTCTGTGTCGAAAGCGAAGAAGATCGGAGCGCCGTGCTCGTTGATCACCGTGAAGCCCGGGAAGGTGCCGGGCTGCCAGGCGCCGACGAGCCTTCCTTGTGGGTCGGTGATCACCGCCTGGACACCGAGGTCGTCGACCGCCATCGCCGGCGCCTGCACCGTCGCGCCTTGCTCGATGGCGAGCTTCAATGTGGCCTCGATGTCGTCCGAGGCGAGGTACGGCCTCCAGCTGTCGTCGGCACGCATCTCGCCCATGTCGCCCATCGCACCGGCGATCGGCACTCCTTCCCTGGTGAACATGAAATAGCCGCCGTGCACGGGGCTCGGCTGCTCTGCCACCCAGCCGAACAACTCGGCATAGAACCGGCGGCTGCCCTCTACGTCGGAAGTCCACAGATCGACCCAACACGGTGCTCCTAGCGGGGCAGACTCTCGCTTTGTCATCCCTACTCCTTGTCAGTCGGAAGCCGTCGATGTGGAGACGAGCGGCTCAAGCGGATCTCATCGGTCGCTGCGGCAGCGGTCGATCAGCGCGACGATCTTATGTTGCGGGCGTGATCAGCATGCCGGCCGCTGGGCTCGCAGATCGGGTAGGGGTGCCGTCCGCGTTGAGGACGGCACGGTTGGCGGGCATCTCCTTGCGGTAGCGCCCGATCAACCTGGAACGGCCGCCGGCTCGGGCAGTTGGGCGACTATTTGGCGCAAGGCGTCGTCGTACGCTTCGGCAAACGCCGGGAACGGCGCTACGACGCCGCTCAGGGCGCGTACCGGGATACGGCACTGGATCCCCACCGCCGCCTGCCCGATCGACTCCTCTGCAGACGGCCCGACGAGAAAAGCACCGATGAGGATGGCACGTTCTAAGTCCGCCAACAGACCTACGGCTCCACAAGTGGAGCCCTCGACCGACGATCGAGCCGTCGAGCCCAGCGCAACTGTCGCGGCGACCGTTCTGATGCCCGCCTCCTGCGCTGCAGCACTTGTCATACCTACTGCCGCCACCGACGGGTCGGTGAAGACGCATCGTGGTATCGCTCGGTAGTCCGCCCGCACGCGCTTGCCGAGGACGTTGGATGCGACAACTCTTGCCTGGTACTTGGCGGTGTGAGTGAAAGGTGCGACGCCGGTGATGTCGCCGGCGGCCCACAAGCCCCTATGCCCGGGTACCTCGCCGAAGTCGTCGACCTCGAGGGGGCCGTCCGGGTCCACACCCAAGTTCTCGAGCCCGAGTCCCCGCGTCCGAGGCCGTCGCCCGCTGGCCAGCAAGAGCTTCTCGGCCCGCAGTGTCTCGCCTGAATGGAGCGCCAACTTGTAGCCATCAGTCCCGACGGCCACGCTGCGCGCCCGGGCGCCGAGTCGGAGCGAGACTCCGTCTTGTGCCAGCACCTCGGCTACGAGTCCTGAGGCTTCGGGCTCCTCAGACGAAAGCGGGACCGGAGCCTTGTCGACGAGGCACACCTCGGTACCGAAGCGCGCGTAGACCTGGGAGAGCTCGCAGCCGACTGCTCCGGCGCCTAGAACGATCAGAGAACTCGGCAGGTGCCCACTCACGAGCGCTGCCTCGCTGGTCCACGGCTCGGCCTCTTCCAACCCGTCAACCGGCGGAATGATCGCCTCGCTGCCCGTTGCCATGATGATGTGGCGGCATCTCAGCAAGGTGTCACCAGCTGCCACTGAGTGCTCGCTCTGGATGGTTCCCCAAGCGCGCAGCAACTGGACTCCCGCCTTCTCGAGCAGCCTGGCGTGCTCGGAGTCATCCCGACCTTCGGTCACCTGGTCACGCCAATTCACGGCGGCACGCCAGGCTTCGCCTGTGTCCCCCGGAGACCACTTGCTCCCAGCGGCACCGATCCGGGTGCCATTCGCGATCATGGCAGCACGAAGCGCGGCGGAGTGCAGCAGCGCCTTGCTCGGCATGCAGGCGAAGAAAGGACAGGCGCCACCTATGCGGTCGACCTCGACCAGCGCGACCCGCTGCCCGGCCTCAGCCAGCAGCGCCGCCGCGAGCTCTCCTGCAGATCCTCCGCCGAGGATCACGACGTCGACTTCTTGCTGTCTCACGAGGCTTCTCTACCCAGCGCTCATGGCCCTGACACGCCCGGACCGTCCTCGCAGTACCGCACACCCTGAGCGGCATACTCGAAGTGAGCGTCCGGGGTGCGATCCGACAATCGGTCGCTCGCCGTGGCGGCGAGTTCGCGAGGGCGTAGCCGGTCTGTGTCGTCCTCCACTCACTGTTCGCAACCCAGGTCAGGACTACGAGACCTACGACGTCCCGCACCGCCGCTCAGGGCCGGTCGTCGTACTGAGGATGAAAAGTCGGAGAGCGGGGTATTGCCAGCTTGTCAACATCCCACTTCACGAGGCGGGTAACCCACGTGACAACAGTCCAAAGCAAACCAGAGGATCAGGCAGAGCCCGACGGAGTCATCCGGAGCTTGATACCGGCGAGACTCGATCGCCTCGGCTGGTCTCGGTTCCACACCCGTCTTGTCCTCGCCCTTGGTGTGGCATGGGTTCTCGACGGCCTCGAGATCACCATCGCCAGCAACTCCACGAGCCTCCTCTCGAGCCCGCACTCGCTCCATTTGTCCTCCGCCGGCGTTGCCTTTGCGGTCGGGACCGTCTACCTGCTCGGAGAAGTCGCCGGGGCGCTCTTCTTCGGGCGCCTCTCCGACAAGTGGGGCCGGCGCAACCTCTTCATGATCACCCTCGGCGTCTACCTCATCGGCGGAGCGCTGACCGCCTGCGTGGCGGGGACGGGAGCGGGTTGGGTGTGGTTTCTCTACTTCTGCCGCTTCGTCGCCGGCATGGGCATCGGCGGCGAGTATGCCGCCATCAACTCGGCCATCGACGAGCTGATTCCCGCCCGATACCGGGGTCGGGTCGACATCGCCGTGAACGGCACGTACTGGGGCGGCGCCCTCATCGCCACGGTGGTCACACTCGTCATCATCAACCACCTGCCGATCGCTTACTCATGGCGCATCGCCTTCCTCGTCGGCCCCGCCCTTGGGTTCGTGATCCTCTTCGTCAGGAAGAACCTCCCCGAAAGCCCTCGCTGGCTGATCATGCACGGCCGTGTCAAGGAGGCCGAGGAGGCCGTGAGCCAGATCGAGCGGGCGACCAAGGCGACCGGCGGCGCACTCGACGAAGTCGACGAGTCGAAGGAAATTGAGATCCGCCCGGCCAGCGACATCGGCTTTTTCGCCTTGGCCCGTACATTGTTCACTACCTATCCCCGCCGGGCAATCCTCGGGGCGTCCCTCATGATCACCCAGTCGTTCCTCTACAACGCCATCTTCTTCACCTACGCCCTCGTGCTCACGAAGATCTACGGTGTCGGCAGTGGCTCTGTTCCGTACTACTTCATGGTCTTTGCCGCCGGGAACCTAGCCGGGCCGCTCCTGATCGGGCGCTTCTTCGACTCACTGGGCCGTCGCAAGATGATTGGCGGAACCTACTTGCTCTCCGGTGTCCTTTTGGCGGTCACTGCCGAGCTCTTCCGCGCCGGCACGCTCGACGCCGTGACCCAGACGCTGTGCTGGTGCGTGATCTTCTTCTTCGCCTCCGCCGGCGCCAGCGCCGCCTATCTCACGGTGAGCGAGATCTTCCCGGTCGAGGTGCGGGCGAAGGCCATCGCCGTCTTCTTCGCAATCGCCCAGTGCTTTGGTGCGTTCGGCCCGTGGTTCTACGGAAAGCTCATCGGCAACGGTTCGGACCACTTCGCGCTCTTCATCGGCTACATCGTCGGGGCAGCCGTCATGCTCGTGGGTGGGGCGATGGAAGCGTTTATCGGCGTGAACGCCGAGCGACGTTCCCTCGAGGATCTTGCCCTCCCGCTAGGGGCGGTCGAGGCTCGAGGCGGCCATCTCTCAAGTGTCACCGGAGCGCCGCGGCCACCGGCCGCCCGGAGCGTCACCGGAACGCCTAGCCCGTCACTTGCCGAGACGCTCGAGCGCCGTCAGGAGCGGCGCGAGGAGGCTCGCCGACACCGCCGCTTCAGGGACGACAGCGCCTGATCGGACCCCAACCCTGAGCTGATGCTCTGCCTCGGCACTGTTATTCGCAGCTTGCCATGATCCATCATCGGCGTCGAGTGCCTAAAGCTACGCGCGCTGTGCCACGCTCACAAGACGGGCTCGTGATGTACCTTCGTCGGGGTGTTGGACGACTGTCGTTTCCGTGCGGTTGTGTTCGACTTCTTCGGCACGCTGACGGTACATGCGACGGCAGGAGAGCGTAGGAAGGGAGCGGACCGGGTCGCCGAGGCGCTCGGTGTGGCGCCGGAGCTGTTTGTCAATCGACTCACCGCCACCTTCACCGAGCGAGCCACGGGGAGCCGCGGCAACCTGGCCGAGACGCTGGCCTGGGTGGCTGACGCCTGCGGCCACGAGCCGTCCGCCGAGCAGCTCGCCGCAGCCTGCGCCGTGCGACGCGCCGTCGAGATCGGCTACGCACAGAATCTGCGTTTCGATGCTTGTGCGACGCTGTCACAGCTGCGAGGACTCGGTCTGCGCATCGGAGTGATCACTGACTGTACGCACGAGCTGCCCGAGTGCTGGCCGAGTCTTCCCGTCGCCAAGCTCGTGGACAGCGTCGTCTTCTCAGTCGAAGCGGGAGTACGCAAGCCGCACCCTTCGCTATACCGGCGGGCGTGCGACGAGTTGCAGGTGGAACCCGCCGATGTCTGCTACGTCGGTGATGGTGGCAGCAACGAACTCTCAGGTGCAGAGGCGGTCGGCATGGCCGCCGTTCAACTGCTGACCGACGATGCCGTCGATGCGCTGGTGTACGACCGGCAGAGCGGCTGGGCCGGCCCGGTTGTTCACAGCTTGAGCGATGTCTTGGGTTGAGCCAGGCGACGGGCCGGACGCCCGCAAGCTCCGTCGCCGGCCTGGCAGGCCGCGCATGAGCGCTGCTGGCGTCCTGATCGTCGAACTCTGCGAACACCGCGCTACTGGCCGGAGCCAGCCACCAAGATTCGGCGGAGCAGGTACAAGTCAAGGATCAGGGGGACGACGAAGACCAGTCCCCACCAGTGTCCTGTGGTACAGAGCACAATGATGATGACGGCGATCCAAACTGCCAGCAGCAGCCGGATCACCAACGAAGACTTCCGGTGTCGCAGATCCCAGTTCATTGTTGTCCTACGCTACGACCCACTGGCCTCTGGCGTCTCTCTGGAAACTCGAGGTGCTGAAGTCACCCGACGCGACCGAGGAACATCCACCTGGGCGTTTGCCAGGCGCTCACGAGGAGCTGGCCCCGCTTGACGACATCGTTAACGAGGCTCGTCGTGCATCTCCAGCGACACTTTGGAGTCAGTTCCGCCACACTGCGAGTGCGACTTCTGCCGCCGACCGGCCGAGGACCGACGGGAGTCGAACCGGTGCTGCGCTACAGCAGGTCCGTTGGATAGGTTACTGAGACCTCTTCGATCGACTGAGAGAAGTCACGCCGGTTGTTGGTGATGAAACGGTCGGCGCCGGTTGACACTGCAGTCGCCAGATGAACGGCATCGGCGGACCGCAGTCGGTACGAGGCGCCGAGCGCCACGGCAAGCAAAGCGATCGCCTCATCGACCGGGCGTAGGTCGAGTCGCGCGAGCAGTGTCGCAAGCGCCGCGACTTCTTCGTCGGCGGCATCGCCCGTCGGCTTGGTCAGCATCTCGACTAGGAGCAACGTAGAACCGACTCCGGCGAAGATGCCGGCAGTGTCTGGCGGTTCCTCGGGGAACAGCGCCAACACGGGGGTGCCAAGACGATGGCCAGGCACCGCCGCATAGATCAATACGTCCGCGTCAAACGCATCCATCAGGAAACGCATCCATCAGGAAACGCATCCATCAGGAAACCGCGTCTCGATCCGTCCTGATCGCGCTCACCAACTCCTCGGCACGGTCAGGCGTGATGCCGGTCGCTCGCGACAGCAGGCTCCCTCGGCCAACAGCGAGCTCCGCCCGGACTTGCTCCGCCGCTCTCAGCACTTTGTCCGCGTGACGGCTGCGCAGCGCGTCGGGCCGCACCACCACGGCCACCGGTCGACCGTGTCGGGTGATCGTGACCTCCTCCCCACGGTCAACGCGATCAAGCAATTCGGGAAGTATCGCCCGTGCTTCACTCACCGTCATCGTCGCCACGTACACCAGTGTACACCATCGTACGAAAACTGGCTCAGGCGACGGCGAGCGACGCTGAGGCGCCGCCCATCATTGGAGTCGCGCTCCTCGGTCCCGGCTCGCAGCTGTGCCGAGGAGCTCCGAAGAGCCGAGCTCCAAGAGCGGCGAGGTGCGCAGGCTCCGGCGCAGCCTCGGAGAGACCAGAGGAAGCACTGCGCCTAGAAGGAGCGTCGCACCGGCGCCGATGGCGTCCCAGCTATAGGGAGCGGCCGGGAAGGGGACGAACGTGTCCTTCACGACGAAGCCGAGCACGACGAGCCCGACGAGGAGGATTGCCGTCTTGGCGAGCGCCATGCGGCGGCGGATGGTGTAGACGAGGGCAGCGGCGACCACGAGCACGTAGGCGGCGATGATGAGATCGGCGCCGTAGGTGAGGATGACGGCGACGGCTCGTGTGGCGGCCCGCTCCCACAGGAAGGAGACGAGGAACCCGAAGCTGACCGCCGCGACGAGCCCAAGTGATCCGATCGGAGAGCCGGTACGGGTGCTCGTGCGGGCGAGCAGTCTCGGCCCGAACCCGTCCCGCCCGAGAGCGAAGAGGATCCGTGAGGCCCCACTTGCACAGGCAAGGGCAGCCCCGAAGGAGCTCACGACGGCGGCGAAGTTGACGAGGTCGCCGACCCAGGGCGACACGAACCGGTCGGTGACGGTGACGAGTGGGACGGCGGACCCCGCTAGCTGTCGCACGCTCGGGTAGGCGTTCGTGACGACGAAGGCGACCCCGATCTCGTAGACCGCTACGACTACGAGCGAGATCCAGACTGCGCGGGGGATGACGCGCTTTGGCCGCGCAGACTCCTCACCGAGGGTGGCCGCAGCTTCGAAGCCCGAGAAGGCAGAGAACGAGAACACCACCCCGAGGCCGAGGACCGAGAGAGGCGCCCCGTTCGGCCGGAACGGCGCCGAGCTGAAGGCGTGCCCGTGGTAGCCGCCCTTGGCAAGGACGATCGACGAGACGACGATGACGACGGCCATGGCAGCGCCCTCCAGGATGAGGACGAGGGCCGAGGAGATCCTGATGTCGAGGTAGGCGAGCAGGGACACGAGCACGAAGGCGGCGAGGGCGTAGGCCTGCCAGGGGAGGTGGAGGCCGATCGCCTGGAAGGCCGGCTGTGCCTCGTCGGCCGTACTGGCGTAGACGCCACCGGCGAAGTTGACATAGACGAGGAGAAGGGCGAAGGCCGAGAAGAACCCGAAGCCTGGCCCGACGGCCGCCCCGGTAAAGCCGTACACCGAGCCGGCGCTGTTGAAGGAACGCGTGAAAAGTACGAAGGCGTAGGCAACGAAACCCATCGCCACGGCGGCGACGACCTCGACGAGGGCGGTGCCCCCGCCCGAGATGCCGGCGAGGAGGGCAGCTCCGATCACGACCCCGCCCGTTGGACCTTGTACCCCCACCGACTCGGCGATCGTCCGGAAGAAACGCAGCCGACCGGGCCGAAGCCGCTCGCCCGGCAGAGCCTCCGGGTACGCTCGGAGGGCGGGTTCGTCTTGGCGGAGGGCAACTGCACGCCGGCTCACCCCGTCGCCTCCCTCGGTTGCTCGATCGTGGCCGACCTCCCATCTGGCGCCTCCTGCGGGCGCGGGCGGAGCAGGCGCACACCAAGGACGATCCGTTGAACTGCAGTCACCCCGACGGCGGCGGCGAACGACCAAGCGATCACGGCCGCAGCCCCGGGCAAGAGGCAGAAGAGGGTGTACACGGCGATCGTCTCGGCGCCTTCGGCCAGCCCGCCGACGAAGCGGAGGGAACGTCCGTCGGTCGCCGGGCTCTTTCCTCGCCGCTCGAGGAGCGACGAGAGGGCAAGAAAGGCGGTCCCCGAGACGTAATAGGCGAGGAGGAGGACGACGCAGGCGAGGCGAGCCGCCGGTACACCGACGGCAACACCGGCGACGAAGCCGCCGTAGATGCTGAAGTCCGCCACGATGTCGAGGTAGCCGCCGAGATCGCTCGCCCCTTTCGCCCGGGCAACGGGGCCATCGAGCCCGTCGGCCAGCCGGTTTGCGAGCCAGAGCGCAAGGGCGGCCGGCCACGCCCGCTCGGCCGCTGCCACGCAAGCTCCTACACCGAGCGCCCATCCGCCGCCGGTGAGCATCATCGGGCGAACCCCCGCCCGGGCAAGCCCTTCACCCACTCGCTCGAGACCGGGCGAGATCGCTCGGCGTATCTGGCGATCGAACATCAGGTCCTCGCCTCCTCGGTCTCGGAGTCAACGGGGCCCCGGCGCCGCGGACGAGGCAGCAGCACAGCGAGCTGCCGGTTCTCGGCGGGATCGAGCACCGAGTGCTGGACGCAGGCCGGCACGAGCTCTCCTGTTTCGGGGTGGGCCATGGCGTAGAAGCACGCCTGCAGGCGCTCCTGCACCTCTCGAAGCCGCGGGTCGTCGCTGAGCTCGCCCTGCTGAAGCATCTCCCAGGCCGGGGCGACGTCCTCGGCGTGCATGAAGCGATGCATGACAAAGGTCATCGGGACGAGCTCCTTCCGGACCAGCGCCATCGCGACCAGCCGCGTGCCGCCGGCCCTTCGGACCAGCCGGCGGAGCCAGCCGAAGGCCGTCCCGAAAAGGCGGGGATAGGTGAGCAGCACCCTGGCGAGGCGCACGCCCAGCAGCACCGGAGTGGCATTCCAGTGCACGCCGCCGAGGTGGGTGAAGAAGGCGTCGCGGGCGGCGAGGTCACGAGGATCGCCGTCGTCGAGGAGCGGGTACCAGCGGTCTGCGAGGTAGACACCGAAAGCCGCCCGGTTGCAGCGGACGTCGCCGGTCTGGAAGACCTCATAGGGGAGGCGAGCGCCGGCGCCCTCTTCGATCTTCCGCCAGATGTTGTCGGCATCGAGACAGCGGTAGTCCTCGGTCCAGCGGCGCTGGTCGCCGATGAAGGCGGCCGGTTGGAACGAGAACATGTTGAAACCCAGGGCGTGGCAGTCGCGTACGACGGCCGGGATCCCTTCGACGTTGCCAGGTGTGACGGTCATGTTGTGGGCGAGGAAGGACCGCACGCCGTGCTCTGTTCGCAGGCGCCGGAAGACCTCGCAGAAGCGTTCGCGGTACGCGTTGAGCTCCGCCTCAGTTGTGGCGCGGCGAAGACCGCGCCGTCCCCGCATCGTGGTGTCGAAGTGCCCGGCGAAGGAGAGGCGCTTGAAGCGGGGCCGCCCGTCAGGCCCGAGGGCTATCCGCTCCAGGTACTCGTAGTCGAAGTCGCCGTGGGTGAAGCTCATCGGCTCACGGCCGTGGCGGCGGATGGCGAGCAGCGCCTCGGCGTGGTCGTCCGGGTCGAGGAGAGTCACCTCGCCGCCGATCAGCTGCGTGTGGGCGTGCGGGCCGCGTACCGAGCGCAGGTAGGCAACTTGGCGCTCCACCTCAGCGAGCGTGTGGGCGCCGTCGATGCGGACATGATTGGCGTCGCGGGAGTGATAGCAGGGAGTGCAGGTGAAGTTGCAGCGGGGAAAGACACCGTGGGTGCCCTCACACCCGACGGCGACGCGCCCGAGGGTCTGGGCGGCGCTGCGAACATGATCGGGCAGCTCGGCCCAGCGCTGTTCGAGCGCCCGACGCGTCTCGGGATCGATGGGCCGGGTGAGGCGCCCGATGCGCGTCAGCCAGGCGACAAAGCGGGCCATGGGACGAGGACACCCGGTCATGTCTCCCGATCTTTCCCGAAGTCTGCAGTTCCTAGCGAGCTCGGGCCGGCCGGGCACGGCGGCCGTCCACGTCGATGAAGAACTGGGCGGCGGCCTGGCGGACAGCAGTCGACCACGTGGGGTAGGCGTGCACGGCTTGGGCGAGGCGCCCGGTGAACATCCCGGTACGCATGGCGAGGGCCACCTCGTGGATCATCTCGCCAGCGCGGGGCGCGACGACCGTGGCGCCGAGGATCGCCCCACCGCCGGCGCTTCTGAGAACCGGACGCGGGCCGGCGACCAACTTCACGAACCCCTCCGTCCGACCGGCGGTAACTGCCCGGTCGACGGCCGTCATCGGTAGGAAGGCGATCTTGGCTCCCTTCGCGGCGGCGTCAACTTCGCTCAATCCGACGCGGGCGACCTCAGGGTCGGTAAAGGTCACCCAGGGGATGGCCGAGGTGTCGAAGGCCGAGCGGCCCATGGGACGAAAGGCGTTGCGGACCGCCAGGCGCCCCATCTCGTCGGCGGCATGAGTGAACAAGAGTCGTCCTGTGACGTCGCCGACAGCGTATGTGTCACGAGCAGTCGTGCGGAGGTGACGGTCGGTGCGAACGTAACCTCGCTCGTCGAGATCGACTCCCCCGGCACCTGGGTCGAGCCCATCTGTGATCGGCCGGCGCCCGGCGCAGACGAGCAGCTTCTCGGCCTCCACGTTCGATCCGTCGGCGAGCGCGAGACTGACTCCGGTCCCGGCCGGCAACGAGGCTATCCCGGTGACCTTGGCGTAGAGGTGGAGGTCGATCCCCTCGTCGGCGAAGACCTTGCCGATCACGTCGCCCGCCTCGGGTTCCTCCCGCGGCAGAAGCCGGTTTTCGGCCTCGATGAGGCGGACCTCCGCGCCGAAACGGCGAAACGCCTGTGCGAGCTCGCAGCCGATCGGCCCGCCGCCGATTACGGCGAGGGACTTCGGGAGCTCGTCGAGGTCGAAAATGGTCTCGTTGGTGAGGTACGGCACCTCGGCGAGCCCAGGGATAGGAGGCGCCGATGGGCAAGAGCCCGTGGCGATGACGACGCGCTCAGCACGAACCGTCCGGTCGCCGACGCTGAGGACCCTAGGCGCACTGAATCGAGCGCGTCCCTCGATGACCTCGATGCCTTCCCTGGCCAGCGCCTCGACGTCCTCGGTTGCGGCGATCAGCTCGACGACCTCGTGCAGCATCGCCACCGTCTCGGCGAATGAGCGCCTCCGCGCAGCCGATTCGATGAGGGTTTTTGATGGCACGCACCCCGTAAAGGTGCAGTCGCCCCCGAGCCTCCCGTCCTGGACGATGGCAGTACGGCGGCCGCGACGGGCACCAGCCCTGGCGGCGGCCAGGCCTCCCGGACCACCGCCGACGACGGCGAGTTCGAATCTCATCTCGGACGCCATTAAAGACGAGACCCGCCTCGTACACACGCTGTTCCGCGGAATGGGTGCGCCACCGAGCGCGTTTCCTTCGTCGTGGAGATCGTGCGCTGCATGTGTTGCCTCGCTCGGCTTCGAGGCCAATTGAGAGCGTCGAGATGAGAGTATCGGCGCGATCCTCGACCGTTGCGTGGCGGTCCTACCTCGACTCGTTCCACGCCAAGCGCCCCGGCATCACCGAGAACGTCCTCAGCACGGCGACAGACGTCAGCTCGGGAGTCGATCCCTACGGCTGGCTCGTGAGCGCCGCCTCTCGTCCTGGGCGCGCCCTCGATGTCGCCTGTGGGAGCGGTCCGGTTGCAGACGCGGCGCGGCAGCACCACTGGGTCGGCGTCGACCGCTCTGTCGACGAGCTCACCCTGGCCTCCACCCGAGGTGGCTTGGTGGTCGTACGTGGCGATGCCGGCAGACTGCCGTTCTCCAACGCGACCTTCGATCTCGTTACGTGCTCGATGGGCCTGATGCTCTTCGACGAGGTCGAGACGGTCCTTTCCGAGCTCCGGCGGCTTCTTCGCCCAGGAGGCACCGTCGCCTTTTTGCTACCAGGCGGGCGGCCGCTCAGCCGCCGCGACCGAGTTCGCTACCTGCGGGTGCTCGTTGCCCTTCATGAACCGCGGCCCGCCTATCCCAACAACATCCATCTCTTGCATCTTCGGCCCTCCCTGCGAGCCGCAGGGTTCGAGGTGGTGTCGGACGAGCGGCGAAGGTTTGTCTACCCCCTTCCTGATGAGGCTGCCTGCCGGCTCTTCGTCGACTCCCTCTATACGCCGGGTCGCTCGGTAGAACGAATAGGAATGGCGCATCGCGTCGCCGTCAATTGGGTCGGGTCCGAGGTCGGGCTCCCGCTCCGTCGGGTTGTGTGTCGGGTGGCAGCAACTCGTGGGTGGAGCGGTGCGGTCCGAGCTGGCGCGCACCTTCAGGTGGCGAACGCCTCCACGCCGCTGGTCGTCGGCACGAAGAGCCGCGTGTCGCCCACCGCCGGGGTGGCGAAGTGACTCAGCGCATCTGTCGAGCGCTCGATCACGACATGTCCCGTCGAGGGGTTCATCCCATATAGCTCGGCGTCGTCCCAGGCCAGCGCCCAGACAAGACCGCCCGCCACAACGGGGGGACCGTTCGGCGTGCCTGTCGACGGCGCCCAGGCCTGACGAAACGAGATCGGAGACTTCGTGTCAATCTCCAGTGCCTCGGTTCCGCTCGTGCAGGGCGCGTAGACGAAGGTCTTGGCTGTGGCGCCGGTTCCGACGACGGCTGCTGCCAGCGCACCCCACGATCCACCGCCCGGGCACACGGCACCCGAGACGGCATCGTGGCCGATCTTGCCCAGTGGGCTGTCCGGCATCAGGTAACCCGAGCTTCTCGAACCGTCGGGCTTGCCTGAGGCGAACAACAGCGACGTTCCAGGAACGGCGATAGGCCCGGTCGATCCAAGGTCCCAGTCCTCGTCGTTGAGTGTCACCCAACTGCCGGGTGCCCAATAACCGAGCCGCGCCAAGCTTGGCGACAGTTCGATGACAGAGTTGCCTTCGTCGTAGTCCTTGATCGAGTTCGAGCTGCCGTTGCCGGTGTTTACGTACAGGTTGCCGGCGGCCGAGACCAACGCCCCTCCGACTCCCCAAATTCCCCCTTCGCGCTGGGTTGGCACCTGGTAGCTGGCGAGCGAACCGCTCCCAGATACGGGCAGGCTGACGACATAACCGTGGTACTGCCCGCAGTCGCCATCGAGGCCGCCGTATTCCGCGTAGACGCGATCGCCGAGAAGGGTGAGCCCTGGCCGTTGTTGCTCGGCAGGGATGTAGTAGTAGCTGGCGTTGTTGCCGTGCGGCGGGTCGATCTGCCGGTGCCACAACTCCTTGTGCGAAGCCAGGGACACAGCTACGAGCCAGTGCTGGACGTCTTGCCACCTCGTGCCCCCGACCTCGGTCTCCTCGGCAACGAAGATCTCTCCGAGGGACTTGTCGATCACTGGTGTCCCGGTGATGCCGAGGGGACTGATGTCGCCGCAGCCCGAAGACAGTGTCGGCGCAGAGTCGATCACCGGGAGCGGCACGGCGTTGCCGACGTGCAGTTTCCAAAGCACCCTGCCCTTGGCTGCGCCGAGGGCGTACACCGTGTCGTTCTCCGTTCCGACGTACACGGTGGCGTCGTACACGAGCGGCTGCCCGTCTACGGCACCGTCAAGCGTGGCGTTCCAGATCGGTGTCGAGGAAAGACTCTTGATCTTGGGGTCGACGTTGTCGTCGTTGGAGCGCGCATTGCCGTAGCCGTACGTCGTGAGGTCCCCGAGGGCGGGCGAGGGTGCCGGATCGGACCGAGTCGTTGCCGGTGCCGAGGACGAAGGTGCGGCCGTCGAGGAAGGAGCGGCCGTGGGTCTCGTCGAAGACTCGCCCGCTCTGGACACGGTGGAGCAAGCCGCCGCAAGCAGGGACAAGCCGACGGCGATCGCTACTATCGCCATCGGGCGCCCTCGCCGGTTGGACAACTCCGCTCGAGGGTCCATCTGGGCTGGCCACTCCGGTCGTGGCACTTGATCTGGCCTCCTGGTCACTTGTGAGCCGCAGCCATGATACGGCGGCGGCGTCGCAGCGGCGCCCAGCCCCAACCCAGGACGGGCTCAGGAAGCCGTGCTTCCCCGCCGGGCGCGGTCCGCGATGTCGCGATAGACAGCTGCGCTACCCGGTGGAGCCCGTGGCGGAGACGTCAGCCAGTGAGATAGCCGTGCTGGATCAAGTACTGGTCCTGGTCGGCGTGCACGCCATGTGGGAGTCGTGTGAACCAGGCGCCGTCTTCGGACTCGAGGTTGAGCCGTATCTCACCCGAATAGCCGGTGACGTCGAAGACGATGCCGACAGGAGAGCCGAGGCCCTTCAGGTAGTGGCTCGGATACTCGATGCAGCCGTCGTTGCGCGCCTGTCCGACTTCCCGATCCCGAACTCGAGACGATGCTCCGCGAGGCGGACGGCCGACGGTGAGGTGGCGTCTCGCGCTCAACTCCCGTAGGAGAGGAGCACGAGACCGTTACCGGACTGGGCGATGGCGAAGCACGAGGTCGTGCTCGAGCACGAGACATTTCCCACCCTCGTGATCCCGGAGCCCGCCGGAAGCTGCGCGGCCTGCCAGGTCTGGCCCTGGTCGTTGGTCGACTCGAGCACAGGCTGTGACTGTGAGTGCAGCTGCGGCTCGCCGATCGTGACGATGCCACCGGGGGTCTGCAGGACTGCTCCAGCAGCCCAGCAGGTCGAGGGCGTCACGCAGGCCACTGATGGCTGGGCGCTCGACGCGAACCCGCTCGCTGGGGCCTGCGTCCAGCTCCGCCCGCCGTCGGTCGTCACGATGACCTTGGTGACCGCTGTGACACAGTGCAGGCCGCCGGCGCACGACGTCGGGGTGCCGGACCCGAAGTACGTTGCGTCGGCGACGCAGTCCATACTGTCGCCGCACGACATCGACCAGACGCTGTGAATGCCGGACGGCAGAGACCCCTGCGACCATTGGAGCCCGCCGTCTGTGCTGTAGGCCCCCGGCGTGACGCAGTTCCCGCCTGCGAAGCACTGCACGCCCGCTCCGGAGCTCGCAGGCATGGGCGCCCGCGTCCATGCCTGTCCGCCGTCGGTCGTGACCTCGGCATCCCACTGACCGACCTGTGGCGTGCCCACGGCGTAGCTGCCGACCAGCACGCACGAGGTGCCGGAGGTGCACGAGAGACCACCCACGACGTCGAACTGGGTGGAGAGCGGCGACGGCCCTGGCAGGGTCGTCCAGGTCTGGCCACCGTCTGTCGTCCCGACGACCTCGTAGTTCCAGGAGGTGTTGGAGACAAGGGTCATGCACGTGTCCTCGCTGACGCACTCGATCGGCCCGAACTGACCGCTCGCCTGGGTCACGTCCGGCGGCAGGTCGGCCTGCTGCCAAGTCGCCCCGCCGTCATGGGTGCCCTCGATGGAGAGCGGCGACGAGACCACCCCGGGGCCTGGTAGAGGGAACACGACCGCGTAGCACGTCGAGGCGCTCGGGCAAGTGAGCGAGACTCCGTTATGCAGACTCGCTGGATGCGAGCCCTGCCACGCCTGGTCGAGGTCGCTCACCAGCTTCCAGGAGGGGTGCTCGGGGCGCGACACAGGTCGGGACACGACGGCGACCGCCGCTACACCGGTGGCGAGGGCCACGACGGCGGCCGATCGCATGGCGAGGTACCGACGTGACCCACGCGGGCGATAGTGATGATGACGGACGCGGGTGGCGAGGTCGCCAGGCACGTCGTGTGCCTGGAGGGACAGCGCCCCGCGGAGGTCTGTCTCGAACTGGTCGGTCAGCATGACGAGGGTGTCCTTTCGGGATGTGGTGATGTGATGCCGGGGGCCGCACCGGCTGCCCCCAGGACCTCACGCAGGCGCGCAAGGCCGCGAAACGCCGTGCTCTTTACCGTGCCGACCGAGCAGCCGAGCAGGTCGGCCACGTCGGCTTCGGAGAGGTCCTCCCAGTAGCGCAGCACGATGACGGCTCGTTGGCGCCGCCCCAGGGTGCCGAGCGCCCAGCGGAGGTCGCAAACGGCGTCGACGCTCTGGAAGGGCACCAACGAGTCGACGTCCGGAAGGGCCTCGAGGTCGCCGTCGGGGCCTGGCTTGAGCTCGGTGTTGCGGCGCGAGCGCCCTTGCGCGCCGTCGATGACGAGGTTGACGAGAATGCGCCGGGCATAGGCGATCGGGTGATCCATGGACCGGACGCGGTCCCAGCGGCGGGCGACTCGCAGCAGGGTCTCTTGGACGAGGTCTTCGGTCTCGGAGAGATCCCAGGTCAACAGGTAGGCAGTGCGGACCAACTTGTCGGTGACCTCGTCAGCGAAGCGATCGAATTGTCGATGCGCCGCCCGTCCTGTCAACCACTCCACGCTTCGTCCTCCACGGTCCGTGCTACTCGTCCACCACTATCAACCCCCCGAGAGTCCCTGGAGGTTGACTGGGGCTAGCAGGAAAGCGCGGGACGAGCTCTGGCACCGGGGTGACGACGACGGCCGAACCGGAACTACCCAGGGGCGGTTCCATTCGGCTCGAGCAGTGACCTCAGGTGGTCCGCCATCGCGTCGTAGCTGTCTTGTTGGCCGTCGAACCCGGTCATGTGGTCACGGCCAGCTTGGTCACCGAAGGCCAGCCTCATCGTCAGCTTCGTGACTCCGCCGGTCTCGTGCAGCTCTACTGTCTCGATGGCCTCCGCATCCGGCCAGGCTTCGAACAACCAAGTGTCGACGATCCGGGTTGGCGGCTCGATCTCCAGATATGTGCCACGAAACGAGCACTCGGTGCCCTCTTCGGTCACGAAGACCATGTGGTAGGTCCCCCCAACCCGCAGGTCGATCGAGCAGACCGTCATCTTGTCATTGCCGGTGGCGCCCCAATGGGGCACATGCTCCGGCTTGGTCAATACGTCGAACACGACATCAATCGGAGCGTCGAACTCCCGGGTGAAGAGAATCTCGAGATCACTTGGGAACTCCACGACTGTCGAGCTGTGCCGTTTAGGTGTCACTGCATGTCTCCCTTGCGTCGTGGGTTAGGTAGGCGTCACTTTGACGACGTTCGATGCCGCGCCGGGTCCTACACGATTTACAGCCTTCATAGCGAAGTAGTAGGCGGTGCCGTTCGTCCGGCCGGTGACCAAATATCTCTTCGCCTTTATGCTGATGAGGCTCTTGTTCACCGGCGTCTTCGAGATGGTGGAGGCGCTCTTGCCCATATAGACGTCGTAGCCCTCGATCGGAGCTCCGCCCGTCTTCGTCGGGGCAGTCCAGGTAAGCGTCACGGTCCGGTTGCCGGAGACGCCCTTTACCGTCGGAGCGCCGGGAAGCGTTGCCGGCGTGACGGCTGCCGACGGTTTGGAGCGGGACGTGCCGCGCCCATTGGTGGCGCTCACGACGAATGTGTACGCTTCCCCGTTCTCCAGCCCGCTGATCTTGGCGGACGTCGCCGTCCTCGGTACCGGCCTCGCCTTGAGGGGTGTCGAGCCCGTGTAGGGGATTACGTCGACAGACGTAATCGGGCTGCCACCGTCGCTCGCAGGCGCCTTCCACGTCACCGAGGCACTGGCGTTGCCTGACTTGGCAACCACGCCAGTCGGAGCCGCCGGCGGGCCTGTCGGTGTGAGGCTGACCGGGGTTGACGATGCCCCGGCACCGGCGGCGTTGTTGGCTGTGACCGTGACGTCATAAGTAGTGCCGTTCCGCAGACCTGTGACCGTGGCGGCGCTATCGGCCGGGGCCAAGGACTGCACGACCGCCTTCGTGCCACTCGCCGGCTCGGCGGCCACCACGTAGGAGGTGATCGCGCTGTTGCCGTCGGCCGGCGCAGCCCACTTGAGAGAGACCTCGGAGTTGGCAGCAGAGGGCGAAGTCACCAACGGCGCGCCTGGGGCGACGACGCCGTCGAGAACCGACAGCTCGGTAGAGGTCGAGCCACCGTCGGCCACGAAGACCTTTGAGGCGTCGTCAACTCCGATGCCTTGCGGGTTGCCGGTGAGGCCAATCGTGTTCTCGACGGACGATCCGTCGAGGACCGACACCGAACCGGAGGCGTTGTCGGCGACATAGACAAGGCCTGTTGCCGCGTCGATGGTCACGCCGGCCGGTGAGCTGCCGACACCTACTGTGCCGGTCACCTCGCCGCTCGTGCCGTCTATGACCGCCAGCGCCGCCTGGTTGCTCTCGGTGGCGTAGATCATGTCGGTCGACTCGTCGACGGCAAGTCCGCTCGGCTGCCCGGCACCGAGGTTTATCGGCGTGCCGACCTCGTCGTTGGCGCCATCTATCGGGAGGACGTCGTTGTATTCGGTGGAGGCGACGTAGACGGTGTCGGTGGCACCGTCGGCGGCGATGCCGCCAGGGAACCAAAGGTCGGTGTTCGTGATGGTGTCGGTCACCTTGTCGGTCGACCCGTCGATGACCGACACGGCGCCGCGATGATTGGTCGTGCCGTACTCGTGGTCAGACACGTAAATTATGTCCGTCGTGGGGTCAACGGTGATTCCGTCTGGCGCCGTCCCGACGTCGACTGTGGTCGTGACCGTGTCGTTGCCACCGTCGATCACCGACACGCTGCCTTCCCCGGAGTTACCGCCCGCCGTCAGGCCGTTGGCGACATAGATCGTGTCCGTAAGCGGATCGACGGCGATGGCGGAGGGGGCACCTGGCGAACTGGGCAAGTCGACCGTGCCTGTCACCTCACCCGTTGTGGCGTCTATAACCGACACGGTGTTCGAATCCGTGTTGGCCACATAGACCGTGTCGGTGACGGTGTCGACGGCGACACCGTAGGGTGAAGCACCGACGGTGATCGGCGTGATCGAATCGGTGACGCCGTCGAGGACCGAGACGCTGTTGCTGACGCGATTCGTCGCATACGCCACGTGCGTGACCGGATCCGCAGCGACTGCATCCGTGCCGTCGCCCGCCGGCAGCGAGTCCTCGACCGCTCCAGAGCCCGCATTGACCTCGTAGACGCTGCTCGTATTCAAGTTGGTAACCCACAACGTTCCGGTCCTCGAGTCGACAGCGACTCCTTGTGCACCCAAGAGGGCGAAGCTAGTGGTCTGCGCTGCGGTCTTCCCGTCGACGACCTCGATTCCCGTGCCCGTCGACACGTAGATGGTGTCCGTCGTCGTATCGATGGCCGACGCTTCACCCATCTCGGCCAAGCCGATGCTGGAGACGCCGTTGGTAGAACCGTCGATGACCGCCAGGCCTGAACCGACACACACGTAGATCGTGTCGGTGGCGTCGTCGACCGAGATCGCTCCTGGGGTGTCCCCAACATTTGGCGTGGCGGTGACCGTGTTGGTCTTGCCGTCGATGACCGAAACGGTGTCGCCGCCCTCGTCCGCGACGTAGACGGTGTCGGTTGTCGGATCGACCCCCACGGACGAGGGCTCCGGGCCAGCTGTGATGGTTGCCGTCACTGTGTCGGTGTGGCCGTTGATGACCGAAACGGTGCCGCTTTGCTGGTTGCTCACGTAGACCGTGTCCGATGGCTCGTCGACACCCACCCCGAGCGGGCTCGTGCCGACGGGGATCGTGGCCACCACCGTGTCGGTGGTCCCGTCGATGACAGACACGTCGTTCGAGGACTGGTTCGCCACGTAGACGATGTCCCTGCTGGCGTCGACGGCGATAGCTTCCGGCGCCGCCCCGACCGGGATGGTGGCCGGCGTCTGGGCGCTGGCAACGCCGGTCGTCAGAAGAGTCAGCGAGGCCGCTCCGAGTGGCAACAGGAGAACTGTCGCCACGAGAATTTGCCTCCAGCCCGCTTGCGACAGCCGCCAGATCCCCGCTCTGGGCCACCGATATGCCGTGGAGCCAGCAATCTTCGTCGAGCCGCGCATGTCGCTCCCTTCGCTGCACCGCGAGCCGCCCACGAACCATGTCGACGACTCTTCTCGGCAGCTCACTTTGACGCCCGCGACGGTAGTGGACAGCCACGGGCTCCGCCTGAGCCTAGAGAGGAGCCACGCCCCGCCCCACCGGTCCCCTCACTGGGCGAGGTGGGC
Source organism: Acidimicrobiales bacterium (assembly GCA_050744865.1). Lineage (GTDB taxonomy): Bacteria > Actinomycetota > Acidimicrobiia > Acidimicrobiales > Bog-793 > JAKACA01. The sequence continues at coordinate 26,958 of JBOGHW010000072.1, read as the reverse complement.
CGCCGGACGTACGTTTCTAGTGGTGATTCGGTGCGTGAAACGGCCCACCTGGGTTCCGGCCGGGTCCCCGAGTCTCGCACGGGCTGAGGTGAGCCGGCGGACGCGACGGGTGAGGTGGGCCGGCGACAGCAGCCTGGCCTCGTGGCGCTTCAGCGTCTTGGCCGCGTCGATTCTTTCCGCGAGGCGATGGAGTCGCCCCGCGTGCACGCCCGGAAGCCGATCCTTGCAGTACTCAGACGACAGGCGCGGATCGGCGAGAGATCGCCGTCACGCAAGGCGTGCACGTACGCCCGACCCTGATCGACGTGGCACGCCCGGAGTGGGGGGAGGCTCCCTGATGGTGGGCCGGGGGCCCTTCTACACATCCCGGTAGCCAAACAGCAGCCCTCCCAGCACGAGCACCCCCAGCGCCCAGGCCGCCAGCACGCCGAGACCGGTCCACGGGCTGAGCGGCAGTCCCTTCAGGTTGCGGGTCGCCTCGATGGCGAGGCCGGCCGACATCGGGCCGACCTGTTGGAAGCGGCGGGACCAGGTCGGGTCGGTGACGATGGCGCCGAGCAGCGGGAACACGTAGAGCAGTCCGAGTACCACGCCGATCGCCGGCACCGGCTCGCGCACGACTGTCGCGACACCCAGGCTGAGCAGGGCGATCAAGGCCATGTAGAGCACCGTGCCACCGGCAGCCCGCAAGTTCGTGGCGTTGGCGAGCGACGTGATCTCGTAGCCGTGCGCAGCCGTCAGCCCCTTGGTGTTGAGGATCGAGCCCCCGATCAGCACCGAGCCAAGCACCGCGAACGCCCCAGCCGCCAGTGAGAGCACGGCGGCGAAGAGGGCTTTGGACAGGAGGACCAGGTAGCGCCGGGGCGTGGCAACCAGCGTGACGCCGATCAGCCCGCAGCCGTACTCGCTGCTCATCAGCAGCACCGCGAGAACGGCGACCACCGCCTGGCCGACGTCCACGCCGATCAGGCTGGTCTTGGTCGCGTCAAGACTTGTGCCCGTATTCGTGGGGTTCTGGGCGCTGGCGACGGCGGCACTGAGACCGATCGTGGCCACGACGGTGGCGACGAGGAGACATGCAGCGGTGGGAAGGGTGCGGAGCTTGGTCCACTCGGCATGCAGTACGTGCCTCACACGTCCCTCCGGGCGAGCACATAGTTGGCGATCGCAAGGGCGGCGGTGGCGTAGGCGCAGAGCACGAGGAACCCGGCCCATTGTGGGAGTGGGTAGTAGCCGAACTGTGGCCAGTAAGGGCCTGAGACCTGCGAGAAGGCCCGGAGTGACTGTTCGACGGCGAATCCGGCCGCCGGCGTCAGCCGCAGCAGCCACTCGCCCGCCCCTGCCGGGAGAACTGCCGCCGCCGAGAGGAACTCCGGAAGCACGAAGAGAGCCAGCAGGCCGACGATGACTCCGGTGCCACGCCGGACAATGGTGCCGAGGGCGAGGGCCAAGATGGCACCGGCCGCCAGTACCCCGCCCACGCCGACGATCATCCGTATCTCGGTGAGCGTGCTCACGGGATAGATGAGGTTGCCGTTCGAGCGCAGCAGTGCACCGCCGACGGTGACGCTGACCGCCGCAGCGACGACTCCCACTACGAAGCTGACGGCACCCACCATTACGGCCTTGGCTGCCAGGACTCGCCCGCGGCGGGGAGACGCCGCGAGCGTGGTGCGGATCAGGCCACGCCTGTACTCGCTGGTGATGAAGAGGGTGCCGAGCACGATCAGTACGAGCAGGCCCAGGAAGCCCCCGACGAGCGTGATCTCGAGGGGTTGCCCGACGCCGGCCGGCCCGCCGATCGCGGCCGGGGCGATGTCTCCGGATCCTGTCACGGCTAGAACACCGCTTGCCTGCCGATAGGAGCCAGGGATGGCCGGGTAGGCGTCATTACCACCGATCGTGAGGCCCTGCCATCTGCGGCTCGCCCCGGCGTGATCGAGCGTGACGTGGTCGAAGTTCGCCTTTGCCTGTGTGGGAAAGGTCGTCCCGCTGTGGCCTTGGATGAGGTTGAGCTGCGGCGACGCCACGAAGAGCCCGACCTTTACGGTCGCCGGCAGTGTGGGCAAGGTGACGCTGTCGATCTCGCTCCAGTTGAGCCCGTTAGTCGAGTCGTATCCGGTGACGACGTTTCCTGTGCGGCTCAGCCGTAGCCAGCGGGGCGACTTCGCGGAGACCGCACCGGTGGCACCGGCAGCGTCGTTGACATAGTCCCACTGCATTCGCACGCCGTGGGAGTGCGTGACCATCATCGCGGCGTAGGCAGAGCCCCCTGAGTCGCTGGCCTTGATGATGAGCCCGGCCTTAGCCCAGGCTTGGGCGGTCGGAGGAGCTGTCACGGCGGTGCAATTTGAGGGTATCGGCTGGCCGGGGGCGGGACTTCCTGCGTGCCCAGGGCAGGTGAACCCGTTCGGCGTCGGCAGGCCAACGAGCGAGGTGACCCGAGCGGTGATGGTCCCATCATCGCTGAGGGGTTGCCCGACGAAATAGAACGTGTCGGTCACCGACTCGCCTCCCGGGCCTGTCGGGACGTAGGGGTGACCGGGGACGCCGTTCATCGAGCTCTGGCTGCTCGCGCCGGTCACCACGGCGAGAGCGATCATAAGAATCACAGCCAGCAGGACGGTGATCTTCCAGGCGCGCACGCTGCGCAACTTCGTCCACTCGGACAGCACGAGCTGTCCGAAGCTGTTCCGGCCCGCGGGGAGGCTCGATTCGTATAGCTTCATCGCGCTGCCTCCTCCGTCGGCCCTGCGGCACGGAACTCCACCGAGTCCCGCGTCAGATCCATGTAAGCCTCCTCGAGCGTCGCCAGCTGGGAGGACACTTCCGAGAATGCAACGCCCGACTGGCTGAGGAGAGACACGATTGCTTGCGGTTCGAGCCCGGTGATGATCAGGGTGTCCGAGGCAGTAACGGCCACTGTCGCGCCGGCATCAGCCAGCGTGGTCATCGCTTCGTTGCGAGCCGTGGTTCGCAAGGCCACCCGGCCGCCGGAGGCTGCCGCCACAAGATCCGCCACGCTGCGCTCGGCGAGGAGCCGACCACGGCCGATCACGATCAGCTGGCTGGCCGTGTCCTGCAACTCGCTCATGAGGTGGCTTGACACGAGCACAGCCCGGCCCTCCGATGCGAGGCCGCGAAGAAAGCTCCGCATCCAGACGATGCCCTCGGGATCGAGGCCGTTGAACGGCTCGTCGAGGATCAGCACAGGCGGGTCACCGAGCATGGCAGCTGCCAAGCCAAGGCGCTGAAGCATCCCCAGTGAGTAGCCGCCCGCCTTGCGCTTGATAACCCCCTCGAGGCCTGCCTGCTCGACGACCTCGTCGACGCGCTGCGCGCCCAGTCCCTGCGAGCGGGCCATCCAGAGCAGGTGGTTACGCCCGCTCCGGCTCGGGTGAAGAGCGTGCGCGTCGAGCAGTGAGCCGACGTGGTGGAGCGGTTGGCGGAGCTTGCGATAAGGCTCCCCGCTGATCAGGGCCCGTCCCTCATCCGGCGCGTCGAGGCCTAGTATCACTCGCATCGTGGTCGTCTTGCCTGCGCCGTTCGGGCCGACGAAGCCGGTCACGTTGCCGGCAGAGACGCTGAAGCTGAGGCCGTCGAGGGCAATCGTCGACCCGAAACGCTTGCTCACCCCGGCCACGTCGATGGCTGCATCCATAGAGTGAAGACTGACAGGCCGCGGCCCGAAAGTCGTCACGGAGCGGAGCCATCTTCGGGGTCGCTCGGGCGAGGGACCTGGCGACTCCGATGTCCCCCATAGGGGGGAGGATGAAGGTAGCTGCCAGCGGTGACGCCACCTGGCCTGCCCATGGATCACAATGAAGACGTGAGCTTGCGCCTGCTCGACCGTGCCGAGAGGTGGAGCGACGTGGCTCACCGCTCACTGGTCGGGCCGCATACCGTGGTTGTCGCGTCCAGCGTGCTGGCGGTGTTCGCCCTCGTCGAGGCGGTCGCAGTGGCGGCTGGCGAAGGTGCGCATCAGGCACCCTACGTTCTCGCATCCGGGGTACTTGCACTTTGTGCGACGCTCCCGCCAGCGTTTCTCGGGCGGTTGCCGGCGGCGATAGCCACCACCGCCGCCGACCTGCTATCGCTGGCGACCGTCGGGCACCTGACCGTCGGGGCGTCGATTGTCGAGCTGATCGTGCTCTACCGCGTCACCCGCGCCGACTCGTCGCCCCGGGGAACCGAAGTGCTGGCCACTGTTCTCGGCGGGACGTTCCTGCTGGCTGCGCTTGCCGGGGGCCGTCTCGTCGCCTCGGAGACCGGCGTGCTCACGTTGTTGCTGGCGGTGCTCGGTCCGTCGCTCGCGTGGGTGGGAATTGCAAGACGAGCGAGCGACGAGGCGGTGCTGCAGCGCGCTGCTCGGCGGGATATCGCCGGCACGTTGCTCGAGCACACCGCGCGGGGCGAGCGAGCGCGCATCGCTCGTGAGTTGCACGACGTGGTCGCTCACCACATCTCGATGGTCGCAGTACAGGCCGAGACCGCCCGGCTGACCACCCCGGGGATGCCGCCGGCCGGCGCCGAGCGGCTGCGGGCGATCGGCGATACAGCCCGCACCGCGCTCACCGAGATGCGCCGCCTGCTCGGGGTACTGCGTGAAGAAAGGACCGGCGAGGTGCCCGCGCGGCGCCCGCAGCCCGGCCTTGCAGAGCTGAACGAGTTGCTTGACGAGGCGCGGGCCGCTTCCGCCACGTCCGTCAGGATGATCCTCAGCGGTACGTCGCTCCCGCTCGACCCCGTCGTCCAGCTCGCCGTCTACCGCATCGTGCAAGAAGCGCTCACGAACACCCGCCGCCACGCTCCCGGCGCTGCCGTGGACGTTGAGCTGCAGTACCAGTCCGACCGGCTCGAGCTGCGGATCCGCGACAACGGTCCTGGTCCGACGTCACCGCCCTGGCCGCCCCGCTCGACAGATGTCGCTACGGGCGAGCAGGGACACGGACTCGCCGGGATGGCGGAACGGGCGGCTGCGGTCGGAGGCGAGCTGCACACCGGCGCCGCACCAGGTGGCGGGTTCCTCGTCGGGGCGCGCTTGCCGGCCAAGATCGTGGAGCAGTCGTGAGCCAGGTGGCGGTTGTCGTCGCAGACGACCATGGCGTGGTGAGGGCAGGTTTTGCTGAGCTGCTCGATACACAGGCCGACTTCACCGTAATCGGGACGGCTGCCGACGGGCGGGAAGCTGTGCGGATCTGCACGTCGCTCCGGCCCGATGTTGTGCTGATGGACGTGCGGATGCCGGTGATGGACGGCATCGAGGCGACTCGTCGGTTGACTGACCTGGGTGACGTGGCGCCGCGGGTGATCATCCTCACCACCTTCGACCTCGACGACTACGTCTATGACGCCTTGCGTGCCGGTGCGAGCGGCTTCCTCCTGAAGGACGTGACCGCCGAGCAGCTATTCGACGCCGTGCGCGTGGTGGCAGGCGGCGACGCTCTGCTCGCGCCGGGGATTACCCGCCGCCTGATCAGCGCGTTCGCGCACTCGCGGCCGGCAGCCACAGGCCAGGCTGAGCTCTCGTCTCTCACCAAGAGAGAGAACGAGGTTCTCCGCTTGGTTGCCGAGGGCCTCTCGAACTCCGAGATCGCCGGGCGGCTGGTGGTGACCGACGAGACAGTGAAGACTCACGTGAGCCGGGTGTTGAGCAAGCTCGGGCTGCGCGATCGAACGCAGGCGGTGATCGCCGCCTACGAGTTGGGCCTTGTCGTCCCTCGCCAGGCGGGTCCGGGCTGAGCGCGCAGAGCGCTGTGCCGCAGTCTGTGGACCTCGATATCGCCGGAGGAGATCGTTCCTGAGGTTGGACGCTCCCATCCCGTTATCAACTTGGCAAGAGTGCTCTTGCCGCTGCCACTGGCGCCGACTAGGCCGAGGGCCGCTCCCGCGGCGATAGTGAAGGTCACGTGATCCACGACGGTCACCGGCCCTTCTCCTTTTGCTCGGCTCGGGTACTCCTTGGACACGCCGTTGAGAGCGAGAGGCGGTACAGACGCCGCAGCGCGCGAAAGGTTCCCCGCCGGGGGGCGTCAGCCCGTGACTGCGCGTGAATGGACATGGCTCCGCTCTGACAACTTCGACTCTTCCCGCGCTCTCACATGGCAGGCGACTACACCGGTTCCCAGAGGCGTCAGCTCGGGATCCTTTTGCTTGCAGATCTCCTCGCCGAGGCGGCATCGGGGCGTGAATGGACAGCTGCCGCCAGGGAGAGAAAGGTCGGGAGGCGATCCCGAGATGCTCCCGAGATGGACCTCGTCTGCCCGCGGGTCGGCATAGCAGTTCATCAGTGCCTCGGTGTAGGGATGATGTCCGCCTTGCTGCAGCGCTTCGGCAGGCTGGTCCTCCACAAGCTCGCCGCCATACATGACGACGACGCGGTCCGTAGCTTCGAGGACAGTGCCGAGGTCGTGGCTGATCAATAGTGCAGTGAAGCCTGTAACTGCTGCAGGGACTTGATCGTAGCCATGATCGCCTGCTGGACGATGACGTCGAGAGCTGTGGTCGGTTCGTCGAAGACTACGAAGCGCGGCTCGAGGGCGCGAGAGCTAGTCAACTAGCCTAGCCTCTGTTCACTCAACTACTCGGTTTACCGGTTTCGCAAAAGGCGTCGGGTCAGCCGCGAGTCGGCGAAGGTAGGACTGTTGGCCCACGGGCAGCCGCGGGCACGGTCGTATATGGCCTGGGCGCGCACCAGCGGCGGAATGCTGCTGTACCACCGGCGAGGTCCTGGATGGGTCGGCGCATGCTTTTGCAAGAACCGAGCGCTCCGAAGGCGGGCTCGGCCAACGCCGAGCGCCGTCGCCAGGCGCTTGTCCGGTGCGAACGACGGTTGAAGCTCCGCGGCGAATTGCTGGTGAAAGTGATCCACAACCTCTTCGAAGGAAGGCGTGGCCAGTGACATCGCCCCTACTCCTCGGCTTTGTTCATCGAGTTCGTCCAGCAGACGTCGAGCGACGTCCGTCTTCTCGGTGAGCTCCCCGGCGAGGGCACTTTGCCCTATCTCGCGGAGGACACGCACGGCGTCGTCGCAGGCGGCGACGTAGACGGCGCCTCGTTCCAACAGCAGCTTGCCGATCGTGCCATGATCCCACGTTGCCTGGATCCGGTCGTCGGGCGAGCCTTGGACCGGCTCGGTGCCGTTCCACCTCCGGAACAATCCGGCCAGGAACTCGCCTTCTTCCTGCAGAACATCGAGCGCATCGGGACTAGAAGGTTGTTTGGCGGCGCGGTTCAAGGTCACTAGCGGTCCTGATCTCCTTCTTCTCTGCCCCGGACGATCTCTTCAGGCATGCGGTCGGTAAAGCTTGAGTACGCGGATGCGTCTGTTCAATCTCATACCCATCACGGGCGCTCGTCATCCAAGAATTCTGAGATTGCTGGAACCTCTGTTGCTCTTTCTCTTCCAGGGTCGGAGGCGCACCGGCGGCTCTCCCAGGCCTCTGAACGTCTTGCAGAGCGGGGCGGATCTGCCGTCACCATAGGAACCTGTTCCCCAGGTGCTCACTGCTCGGCGACCACGTCGAGCGGCGGCGTGGCGTTCCGGCAAGTGGTGCCGCTCAGGTCGAGACCGTCGATGTCTGCGTGTAACTCTCGTTACGATAGGCGGGCGTGCGAGGAGTTGCAGCCGGAACCGACCTGTCGTGTTGAGTGCCTCGCACCTCAGGGCAGCACTCGTGTAAGCCAAACCACCTCGTCCCCGTCGTCCTTGGTCGTGACATGGTCGCGTTTGAACCCAAGCTTCTCGAGGACACGGAGCGACGGTGTGTTCCAACTGCCTACCGTCGACCAGAGTCGCGTCCGCCCTGTCGCGATCGCGGCGTCGAGGACCGCACGGGCCGCCTCAGTCGCGTAGCCGCGCCCGTGCGCACGCCGACATAGCTCGTAGGCGATCTCGGGCTCATCGATAGACGCCCGCCCGACGATCAGTCCGCAATATCCGATGAAGCCGCCCTCGAGGCGATGGCAGATGGGAAGCAACGCCAGCCCGGTCTGTGCAGTCGCAGCCAGTTGGGTCGCGATGCGCTCTCGGATGTCCGCCACGCTTGGTACGCTGCTGCCCCGTTCCGCGACGAGTGCTCGGTATTCGTCCACATCGGACTCGGCCCAGGGCCGCAGCGTCAGTCGCTCCGTGTTGAGGTGGAACGTCATCGGCTGATAGTCCGGCACAGCGCGTAACTCTAAGTGCAACCCGAAATAAACGGGGGAGCCCCGATCCTGACCATCGACGGTCCAGCCAGGCACGCGGGCCCGCCCGCCGCCATTAGCGGGCTACGCCGGGGGAGTGCGACTCCCCCGTGCGTACACGAGCTCGACCAGGCCGCAGGCGAAGGCCTTGTTCGAGACCGGCCGGAGAGTAAGCGGCTTGTCCAGGTCCGTGAACAGGGGCGCACCCTTTCCCATCGCACCTGGCCCCACCCAGAGCCGATATTCATCGACGAGATCGAGGCGAGCCAGCGACTGCACGAACTGCACCCCTCCGTGGGCCAGTATTTCTCCGCCCGGCTCCGCCTTCAGTTTGGCGATCTCCTCGGCGGTATCGCCGCTGGCAATCCGTGACTCGGGCCAATCGGCAGATTGCAGGGTCTTGGAGAAGACGACTTTCGGGGTGTCGTTCATGATCGGCGCGACCGGGTGATCGGGCCTAACCGGCCAGAACTTCGCCATGTCCTGATAGGTGTTCCGGCCCATGATGTGGGTGTCCGCGCGCCTCATCCTCTCGAGGAAGTACTCGTCGTGCTCGGGATCGTCTACGTCTTCCATCAGCGCAGGCAGGTCTGCGAACGGATCACAGCTGTAGCCGTCGAGCGAGATCCAGAACTGAAGAACAACCTGTCTCATGGCGCCTCCAAGCGTCTCGTCGTCAGTCAATGCAGACGTGCGGCGGTGGTGTAAATCATCGCCGAAACATGGCAAAGTTGGCTCGAGCCAGTCGCGTCTGGTCGATGCCGAGTCACTGGCAGCCTTGGCGGACTGCTAACCGGAGTACCCCGGAGCTCGCTTTCCAAGCCGGCATCGTGTCGCTCAGAAGGGCGACTCTCTTGACGCAACGAGCCGGACGTAGAGTGCGACAGTGACAGTCGCGGTCGTGAACGGCAGCTCGTACGTCCTTGACCGCATCACCGGAACACTGATCGGCTGGCTACGTGGCCCACTCGGTCTCACGGGCACCAAGCCCGGTTGCGGCGAAGGAGAGTGCGGCGCCTGCACGGTCCTGGTCGACGGGCAGCCCCTGTTGTCGTGCCAGACGGAGGTGGGCGAGGTCGCGGGGAGGGTAGTCACCACCATCGAGGGGTTGGCGGTCGGCGGGCGCCTCCATCCGGCTCAACAGGCTCTAGTCGAGGAACGAGCTTCCCAGTGCGGCTACTGCACGCCGGCCATGGCTCTGCGAATCGCCGCCCTTGTAGAGGTCGACCTCGAGCCTGACGACAGTGCAATTGCCAGGGCCCTCGGGCCAAACCTTTGCCGTTGCGGCTGCTATGCCCGGATCCGCCGCGCCGCCTACCGGGCGGCTGAGCTAGTTCGGAAACAGGACGCAACCGCCCGGCCGCCGGCTGGATCGCCCGTCGAGCCCGCCGCCAGCTTTGACCGCGGTCAAAGCGAATCAGGTGCGGCCGCCGACGGCATCGACCTTCTCCCTCGCCCACTGAAGCCGTGGAACCTCGTCGCTCCAAACCAACGCGACTACGAGGCGGCACTCGGACCGGGGTTGGTCTGCGTCTGGCCGGCCGACGAGCCGCCTGATACACCGGCCCGATACGGCGGCGCTTGGATACATGTCGCTCCGTCCGGTCGCGTCACGGCCTTCAGCGGCAAGGTGGACGTCGGTCAGGACAACCGGACAGCCTTCCGGCTCCTCGTGGCCGAGGAGCTCGAGGTGGAGCTGGGGCAAGTGACCGTTGTCCAGGGCGACACCGACGTGTGCCCGTTCGACTGGGGCACCTTCGGTAGCCGCTCCATGCCCGTCTCCGGCGAGGCTCTGCGGCGCGCAGCCGCTGGAGCACGCTTCGCCCTGGCCGGTCCCGGAGTCGTCGGTCTCCTCGCCAAGGGTGCCGTCTCGTGGTGCTGGAAGCCGAGCCACCGCTCGTCGAAGCGGCTGACCGGCGATTGGTGGGTCGGCCGGGCCACGAGGCTGAGCGGGTGGATGCCGTGACTGGCGCGCGACGGTTTGTTTCGGATGTCAAGCGGCCCCGGATGGGCTATGGCGCCATCCTCCGGCCGGTTGTCCCCGGATCGACTTTGCGTGCCGTGGACAGTTGCCCGGCCGAAGCCATCGCCGGAGTGACCGTGGTGCGCGACGGTGGCCTCGTCGGCGTTGTGGCCGACGACCCGGCCACGGCTCGCAAGGCCCTGGCCACCATCGACGCGGAGTGGGACGAGCCGCCGCCCATCACCCAGGACCTGGTCGACTACCTGCGCTCTCATCCCCTTGAGGGCGGGGGTGGCAGGCAGCAAGACATCGACGACTCTGTCGGTGACGTCGCTGACGCCCTGAGGGCCGCGACCGCAACGGTCACTGCGACATTCACGACCGCTTACCTGGCGCACGTGCCGTTAGAGACACGGGCTGCCGTAGCCGAATGGGACGGAGGTCGGGTGACAGTCTGGGTCGGGACGCAGATGCCCTTCGGCGTACGGAGCCGGGTAGCTTCTGCCCTAGGGATAGACGAGGTTGACGTCCGGGCGATCGTGCCGCCGACCGGCGGAGCCTTCGGAGGCAAGCACGCCGAGGAGGCATCCTCGGAGGCCGCCATCTTGGCGCGGGCGACTGGGCGGCCGGTGAAGGTCCACTGGAGCCGGGCCGAGGAGTTGCGTTGGGGGACGGTCCGCCCGATGGCAGTGATCGACGCGACTGCCGCGCTCGGCGACGACGGGGAGCTGGTGGCGTGGGACTTCCTCAACATCAACTCTGGTGACGCCGCTCTGGTCCCCCCATACCGCATCGCTGCCCGCCGGCTCCGGTACCAGCCGGCCGAGAACCCGCTTCGCCGCGGGTCCTACAGAGCCCTGGCCGCCACCGCCAATAACTTCGCCCGAGAGTCGGTGATCGACGAGCTCGCTCACCGGATCGGCGAGGACCCGCTTGAGTTCCGCTTGACGCATCTCGCAGACGAGCGGCTCGCGGCGGTGCTCCGGACGGCGACCGAGCGCTTTGACTGGAGCTCGCCGCTCGACCGGAGTGGCCAGGTGCCGCGGCCTGCGATCAGTCGCACCGAGCCGGCCGTCGGTTCGCTCATCGGCCGAGGGCTGGCCGTCGGGCTCGAGAAGGGAGGCCGGGTGGCCACCTGCGCGGAAGTTGAGGTGGATCCGGATGGCTGGGTGGTTGTCACCCGCGTCCTTACCGCCTACGACTGCGGCACCGTCGTCAATCCCGACACGGTGGTCAACCAGATCGAAGGAGCCACGATGATGGCTCTCGGGGGCTGCCTGCTCGAGGCCGTGCCCCTCGCCAGCGGTCGGCTCACCGAGCCGTCGCTGAGCTGTTACCCGTTGCCTCGTTTCCGCGATGTCCCCGAGATGGAGGTCGTGCTTTGTGACCGCCCGGACCTCCCTTCGGCCGGCGCCGGCGAGACTCCGATGATCGCTGTCGCCCCGGCGGTCGCCAACGCCTTGTTCGATGCCACGGGCCGTCGCCTCTGCGACCTGCCGCTCACGCCGGGTCGGCGCCTCCCATCGATTCGGGCGGGCTAAGCGAGAAGTGCGACGTCGGCCTTAGATCCGCCCGGCCCCCGCTCACGGCCTGAGGCTAGACAGCCTCGCAGTTCCCGCCTGGGGTCAAGCCAGCAGCACCGTCGTGACAGGCCCGAGCTCGAAGGCGATCTTGTCGAAGGTCGTCCCGCCGTCGAGTGACCGCCAGACATTCCCGTCGCGCGTTCCGATGGCCACGACTCCGTCCTTTGCCGCCAGCGTTGAGGTGTCGACATTGGTGGTGAACCACTCGGGGAGCCCTCCGGCCAGCTTGACGAAGGGCTCGCCGAGGTGGGCGCACCGGTAAACCGCCGCCTGGTTGGTGGAAGGGCCGGTGGAGGCGGTCACGTAGGCGACCTCGCCGTCCAATGCCACCGCTCTGCAGTAGGACGCGTGCAGCCCTTCTTCCGTCCAGTTCCAGGACGCGCCCCGGTCGGTACTCCAGCCGAAACCGCCTGCGGCCGCCACCGCCACGGTGCCGTCCGACGTCGTCACCTCGTGGACGTCCGCCACCGGCTCGATGGAGGCCGACCAGGTGTCGCCCTCGTCGTCGGAGAGCCAAAGGCCGCCCACGTGCACGTTGACGTACAGCCGGCCGCCGGCGTCGGACGCCAGCGAACGGAGGTCGGGCGTCGGCCCGGCTGGGTTCTCCCACTCGTCGCGACCCTGTACGACGTCGAAGGAGTCGAGCGCCCGCGGGGCATCGCCGGCTGACGGCACGAGGGCCAGTCTGGCGCCCGTCCTGCCGACGATGAGGGACCCGCTCGGCATGGCTGCGAGTGACTGCCCGTCAGCTGCTCCCAAGTCGCACACAGGCGACAGGTCGAACTCACCGATGCGGTCGATGCGGCTACCGTCGAGCAACGCCCAACAGTGCCCGCTGGAAGTGGCCAAGGCACACACGCCGACGTCCTCGGCGATGGAGTACGAGGCGTCGAGGTTCCACAGGTTTCGGGTCGTTCCAGCAAGCAACATCTCAGCGACCTCCTTCGCGCACGTTATAACCGAGCCGGCACCGATGTGCAGTCGGCCAGCACCGCTGGCCCGGCGCGCCGGGCTCGTTCTGCCTCGCTGTGTCAGCCGCGCTCAGCCAGGGCGACTGGTCGCTCAAGAACCCATTGCTTCCAGCGCGCCGCCGAGCACGGCGAAGGCAAGGTCGAGGCGCTTCTGGCGACGCCAGTCGGTCTCGTGGTTTGCTTCCGCAGCGACGTAGCCGACCAGTTCGTCCAGATCCGCGGCGTCAGCGGACAGGACCGCACCACTGCCCGACGCTCGCGCCCTGAACACGAGGCGCTCGCAGTCAGCGTCGAGCAGTCTCAGATCGCGCAAGGTTGCGCACACTTCGTTGCTGACCGGAACGTCGGTGGCGCCGACCGCCGAACGCTGGGAGCGAGGTTGGCGAAGGTCAAGGTACGAGCGTTCCCAGCCGGTGATGATGCCTTCGTCTCCGCAGGCGCTGCACCGCCACTCGATCGGCGCAGGAAGGTCCGCCCGGAAGACCGCCACGTGCCCTGGGCACCGCCGCTTGCCAGGCCGGCGGCGGCAGGGGAGGGCCGTCTCCCACGCCACGCCAGCTTTGCCAGCTGTCGCCGACCGGACGATTGAGCCGAGGTGCTCAGCCATCTTGCGCGCTGGAGCGGGCGCGTCGTCGGCCATGTCGAGGAAGTGACGGAGATCGGACACGAACACGGCCAACGAGGGTAGCCCTCGATTTGGGTGTCTTCGACTCGGTCGGTCGATCAGCCTTATCGGGCCGGCGGCCTCTCGAGCGCGATCGCGAACTGCTCGAGCGCCTCGCTCTTCGACCGCTACGTCGCACGGCTTGACCCGTTAGGTCGCACGGCCGACTACTGCTGGTTGGTGAAAGGGCGCGAGCTCCCTGTTTCGGAGTGTCCTGAGGCTGCCTTTCGCTTCGGGTCGCCCGCAGTGCAACTACGAGGCACCACCGACTTTCCCCGGTAATGGGTAGGTGGTCGTGGAGCCTTGCCTGGTCTCGGTGAGGAGAGTGAACCGTCCTTGCACCGGCTCTGAGAGCACGATCGTGGTCGCAACCGGGGTTGCACTGCCCTGGGCGCAGTCGGGAACGCAACCCAATATGTCGGACGTGCCCTGCCCCACTGCTTCGGTGGAGTCCCAGGAGGACCAGGTGATGCCGGTGACGATGTTCGTGGCGTCACCAGAGATGTAGATGCTCGTCGGGTCACGGCCGCTCCAGACGATATTGCCGTTCATCCCGAACGTCGCTATAGGCAGCGATGGTGGAGTCGTGGCGGTCGTAGTAGTAGTGGTGGTGGAAGTAGTAGTAGTAGTTACGTTTGGGCGAGTCGTGGAGGTGACCTGCACCCGTCTAGTGGATGATGGCGCCTGCGCTCTCGACAGGCTTGGTCGACTGGCGAGGTAAGCACCAACACCTACGCCCGCCAGCACCACGGCGCTAGCGCCGACGATCACGAGCTTCCGCAACATCTCGCCTCTGATTTTACTAGCGTCGGCTCGGGATCCACGATCATCCGGCGTCGGAGTGGAGGCGCTCACGGCGTATAGACGCAGCTCATGAGCGCGTCCTTGCACTCGAATTGTCGCATCGTTGACCGTCGCCTGGCCCGCCGTCCCGAGCGCGAGATGGCAGGTCTCGGTGGCGGCCGGCCGGGTCGGCCGACCGTCGCCGCCAACCCCGATGTGTGGGCCGAGACCGCCTTCATCCTCACCTACGACGAGAACGACGGTTCGTTCGACCACGTCCCGCCGCCGACGGCACCCGCCGGCACGGCCGACGAGTACGTCGACGGCGAGCCGATCAGCCTCGGCTTCAGGGTCCCGACTGTGATCGTGTCGCCGTGGACGGTGGGCGGCGGCGTGTTCTCCGAGGTCGCTGACCACACTTCGCTCATCTTGTTGCTAGACCGGATCTTCGGCGTCGAGGAGCCCAACATCAGCGCGTGGCGGCGACAGACCGTCAGCGACCTGACCGGTGCCTTGGGATTCACACGGCCACCGTTCCGCTTCACCCGGCCAGCGCCGTTCCCTCGCGGCAACCGGGCCCTCTCGGTGCCGGCCACCACGAGCAAGCTGCTGGCTGCTCAGCAAGAGGCGGCCGTGAACCCTGCACCGACGGTTCCCGTCACCAACACCTGGCCGGTGCAAGCCGGAAGTTGGGGCCGGCGAGGAGGGTCGCCGCCAGCGACGAAGAGGTCGACGTCGAGCCAACCGGCAGAAGTGTAGGGGCTCCACAACTTCGGTCCGGCGCTGATCTCTCCTCGTTCAAGAGCACGTACCACCTGCCGAACTGAGATACTCGGCCTGTGTCTGGCGAGCGACGGCCACCGAAGCGCATGGCATTCACACCTGACGACCTTGAGCCGGTCGTGTCAGCTATGAAGCGCTTGGCGGCGGCACAGGATGGCTGGATCAACCTGCTGCCAACCGACGAAGATCTGGAAGTGGGTACGCCGAGGCTTGGCTTCTTTGCGTTGTTCGGCGGCGGTAGCAACGGCGTCATGATGTGCACTTGGATCCCCGGAGGCCTCGAACATCATGGGGACGCGTTGCCGAGTCTCGGGATTACGCATAACCAGGGGCGGCATGTCTTTGCTGAGATCCAATCGGGACCCGCTCCTATTCCTGATCTGTGGCGGGTCGAGCAAGACCATCCCCGCCGGGGCCTCATCATCCGGCTCCCAGGCGACGAACCACCCGAGAAGGTGCTGGCGTGGGCGATACGGGCGGTGGGTGTGCTGCGCAACTCGACGGCTCCCGTCAAGTGGGTCGCCGACGTGTACATGCCAAGGTGATGCTGCTTGCTGCCGGTCCAGGCCGCGAGCTTGCCCGTGCCGGCGTAAGCGATCGAGGTCATGTAACAGGGGCGCTGTCTCACGAGACAGTGCAGCGCCCGTTCAGAACTGGTGAAGCATCCAGACGTTCGGCTCCCAGTACAGGCCCACGCCGTTTCGAACTGAAAGTGGCGCAAGACCGCGAGGAAAGATGTAGTCGCCGTCTTCTGGGAACGTCATCTCCGTCCAGCCTTCCCACTCGGTGATCGGCGCCTCGATCCGAAGGGACTCCGGTTCGGGCCTGATGATGACCGCGCCCAGCCGCGCATGCACCCGCAGCCACGGATCGAACGGGAGACCGTCGTCTCGCCTCCACGCGGCATAGCGTTCGACTTCCGTGAGCGGGTAGCGATCCTTCCAGCTCGGTCGGACAGGAGCAACGAGCGATCCCAGGCCGGCAGCTCGAGCGGCGGCGGCCATCGACTGGATGACCAGAGCGCTCAACCCCTTGCCCTGCTGGTCGAGCGCCACCTCGGCCGCCAACGCTGAGACAGCCGTCGGCGGATCGCGACCCTCGACCGCCCGGAGCCCCACGGCGTCGATCCCGTGCGGAAGGTCCTCCTCCGAGCCGTCCCAGCGAAACGGGATCGACCGCCCTCGTGCGACGACCCGCTCAGTATCCCTCTCGACGACGAGGACCTGGAAGGCCGCGTGCTCTGGGAACAGGGCGCCGAAGTACGTCGGGGTGTGGTTCCCGTGGTTGTTGTACTCGGGCCACACCTCTCGAAAGAGTGTCCGCGCCGTCTCCCAGAGATCCGGGCGTTCCTCTGCGGTGAAGACATCGATCGCGGAGTCAACGGGTAGATGGGCGCCTTCCATACCCCCCATCTTGTCGCCGCGGTGGAGTCCCGCTCAAGGCCAGGGGCAACCGGTCGCCTCGGCCGTTGGGGTTGTCCGAGTCGATCAGGCGGCGAACGAGCGTGGTGAGTTGCCGTAGTTCGTGGGCTGGGAGTGCACTGACGGCCGGTGGCGGCCGGCACAGGATGGCGTCGGCGGTCGCGATAGCGGCGTGACCGGCGGGCGTGAGCGCCACCAGCTTGCGGCGTCGGTCGTCGGGGTGGGCTTGACGTTCGACCAGGCCATGTGACTCGAGCTTGTCGACGACGAGCGTCGCGTACGGGGCCTCGAAACCGTTGGCGTCAGCGAGCTGGGAGAGCGTGAGCGGCCCGTTGCGGAGTTGGAACAGGACCTTTCCTCGCCCGGCACCGAGGCGGAACCCGAGCGCGTTTGCGAGGTCGTCGTGACGGCTGTTTGCATCGACAAAATGCTGTATGAGGATCCACGCCTGCTCAGCGGGACCAGCAAGGGGCCGAGAGGTGGGTGTCGCGTCGGCGCCCGCCGTGGCAGTCACCATGGCACAGTCCGGCCTTGGTAGTCCACGTAGTGAAGGCCCGGCCTGTTGCGCAAGGCGTCGATGGTCATGACCACGTTGGGAATGCTGTCGTCGATGCTCAATCGAGCATGCGGGCCGCCCAGCTCGGTCTTCACCCAGCCGGGCGCCATCAATACCAGGCTTCTCTGCTCGTGTTGGTGACGCGCGGCGTAGCTGCGCATGAAGGTGTTCAGAGCCGCCTTGCTCCCGCGGTAGACCTCGTCGCCGCCCCGCTCGTTGTTGGCCACGCTGCCCTGACCGGAGGACATCGCCCCGATGCTTCCGGTCGGCTCGACGAGATCCTGGAGCGCCTCGATAACTCGCAGCGGCCCGAGGGCATTGGTGACCATGACGCGGACGAACTCGTCGGTCGGGGTCTCGGCCACTGTGCCCCCGCGGTTGGTGACGCCGGCGTTGACGAACAGAAGGTCGAACATCGCCCGAGCGAGGCGGCTGTGTAGCGCTGCGATCTGGTCGGGTAACGGGCTCGCTCGGAACCGAGTCTCGAAAGACGATTCCTCTTGACTCTCACACCGTGAGAGGCCACAGACTGGTTGGGACATGTTCAGTATCGGAGAATTCGCCCGGCTCGGAGCTATCTCGATCCGCATGCTTCGCCACTACGACGAGATCGGCCTGCTCACGCCGGCCAGCGTTGACCCGGCAACTGGTTATCGCCAGTACTCGATCGCACAGCTTCGCGACCTGAACCGGATCGTGGCGCTGCGCGGGCTGGGTTGCCCGCTGGCCGAGGTCCGACAGCTGCTGTCGCGCATCACCGCCGTCGAGCTGCGGGGGATGCTGCTTCTTCGTCGTGCTGAGCTCGAACGGCAGGTGGAAGCAGGTCGATCGAGCATCGCCCGTGTCGAGGCGCGTCTTCGAGCGATCGAAAGGGAAGATGAGTTGGCTGACGACATCGTTGTGAAGACGGCTGCGACCCAGCGACTGCTGGCGGTCGAGCGACCGATCCCGGGCTTCGGCCCGGAGAACATCGTGCCTGTGCTCAACCTGGCGTACGACGAGCTCGTCTGAGTCGTCACGGAAATGGGGCTCGAACCGGACCGGGTCTATCTGTCGTGTTACGAGATCGCCCGGGACAGCGAGGGGAAGGGGATCACCATGTTCGTCGGCACCGCCGTGGACGACGACGTGACCGAGGCGAAGGCGCCAGCGGAGATCGTGATCCTGCCGGGCGTCGAGGTGGCGTCCGGCGTTCGCCAGGGCACGGCCCGAGAAGTTTGGCCAACGATCGTGCATGACGTCATGGCATGGATCGAGGAGCACGGTTACGAGCATGTCGGGCCGGGACGCGACTACTACCTGCAGCTCAACGACGCCGAACCGCATAAACAGGTTTGCGAGATCCAGGCGCCGCTGCGCCGGCCGAACGAGCCCGTGCCCGCCGTAGCGCCCCAGCGGCTTCGAGCCGACACGCCGGCCTGAGCGGGCGCCGAGGCGATCGCCTGCTTGTGCGCTCCTAAGAAACGTCGCTCCGGTTCGAGCTGCTTGCCGCAATCAGCCCGTGGCGCGATCCTCGGTGCATGAGTTACGAGAGAGGCCCATCGCTCCACGGCGCCCGGCTGGCAGATGTGGATTTTTCCGGGGCGCGCCTTCACGGCCCAGACTTCGAGGACTCGAAGATCACCGACGGCTACTTCGTGAACGCCGACATCTCCGGCGACATCACGGGTCTGCGGCTCAATGGCGTCGCGGTCGCACCGCTGGTGGAGGCCGAGCTAATCGGCCGCTTTCCCGAACGCGCCAAGCTCCACGCCGGCGACCGAGATGGGTTGGCCGAGGCGTGGGACATCATCGAAGACCGCTGGAGGGCCACCCTTAAGCGGGCCAGCTCGCTTCCCGAGCCGATGCTTCACGAGCGGGTGGACGACGAGTGGAGCTTTCTGGAAACGCTCCGCCACCTCGTCATGGCCACCGACACGTGGCTCCTGCGCATGGTCGGGCACCAGTCCCGCCCCTTCCACCGGTGGGGAGTCGCCGGGTCATTTCTGACCGACCCACGCGCAATCGGGCTCGACCCCGATGCCGATCCTTTGCTCGCCGAGGTGCTCGAGGTGCGCCGAGGGCGTATGGACGCAGTACGAGCGACGATCGATGCACTCACGCCTGGCGAGCTCGAGCGCGTCTGCATCCCACCAGACCCACCCGGCCACCCGCGGGAAGCACACACGGTTCTCCATTGCCTGCATGTCGTGCTCAACGAGGAGTGGGAACACAATCAGTACGCCAATCGGGACCTGGCTGTGCTCGAGGCCGCCTGTGGGGAGCTTCCTGACTAATTGTGCCGCCAGTGCTTTGTCGCTCAGCCCCTCCTCCGCCCCGGAAGGGCTCGCCGAGCTGGGAGACCATGAGGCCGAGGCCCGATCTCGCCGTCACGTGCTGTTCGACGGGAACGGGCCGGCCGTTGAGACCTGTGGCGCTTGCGGCACCAGCTAGGGAGGGAAAGCGAGCGCATCCCGCGATCACGTCCCAGACGACCAAGACGACTCCGAGGTTGACGTCCTGCCGGCTCGGATCGTGGTGCAGCCGGTGGTAAGCCGGGCTGACGATCACCCTTCCGAGCGAGCCGAACGTCCAACGGAGGTTTGCATGCTGGAGCGTGCCGATGCAGACGTAGCTCGTTATGAGAACAGGCGCGATCGGAAGGGTTGGCATGAGGACGGCGACCGGAATCGTCGAGAGAATGAAACCCGTTGTGTGCATGAGGGGGTGCGCCCGGAATGAAGTGAGCACACTGAGCTCTTCCTGACTGTGGTGCAGCGCATGGAAGCGCCAGAGTGCTCGTACACGATGGTCCGCGTAGTGGGCCAGCCAGTTCGCGCCGTCCATGGCCACGATCGTGATCGCTACCAGCAGCAAGCGAGGGAGGTGCTCTGCCGATCGCAGCTCTATCCACGGGAGATGTCCGGCAATCACCACCGTTGCCCCGACACCGAGAAGCGTCATGAGTGGGATGACGGCAACCGCGTGCAAGACGAGATAGCAGGCGTCTTGAATATGGCCTCGTGCGAAGAGAGGGCGCGCCTCGGCCGGCCAGCGCCGCTCACACACTCCCGTCAGAACCACCAGACCCACGAGGAGGGGGGCGGCCAGCTCGGCGCGACCGGCCGAGATCTCGCTCGCGAGATTCCCGTGGCGGACGAGGTTCGAAACGGCCGCCCAGACGAGCAGGCCAGTGACGGCCGCTACGACGAGGGAGGACGGGCATACGGCGCGCAGCCCTCCAAAGGAAAGGGTCGGCTTCAGTTGGACTTCAGCTGCTGACACGCCGGCTCCCCACGTCGTTGCCCGCGCAACTCAGTAGCCGTACCCGCCCCCGGAAGTGCTACTTGTGGTCGTGGAGCTTCCACCGCTTGCCGCGCTGGTCACGACGGCAGTCCAATGGCCCCATGTGTCGGTGACTCCTTGGCCGTTGGTGTCGCCCGCCTTCGTGTCGCCGGAGAAGGTGTAGAGAGGCTCGCCGTGGTACGCGACCTGCGTCTTCCCGCCGCCACGGTTGAAGGTCGAGAGGCCGGACAGTCCGCCGAACGACGGAGTACCTGTCGCGAGCAGGGGTGGCCAGATCCCTGTGCAGGCAGCGGTGCAGCTGGACTTGTCCGTGCCGTCTGTCGACAGGCGGTAGAGGGTGAAACCCCTGGCGTCGACGAGGGTCTTGCCAAGGCTCGTGGTTCGCTCGGCAACCAGGACCGTGGAACCAGCCGAGCTGCCTGCCTTGGTGCTGGTCGTGCTGGAGGAGCTGGGACCGCCGCAGGCTGCCGCTACCACGGCTATGAGGACAAGGACCGCGGCCACATCTCTGCGGATCATGTGGTTTCCTTTCGAGGATGCTGACAGAGAAGATACCGCCGAACGCGTCCGCCAGGTTGGCGGTTGGCCGCCCTCTCCCGCTCTCCCGTGGCTCCGGCTACCCCCGTCTCGTCCGGCCGAGGCCGACGAGAGTCCTCCTCGGCCTGGCCGCACCGTCGGCCGCCGTCGCCGACGTGGCCGCGATCGCGCGGGACCGTGGCAGCGACCTGTGGCTGGAATCGGCAGGCACTCGCCAGTCTATGCTCAGGTCGTGGCCGAACAGCTTGCTCCACGCCCGCCTTGGGTGACTTAGCGGAGCGCGTGCTGACGCTGGCCAAAGTGTCGGGCGGAGGCGAATACGCGGAGCTCTTGAGGCAGCTTGGCAGCAGCCAATCTGTGTCGGCCAAGCGCACGGAGCTCGTCGAGGGGGCGATAGACGTGTGGCGGAGGCCGGGCTTCGACTCGTTTGCCGGCCTGTCACAGTTGCGCTTTGAGCCGTTTCAGTATCAGCTCCGGGCGGCCGCAGTCGTGCTCAGGCAGATGGGCGGGCGAGCGATCCTGGCCGACGAGGTCGGTCTGGGCAAGACCATCGAAGCCGGCATCGTTATCACCGAGCTCCGCCAGCGAGGTCTGGCGCGGCGAGTGTTGGTGCTCGCCCCGACCGGACTCGTCGGTCAGTGGTGCGAGGAGCTGGAGCGGAAGTTCGCCATTCCGGCAGCCGTAGCCTCACGTGAGGGTTGGTCTGTGGCCACGCAGGAAGCCGAGCTGCTCGCAGCCGACGAGTTATCGCGCGATACGGGCCTGCCGGAAGGCGACGCCGTCGTGGTTGCATCGCTGGCCACGGCTCGGAGGGAAGCGCTTCGTGAGCGGCTGTCGTCGTATGACTGGGACTTAGTCGTAGTCGACGAGGCGCACCGTATCCGCAATCCGCGCACCGCCTCCTCGCAACTCGTGCGCGCTTTGCGCGCTCGCCACATGCTGCTCCTCACCGCTACGCCAGTCGAGAACCGGCTGGATGACCTTTTCCACCTGGTCGCTCTCATCCGCCCAGGGCACCTTGGCACCATCAAGGACTTTCGCCGCCGCTACGGCACACCCGAGCGGCGCGGGCGGCGCAGCCTAGCGGGAGGAACCGAGCTGGACGGGGACGAATCCGCGGAGGCGAGTGGCCAGTTGCTCGTTAGGTCCGCAACAGATCTTCGCGCCAACCTTCGTGCTGTGATGGTTAGGCACCGTCGCAGCGAAGTAGCGATGATGCTGCCGCGACGCCTGGCTGAGACAGTCCTCGTGACACCGTTTCCGGCAGAGGCTGCCCTCTATGGCGAGATATCAGAGCGGGTTCGCCGAGGTGCTCGCGACGCCGGTCCTTCGCGTGAGCTGGCGCTGCGAACCTTGCAGCAGCTGGCAGGCTCGTCGCCCCGAGCCGTTGGCCCGACACTCGAGCGCCTCGGCTGGTTTGACCTAGCCGAGCGTGCTCGGGAAACGGGTCACAGTGCTAAGACGGCGGTGCTCGGAGGGCTACTCGACCGTCACGAAAAGGCTGGTGAGAAAGTGATCGTCTTCACTGCCTTCAAAGAGACCCTCGCCTACCTGTGTGAATGGGCCTCAGCCACCGGCCGTCGTTGGACCCGGTATCACGGGAGCTTGGCTCGCCGGGACAAGGAAGCAGCCATTGCTGATTTCGAGCACCAGACCGACGTGCTGCTCAGTACTGAGTCTGCCGGAGAGGGACGCAACCTCCAGTTCTGCCATGCCATGGTCAATTTCGATCTGCCCTGGAACCCCATGCGGATCGAGCAGCGGCTCGGCCGGATCCATCGCATCGGCCAAACCCACGACGTCATGCTGACGAATGTGGCTACCCGCGGCACGCTGGAGGAGCACGTCCTACAGATCCTCCACGCAAAGCTCAACCTCTTCGAGCTCGTCGTCGGCGAGCTCGACATGGTTCTAGGTCGGGTGAATGACGACTTCGTCTTCGAGGAAGCGGTGTTCGAGGCGCATGTCCAGAGCAATGACGATGAGGACCGCGCAGCTCGCCTTGCAAAGCTGGGGGACGCTCTGGCCGAAGCTCGGCTTGCGCACGGTGAGAGCCGTGACTGGACAGACCGACTCGTTGCCACGCTCGAGGGCGACGAAGCCGACGATGGTGGGAAAGCGCGCTGAGCGGTGACTCGTCGCGGTGGCCTTGTCAGCTTCTTCACCAGCTACGCTGCCTCCGAGGGGGCCTTGGTGGAGCTCATTCCTGAGGGGGCGTTCGTCGTCTCCCCACCGCGCCTTCAGTCAGCGTGCCGACTTCCAGAGGAGGTGAGCCTGACAGAGGACCCGGAAGTGGGACGAGAAGATGGTTTCGTCTTGCTGGCCCCCGGCCATCCCGTGTTGCGCACGGCTGCTGAAGCAGTCCTCGCGCTCGGAGACGCCGGCTATGCCCACTTGAGCCCGCCGCCTGGTTTGCCGCCGACGCCAGCCACGTTGCAGCGGCGAGCGCGCGATCGCATCCAAGTCGACCATGGCCGAATCGACGTCAGCGCCGCGCCTGCTGGTGGGTACCTCTGGGTCCTGCGGGTGGGCGCCCTGGTCAGCTTTCACTTGTCGCTCGACGAAGTGGCCCAAGAGCTCATCGAATCCTGGGTACTCGAGGACGGTACTGAGCTGGCCGTTGACTTTGCGGCATGTCTGGCGGGTGCCACACTCGAGGCTGGGCCTCCGCCTGGCGGTGGCGAGTGGAGCGGGGCCGGCCTGACCGAGGCGGATACGATCATCCGGGAGCTTGCTGCGGCCCGCGCGAGTGACCTCTCGGCGCTGCGATCTCGTCGCCTCGCATCGCAGCTGGCGGTGGTAGACGACTATTACGAGCGCGTGCTCGAGTCGATCGAGGAGCGGCGGGCGCGAGCGGTGGAGGACCGGAAGCCAGTTCTGGTCACCCAAGCCGATGCCACTCGGGTGGAGTGGGCGCGGCGCCGGGCCGAGGTGACCGACGAGATGATGTCCGCCGCGACCGTGAAACCGTTCCGCCTTCACGTGATCGGAGTGCCCGTATGGCGGGTGTGTGCTTCAGTCCGCCGGGGTGATCGAGGCTATCCGATCGATTTGGTCTTCCTACCGCTCATGTCAGCATTCCTGTCACCAAGCTGCCCCGCTTGCGGTGTCGTCGCTCCGCTCGTGGCGGGGAAGCGGCGTCTCGGGTGCCGGGTGTGCGACAAGCCTGAGGCGGAGGCGAATGCGGCGGGCACGGCTGGCGGTGGCGGCACAGGCGTGCAAGATGCCCGTCCTCCTCCGGCGACGATGAAAGCTGTGCCCCCGGCGAAAGAGAAGGTGCCGAAGTTGTCTCCACCGCCGAGGGGACGAGACGAGGGCAAACGGGGGCCAGCTGCGGCGCCGCGTCCGGGGGCCGGGGGAGAGCGAACATCGTCCGGTCGCCACCAGGGGCCGGGGCGAGCCAAGGCACGAGGGTCGGGACGGGTGACGCCGAAGGGTTCGAGTGGTGGGTCGGTTAACAAGACCGGCGACGGGCTGACGCGACTGGTCTGGGAATCTGTGCTGAACGAGCGAGCACTTCGACCACGCGATGTCGTAAGACACTCTCCGATGGAGGCGCTCGTCCGCCTCTATGGCGATCGAGGCCCCGGACTGGTTGTGGGCATGCGAGAGAGCGAAGAACCGCGCGGGTTTGTCGCCGAATCCTCTCGGGGCTCCTTAGCGGGCACGGCGGAGGCCGTTGGGTGGGTAGAGACATCCTCGGGACGGGAGCTGCGCTTTCATTTGGAGTGGTGCACCGACAACGGGCGCCTGCTCGCGATGACGGCGTTCCCACTCGAGCGGGCCGGTCCTTTGCTTTTCTCGAAGGACCGATATGCCGACGTGATGCGAGAGCGTCTCGCATCACTGCTAGTGCCACCACCTTTCTCGATGGCGCCGCTGGAGGAGGCAGCGCGTTTGTTGCTTCGCCGTGCCACGGAGGTGTGCAGTCTCGGGTTCGCTGCTCGATGCCTGGCGGCTTGGTGGTACTTGAACGAACTTGTCGATGCCAGTTCCGCGCCCGATGAGGATGATGCGGTCTCGGCGGTGTGGGCCGCCGCCGTCGAGACGATGGTTGCGCGGCGTACAGGCATCCGCGCCACTGCACAGGCAGCGGCTGCACGCTACGGATGCGATCTCATGGCGCTTCGTGCGGAGATCAAGCGAGCTCAAACCTTGGTGAAGGCGTCGCCATACACGGGTTGGTAATGGCTCGTGGCTTGTCCGTCCTGCGACACGGATTGGCAGTCTACGGCCTAGGCACTTCCTGGGATCGTCTGTATCGTAAGGCAGGTGAACGAGAACCCCGCCGGCTTGTGTCCGAACCCGGAGTGACTGCGTCACCCGCTGAAGCGACTCGTGGCGATCGCAGCCGATCCCGGAGGAGACATGACCCTTCACGAGGAACCGCTGTCCCTGAGGAAGGGCTGAACAGATGACCGTGGAGGCAGCTGCCGAGATGCGCGTCGCTCTGGTGGCGGGTGCAACTCGGGGAGCGGGCCGGGCGATCGCAGTCGAGCTGGCGCGTGCCGGGTTCTACGTCTTCGCAACCGGCCGCAGCAGCCGCGAGTCCGGCCCATCCGAGATCGACCGACCCGAGACCATCGAAGAGACGGGGGAGCTGCTCCGGGGTGCGGGAGGAGTCGGGTCTGCCCTCGTCGTCGACCATGAAGATCCGGCGTCGGTTGCCAGGCTGCTTGCCACCATTGAGCGCGAGCATGGCCGGCTCGACGTGCTCGTCAATGACATCTTCGGCGGCGACAGATACGCGGAGTGGGACAAGCCGCTGTGGGAGCATGACTTAGCGGGCGGACTGCGCATGCTCCAGATGGGAGTGCACACCCATCTCATCACCTGCCGGTCAGCTCTGCCACTGATGCTGCACACTGCCAGCGCTCGTGGAAGTCGAGGACTGGTGGTCGAGATGACCGACGGCACTTCGGAGGCCAACGCCGACTTCCGGCGAAATGTTGGCTTCTACTACGACTTGGTCAAAGCCAACGTCGAGCGGATCGTGACGGGACTGAGTGCCGAGCTCAAGGATCACCCCGTGACGGCGGTCGGTGTCACGCCGGGCTGGCTGCGCTCGGAGAAGATGCTGGAGAACTTCGGAGTCACGGAAGGGACCTGGCGCCAAGCGTGCGTCAAGACCCCGGGCTTTGCCATCTCTGAGTCACCGGCCTATGTCGCAAGGGGCGTCGCTGCCGTCGCCCGCGACGAGAATGCCAACCGTTGGGCAGGCACGATCGTCAGTGCCCGCCAGCTGGCTGACGCCTACGACGTCACCGATACCGATGGCAGCATGCCAGATTGCTGGGGCTACCTCGCGGCCTATGGCTGGGAGCGAGACGACGGTGAAGGCATCGGTGAGTTTCGCTGATTGCAGCAGTTCTGCCAGGTGTGCCCTGCAAAGCGGGCGGACTGGTCGAGCAGCTGACCGAAAGCGCGAGGTAGAAGGGCCAGCGGAGCGCTGGGGCGGGTGATTGCGTATGCCGCGGAGAAGCCAAGGCTAGCTGACGGCGGCCACGACATCGTTCCGCCGTGGCAGCTCGACTTGCAGCTAAGCCGCCCCGGCCCGCCAGAGCTCAGGCTCGATAGCCCCGATGCTGCTGACAGGCAGCACGCCCGCCAGGTGTTTGCTGACTTCGACCAGCTCTGCGCCACTCGGTTGCCAGAGGACCGGCAGCTGATCGGTGGCGTAACCTGCCCAAGTCTCCAGGGCGCCGTCTGAACTGGACGCGATGCTCTGGTTGATGAGCGAGTCGTTTCTCTGGTCGGAGTAGCTCCCGTCGTTATAGATCGACCCACTGCCGAACAGGTACTCCCCGCTCGGCTCGTAATCCGGCTCGTAGAGCCAGCCTGAGATATCCGATATCTCCCAACCGCAAGAAGACATTGATTCCGTACACGGACCTGTCGGCAACGGGCCGTCGAAGCCTCCGGCGAACCTCACGATGATTCCGGCCTTCGCCCAGTCCGCCATGTCGTCCCTGAGGGCGATATAGGCCTGCTGGTTGCCCTCAGGACCAACGACGGAGAAGGTCATCGAGGCTCCTGTGCTGATGCCAGCGCCGCATTGGGCGCCATCGGCGCAAACAGCCGCCGTCCCTGGAGTTAGCCCTAAAACAAGCGCTCGGCACTGACGACTGATCCGCAGAGCCTGAGTGCTCGGTCGGCATGCTTCAGGTGGAGCCTGTATACCTCGGCAGGCGTCCTATTGGCCCCGAACGAGGGCGGTTTGCCTCT
>JBOGHW010000071.1:0-34298 GCA_050744865.1 Acidimicrobiales bacterium | reverse complement strand
GCCGAGCTGACGTTGACGCGCTCGACGAAACACGTTGAGGCTCCTCCTGGGGTCAATGGAAATGGATCCGTCTCTCTCGAAATGATCGACCGGATCTCGGCGTGGACACCGCACCCACTCAATGTCGTGTGGATCCGAGCCCTCTGCCGCCTGTCAAACCACTCAGAGCTTCGGCTTTGCTTCCCTCCGCCGACCCGGTCACGACGTCGAGGTCCTACGCCCCTGCTGGCTGACAGCACAGTCGGCGCCGCCCTTACTGGGGCAACTCCTCGGTCGCGAAAGACCCCCGGACTGCAACGCAGCCCGGGGGTCTGATGCTCAGATAGGAAGCTTGAGGCTCCCGACCCGTTGACGACTGTGGACTAAGCCTTCGGGAACCCCGTGGTTGACACACTCGTCGCAGCGTCACCGGCAGCGGCAGTGCAACCACCAGTGGCAACGTGCGGCAGGACGAAGAAGTACGTGCCGACTGCGGTTGCGCCAGTAGGTCCGCTAGAAGTTGATGAGACCGCGGTGTTGTCGTAGATGCCCCAGCAGTTGTGGGTGCCGTTGGCGAGAGCAACCATGGTAATGGCGGTTCCACTGTTGTCGATTCCGATCGACACGACGTGCGGGCCGTTTGAAAAGCTGGTCGACGTGTAGCTGACTCCGGTGTCAACCTGTGTGATGGACGACGTGGTGCCCGCCGCGGTCATGATCCCGCTGTAGGACTGGTTGCCGTCGGTGTAAAAGGCCTTGGCGCCGGTCAGAGCGGTCTGAAGGTTTGACTGTGCCGCAGTGTCGTTCGCACCCTTCGTGATCGAGAGGTACGTCGGGATCGCGATCGCAAGCAGGATACCGATAATGAGCAATACGACCAGGAGTTCGATCAGGGTGAAACCCTCATCTCCCCCCTCGCTGCCGAGGTGCCGTTGACGGCACCGCTCGACGAAAGACATTGAGCTTCCTCCTAGGGTCAATGGAAATGGATCCGTCTCTCGAATTGATCGACCGGATCTGGGCGGCACTTTAGCTGAAATCTTCCTCGCCGGCCACTGGCAGTCCTACGGCAACCAGCTTCGGCTCTCCTGCGGACCGAAGCTTTCACAGCAGCACTCAGTGTCCTCCGCCCACGAAGAAGTCGTCGTCGTCTGCACGGCGCTGGCGAACCGGCGGTGGAGGCGGTAGCGGTGCCCCGGGCGAGGCAGACTCAGTGTCGGACCAGCCCTGTGGCGCCGCTTGCGCTCCCTCCTCCTCGGATACCTCGCCGCTCTCTTCCTCGTCACCCCCGAATGGGGGCGCCTTTTCGGCGATGAGGACAGCTTGCTCCACCGGTGTCCCGATCTTCACGGGCCATCGAGTCGGGGCTTCGGCTTTTAGCCTCGACGCGGCTCCGATCGCCTCTCGACTCTGCTCGTAGGCGCCGAACTCCGCCGCCAGGATCAAGTCGGACTGGCTCGTATCGGTGTTCGGAGCCACGATGCCTGACGGCCCGGATGTCTCGTGCGACGCCACATGCGCCTCCGTGGCAGGCAGAGCTTCAAAGCCCGGGGAGAGGGAGGCGGGAAATCCCCCGCCTGCCTGTTCGCCAAGAGTCGCCGAGGTCGTTGCCCGGCCCTCTGACTCACCGCCCCCAAGGTCTTCCTCGATCGAGCTCGCGATGGCCTCGGTGCTCGGTGGCTCAGCGACCGCAACGCTCGCGATGGGCAGCGCCGCTGCCGTACCTCGTGGTGGAGGTGGTAACGGCAGTTGCGCCTGGTCCTCACCTCCCGTTGCATGGTCGGTCAGCGGCTCAGCCTGCGAGTTGGCATCCTCGTAACGATGCAAATCGGCTTCGGTCTCGAGCTCTTCGGCTTGGTGTTCGGCTTCGGCCCTCGCAGCATCCTCAACTTGGGTCGCCTCAGCCTCGGCTTGGCCCTGTGACTCGTCAGCTGCTCCGTTCACCTCGGCTCGGCGCGCCGCTTCAGCGGCTGCTTCGGCCTCTTCGGCCAAGCGCCTGGCTTCGGCCTCTTCGGCTTGGCGCTCGGCCTCGGCTTGGCGCGCAGCTTCGGCAGCTGCTTCGGCTTCTTCGGCCCGGCGCCTGGCTTCGGCCTCTTCGGCTTGGCGTTTGGCTTCGGCTTGGCGCGCCGCCTCGGCAGCTGCTTCGGCTTCTTCGGCCCGGCGGGCAGCTTCGGCGGCCAGCTCGGTCTCTTCGGCTTGGCGTTTGGCTTCGGCTTGGCGCGCCGCTTCGGCAGCTGCTTCGACTTCTTCGGCCCGGCGGGCGGCTTCGGCTTCCTCGGCCAGGCGGGCAGCTTCGGCTTGGCGCTCGGCCTCGGCTTGGGCCTCTTCGGCTTGTCGGGCCAGCGCCTCCACCTCGAGCTTCGTGCTCAGCGCAGCTTCCAGGGCGTTCAGCTCTGAAGCGATGCTTCCCAGTCCGGACCCGAAGACCGCGAGCTTGTCATCGAAGTCAGCCCGAAGCAGATCCAGCTCTCGGCCGAGCGACTCCAGGTGCAAGCGAACTCCCTCGAGCCCTGTGGCAAATTCTGACTGGGCCGCGACAGTCGGGTCGTTCACGGCCGCGCTGTCCTGTAAGCTCATAGCAGTACCTCCAAACCGCAGCCTCTTCGCTCAATTCGCCCGGCAACCTGTGGCCTGCGAGCGACGCGAAGCCTAACCCCGCCTGGCTTTCGAAGCCGTATCAGTCGAGTCAGTGCCCCGCCTTGAGATCGTTCTCCCAAGTCACGATCTGGGCGCCCAGCACGGGCGAGGGCGGGTTGCCCACCTCTTGAGCGTCTCGTTCCCATGCGATGGCGGTAGCCCAGTGCTTCTCCGCGGCACTGACGCTGGCCAGCCCGAGAAATGCTTGCTGGGTCCAAGGGTCGAGACGCAATGCGTGACGGTAGTTGACCTCTGCGATCGAGTACCTGTGCAGGTCAAGGTAGATCGCCGCCACATCGGTCCGGAACAGCGGGTCGACTGGGTCGAGGTCTGCTGCTTTCATCGCCCAGGGGAGCACGCGCGGGAGGGGGTTCTTTATGACCGGGTCGGCGATGTACGCATTGGTCACACTCGCTGAGGACTCCGCGAAGTAGGGAGTGAGTCGCTGCGCCTCCAGGGCGTCCGTGACCGCTGCCGACAGGCCCAGCGGCCGGGTCGAGTCTTGCATCAGGTAGCCAGCGGCCACCATGGTCCCGCCAAGAACCAGGGACAGAACCACGACCAGAGCCGCTGTCGTAGAGGACACAATTCGGGTGCGGCGCGACATGGCCAGGGTCGGCTCGGCAGTGTCTCCTCGACTAGCGGGGCCTTCTACGCCATCGCCTGCCCCCAGCCCGCTCGCGGCGACCTCGAGCTCGCCCGGCTGCGAGGAGAGATAGGGCAGAACTCGGTCGTCTGGCGGGAACCGGCTGCCTCGCCGCCTGACCCAGTCGGCGAGGGCCACTAGACCGACCGGCCTGCCGATCGACACCGTGGCCGCGCCGAGAGCCAGGAAAGCGATAGGAGTGACGCCGATGTTCAACGGCTCCACCAACTCGACGAAGAAGATGCAGGCCGCCGCAGCCAGGAGCGGCCCTCTCGCCCGGTTGGCGGCGCCGGCGAGCCAGGCGACGAAGCAGACAAGGCCGAGTACGCCGGTAGTCGTCAGCACCTCTATGAAGAAGTTGTGGCTGTCGGTGGGCAGGGTGCCTGGTCCGATATGGGTCTGGAAAGCCTTGCTCATGTTCGGCGCCATAGCCGAGATGGTCTCGCCGGGGCCATAGCCGAGCACCGGACGATGGGCGACGGCAGTGAGCGCCATCTTCCAAATGTGCAGCCGGCTGCCGAATGTCTCTTGCGACCCGTTCTGCAGCACCCGGCTGCCGAGACCACGGCCAAGTGCTGCGTAGGCACCGCCGTAGGACACCGCCACAACGCCGAGGATCGGGAGCGAGCGCGCTCGGTACACGGCGATCGAGACGGCGAAGATCAGCACCAGGCAGGCGATGGCAACGCGCTCGAGGGACAGCTCGAGCCCCACAGTCACCACAACCAGGGCTATCCAGCTCCAGACGACGCTGCGCTTGAGCCCGCCGGTGGGGATGACTGCCTTCGGAGCCAGCAAGGCTACGGCACAGAGCTCGATCGCCTCGAGATGGATGGGGTTGCCGAGAAGGCCGGCCGCCTGGTCTCCCTGGTAAAGAGCAAGAGCGCCCCCGAGATTGCCCTTGATCTCGACGAGCGCGATGAGGCCGTTGACGACCGCGGCGAAGATGATGCCACCTGTGACGAGTGGAAGGTCGGCCCGGGTGAGGCGGCTCCCTAAGGCGAAGGCACCCGCACAGCACACCCAAAAGATCCAGCCGGTGCCCCATGCGTAGAGGCCGAAAAGGCCAACGTTCCAAGACGCTGAGAGAGCGACCGAGATGAGCCCGACGACGAGGAAGGCGAGAGCCGCTCGCGAAGCAACTACTGTCCGGCCTTTCTTCGAAGCGCGGCAGAGCGGCACGACACCGGCCGCGAACAGGAGCATGACGGCGTACTTGGGCACGAAGGTCGGGTAGGTGAGCTCCGGCGAGAAGACCGTGGGCAACAGGGCGGCCAGCGCAGCCGCGGCCAACCCGAAGACGGTGAATTCGGCTGCGGGTGCCGCCGTCGGCGTACCCTCAAGCGGTGAGCCGTCGTCGGAAGCCGGCTTACCGGCAGCGTCTGCGATTGAATGTTGTTCGATGACACGATCGGTCAAGTTGCTCACCCCGTTGGCGAGCCTAGCTGTGCTCTGGCTGGTCGCAGAATACGCAGGCCACTACCGCGGCCGCATACACTACGGGCTGACCGCAGAGCCGCGCTTCGGCTGGCTGCTAGCCCTCTTGGGCCTGATCTGGGTCGCCACCTATGCGATCGGCATCAACGAGAGCGGAATCAGCGCCCTCAACCGCCTGGCGCGGGCAGCTGGAGCAGTAATCGGCGCCGTCGTGCTCGTGGTGCTGGCCGAGGTGTTCTTCAGGCACCACGCCGTGCCGGTGCTCGAGATACCCGTCTTCGACTTGGGAATGTGCCTCGTGTTGCTGGTCCCGGTGCTGACGGCGGTGTCGTCTCTGGCTGACAGGACCCTCGTGCGGCAGGGCCAGCACGAGCGCGTGCTGGCCCTGGTCAGCCACGACGAGGAGGACCGCTTGCTCCGCGACTTCAACAGGAACCCGGAGAGGCCGGCGCACCTTGTGCTGACCCTCGCCCCCTCCGAGGTCCTGCCGACCGAGCAGCGTCCGGCGCCTCTAGGGGACATGATCGAGGAGCACAAGGCAACTCTCCTCGTCATGAGCCGGGAGGCTCAGGCGATGGAGGCTGTCGTCTCCCAAGCGGTGGTGGCGCACTCCAAGGGCGTCCGCATCCGGACACTCTCGCTCTTCTACGACGAGTGGCTCGGCAAGCTCCCGATCTCCGAGCTGGAGCGCATCGCTTTGCTCTTCGACATCAACGAGATTCACCGCCCGGTTTACGCCAGGATGAAGCGAGCCCTCGACATCGCCCTGGCCGCTGCCGGCGCAGTCGTGCTGGTCGTGGCTGTTCCCTTCGTCTTGCTCGCCGACTTGGCCGGCAACCGAGGGTCTCTCTTCTACACCCAACCGCGAGTCGGCAAGAACGGCACGGTTTTCACGATCGTCAAATTCAGGACGATGCGCAACGTAGATGCTCCTGCAGCTTGGACCTCTGAGGACGACCCGCGCCTCGGTCGGGTCGGGAAGATCCTCCGCAAGATGCACGTCGACGAATTGCCGCAGGTCATCAACGTGCTGAAGCGGGACATGTCCATCGTGGGGCCGCGCCCCGAACAGCCGCATTACGTCGAGCAGCTGAGCGAGACGATCCCGTTCTACGACGTCCGGCACCTCGTCCGCCCGGGGATCACGGGCTGGGCGCAGGTCAAGTACGACTACGGCGCCTCTGAGCTCGATGCTCTCGAGAAGCTCCAGTACGAGTTCTATTACTTGAGACACCAGGACCTCGCCCTCGACCTGAGGACCATGGGCCGCACTGTGCGGTCGATGGTCCGCGGCGAGGGTCGGTGAGCTGGCTCACTTGCTTGCGTGCGTGGTCATGTCGCGTCGCAGGACCAAGGCCTCGGCCAGGCCGGCGGCCCAGCCGAAGTGCATCGTCGGTAGCGCCGCGGCCATTACCGGCGCTGCCGCCGGGTCCGTGATGGCCTCGACCGCGGCGCGGCCGAGTACCGCCGTCGCATAGGCAACGAGCACCTGCTTTCGCCACGGGCTGGCCACACCGGCAACGAGGAGCGGCACGGCGAGCTGGCGAGGGCTGATCGAGGCGGGGTGCTTCCGCATGGTGCCGGCGCGCGCCAGCCCGTAACGGCGATACTGGCTGAAGAGCGGCCGGTAGCCCTCCCTCACCGCGTAGGACGAGATGATCGAGGGATCCAGCCAGACGCCGCCGGCCCGGCTGGCCCTGTGGTTGAGCTCGGCGTCCTCGTTCCCGCCGAAGACCTCGTCATAGCCGCCGAGCTCTCGGAGTCCCTCGGTCCAGAAGACACCCAGGTACACAGTGTCCACAAACCTTGGATCGCCGCCTTGCCGCCGGAAGGCCGCCGGGCCGGCTCCGAGCCTTGACGTCATGGCCGCAGCAATGCCGCGCTGGCGGGCGTTGCTGGCACTGAAGCGGAGTGGCCCTCCGACCACGGTCGCACCGCTTTGCTCGAGCGCCGCTACCGATCGGCTGACGTAGTCGGCGGCCAGGATCGTCCTGGCATCTACCCGGACGAACACCTTGCCCGAGGCCGACTGCAGTGCGACGTTGAGTCCAGCGGGCCGGATCCTTCGTTCGTTGTGGAGGATCTTCACCTTGTCGAACCTGGCAGCGACCTCCCTCGTCCGATCCGTGGAACCGCCGTCAACGACGAGAACTTCCACAACCGAGGCGTAGTCCTGGGCGGCCACCGCCCGAAGGCAGCTGCCAAGGCGACGTTCTTCGTTGAGCACGGGAATGGCAATGCTCACTGTGGGCACACCGGGACTGTCCATTGCCCGAACAGTCTGCCCGCCGGACGGGCCGCGCAGGCAAGGAGGCGAGGCAAAGGGAGCGGCGCGGGTCCGCGGCTTGACTCCGCGGCGCAGGTATCCTCGCCTTGTCGACCGGCCATCCTCCCGTCAGGGCCGCCAGCGAGCCCCGATCCCTGTCACGTCCCGGGGGGCACCCCGGAGTGTTGTCGCGCCCGCGGCGCCGACCCGCGGCGCCGACGGCCTTTCCGATGACGACCTGGCCGCAGTCGAGGGCCTGTCCCAGGCTTGGATGCGGCGTTGCCGTGCCTCGGGATGCGCAAACGGTCCGCCCGACACCACGGAACGACTCGCCCTGCTCGTCTCCCTCGAGGGGGCCGCTACTGCAGACGCCGTCCAGCGCGTGCGCGGGACGTTCTCGTCGCGGAGCCGCGTGCCGCCCCCGGTGACAAGGTCGCCCTCGACCGTTGCGGCTCGACGAAGAGCACTCGAGCTGGCCGCCACGAGCTGGGGGGCCCGAGTTGCCTCGCCTGCACTTGTCGTCGAGCAACTCCTGCTGCTCCGCCACCTAGTCACGACGGCCGCCGACGGCGAGCGCCTCGGACGCCTCGTGGACAGGGCAATGCTGCATGCGACGAAAGCGGCGACCGACGAGTTGCAGCTGGCCGCCTTCACCGACGCCCTCACCGGCTGCGCCAACAGACGGGCTTTCGAGCGCGACCTGGAACGTGAGCTGGCTCGCTGCTCGAGGGCAGAGCTCGACCTCTGCGTGGTGGCAGCTGACTTGGACGGCTTGAAGGCCATCAACGACTCCGAGGGTCACGCCGCTGGCGACCGTGCCATCCTCCAACTCGTCGAAGCCTTCCGCCGCGCCATGCGAGGGCTCGACGGCGTATACCGGGTAGGCGGTGACGAGTTCCTGATAGTGCTGCCCGACACTTCAGGCGACGACGCCAGCGTCGTCATGTCTCGTGTCGAAAGGATTGCTCCCGCCTTCTCGTGGGGTGTGTCCAGTGTGAGCTCGGCGGCCTCGTTCGACGGGTCCGCACTCGTCGAGCTTGCCGACGAAGCTCTCTACGACCGGCGGCGCACGGTCCGCAGCCCGCTGCACCGCCCACCCGACCTTCACTTGCCCGAAGTGCCGACGACAAAGAGGCGCCCGATCACCGAGCTAGGGCGAGCAGCGACGTTCTGAGCAGGCAGCTGTCAGCTTCCGGGCTCGACAGCGCCAGCACCGAGGAGCGCCTCGAGCAGCCTGCCTTCGACACCCTCCACGGCCATGGCGGCGCCGTGGCGTCCGGCTCGATGAAGTTCGGCAGCCGCCTGCAACAGAGCTACCGCCATGTCGAGGACGTCGTCTTTGACCGCCGGTACGCTGTCGCAGGCAATCCACTCGAGACGCCCCCGCACACCGGCCACGTCGTGCCGGCTCGGGCCCGACCAGCGGCGTTCCCGGCACCGCAACACCTCGCCTAGGACCGCCGCAAGCATCTGGGCGGCCGGGGCATCGATGGTGACATCCGGAGCGAAACGAGCAACGGCCATCCATAACAATGCGCCTTGCCCATACCGTTTTACCTACCGTTGGTCATCCACAGGTTTTCCCGGAAGCGGCAGCCGGGACCCTGGTCAGACCAATGGCCATGGGTAAGAGCGGTGGTCGTCGCGGGGCTGGGGGAGCGTTCGTGAGCGCCGGACGGCTCGTGCGCGCCTGCACAACGCTTCCACCTCGGCTTCAGCAAGAAGGCAGGCAACGCTCTGCGGAACGCTGTCCACCAGGGTGGATGCGCCGTCAAGCACGCTGTCGGGCAGTGGGTCGCCTGCGAAGTCCCAGATCACGGTGCGCAGCTTCGGCTGGCTGTGGAACGACAGCCCGTTGTCGATCCCCCAAATCCGGGCGGACGAGTCGAGGAGAACGTGCCCACTCTTTCGGTCGGCGTTGTTCAAGAGCAGGTCCAGCCCGGCCATCTCCCTGAGACGGGGGTGGAGCGAGACGTCCTCGATGATCGAGAAGTAGTGCTGCTCGAAGTCCGCATCGACGAAGAGCTGGAGCGAACCCGGCCCGAGCGGCCCGTCGGCGCGCAGCACCGTGGCGGGGATGAGCCCGAGGCCCAAGGCAGCCGACAGCTCGTAAGCAGCGACCTCTCTCCTGTACAGGTCGGGGCCGAAGTCCCAGAGCAGGCGCTCGCCTCGGCCGGGTTTGTAGACAGCTCTCAACGACCGCGCTTCGCAGGTAACCGTGGCCAGGTATGAGTAGTTGGAGCTCCACGGCAGGCGCCCTTCGATCTCGATGGCGCCGGCCGAGAGCACCTCGATGCTCTCTTCGGGCGTCAGACCAGCGGGGGCCGGTTCCCGTTCATCCTCGGGCACACGTGTCCTCTCGGGTCGAGCGGGAATCCGCATCGCGGGCATGGCGGCCGCCCGGCTTCGACCAGCTCGGCCCCCCGGATCACCAGCGCCAGTGCCTGCTCGCGGGTGAGCGACAGGCGCGCCGAGGCGGCGACTCCGGGTTCGTCGCCCTCGTCGGGCTCGTCGTCGTCCTCGTCCGCCTCTCCGCAGATGATCACGACGCGGTCGTCTGTCTCGTCGTAACCGACCCGAAGCGTTCGCACCACAAAGTCCGGCTCGGCAAATGCCTCCAGCTCGAGCAAGGCCGGCAAGGGAAGCGTCCCCGGTTGGGCGAGGCCGCGGAGCATGCGTCCGACCACACGGCTGAGGGTGCCCACCTGGGTCTTCTCGAGCTTCAGCGTGACTGCGTTGCCGCCCTTGCGCGCCTGCAGGACGAACACGCGCTGGCCGACCTCGCCGACCGTGCCGAACGTCACGCGATCCGGGCTGTCGAACTCGAAGCTCTCGCTCACCTCTCTGGCACCTTTCCTGCCACCTGCCCGGTGCCGAGCAGCTTACGGACCGGGCCATACGAATTGACGGCGTGCACGATCGTTGCGTCGGCCCCGTAGCTCACCACGCTGGTCGAGCACGTGCCCACCATGATCCGCTGGAACAAATCCAACGGAACCCCGAGAGCGGTGGCAAGTGCCGCCTTGATGCAATCTGCGTGGCTGACGGCCACCACGACCTCTCCCGGGTGCTTGGACCTGTAGCGGGCGACTACGTCCGCGAGCCGGGCTTGCATGTCGAGGAACGACTCCCCCGACGGGAAGCAGAACCCCGAAGGCAGGCGCTGCACGGTACGCCACTCCGGGAGCTTGCTCAGCTTGGCGAGCTCGGCGCCGGTCCAATCCCCGAAATCGCACTCGACGAGGCCTTTGTCGACTGTCACCCTCCGCCCGAGCTGGGCGGCGATCTCTGCTGCTGTCTCTCGCGCCCGTTCGAGCGGGGAGGCGTAGACGGTCGAGACCGGCACGCCATCGAGCCTTTGGCCGGCCTCCTTGGCCTCCAGGATGCCGCGCTCGGCGAGATGGAGACCGCGCGCCCGGCCCGGCAGGACCTTGCCGGTGGTCGGTGTCGAGCCGTGCCGGACCCAGCACACCGTCGTCGGGCGGTCTGTGGCACGGCGTGGCATCCGATTACCGTACCGTTCACTCCGGTGAGCAGAGCGAACAATGAGGAGCCGTCAGCCTCGGGAGGCCGGCGGCGGGCATCGTCGGGGGGCGCGCGGGAGGAATTGGCTCGACTCAATGCCCGGGTCGAGGCGTGCATGGCCTGCCCACGCCTGGTCGAGTGGCGGGTCGAGGCGGCCGCCAACCCGCGGCGCCGCTACGCCGGGCAGGAGTACTGGGCCAAGCCGCTGACGGGCTTCGGCGACCCGGACGCCGAGCTCGTGATCGTGGGCCTTGCCCCGGCGGCTCACGGGGGCAACCGGACCGGCCGCATGTTCACCGGCGACAGGTCCGGTGACTTCCTGTTCGCCGCCCTGCACCGCGCCGGGTACGCCAACCAGCCGCTCTCCCAGAGCCTGGACGACGGCCTGCAGCTGCGTGGCGCCTACATGACAGCTGCCGTGCGGTGCGCCCCACCCGCCAACCGCCCGAGCACTTCGGAGCGCGACACCTGCTTGCCCTATCTTGCCGAAGAGCTGTCCCTTCTCAAGGCCCGGGTCTGGCTCTGCTTGGGCGGCTTCGCCTACGACACACTGCAACGGGTGCAGGTATTCGGGGAGGCGATGAGACCGAGGCGGCGTTTCTCGCATGGGCTCGAGGTAGGCATAGAGCTAGACGGTCAGCCCGGCACCGTGATCTGCTCGTTCCACCCGAGCCAGCAGAACGTGTTCACTGGCCGCTTGACGGCTGCGATGCTCGACGCCGTGCTTGCCAGGACCAAGGAGCTCGTCAAGCTCCGGTGATGGCGATCCGCCGCGGGCCAGGCACCGCAGTCTCGGGCCAGCGGCGGCGGCTGACACGGGAGAGCTTGCGCATCAGCTCGACGGCTGCAGGGTCGTCAGTCGCCGGCCGCAGCTCGATCTTCCCGGCGGCAGCCATGGCCTCCATGAGCTCTCGGCCCTTGTCGGTCCTCACGACCGTGATTGTCCAGTCGCCGAACGCGCCGATACCGCCTGTTGAGATGTCGGCATGTTCGGCGGCGAAGTCGGGGCAGGCCTTGCAGCCTTCACGGGTCCAGGCGTGAGCCTCCTTCAACGGCACCTCGTGGTAGCTGCCGTCCCGCATCCAGATCTGGAACACCCCCTTGATGTTCATCTTGACCATGTCCTCGCGGTGCAGGCCGTACCGCTCCAAGAAGAGCTCGTCGAAGATGGCATCGTCGAAGGTCTTGGAGCAGAGCAACCCGATCGTGAGCACGAAACGCCGCGCCACCTTCCCCGCCCGCCTCGCCTGCATCACCGGCGGCGCCGAGGCCTGGCAGCTCATTCCGACCAGGGCGACCTTCTCGGCCCCAGCCTCTATCGCCGCCGCGTACGCCATGGGGTTGGCGGAGTAGGTGTACCTCGAGCCCGCCGCCGCCAGCACTTCCTGGCGGTTGCGGGCTACGCCGGGCACGGCCTTCCACGAACGGCCGTCCCCTTCCAGGTAGGACACCAGAGCGGCGTCGATGACTTGGCTCTCGAGGGCGTGGATGAGGATTGCCGACACGAGCCCGCCATCCTGGCCCGTGGCGTTGACCTCCGGGTCAGTCGCCCGAGCCAGCACCACCTGCTGCGACACGCCGAAGACTTCCTCGTCGAGTCGCTCGCGCCCGAACAGGAAGGTGTCGATCTCGGTCTCCCAGTCGCGAAAGCGCGGGCAGGCACGAGTGCACAGCGTGCAACCCTTCTCGCCGTGCGTGCAGTCGTCGGTGCCACCGTCAGCCTCGACGTGGAACGGCCTGTACCGGCCCTTGGCGTCGTCGTACTCGAGGACGTCGTAGGGGCAGGCGACGATGCAGGCCGCACAGCCAGTGCAAAGCCCGGACGTCACCACCTCGCGGAACAGGTGGGCCCAGTGCGGTTTCTCGGGCACGCTGCACTCCTTCTTGGGCCGGCCCTCGTCCGGGTCGGCATCGACGGGCGTTGTGAAGCGTTCTAGTGGATTGTGACGCTCTGGATCAACAAGTCCCCGTGCTCTGCTACGAGCACCATCGACACGTAGCTCGACGAGAGGGTGATCGAGACGGGCGTGTTGCCCTTGACGTTCTCGGTCACGTAGACGTCTGCGCTGGTGTCCCACTGCGACGGCTCGGCCAACCCGGGGACGGACAAGTCGTTCCACCAGGACGGCTGGTTGTCGGCGATCGCCTTCTCGGTCCCGAAGTAGGACTCCAGGGCCAGGGCTTCGAAGTCCAGGCTGGCGGGCCCCTGCTTCCAGGCAGGCGACGGTGAGCCGGCGAAATTCATCGTGCCCAACAAGAGGGAGTTCTGATCCAGCTGGAGGCCGAGCGCCACCAGAGCAGGCGGTGCGGGCACTTTGAGGTCAGGAAGGACAACGTCGACCGGAGGCGGGGTGACCTTGGAATGCACCGAGCTCACCTCCTGGGTGAGCAGCACGTAT
This sequence comes from Acidimicrobiales bacterium, assembly GCA_050744865.1. GTDB lineage: Bacteria > Actinomycetota > Acidimicrobiia > Acidimicrobiales > Bog-793 > JAKACA01. Next base: position 21,409 of record JBOGHW010000071.1, on the reverse strand, counting down.
CGGGTCGGGACGTCGTACAGGGCAGTAGTCGGGTAGCAAGTGATGAGGGCAAGGCCCTCACCGTTCCCCTTGGGAGCTGAAAGCAGGGTCCCGGGCGCTACGACCTCGTGGCCGATCACCTTGAACTGGTACTGCTGGCAGTGGTCCTCCCAGATGACCACGTCGCCGTCATGGAGGTCGCTGATCTGCGAGAAGTAGCTGACATCGTGTGACTCGATGATGCTCTCGCCGGTGCCGCCCGGCCACGGGGAGTCCGGGTCGTGACCGGCTGCAACGTTGAGGACGGCATCCGTCAACCCGTTGAGGACCGGCGCCGTCAGCTTGAGAACCGGGATCTTGATAAGGCCGGCAGGCACCGTGTCGTCCGAGACCTTGGGTGGCGACGGCACGCAATCGGCTGTCACCTGGACAGGCTTGCCCGGTTCGGTGTTGTCGAAGTTGGTCACAAGGTGCTTGCCGCCGTTCGAGGAACGGTTGTTCCACCACAACGGGTACGCAATACCGGCACCGGCGGCAAGCAGTAACAGCACGCCTATCGCCATGAACACCGAGGTCCAGCGCCGCTTGCGCTTGTGCTTGGGCGCTCCCGAAGAGGCCTGTTCCATGCCCCCAGTCTGCCGCGTCGGGAGATGGCGTCGCGCGCGAGGGACTCCGCGCTAGGCGGCAGGCGCCGCAGGAGTCGTACAATCCCCGGCACGCTCGCCTGCCAGGGTGGCGCCGTCTCGACCGAGAGGGGGTGTGAGACGTCACTTAGACCAAGTGCTGCAGGACAGGCTGGACGCCGGGACTTGGGCGATGTCGGCCGCCGGGTCGTCGCACTCGCCGTTCTCGCCCTTCTCCTGTTCGCGACCCTTCTCGGCGCCGCCTCCAGCTCCTCGTCGAGCGCCACCCTCAATCCTGGGATGGCTTCGCAGATCATGACCACGGCCGTGACCTTGGTCGGCCTCTTGCTCGTCGGCCTCGTGGTCATGCTGCTCGTCTCGGTGATGGGCAAGCCGTCAGACAGCCGGACCCAATGGAAAGGCAAACAGCGCACTTGGGTCGTGTTGCTGATCCCGATCTTGCTCGGCGTCATAGCCGAGCTGCTCGGCCTGCTGGTCCACCCTCACAAGCCGACGACGCACCACCAGGTACTTCCGGCAACCTCGGGTGGCCCGCCCCCTGACACGTCACCGCGCCCGTCGAAGGTCAAGTTCGAGTCGGGCACTGCGGGCGACACGATCGCCGTGGTGCTCTTCGTCGTCGTCGTAGTCATGGTCGGCGGCTGGTTCGCGCAGCGGCGGCTGCGTCGCTCGGGGCGATTCTCTCTGCTCGAGGCTGAGCCCTTGCAGTCCGTGCTCGGAGACCGCTCCGACCTGGCGAGCACGCTGGCGAGCATCGAGATCCCGGATCCGAGCAAAGAGGCAGACCCGCGCCGCGCCGTCGTGGCGGCCTACCTGGCCATGACACACGGCGCGGCCGCCGCGGGCTCCTCGCGGAGGAACGACGAGACGCCGGCGGAATTCCTGCAGCGCCTCCTGTTGAGCCTTGGTGTCTCGCACGGTGGCGCCGAGCGCCTCACACGCCTGTTCGAGCGGGCCCGCTACTCCTCGATGCCCGTCGACGAGTCTCTGCGCCGAGACGCCATCGGAGCCCTGGCCGAGGTCGAGGCGGAGCTCAGATCCTACGCGGCTGCTTCGGCCGGTGAGCCTGGTGGGAGCGCCACCGACTCCGGCACCGACTCCGGCCTGGCGGGAGCCGCGACCGGCCCAGGGCACACCGCATGAGGCGCCGCCTGATTCTCGCCATCGCTGCCGTGATGACCGCCACCTTGGCTCTGGTGCTGTCCCTCGTGATGGGCATGGCCGACCCGAGCCGGTCGTTCCGGGTCTACCTGGCCTGCGTAGGTCTCGTCGTATGCGGTGTTGCCGTGTCGTGGATGAAGGCGCCGGGAGCCAAGCAGGACAGCGCCCACTGGAAGCCCCCCGGAAGCAGTAGCCGCAGTGACGCCACGCCGGGCGATGCCCGCCCCGGCGCCGCCTGGCACCCCGCCTTGGCCGAAATCCACGCCTTGGCAGGACGGATCCGGTTGAGCCGAGTGACCATGCCGGACTACTACAGGCTGGTCCGCCCGCGCCTGGCTGACCTGGCGTCCTCCAAGCTCGCCCGGCTGGGCATCGGCATCGAGGACGCCCCAAGGGCAGAAGCTGTGCTCGGCAGGGCGTATCGTCTCGTCGACCCGAAGCTGGCGCGCTCCGGCAATCGCGACGCCCACGGCGTCGAACTGGCAGAGATCGACGAGTTGGTCGAAGCACTGGAAAGGTTGTGATGACTGCAGTTGATCTCAGTCTCCCCCAGGTGGGCGAGCTCACCTCGGCGATCCTCGACGAAGTGGAGCGAGCCGTCGTCGGCAAGCGTGATGCGATCGAGCTTGTGCTCCTCGGCATCCTGGCGGGCGGCAACGTGCTCTTGGAAGACGTGCCGGGCGTCGCCAAGACGCTGGTCGCGCGATCCATCTGCGAAGCCACCGGCATGCATTACGCGAGGATCCAGTTCACGCCGGACCTCATGCCCGCCGACATCACCGGGTCTTCGTTCTACGACGCGCGGCGAGCCGCCATGGAGTTCAGGCCGGGACCTCTGTTCGCCAACCTCGTGCTTGGCGACGAAGTCAACCGGGCGCCCCCGAAGACCCAGGCGGCGATGCTGGAGGCCATGCAGGAGCACCAAGTCACCGCTGACGGCGAGACCCGCCAGCTGCCGCAGCCGTTCGCCGTCATCGCCACCCAGAACCCGATCGAGTACGAGGGCACTTATCCCCTCCCTGAGGCGCAGCTCGACAGGTTCCTGCTGAGGACGAGCATCGGGTACCCCGATCTCGCCGGCGAGAGAGAGCTCATCATGCGGCGGGCCGAGCGTGGCTCGGAGGACCCCGGGTTGCTCGCCGTCACAGACGCCAACGGCGTCCTGGCCATGCAAGCCGCCATCGAACGTATCGAGATCGCGCCGGCGGTGGCCAACTACCTCGTCGAGATCGTAAGGGCGACGCGGGAGCTGAACGGCGTCCAGCTCGGCGCCAGCCCTCGTGCAGGAGTCGCTTTCATGCAGGCGTCGCGCGCCAGGGCCGCCCTCTCGGGCCGCGGCTACGTGTTGCCTGACGACGTGAAGCAAGTTGCAGAGGCGTGCCTGGCACACAGGGTCTCTCTCAAGCCCGAGCTTTGGCTCCGCGGCGTCCAGAGCACAGAGTTGGTCCGCCAAGCCGTCTCGATGGTGGCTGTCCCCGTCGGTTTCGACGCCGGAGAGGGCAGAGACCCAGAGTGAGCGATGCTGCTTCGGCACCGTTGACGCCGGGCGGCTCGGTCTCGGCCGGGACGCCAGCCCTGTCGTGGCGAATACAGCCGAAGGTCGTCATCGAGGGCGCCGTGGCCGCCATAGCCTTGCTCACAGCGGCTATCACCGGCGATGTCGCTCTGGTGGCATTCGCCGCGCCCGTCGCGCTCGCCGCCGTGCTCGGGCTGACCAAGCCCCGGTCGGCACCGAGCATCGCCGTCGACCTCCAGACCTCCTTGACGGCGCCCGGCGAGCCGATCGCGATGAGGCTGACTGTCTCCACGCGCCACTCGGCTCAGTGCTGCCTCGGCCTTCGGCTGCCGCCGGGAGTGCAAGTCGACGGGCCCTCCAGCTGGGAGCTCCATCTCGCCGCCGGCCAGCAAGAGGAGATCGACTGCGTGCTTCGAGCGCGGCGTCCCGGACGTTTCCCGCTCGGGACGCTCGACCTGCGCGTGACGGACTCGTCGGCTTGCCTGGTCGGTCAGGGCACCGCTGGGGAGTCATCCACGGTCGAGATCAGGCCCCTCGCTTCGAATGCCCTGTCTGTCGTGCGACCCGAGCGGGTCCGTGCCACGGCCGGTGACCGCCTCGCCCGCCTGGCGGCTGACGGCATCGAGATGGCCGACGTGCGCGAGCAGCCCGAGGGAGCCCTCGGGCACAGGATCAACTGGCGGGCTACTGCCAGGCGAGGCGTCACCTGCGTCAATCTCCAGCACCCGGACCGGAGCACCGATATCGTGTTGCTGGCGGACACGTTCTCGGCCAGCGAGATCCCCAACGTGGTGTCTGCCGCAGTGGCCTTGGCCGAGTCGTATTCACGCCAGCACGACCGCCTGGGCCTCGTGAGCTTCGGCGGCGTCCTCGACTGGGTGGAGCCCGGGACCGGCCCGGCGCACCTCGAGCGCGTCCGTTCGGCACTCTTGGCCTCCGAGGTGTTCTTCTCTTACGCCTGGAAGACGGCCGACATAATCCCCCGCAGGCTCTTCCCGGCCGGCTGCCTGGTGCTGGCGATATCGCCGCTTGGCGACAAGCGCTTCACCGAGGTTCTCGCCTCGCTGCGCTCCAGAGGCATAGACCTCGCCGTCGTCGAGCTCTCGCCGGCGGCGCTCGCCCGAGGCGGGGCGGGCAGTCGCCAGACTGCTGTCGCGCTGGCCGCCCGCGTCGTTGCCATGGAACGCGAGGAGGTCCGGCACCGCTTCTGGGCCTGGGGGGTCCCGGTGGTGCCGATCAGCGGACCGGAGGGGATCGCCGGTGCTTTGGTTGAGATAGCTGCCTTCCGGCGGGCGCAGGTGTCACACGCCGCCAGGCCGCGCTGAGGGACGCTGATGCACTCGACCTCTCGTTTCTCGCCGTTCTCGTTCCGCATGAGGGACGACGACGCCGCCCCGACCGCCATCACGACCAAGCGCCTGAAGACGGCGTTCGCAGCAGCTCCGGCCAGCTCTGTCGGCTCCATCGCGATGCTGGCGGCTCTCGGTACCCTGCTGTGCATCTGGGCCCATCCTGAGGAGCGGGCCGGCTGCTTTCTCCTGCTGCCCGCCGCCCTGCTCTCCTACCTGGTGTGCATGGCATCAGGGCGCCGCGAGTGGCTGCCGATCTCGGTGACATGCGAGACCATCGCCTGCGTGCTGGCCGACCTGCCTGTCGACCGCTCCGGCGCCGTCGTCGTCGCCTCCATCAGCGGCGCTCTGTTCCTGTGTTACGTCGAGCTTGCCGCCAACGCGGTCTCGCCGCCGAAGGCCATGCACCGCCTGCACGGCCCTGCTTTGCAGCGGGCTTTGTGGGTAACCGGCACGGCAGTCGCCGGCGGGGTTCTCGGTTGGCTGTTGCTCTCGCTCCGCAACGGGCTCGGCGACTTCGGCTTGATCGCCTTGGGAGCCGGGGCGGCCGCCGCCGCCCTCGTCGCCGTCATGGTGGCCACCCTTGCACTTGGCGCTCTAGGCGAGCTGTCGCCCGGGCGGCCCAAGCGAGCCGACGATGCCGGAAGTGCCCCGACTACACAGTGAGCTGCGCCAGCACCTTGGCGGCGTGGCCGTCCGCCTTCACGTGGTACCACGCCCGCTTGATGTGGCCGTCCGGGCCGATCAGCACCGTCGAACGGATCACGCCGACGCTCTTCTTGCCGTAGAGGGTCTTCTCGCCCCAGGCCCCGTAGGACTCCATCACCTCATGAGCCGGATCGCTCAAGAGCCGGACCTTGAGCCCATACTTGGAGCGAAACTTCCTGTGCGCCTCCCCCCTGTCCGGCGATATCCCGATCACCTCGACTCCGGCGGCGGAGAACTCGCCGTACAGGTCGGTGAACTGACAGGCTTCTTTGGTGCAGCCGGGCGTGTCGTCGGCCGGATAGAAATAGACGACCACGTCACTACCCAGATAGTCAGAGAGGCTGACGCTGTTGCCCTCCTCGTCGTTCAAAGTGAAGGCCGGCGCCTGTTCTCCGGCTTCGATACGTGGCATCCCAACTGTCTCCTTCTTCCGGTGTCCGATCGCGAGCTGACCTCGCGAGCAGGCCGCGCCCGGCGCCGCAGCGCGGCACGATCCGGCTGTGGCCGGCGCGCCTGCCACTAGGCTGCCGAGAATAGTCATGAGCACCGCACTCGACCCGTCGAGCTCCCACATCACCTTTGCCTCTCTCGGCGTGTCTCCCGAGTTGGTCAAGGCTCTCTCGGACCAGGCGATCTTCAAGCCCTTCCCTATCCAAGAGCTGACGATTCCCGACGCCTTGGCCGGGCACGACGTGTGTGGCCAAGCCAAGACGGGCTCGGGCAAGACGCTGGCTTTCGGCCTTCCCACGCTTATGAGGACCCCTAGGTCCAAGCCCGGAGCGCCCTCGTCCCTCGTGCTCGTCCCGACGCGGGAATTGGCAGTCCAGGTTGCCGAAGTGCTGTCAGCCCTGGCGACAACAGTCGGGATGCGGGTGGCGGCCGTCTACGGCGGAGCAGAGCTCGACCGCCAAGTCAAGCGCCTGGCCCGCGGCGTCGACCTGGTAGTGGCGACACCGGGTCGACTCATCGATCTTGTCGACCGCGGCACAGCCCGCCTCGGGTCCGTGACGACCTTGGTCGTCGACGAGGCAGACCGGATGGCCGACATGGGCTTCTTGCCACAGGTCGAGTGGCTGCTGCGGCACATGCCCTCGGAGCGGCAGACGCTCTTGTTCTCCGCCACTCTCGATGCCGGAATAGGGCAGCTCGTCAGCCGCCACCTTCGCCAGCCGATCGTCCACGAGGTGCAGGCGAGGCAGGTCACTGTCGAGGAGATGCAGCATCGGTTCGTGAAGGTTCACCAGATGGACAAGGCCAAAGTCTGCGCTGCGATTGTGAGCGGCGGCCAGAAGACGCTCTGCTTCGTGCGCACCAAGCGCGGCGCCGACAAGCTCGTGGCCGACCTGCGCTCTGAGGGTGTGCGCGTCGAGGCGATCCACGGCGACTTGCGGCAGTCGGCCCGCCAGCAAGCCCTCGACAAGTTCGCCGCCGGCAAGTTGCCCGCTCTCGTGGCGACCGACGTGGCAGCTCGCGGCTTGCATATCGACAGCGTCGACGTCGTGGTCCACTTCGACCCGCCGGAGGATCACAAGACCTACCTACACCGTTCGGGGAGGACAGCTCGTGCCGGCCAGGTCGGGCTGACGGTCACCCTCATTCTTTGGGACCAGGAACTGGCCGTCGAGCGCCTGCAGAGGCGCCTCGGCCTCGACGTCCCGATGGTCGAGCTGTTCTCCAACGACGAACGCCTCCGCGACCTGGCCGGGTGGGACCCGACCGAGCCGAGGCGCCGCACACCGTGACCGGAGCGGACCCGGTGGCCGGGGAACCGCCGGCTGCCGACAGTCTCTACTTCCGGCAGTTGCTGGCAGGGCGGGACTTTGCCGGCGGAGACTCCGTCGCCCGCCAGATGGTAAATTTCGCCTACCTGATCGGGGACAGGGCGACTGGTGAGGCGGTGGCAGTCGACCCTGCCTATGCTCCGAGCGAGCTCGTGAGCATCGCCGAGGAGGACGGGATGCGCATCGTCGGCGCCCTGGCCACTCACTACCACGCCGATCACGTCGGCGGGAACCTGTTCGGCCACGAGATAGCGGGACTGGCACAACTCCTCGAGCAGGCGTCGGTCCCGGTCCACGTGCAGCGAGCTGAAGCCCGTTGGGTGACCCGAGCCACCGGTCTCGGCCCGGCCGACCTCGTCGAGCACGAGCCTGGCGACGTTGTGCTCGTCGGTTCGGTCAGCGTCCAGTTGGTGCATACGCCGGGCCACACTCCGGGCAGCCAGTGCTTCTTGGTGGAGGGGCGCCTCGTCGCAGGCGACACCTTGTTCCTCAACGGTTGCGGGAGGACCGACCTGCCAGGCAGTGACGCCGCACAGATGTACGACAGCCTGTTCAACACCCTCTCGCACCTGCCCGGCTCCACTGTCGTCTACCCAGGCCACCTCTACTCCGAGGAACCGTCGGCCACGCTGGAGGAGACCAAGCGCTGGAACCCCGTGCTGGCACCACGATCGCCGCAGGAGTGGCTGCGAGTCTTCGGCGCCTGAGCCGGCCTTGAGGTGCAACCCGACCTCGGCGCTGTCAGCGTCTAGGATGTGACATGGAGAACGACGCCGCCCGCCTCGCCCATTGGGATGCCAAGTTCGGTCGCGAGGGCCTCACCTTCGATGACGTGCTGCTGATCCCGGCGGCTTCGGAGATCCTTCCTCAGGAAGCCTCGACCCGGGCGCGCCTGACTCCCAAGATCAGCTTGGCCGTCCCCCTCATCTCGGCGGCGATGGACACCGTCACCGAGGCACGCTTGGCCATAGCAATGGCCCGCGAGGGCGGCATCGGGGTCATTCACCGCAACCTCACGATCTCCGAGCAGGCTGCGGAAGTGGACCGTGTCAAGCGCTCGGAGTCGGGCATGATCACCAACCCGATCACGGTGTCCCCGACGACGTCGATCCGCGACGCCATGGCGCTCATGTCCCACTTCCACGTCTCGGGAGTCCCCGTCGTCGACGAGGCTGGCCACCTAGTGGGGATCGTCACCAACAGGGACCTTCGTTTCGTCGAGCCGAGCGACGAGGCAGTGGCGTCCGTGATGACCACCGGCGGCCTCGTGACAGCTCCGGTAGGCACGACCCTTGACGCCGCCCAGGCGATACTCGGGAGACACCGTATCGAGAAGCTGCCCATCGTCGAGCCCGACGGGACTCTTCACGGCCTGATCACCGTGAAGGACATCCAGAAGAAGATCGACTACCCGCACGCCACCAAGGACGAGCGCGGCCGCCTCCGCTGCGCAGCCGGAGTCGGCACCGGCGCCGACGCCTTGGAGCGGATCGAGGCTTTGGTGGCGGCCGGGGTCGACCTCGTCATGGTGGACACCTCCCACGGCCACGCCCGCAGTGTCATCGAGATGGTGGCAAAGATGCGGGCCAACTTCGAGGTGGAGATCGTCGCAGGCAACGTGGCCACGGCGGCGGCCACCGAAGCGTTGATCGACGCCGGTGCCGACGGCGTCAAGGTCGGGATCGGGCCAGGCTCAATTTGCACCACGCGGGTTGTGGCAGGCATTGGCGTCCCGCAGATCACCGCCATTTACGACTGCGCCCGGGCTGCGATCGACAGAGGCGTGCCAGTCGTCGCCGACGGCGGTGTCCAGTTCTCGGGCGACATCGCCAAGGCGATAGCAGCAGGTGCCGACACCGTGATGCTTGGTAATGCGCTGGCCGGCGTCGACGAGTCGCCGGGAGAGATCGTGGTCCAGCAAGGCGAGAGATTCAAGGAGTACCGAGGGATGGGCTCGCTCGGCGCCATGCAGGGTGTCTCGTTCTCCAAGGACCGCTACTTCCAGGGAAGCGTCGAGTCCGGCAAGCTCGTGCCCGAGGGCATCGAGGGGCGAGTGCCCTACAAAGGCCCGCTCGGCATCGTCCTCAACCAGATGGTCGGTGGCCTGCGCCAGGCTATGGGGTATTGCGGGGCTCGCAGCATTGCCGACCTGCAGGCAAAGGGCACCTTCATGCGGGTGTCACCCGCGAGTCTCCGAGAGAACCATCCCCACGACGTCATCATCACCAAGGAAGCACCGAACTACCACAGCTGAGGTGCTCCGGCGGCGTTCAGGACCTGCGCAAGAGATCCCTGCCGGCCAGGCCTATAGAGCCGGCGCCATAGACGACGGCGACGGCCGCCACCTCGGGCACGAGCAGCCAGGATTCGCTCGAGGACACGCCGGTCACCACGTGCACCAACTCGGACAGCCCGAGGACGACGGCTGCCACCACTACGAAGTAGCAGGATCTCTTGACCGAGAGCGTGAGCCCGGAACGGCGCCGGAAGAGCACACTGCTCAGCACGGCCTGGACGACGGCGCTTCCCGTCATGACTGCGGCCGCACCCACGGCGCCGAAGATCGGGATGACGATGGCAGCCGCCACCAGGTTCAGCGCGGCCACGGCTGCCAGTACTCTCAGGAGGTCCCGCTCGGCGTTCACGAAGACGAGGCCGTCGAGGAAGACCGCGAGTGGGAAGTAGATGCCGGCAAACCCGCTCAGGACGGCCAACGACGCGGTCGCGCTCGCGAACCCATGCCCTCCGATCGCCACGAGGACACCCCGCGCAAAGATGACGCCGAGCAGCACGACGCCTGCGCCCACCAGAGCCAAGACGTCGAGCGCTCGCTGCGCCAGACGCTGGCGGGCGGCCAGGTCACCTGTCATGAACTTGGGCAGCATGGCCGCCGTCAGCATCGAGGGCACCGTCGTCCCGAACACGACGACCTGGAAGGCGACGCCGAAGGCGCCGACGATTCGGGAGGGCGCTACCAGCGCCAGCAGCACGACGTCGCCTTGCATGTACAGGCTGTAGCAGAGCAGGCCGGCACCGACGGGGGCGGCTGTCCGCAACATCTTCGGCACACCTGGCCGCGAATGTGCCAAGTCGGCGCGGACGTAGCGCCGAGCCAACGCGAGGCCGAGAACCGCCGTGAGGGCATCGGCCAGCACGGTCAGCCACACGTAGCCGGCGGTGCTGAGCGAGGCCGCCACGACCGCCCCCGTCGCCCCCAGCAGCAACAAGCTGCTGACGACGTCGATGATCGCCCGCATGTCGTTGCGCGCCCTGGCGACGAGAACGCTGGCGCTCACGACCCATAGCGCATTGGGGGGCAGGCTGAGCACGAGGTCGAGAGAGAGCGACCGGTAGACCGGGTGCTGCCAGTAAATGAGGACGGCGGCCGGGACCATGACGGCCATCGCCACGACCGAAGCGAGCACGCCTGCCCACAGCGCTGTGCCATAGGTCATGGATTGCATGTCCCTTTGGGCAGCCAGGTCGCGGCTGGCTATCCTCGCCACGCCGAAGTCGCAGATCCCTGCGAAGAAGTTGGCCAACGCCGAGGCGGCCACTATCTCTCCCCACTTGCTCTTGAAGTAGTGCGTGGCGAGGTGCAGTGCGTAGACGGTCAGGATTGCACCGGCCGTCCGCCCGGAGACGCGCAGGACGGCGTTGTAGCTGACCCGCTCTCGGAGCTCTCTCCGACCTGGCATACGAGCTGGCTACGAGCGGGTCTTGTATCGCCAGGTAGCCAACGGGATGAGGACGACCAGAAGCCCGGCGCACCAGATCAGGGCGGCGATGACGTGCTGGAACGCCGGCCCGTAGGACACCATGAGCGACCTGGCGGCCACCGTCGCCTGTGTGAGCGGCTGGTTGAGGGCGAACGCCTGCAGCCAGCCCGGCATGGAGCTCGGCTGCACGAAGGTCCCGGCGGCGAAGGTGAGGGGGAACAGGATGGGGAAGGCCATCACCTGGGCAGTCTCGCTGTTGGGCGCCGAGAGGCCGATGACGGCGAAGCCCCACGACAGCGCAAAGGAGAACATGAGCAGCAAGGCGATGCCGGCGAAGTACCCGCCGGCGCTGTAGATGCGGAACCCGACCAGATACCCGACGCCGGTGATGATCGCCACGACCAAGATATTCCGACAGAGGTCTGCCAACGTTCTACCGGCCAGGACAGCGGCCCGTGACATGGGGAGCGACCGCAGCCTCTCAATGATCCCCTTCTGGAGATCCTCGGCCAGGCCGATGCTCGTGGAAACCGACCCGAAGGCCATCGTCTGCACGAAGATGCCCGGCATCAGGAAGTTGACGTAACCGCCGCGGATAGGGATGTGGATCGCACCCCCGAAGACGTAGCGGAAGAGCAGCACGAACATCACGGGCTGCACCGTCGAGAAGAACAGGGCCTCGGGAATGCGCGTGTAACCGATGAGGTAGCGCTCTGTCATCACGAGAATGTCTTTGGCCGTCCGCATCGGGGTGAGGCGCCCCCTGGCGGCGTGGACATCGAGGGAAAGCGTGGCGCTCGCTTTCATCGTGCCTCCCTTGCTGCCCGACGACCGGAACCTCTCCTTGACGTGTCGGGGGTCTCGGCAGGCTGCTCGCCGGTGGTTGCCCCGTGCCCCGTCAGGGTGAGGAAGACGTCGTCGAGACTAGGCTCGCGCATCGCCAGCGCGGCGGGGACCAGGTCCTCACTGTCGAGCAACGCGAGCGCTTCTGTGACCATACGGGCACCACCGTCGAGCGCTAACTCCACGACGCTGCCGTTCAGCACCGGCTCCCGTTCCCAGCGAGCACCGAGGACGCCGAGCGCCCGGGCAGCGCGGCTCTGGTCGCCCATGTCGAGGTCGAGGACCGTCGTGCCCAATCTCGCCTTCAGCTGAGCGGACGTTCCGGAGGCGATCACACGACCGTGGTCGACGACGACGAGGTGGTCGGCGAGCCGGTCGGCCTCTTCCAGGTACTGGGTCGTCAACAGGACAGTGCTGCCTCCGGTGGTGAGCTCTTCGATCACCCTCCAGAGCTCCAGCCGGCTGTAAGGGTCGAGCCCGGTCGTCGGCTCGTCGAGGAAGAGGACGGGCGGCTTGTGCATCAACGCCGCCGCCAGGTCGAGCCTGCGCCGCATGCCGCCCGAGTACGTCTTGACGGGCCGCCTCCCGGCATCGGACAATTCGAAGCGCTCCAACAACTCCCCCGCCCGCCCTGTAGCCGTCGAGCGCCGGAGGTGCGTGAGCTGCCCGATCATGCGGAGGTTCTCGAGCCCGGTGAGGTTCTCGTCCACGGCTGCGTACTGGCCAGCCAGCCCGATGCTGCGCCGAACGGCAGCCGGTTCAGTCGCGACGTCGTACCCAAAGACTCGCGCCGAGCCCGAGTCTGGCCGCAGGATGGTCGTAAGGATGCGCACGGCTGTCGTCTTCCCTGCCCCGTTCGGGCCGAGGAGGCCGAACACGGTGCCGGGCTCGACTTCGAAACAGACCCCGTCCAGTGCCTTCACGCCCCCCTTGAAGACCTTCACGAGGTCGTGTGCCTCTATGGCGTATGCCAAAGCGAGTGCTCCCATGGAAGTGCGACGGTACGGGGCGGACTCCGAATGTCTACCAAAAACCGATGTGTCATCTGCCCGGCCTTCGACAACAGTCGGCATGACCAGACTGCCACTCTTCACCCCGCCGTTGATGTCGACGTGGTGGGCGCCAGCCTCACGCCGCCGCGAGTTGACCAGCTGGCAGGGCGGCTCAGCATCCCCGCCTCAAGTGGGTGAGCAGCGAACACCCGACTACAAGTGGCGATACTTTCTTAGGCGCCGCAAGCCGTCAAGGCTCCTCCCTGGGCTGACGACGGCCATAACGGCAAGCAGCGCGACAGCCCGCAAGTGGGCTCCTTCATCCCAGTAACGCCTCGCTTCCACAAACAGGTCGGCGAAAGCCAATTGGCGGTAGTACCGCGTGAATACCCACCTGCGAAGGACGCGGTCTGACGTCTCCCGGTCACTTGGAGTAGGAGCTATCTCGATAGCAGCGCTTGCCAAATTCTTCGTTATCCGAACGTGTGAGAAGTGCGCTCGCGATTCCATTGCCGTCAACCCGGAGATCTGCGCATCGACTGTCTTGTTGCGGAACACCCGGTAGTCGGTAAGCGCGTCGGGAATCGTTGCGACAGGTGCCAGGAACAGAGCTCGCCAGACCAGGATGACGTCGGCGCCCCAGACCGGCAGGGGCGGGCCGATTCTGAGGAGGACGTCCTTGCGCCACACGCCGTATAGCGTGAGCTTGCCCAGGCGCCACAGATGTGCGCGCAGGCGCGCCTCGAGGTCAGGAGAGGCAAGCTGTGCCGGTTCGGTTCGAACGTAGAGAACCTCGCCATTCTCGTCGATGACTCGATGAGCCGGAACGCAACCAGCAACCGACGAGTCGGCGTCCAGCTCTGCTGCACACCGCGAGACAAAGCTCCGGGCATACAGGTCGTCGTGTGCCGCCCATGCGAACAGCGGCGACGAACTCAGAGTAACGACCCTATGGAAGTTCGCCGAAGCGCCTATGTTCACCTTGTTGTGGTGATAGCTAACTCTCGAGTCACGCGATGCCAGGGATCGACAGTAGTCACCGGTGCCATCGTCCGACGCGTTGTCGCTGATGACGATCTCGATGTTCGTCTCGTCTTGGGCAAGTAAAGACTCCAGAGACGCCGGTAAGTACGGCATGCCGTTGCGAACCGGGAGCCCGATGCTCACACGAGGTCGGGCCGCCCGATCGGAGAAAGGGACGTCCGTCGGCGTCAACTCGCTCACGTGGCCACTGCAGCATGTGAAGCGAAGATCCCGAGGCTGTGGAGCTGACTCATCATTGGAGCTTAGCGACCGCCTCTTCGCCGAGAACCCACCAGTCAGAGACCGATGCGCGCTTGCACTACGATGCCGTCGATGCGGCCGGTGAGAAGCGACTGAACGCGTGGTGACTTCGGGCTGGCAGTCCCGTCGGGTCCTGGTAACCGGTGCCTCCGGCACCATCGGCTCTTGGCTGGTACGGCGATTGCTGGACGAGGGGGCGCACGTCGTGGCGCTCATTCTGGACTCCGACCATGGGACCGAGCTGTTCACCTCCGCCATGATCGACCGCGTCACGACGGTGAACGGCGAACTCGAGGATTACCGCGATCTTGAGCGCGCGGTCGTGGTCCACGAAGTGGACACGGTATGCCATCTCGGCGCTCAGACGCTAGTCGGCGTAGCGCTGAAGGCACCACTTCTCACCATGGAAGCCAACATCCGTGGTACATACAACCTCTTGGAGGTGTGCCGTCGCCACGCAGACCTCGTGCAGCGGATCGTGATCGCCTCGAGCGACAAGGCATACGGCGACCTCCAGCCGCCGCCGTACACAGAGAGCATGCCGCCTGCAGGCCGCCATCCGTACGACCTTTCCAAGGCCTGCGGGGATCTGATCGCCCAGGGATACGCCAGCACGTACGACCTCCCGGTAGCCATCGCCCGGTGCGCCAACGTCTACGGAGGTGGCGACCTCAACTGGAGCCGCATCATCCCGGGAACGATCCGAAGCCTGCTGCACGGTGAGCAACCGCTTCTGCGAAGCGACGGGACGCCGACGAGGGACTACCTGCATGTCGACGACGTCGTCGAGGCATACCTTCTCTTGTGCGAGCGCTCTCCCGATCATGACGTCCGCGGCCTCCCGTTCAACTTCGGCACCGGTACACCACACTCGGCCCGCGAGATCGTCGATCGTCTTCGGGTCCTTCTCGAGCGCGACGACCTCGAGCCTCTCGTGACAAACAGCGCCCGGTCAGAGATCCCATCGCAGTACCTCGACGCGACCCGGGCTATGACTGTTCTCGGATGGCGACCCTCTGTCGAGCTCGACACCGGGCTCGCTCGCACTGTCGAGTGGTACCGGTCCTACTTCGGTCGCTAAACAGGCAGCCGCCAGACCGAGGTTCAGCTGGCAAGCCTCGGTAGCGTCAGGTCCCTCTCGCTTATAACCACTGGAGAAGCGGGCCAGGAGACTGCAAGCGTTGGGTCGTCCCAGACGACGCCGCGCTGGGCGCCTTCGACATAGGGCACCGATATCAGATAAGCGACTTCGGAGTCGGCACTCAGTGTGAGGTATCCGTGGGCACAACCAGGCGGCACCACAACAGAGCGCCGGTTCAGTGCGCTGAGCTCGGTGGCGATCCACTGATGGCACGTCGGCGAGTCTGGCCGCAGGTCGGCCACCACGTCGAAGATGCTGCCGGCCGTGCACCGCACGACCTTGGTGTCGCCGTGGGGCTCCGCCTGGTAGTGGAGGCCGCGCAAAGTCCCAGCCGCCCCGTTGAAGGCCGCTCTCGACTGCGAGACACCGGTGTCGACCCCGGCGCGTGAGAGTTCCTCTTCGTCGTACAGGCGAGCAAAGAGCCCGCGATGGTCTGCAAAGATCACGGCTTCGACCAAGAACACGCCGCTGATCGTTGTCGCGGCGAGCATCACTGCACCACGGTGAGCGTCGGCATCGTCGTCACGAAGCGGCCTCCCCACGCCCGCACCTCCGGCAAGGACGCCGTCACTTCATCAAGCAGGTTCCACGCCAGGACGAGGACGAAGTCGGGTCGACCCGAGACAAGAGCCCCAGGAGGCAGGATCGGCAGATGTGAGCCGGGAAGGAAGTGCCCCTGCTTATGCGGGCTCCGGTCGACTACATAGCCGATGTCACCTGTCGTGACGCTGCAGTAATTGAGCAGAGTGTTGCCCTTGGCGGCGGCGCCGTAAGCAGCCACTCGCTTGCCCCTGGCGGCTACCCCTTCGAGCCACCGACGCACTGACTCAGCCCTGGAGTCAGCGCCGGCCGCGAAGGTGCTGTACGGATCGACCGTCCCAAGCCCGAGCTGTAACTCCCGACGGCGGACGGCGTTGACCGATTCCTCCTCGACGTGGGCAGCGTCGTCGTGGCAGGCCATGACGCGCAGGCTGCCGCCATGGCTGGCAAGGCTGACGACATCTACGACCCGCAGACCGTGGCGACGAAGAAGCGACTCACACGACAGCAGCGAGAAGTAGAAGACGTGCTCGTGGTATATCTGGTCGAACTGGGCGCCGGCAAGCATCGTGCTCAGCTCAGGGAACTCGACGCTCAGGATGCCTTCGGGCGCCAGCACCCTGACGAGGCCAGCGACGAAGTCGTTGGTATCGGGCACGTGAGCGAGCACGTTGTTGGCTACCACCAGGTCAGCCGCGACACCGTCGATAACGAGTTGTGCGGCGAGCTCAGACCCGAAGAAGCCCACCTTGGTGGGCACCCCGGACGCCACCGCCGACGCGACAACGTTCTCGGCCGGATCGATCCCGAGCACGGGCACGCCGCGGCGGACGAAGTGGCGAAGCAGGTAGCCGTCGTTGGAAGCGACCTCCAGCACGAGGCTGCCGCTGCCAAGCTGCAGGCGCTCCTGCATCGCGCCGGCGAACTCAGCCGCCTGGCTGACCCAGGTGTCGGAATACGAAGAGAAGTAGGCGTAGTCGGAGAACAGGCGATCAGGAGGAATCACCTCGTCGAGCTGGAGCAGCCAGCACCGCTCGCAGAGCCGTACGCGCAACGGGTACCGCTGCTCGGAGAGACACTCGACCTCCGTCGACGGGTACTCGTTGGCCAGTGGCATGCAGCCGAGGTCGAACACCGTGCGACCAAGGCTCGCCTCGCAAGACCTGCAGGCAACTCCGCTCACCGGCTCGTGTCCCTCGGCAAGCCCTCAGCGGGGAGACGTCGCTGTGTGCGGCGACATCCGGGTATCACATCCCCGAGCATAGCTGCGGCACTAAGACTGCTCGTTTGGCAGCGATTGCGGACTGCGGCTGTTAGCGTCCGCCGCGACAGGCTATTCGAACTTCCCGGATCTCATGGCTGAGGAGAGACTCGACATGACACTTCGACGTGACGAGCAGGTCGTCGCAACAGAGCGAAAGCCGGGCGACCCAGTCTCAATCAAGGGCTTGGCCAGCAGTCCAGCCTCGAATCGCATTAGGAGGGAATGGATCCGGCACGCTGCCGAGCACGGCTACTCCTACAACTTCACTTGGCTCGGTGTCCCGATCATTCAGTACCCCGAGGACGTCGTCGTGATCCAGGAGATCCTATGGCGGACCCAACCCGATCTCGTCATCGAGACTGGGATCGCCTACGGTGGCTCACTCCTACTGTCCGCCAGCATCTTGCGGCTCCTCGGAGGTAATCGCGAGGTCCTCGGAATCGACGTCGACATACGGCAGCATGCCCGCGACACGCTGGCCAGCCATCCCCTCGCGAGCGCTGTGTCGACGATCGAAGGCGACTCGGTCGCCGCTGAGACGGTTGCGGCCGCCGCCGAAGTGGCTGCCCGTCACGAACGCGTCCTCGTCATCCTCGACTCCAACCACGCAAAGGACCACGTGGCCGCCGAGCTGGCGCTCTACGGCGAGTTCGTAAGCGTCGGGAGCTACCTGATCGTGATGGACACGATCATCAGGGATCTCCCGGACGAGTCGTTCGCCGACCGTCCTTGGGGAACGGACCATGGACCATGGAACGCTGTAGACGAGTTCGTGAGCTCCGATGGCCGGTTCGTGGTGGCGCCCGACGTCAACGACCGCCTGCTTGCCTCCTCGGCTCCCGGTGGCTACCTGCTGCGGACTCGTTGAAGTCGGATCGCGCCAGTGGCGGGTTGGGCGAATTCATCGACTCCGCTATTTCGGCGGATCTTCGTTACCGGAGGGACCGGTTTCCTCGGGCAGCGAGTCTGCCGCGAGCTGGTGTCCCGGGGTGTCGAGGTGCATGCCTCTCATCACAGGTCGTCGCCCTCGATACCTGAACTTGACATCCACTGGCACGGCCTCGACGTCGCCGACGGTAGCGCGGTCAGTTCTTTGATGGGACATCTCAAGCCAGAGGCGCTGGTGCATCTCGCCTGGAACGTCGGCGGCGACTATCAAAGCTCAGAGCAAAACGAGCAGTGGGTGGCATGGAGCCTCAAAGTGGCGCACGAGTTCGTCAACGCCGGCGGCCGGCACATACTGATGGCAGGCTCCTGTGCGGAGTACGACTGGTCCGTCCCCGTCCTGTCGGAGAGCAGCCCGTGCATTCCGATGTCCCGGTACGGAGAGGCCAAGCTCTCGCTCAGCCGCCAGGTCCTGGCCTTCGCCGATCGAGGCGTGAGCGTGGTCTGGCCGCGCCTTTTCTTCCTGTTCGGCCAGGGAGAGCGCTCCGATCGTGTGATTCCTCGCCTCATCAACGACATCTCCCTCGACCGTGCCATCGACTGGATAGACCCTGACCTCAGGCGGGATTACTTGGACGCCGACGCGGCTGCGGCTGCAATCGTGCACTTGATCTGCAGCGGCGCCGGGGGCATCGTCAACGTGGCGTCGGGCAGCGCTCCATCGGTTCGCGAGCTCGCCCTCATCGTCGCGACGGCCTTAGCGAAGGATCCGCCGGCGATGGCGCCCCTCACATACGCAGGGATACGTCCGGCTGAGATCCGCGCCGATGTTCGCCGGCTGCACCAGCTCGGTTGGCTCCCGTCGCAGCCCGTGGAGCTGGCGTTGATGATGCTCGCCCGCAGCTATGACCCCGGCTCCTGATCCCACACCTTCCAAGGAGCCGAACCGCTGTCCCAAAGCGCCCGGAGCGTTCTCACGTCCTTCATCGTGTCCATTGGTTGCCAGAAGCCTGAGTGAGCAACAGCCATGACCTGCCCGGTCCCGGCGAGCGGGGCGATGACATCGAGCTCAAGGCTTTGATCGTCCGACGTAATCAGGTCCAAAACCTCTCTCTTCAGAACCATGAAGCCACCGTTGACCCAGCCTTCGCCGAGCGCGGGCTTCTCGACGAAGCTGACGACCTCTTCGCCGTCCAGTTCCAACCAACCGAACCGTGCCGGTGGCCGGACTGCCATCAGGGTGACCAAGCGGCCATGCTTTTCATGAAACGAGACGATCTTGCTAATGTCGGCATTCGTGACACCGTCGCCGTAAGTGACACAGAAGCTGTCGCCGGGAAGGTACGCAGCCAATCTCCGGACGCGACCGCCAGTATTGGTCGCATAACCGGTGTCGACAAGGTCAATCGTCCAGTCCTCACCGCTACCGCTACCGGCGTCGAGAAGGCGTGCCGTGCCGTGCCTGGTATCAACTCTCAGGTTGCTCGAAATATTGCGGTAGTCAAGGAAGTAGGACTTGATCTGGTCGCCCTTGTAGCCGAGGGCGACCACGAAGTGAGACAGCCCAAACGAGCCGTAGAGCTTCATGATATGCCAGAGAATGGGTCGGCCACCTATCTCCACCATTGGCTTAGGGCGCGTATCCGTCTCCTCTTGCAACCGACTCCCAAAACCTCCTGCCAGCACCACAGTGCGCATCGACGCCGGAGCGTCGGGCGGGTGTGCAGACTCGTCGGGCACGGCCACCGTCACTGGTAGACGTTGGGGCATGGTGGTGGCAGCCGAGGAGGTCGACGCCCTCCCGGCCGTTCCGGAAGTCGGCCACGCTCGTCTTGTCCGGGTGAAGGCTGAGACCGAGTTCGCCAAGGATCACAGCCGCCTGTCTCTTGACCACCTAGACCTCTCCCCTGGTCGAGGACAGTACGACGGCACCACATTCGGTTACGGCCCGGCCGAAGACATGCAGATCGGTGTTGACCGTTGACGGCCCGCAGTCTGTCGACCGCGGGTGGGGACACGCGCCCGGGCTCTCCGGCGATTAGCGGGACGGAACTCTCATTCGACGGCCTTGTCCAGTTTCCGGGACCCAACATGCCTCGACGCTAGCAACCGGCACAGCCGACCAAGTGGAACCTTGACCGAAGACGCTACGGGCGGTTCTCTAGTCTTGGTGCCACTCCGCCGGCGGGACCAACGTCACCGCTGCTGGGGCGACCACGTCCACGATTACAATCGGCGGCCGCGCACGCTCGTCTTCTAATCAGAGCGGCGCCCGCTGCCCCTGTAGCTCAGAGGATAGAGCAACGGTTTCCTAAACCGTGTGTCGCACGTTCGAGTCGTGCCAGGGGCGCTCGGAATATCCTGGTGAGAGGCCTAATAGGCTGATCGAGCCTTCTCGGAGTAGCTGCAATTTGAGCCGTTTTGGGAATATCTTGGGAATATTTACGCCCTCGGGCCTGCTAGATTGCCACCATGCGAGGTCACCTCGAAGCGCGCGGGAAAGGGGTGTGGCGAGCGAAGCTCTTCGTTGGCCGCGATGAGACGACCGGCAAGCCGCGGTACCTGACTCGCACGATCCGGGGCACGAAGCGCGAGGCAGAGTCAGTCGTGAGCCAGTTGCTCGTCGAGGTCTCCCAAGGCGCGCACATCGCGACCGACGCCGGCACGATGGGCGAGCTCTGGACTCGGTGGATCGAGCTGAACAAGGACCAGCTCTCCCCCAGCACCGTTCGGGGTTACACGGCGATCATGGACCGACATGTTCTGCCGGCTTTCGGCACCCGCAAGGTTCGGTCCATCCGGCCGGTAGAGCTCGACGCCTTCTACGCCCGGCTGCTGCGAAGCGGCGGAGCCGGCGGCCGCACCATGAGTGCCCAGAGCGTGCATCACATCCACTCCGTGGTCCGGCGTCTGCTCAACCAGGCCGTGAAGTGGGGATGGTGTGCGATCAACCCAGCGACGCGGGCGACGCCCCCGAAGGTGCAGCGGCACGAATACGCGCTGCCGTCTGTCGACGAAGTCGTGGCCCTGATTCTGGCTGCCGAACAGCGAGACCCCGACTTCGGCCTGTTCCTTCGCCTTGCTGCCGTGACCGGTGCGCGCCGCGGCGAGCTGTGCGCCCTTCGATGGAGGAATATCGACCTGCCGTCCGGCGCAATCTCCATCTCGCGGTCGATCTTCGACGGAGGCAGCAACGATCGGCTCATCGAGAAGGGCACCAAGACGCACGCCAGTCGTCGCCTGGTGATAGACGACGAGACGGCGCAGCACTTGGCTCGGCGCTGGATCGCCGCCGAGGAGCGCGCAAAGGCCTTCTCCCTCTCTTTGCTCGAAGATGCCTTCGTATTCTCCGACTCACCCGACGGCCTGTTGCCCTGGCGGCCAGGACGGATGACGCTTGCTTTCATCCGGCTCTGTGAACAGCAGGGCCTCGCTGGCGTGCGCCTGCACGACTTACGTCACTTCGCTGCTAGTATGTTGCTGGGTGCCGGCGTGCCGGTGAAGACCGTCTCGGGCCGACTCGGCCACGCCAATGCAGCGACCACACTCAATGTCTACGCCAAGGCTCGGGAATTGCAGCAGGTAAATGAGGAAGCCCTGCTC
>JBOGHW010000070.1:0-3151 GCA_050744865.1 Acidimicrobiales bacterium | reverse complement strand
CCGGCTCGGCACCGGTCTCCAGCCCCCGGCGCCGCAGCCGGAGCACTCGCCTGAAGGAAAAATATGGACACGCCTCGCTCGGCAATGGCTCCCTCCTGCACGTGTTCAGCACCCTTACCCTGGCGATGCTTTGGCATGCGTACTCACGGCAGGAGCCCAGTGCGGTAGTTTCACTCGCCGTTGTGCGGAGGCAGCCCGCAAGGCCGGTCCCTGACTGTCCATGGCCATGAGATAGTCCTCGCGTGTGGCCAGATCGATGCATTCACTTTTGGCCACGCAAAAGTCCTCACCCCCTGACTGACCATCCACCGGTCGCGCCCTCCGATCGGAGACGGTTTTGGTGCCAACCACCACCTACCGTCCCGATCGGAGGACAGCACCATGAAATCAGCAAGGGAACAAATGGACATGTTCGCCGTCTACAACGACGTCGGGAGCTTCCGGGCGGCAGCTGCGATCTGCAGCGTCGACCCGAAGACAGTCAAGCGGGCCATCGAGAGACGTGAGGGCCCACCCAAGGAGAAGGCAGAGCCGGCCCACAATTACGATTGCGTCGCCGATCTCGTGGCGAAGCGGGTGAAGGCGACCAAGGGCCGAATATCGGCCAAGCGCCTGCTCAAAGAGGCGAAGGCGGCCGGTTACGAAGGATCAGGCCGCAACTTCCGGCGCCTCGTCGCCAAGGAGAAGGCCACCTGGCACAACGCGAACCATCGCGGCCGGCGGCCGGCGGTCTGGACGCCGGGGCAGACCCTCGTCATCGACTGGGGGCAGGAGGGACCGCTCCATGTGTTCTGTGCCGTATTGGCGTGGTCTCGGTGGCGCTTCGTGCGATTCGCCGACAACGAGCGGTCGGACACGACGCTTTCGATGCTCGCCGAGTGCTTCGAGGTCCTGGGCGGTGTCCCGAAGGTCGTGCTGGCCGACCGCATGGGATGCCTGAAGGCCGGCACCGTCGCCAACCTCGTCGTGCCGACCGCCGAATACGTGCGCTTTGCCGCTCATTACTCGTTTCACCCCGACTTCTGCGAGGGAGGAGACCCCGCCTCGAAAGGGATCGTGGAGAACCTGGTGGGCTACGCCAAGTCCGATCTCCTCTACCCGCTGTTAGGTGCCAGGGTGTCCTGGAACGAGCAGGCGGCGGCGTGGTGCTGCGAGGTCAACTCGGTCGTCCATTCCGAGATCTGCGCTGTTCCTGACGAGCGCCTCGCGAAAGAGCGCGAGCTGTTGTCGCCCCTCCCGTCGCTCAGGCCGAGAATCGGCAAGGCCGTCATGCGCAAGGTCGACTCCTTGAGCTGCGTGCGCTTCGGCTCTGCCCGCTACTCGGTGCCGATGTCTCTCATCGGAAAGTCCGTCGAGGTTGTCGTTGCCGAAAGCAAGGTGAGAGTCGTCCACCTCGGACGGGAGATGGCAGCCCACGACCTCGTCGCCCCGGGCGAGACCTCTGTCGTCGACGAACACTACGGTGGCCCGAGACCTGACACGCCAGCTCGGGCGCCCCGCCCGCGGACCGAGGCCGAGATCGCCCTCGTCGCCCTCGGCGAGGTCGGCGTGGCGTTCTTGAAGGCAGCCGCAGCTGCGGGGGCTTCCAAGCTGGGCACCGAGCTCCCGGCCATCATGAACCTCGCCGGCTCGTACGGGGAACCAGCCCTCAAGGCGGCCTTGGAGCGCGCCACGACGTTCTCGCGCTTCGGCCTGGCAGACGTGCGGTCGATCCTCGAGGCCGGGCCGGGCGTGCCCCGCCTCGCCGCCGCCGGCGAGGCGCTGCAGCCAGGCTTTCCCGTCGTGCCCGTTCGGTCACTCTCGGCGTACGCACCGGACAGGGTCGCCCGATGAGTCGGCCACCAGAACCCGTGCGTAACAATGGCGCGACGATGGCCTGTGCCTTGTGCGGCCGGGGCTTTATGCCTTCGGGCCGTCGTCGTTTCTGCTCGGACGCCTGCCGCCAGGCGGCCTTCAGGGCCCGGGTGGCGGCTCCCGAGCCGTTCCAGCCAGCCAGGGCGAACACGGTCTACGAATGCCCCGGCTGCGAGGCCAGGTTCGTCGGGACCCAAAGATGCGACGAGTGCAACCTCTGGTGCCGGCGGCTCGGTCCTGGCGCCTTGTGTCCGCACTGCGAGGAGCCCGTCGCCCTAGGAGACATCGTCTCGCCCGCGCAGATGGCGGCCCCGCGCCGGAAGGGGGCAAAGAAGTGACCGCTCCCGCGCCGCCCCTCCCGCCAGACTTGGAGGCAGGGCTCCGCCGGCTCCGCCTCGGCACGATCCGTCGGCTCGCTCCCGAGGTGTTGATCGCCGCCAAGACCCAACGATGGGCACCCGAGGAACTGCTGCGTAGCCTCGTCCAAGCCGAGATCGCATCACGCGACGTCTCGAACGCCGCCAACCGGATGCGCCAGGCGGCCTTCCCGATGGAAAAGACGCTCGACGGCTTCGACGTCGGGGCGTCGTCGATCCCACGGGTGACCTTCGACTACCTGTCCGGGCTCGAGTGGATCGCTGCCAGGGAGAACCCGTGCTTCGTCGGTCCGGCCGGGACCGGCAAGAGCCATGCCCTCGTCGCCCTCGGGCACGCCGCCGTGGCCGCCGGCTACAAAGTGCGCTACTTCGTCGCCACCGACCTGGTCGAGACGCTGTATCGCGGGCTGGCCGACAACTCGGTCGGGAAGGTCATCGACGCCGTTCTCAAAGTCGACTTCATCGTCGTTGACGAGATCGGCTTCGCCCCGCTCGACGACACCGGCGCCCAGCTGTTGTTCCGCTTTGTCGCGGCTGCCTACGAACATCGCTCGCTCGGGGTCGCCAGCCACTGGCCCTTCGACCAGTGGGGACGATTCCTGCCCGAGCACACGACAGCCGTCAGCCTCCTCGACCGCCTCTTGCATCACGGCATCGTCGTCGTCACCGAAGGCGAGTCGTGGCGAATGAAAGAGGCCCGCCAGAAAGAAGGATCAGCCCACTAGCTGAGAGGAGCTAGAAGCTCCAAAGGGGCGAGGACTTTTGTTGGCCACCAGCGGGGACAAAGATCTGGCCGTTGACATACACCAGAAGGGACCGTTTCCGCGACGAAGTCACCGCCGGGAGATGACTGATAAAGGATCGCGCCTGTGAGCGAGGACGATCCGCCGACGGCGACGCAGTCAGAGGCAGAGCTGCAC
>JBOGHW010000069.1:0-6854 GCA_050744865.1 Acidimicrobiales bacterium | reverse complement strand
GACCGCCCCTCTCCTCGACCCAGTCGGTTGCTACGGTTGTATTACGAAGACCACCCGAGAGACCAGGCGCCAGCGGCGCCGGCACCTCGACTCCCCACGCACGACTGTGCTCGTCGGCGGCTCGTTCGGCCTAGTGCTCGCCTGGTTCAGCCTGGTTGCCGTTCCCGGCATGTCGATCGGCGGTTGCGTTGCACCCCCGGCACCGCCGGACTCACCGGTTCGTGACGGCCTCGGCATTGCCTTGGGCAACCATGGCCGACAGGTCGTGACGGTCGACTCGGGCTCTGGCCTGCTCGACGTGATCACGGGCGACCGATTGACTACCCAAGTCGTCGTCGGTGGCCAGACCAGCGATGTGGTGCTGACACCCGACGGCACGGACGCTCTTGTTACCGACACGGCCGTCGGGGCCTCGTCGGGTTACCTGGTGGAGGTCGATCTTGCCACGGCGACCCGTTACGGCGCGGATCCGAGTCGGTAGCGGGCCGACTGGTGTCGTAGTGGCGCCGAACGGCCGGACGGCGTACGACGCCGACACCGGATACGTCGGGCACGGCAACGTCGACGTGGTCGACTTGGTAAGCCACCGAGTCGTCCGTTCCGTCACGGTGGGCGAGCAGCCGGCGGGCCTGGCGCTCAGCAGTAACGGTCAGCTTTTGTACGTTGCGATAGCCAACCTATACCTCTTGACCCCGCACAGCTCCTCGTCCGGCGAAGTCGAAGTGATCAACACCAGTAACGCCAAGCTTGTCGCCTCGATATCGGTGGGCATGGCGCCGCTCTTTGTCTCCCTGTCGCCTAACGGCCACTCGCTGGCGGTCGGCGACTACGGGTCCGACGCCATCACGCTCGTGAATCTTGCGTCGCTTGGGCGCCGCACCTATCCGATGCCCGGCGGGGCCTTCGGGGTTGCCTTCAGCCCCGACGGGAGCTCGTTGTACGTGACCGGCGGCTCCAGCTCGCTCCTCAACTTCGCTCTCGTGCAGAACACGACTTCGAACACCGTGTCGGTGGTGTCTGTCAGCACTGGGCGGATCACCCGACGTATCCACGTCCCGAGCGACCCGACAGACGTTGCCGTCGCGGGGAACGGGTTAGGGACGTGCCGAGAACGCCGGCTGGGATCACCGGGGCAACCCTGTACGCAGCTGTGAGGTCGGCGGCGGGGATCTGTTTCTTTATGACGGACCACGGCGCGGCGGTTTACGAGTCGTTCTCCGTGAGCGACCTCTCTCCTGAGGTATGCAACGCCGACTCTGCTCGCGACGTCGATTGGAGCGACGCCTCGCCGCTGCCGTAGCGACTGAGCCCGAGTTCGATATCGGCGGCCTGTGGCAGCCAGGGTGACAGCGGCGCGGCGCGAGGCTCAGTTGACCTGGCCCCGCCTGCCGCTACAGGATGGCTCGCCATGGACGACATCGTTGCGATCCACGCCGGCCTGCAACCGGACAAGATCTTGCTGATCGACGACCGGCCCGGCACGCCGCCGGTCACTTACACATTTGCCCAGGCCAACAAGCGGTCGAACCAGTCCGCCCGGCTGTTGATGGACGTGGGCGTCCGGGCAGGCAGCAAGGTCGTCTGGTGCGGCCAGAACTCGGCAAGCGTCATCGTCCTCGCCGTCGCCATCCGCAAGGTCGGCGCCATCGGGGTACCGCTCAACTACCGGTTCTCTCCTTCCGAGGCCGCTTACGTGATCGACAACTGCGACGCCGAGATCGTCATGGTCGATGCGGAGTACGCCGAGCTGATCGAGGCGACGCGCCCGGACGCGCCGAAGTTGCGGGAGGTGTTGGTGTTCGACGGCGACGGCTTGCTCGAAGGTCGCGTCGACGACTACCCCACCGAGGAAGTCCAGCCGGAGGACGACTCGCCGGGAGGGACGATGATCTACACCTCCGGGACGACCGGCCAGCCGAAGGGCGCCGTTCGCACAGGTGCGCCGAACGTCGAGCAGACAAGGGCGTTCGTCAGGCTCATCGGCTACCAGCCCGATGACGTCTACATCACGACAGGTCCGCTCTACCACTCGGGTCCCGGTGGTTTTGCCACTTTGGCGCTCGCCCTCGGCAACACCATCGTCCTGCAGCACAAGTTCGACCCGGAGGACTGGCTGCGACTGGTCGACACGTACCAGGTGACGACGACGTTCACGGCACCGACTCCCATCCGGATGGTGTGCTCCCTGCCGGCTGAGGTGAAGGATCGTTACGACCGCTCGAGCATGAAGCGGTTCATCGCCAACGCCGCCCCCTGGAGCCTGGCGCTCAAGAAGCTGTACCTCGCGGACTTCCCCACTGACTCTCTATGGGAGGTGTACGGGTCGACCGAGCTCGGCGTTGACACGGTCCTCGGCCCGGAGGACCACCTTCGCAGGCCCGGCTCCTGCGGTCGAGCGGCTCCTGGAGTCGACATCAAGCTGTTCGACGACGACGGTGCCGAGGTCACCGAGGCACACGTGAAGGGCGAGCTCTACGTCCGCGCGGACAACGTCTACTCGGCCTATTACAAGGCCGAGGAGAAGTACCAGGCCGACATGCGGGGCGAGTACCACACCGTCGGCGATGTCGCCTACTTCGACGAGGACGGGTACTTCTATATCGCCGACCGCAAGCGGGACATGATCATCTCCGGGGGGATGAACATCTACCCCGCCGAGATCGAGGCCGTGCTCGACCAGTCGCCCGACATCTACGAGGCTGCCGTGATCGGCATCCCCAACGTCGAGTGGGGCGAGAGCGTCCACGCCGTCGTCGTGCCAGCCCACCCTGGGGTGAGTGCCGATGCGGTCGTCGAGTTCGCCAGGACGGAGCTCGCCGGCTACAAGGTGCCGCGGACCGTGAGCTTCGTCGCGGAGCTGCCGAAGACCGGATCGGGCAAAGTGCTCAAGCGGGAACTGCGGGCTCCGTACTGGGGCGACCCGGACACCGGCGGGTGACTGGTACGCGATGCACGACAATCGCCCACCAGCCCTCTCCAGCTTAGGAGTCTCTACATGGAATCTGGACCAGTTGATGTAATTCGTGAAGCGGACCGCCAGCGCGCCGTGTCGACTCTGGCGCTCGCCTTCGCCGCCGATCCGCTCGTCCGCTGGTTCTGGCCGGATCCGCACAAGTACGTCATGTGCTGGCCGAGGTTCGTCGACACGTACGCGGGGCGAGCGTTCGACCACGGCTCTGCCCACTGGCTAGCAGGGCAGGCAATCGCCCTGTGGCTGCCGCCAGGTGACGAAGGGGACGACACGCCGCTCGTGGAGCTGATGATCGAGAGCTTGCACCCACAGACGCTGAGCGACCTCGGGGAGATGTTCGTCCAGATGATCGAGCTTCACCCGACCACCGAGCACTGGTACCTGCCAGTCACTGGCGTCGACCCCGCAGCGCAAGGTCGGGGACTGGGGACCACGGTCTTGCGGCACGGCCTGTCGCTCGCAGATCGCGACGGTGTCCCCGCCTACCTCGAGGCCTCGTCGCGGCGGAGCCGGGCGCTTTACGCACGGTTGGGCTTTGAATTGGTGGACGAAATCCAGGCAGGGTCGTCACCACCGATATGGGCGATGATCAGGCAACCGGGGGCCGGTGGAACGCTCGTTTAGGCCGATCCCTGCCCCTCGGGTGTGCCCCGTCGGCGACAGAGGGATCCCCGCGACGTCTGACCGGATCTCGAAACGCGGGCCGGGCACTTCATGGAACCTCGTGCCGCCCTGCAGCGTTGAACTCTGTGTGAGAGCGAGAAGCTGCATCGCTGTGGGGGTGCAGTGAGCCCGACACACGACAACCCGACCTTTCGGGCATTTGTGACCGACTTTTCACCCGCCCTTCTCGGCACGGCGTTCCTCCTGCTACGGGACCGTCAGCTGGCAGAGGGTGCGACGCAGACGACGCTGTTGAAGACGCTCCAGCACTGGCGGCGCGCCAAGGATGCGCCTGAGGCCTACAGCCAGGTTGTACTGATCAACGAGTGCCGCGACTTCTGGCGCCGGAGCCAGCGCCGTCCCGAGTCGTTACTCGGCGCCTTGGAACCCACCACGGAAGTGATCGTGCCGATGACCGAGATGATCGAGCAGCGACTCGCGATCGACGAGGCGCTTCGTGGTCTGCCTGAGCAGCAGAGAGAGGTGCTCGTGCTGCGGTACTTTCTCGACCGCTCGGTCGCCGAGGTGGCCGCGACATTGGGTATCCCCGAAGGCACGGTGAAGTCGTCGACAAGCCGAGGTCTCCAGCAGCTTCGCGGCCTGCTGCTGGCAAGCGATTCGCAGTACAGGGAGACACACCAAGAAAGGAACCAGGTCTGAGATGACGTTCGAGCCAAGTGACGACGACGCGGGGGCTGCTCTCCGTGCACAGTTCCAGGAGATGGTTGCTGGTGTGACACCTGACGGCGACGTGTACGAGACGGTCAGGAGAAAGCAAGCAAAGCAGCAGCGAGTGCGGCTCGCCGGCGCCTCGACGGCGCTTCTGGTCGCAGCCGGGGTGGGGGTGCCGCTCGGACTGGCCTCCGGCGGGGCGCCGCCGCAGGGACAGGCGTCGGCGACGACAGCACAGCGGCCGAAGCCCAGCACGCCCACGCTGCACGGACCCCTGATCCGGCTCGATGCCTTGACGGTTAGCCTGCCCGCGAGCTACAGGCTCGTCAAGGCGACTTCGACTTCGTGCGATGTCGGAGCCGTGGGATTCAGCTGGACCGCTCCGACCCGACACGGCGGGGCTGTTGCGTATACCGTGCCCGACTACTCAACGATCCAGACGGCTGCGACGTCCAGCGGTGCTTGCGTCACAATGCTGGCCACGCCCCCGGAGACCCCCGGACCGGCCGACGCGCCGCCGGACTGGATCGATCCGTCGACGGCATCGACCGTTCAAGTTGGGTCGTACACCGGGACCGTAGGGGTCGCCGATCAGGTCTTTGGCTCGCCACCGGCAGGCACCCTCCAGTTCGTGCTGGAGGTGCAGGTCTCGACGAGCGGCGGGGACATCCAGGAGCTCGGGGTGATCGCAGCCGGCCTCACCGAGGATCAGCTGGTGTCGATCGTCTCAGAGGGCCTGCAGTAGGCCCGCGGCGAGCCGTCTGCGCGTCAGCAGAGCGCAATGGTGGGCGACCTTCGAGCCCACCTTGATCGATACCTCATGTCACTGCGATCCGAGGCGCCGGCTCGGCCCACGACATCGCGCGCCGTGGTTCTACTCGAGCGGCTCGACGCATAGTCAGCGGCTCCCTGGAACCTCCTCGTAAGGCGATCCTCGAGGTCACTCATCCCCTGTCACTTGACTTTCCCGACCGGACGTTACGCTGCCACTGATGGTGCGGCGTGAGGTGCCTCACTCTTGGCTGGTGATAAGCGTCCCGGAGAACGAGTGCGAGCCTCCACGGACCCCGGGAAGTGCGTGGGTGGGTGGTCTTCCTATTCAGGACAGTCCTGACTTCACCTACCCGAATTTGGACCCGCCCTACGGCCGGCTCATCGTGAGCCCGGCTCGACCACAGTACACTGGAGAACTCACAGGCAAGACCGTCACAATAGGTGGTGTCGTGCTGAGGGAGTATCTGTTGGACGCTGGGCTCAGCTACATGCAATCGTGGCCCACCAAAACTCTGGGTTACCTTGTCCCTAAGTACCACTTGGATGTCATCGCAACTGGTCCTCTTGCCGGAACCATCTTGAGCACTCTGTGCCGGTCGAGGTGAACCGCTACTCTGGGTTTGATCCCGTTGACGTACATCCGCCATTAAGGGCACCGCCCTGGAAAGGATGTCCGCTCAGGTCGCCAGCTCGGCAACACGGTTCACAGCGCCTCACGCGACCTTGACCTGACCGAGAGCGGCGACAGGCCAGAAGCCGGAGACCCTGGGTGTTGCTGCCCGCTAAGACTGTCACCGATCCGCAACGAACAATCGCGTAGGAGCCGGTCCGATTTGGGAAAATGTCACATCGGTTCCATCACAGGCTTCGATCGTCACGAGGCCGGCGACGGTAGGAAACCGGACCGAGCTGTCAGAACCCGTCCAGCTAATGTCCAGACCGGCGTCCTGCACCACGCAGTTATTCGAAGCCACCCGGGAGTTGTAGTAGTAGTAAATGGCCGCGCTCTGGCCGGGGTCGAGGTCTGTCACGGTACTGGGGTCGACCTGCTGAAATGTGCTGGGGATATCCAGAGCATTGCCAGCCGGTTCGTAGCTTGCGTCCAGATCGGTTGTCCCGGCCGCGCTGAAGAACGAGATGGTGGGATACCCGCCGATAGAGCAAGCGGACTGTGAGGAGTTGGTCAACAGGACCGCATCGATGTCCTCACCCGAACCGAGGTAGTCGCTACCCCCAACAGACGGCGTGACGTCATCGGACGTGCATGTAGCCACGTCTAGCGCTCGCGAGCGTAAGAGCTGCTGACGTCGGGCCTTCGGCGCGGCCGCAGTAGTACCGCGGTGAGCCGTCGTGGAGGCTGCACGGCTTTGGGACTGGCCTGGCCGCTCGGTAGAGCGAACCAGCGACACGGCGAGGGCCAGGCAAACTGATACGACCAGAGCGGTCCATAAGGCAAAGCGGCGCCGACTGGCGGTCCGCCTGCTCATGGCGCCCTCGGAATGAAGAGCGCCGTGTCCTGACCGGCAGCCTCGGCGAATCGCCTAGCCCCCGGCGACGGTTGGCCACAATCCATGACCCTCCTCGTCAGTCTGGACTTAAGCTGATTGCGCACAAGCCCCGGTTCGGCTGCGAGTTGGAATCACACTGTCAATTGGGTGTGGATCCCTTGGAGGGACGGTCAGGCTGCCATGTCGGCGACCGTGCCGGCATATCTCGCCTGGTGAACGCGTCGGTGCTCCTGGTCGAGGTGGTAGGGCCAGTACTCCTCGAAGTC
>JBOGHW010000068.1:0-3499 GCA_050744865.1 Acidimicrobiales bacterium | reverse complement strand
GTCAGGACGTGCGACGCCTTCAACATCCCGCTCGTCACGCTGGTCGACGTGCCCGGTTTCATGCCGGGCACCGACCAGGAGTACGGGGGCATCATTCGCCACGGTGCCAAGCTGCTGTATGCCTATTGCGAGTCGACGGTCCCGCGCATCCAGATCATCACTCGCAAGGCCTACGGGGGCGCCTACGTCGTCATGGACTCCAAGTCGATCGGTACCGACTTCGCTTTCGCCTGGCCGACGGCGGAGCTTGCCGTCATGGGGCCGCAGGGCGCGGTCGAGATCGTCTACAGGCGCGAGCTGGCGGACTCTCCCAACCCGATCGCCCGGCGCGCCGAGC
This sequence comes from Acidimicrobiales bacterium, assembly GCA_050744865.1. Lineage (GTDB taxonomy): Bacteria > Actinomycetota > Acidimicrobiia > Acidimicrobiales > Bog-793 > JAKACA01. Next base: position 3,162 of record JBOGHW010000068.1, on the reverse strand, counting down.
TTGTCGAGGACTACACCGCGCGCTATGCCAACCCGTACGTCGCCGCCGAGCGAGGCTACGTCGACGATGTCATCGACCCGGCAGACACCCGCCGTGTCATCGTGCGCTCGCTCGATCTGCTGGTCTCCAAAAAGGAAGAGCTCCCGAGGCGTAAGCACGGGAACATCCCGCTGTGAGCCCACCGCCGCCCGCAGGGGCGTCCGGGTCTGGCGGTGCCGCTGCCACCGTTGCCACGGGCGCTCGGACCGCAGCGCCAGGCCCGCCACAGCCGGTTGCCGCCGGCGCCCTCTCGGCCTCGCCACAGGTCGTAGCCGCTATAGCGGCAGCAGTTGAGGTCTGCTGGCCACGTCCCCGGGCTGTGGTGGCCGGGCGTGGGCGTGGAGCTCCCGAGTATGTCTGGCGCCTCTCGGGGCGCTGGTGGTCAAAGCCCGTGCAACTCCGCCGGGATCGGCCTTGGGCCGGCAAGGGCCGGGAGCAGGGCTCGCTCGGCACAGGCGGCTAGCTCGCCTCGTTGGCGGCGGGGCACGGCGTGCTACCAGCAGGGCCCGCCAGGGCTCACTGGCTCGGGCTGACGTCGTACGAGACCCCGCTGCCGGCGGTATAAGCGACTGTGTGGACGGGCCCTAGCTGGCCAACCGAGGCTATGCCCCAGAGGTTCGAGCCTCCGAAGCTGGTGCCGACACCGGATGCGGATGCGCCGCTGCGGTCCGATACCGTCAGCCAAACGGAGTTGCCGGGCTCGTTGAGCTGGCCGTGCGGGACGAGCACTTCGGCGACCCAAACGGGTGTGTTGCCGGGCAGGTCGGTGAGCGAAGGGTCTAGCTGTGGCCGTATGTCCTGTTGTAAGGCGATGTCTGTCACGCCGACGAACCTGACGGCCACATGCTTGGGTGCCGACGCCGGGTGCGCATACACAAAGCCAAGCTCCGCTCCGACAGAGGCTGCCACGCTCGCCGGCACGGTCGTAGGTAACCCTTGGCCGAGCCAGTCCTGGCGGACGCCACCGAGACGCTCGAGCTGCTTCACGGAGGTCCAGGGGGCGAGAAGAGGCTCGTTGACGAAGGCGAACGCGTCGCCTCTCAGGAGCGTCGAGATGTAGATGCTCGGCCCTGCCCGCTTGCTCGTGACCTCCTGCTCGGCGATTACGAGCTGGTCGTTCGGAGACGCCCCGCTCAGTGTCGGCAACACCGAAGCACCCACATGGGTAAGCCGTTCGAACTCGGCCACGGACGTGGGGACCCAGAGGGCGGCGGTGGAGGGGTACGGATCGCCGTCGGCTTCCAGAGCCTGGTTCAGGTTCGCGGCGAGTCTCTCGGGCATTGCAGACAGCGGCGGCTGCGGAGCGGGTCGCTTGATCGTGTAGTCGTACACGGTGCCCCATCGGCTGAGTGGGTACGTGGTATCGGCGCCGGCTATCTCGTCAGCAGATTGCGATGCAGATCTTGCCGGCGCGAATGCGAGTACGACGTGGTACAGCCCCGAGCGGGAGGAAGGCTGGCCATAGAAGTCGCCCAGGAGTTGGCCAATCCAGATCTTTCCGGGAGTCTTGGTCGTGTAGCCGAAGAGCTTCGCACCAGCTGGGCCGAGCTTGGCCGCCGACGTCTCGACGAACTGGATCGGGTGGGAAGGGTAGGGGTCTCCGCCGAAATCGGCGGCGTCTGTCAACTGGCGGATGAGCCCTTCCGGCAGCACGGTGGCGTGACCAGGTTGCAAGCCGCGCACGCGGCGGCCACCCAGCGCGACGAGCAAGCCGGCACATAGCGCCAGCACGAGGATGAGGACTGCGGCGGTTCTGGCCAACCAGGCAGCCCGGCTCCCGTGCACTACTGGCGAGGAGGCGTATTCGCTCCTGGAGAGATGGATGTCGAGCTCGCCTGCGGCGGGCCGTTCTCCGACCTCGACAGCTGCAAAGCCATCCGCCGCTACGACGCCGAGGACCGCCACCAGTTGGTCGATGTCGGACTGCTCGGACTCGCTCATCTCCGCTCGGCCAGCTGATGCCGGCTCCTCGCCTCTGTTCCGGCTGGCGAGCCAAGCGTCCACCCACGCGTCCAGCTCCAGATCGAACCTCTCCTGCGCCGCGTTCATGACCTCTCCTCTTCCTTCTCCACCGCCGTGCCGGGTCCGGTTCCTGCTGGTTCGGTCGACCGTGTGGCCTGCGTGGTCGCCGACCGTGTAGTTGGTGGGCTTGTCGCAACCGCGTCGGGTTCCCAGCCCTGTTCTGTCAACTCCTTGCGGAGCGTTGCCAAGGCCCGGTGCTGGATCTGGCGAATGGCGGCCGGGGTCCGCCCGAGCAGCAGCGCAACATGGTCCGAGGAACAGCCGTCGACGACCCTCATGCGCAGGACGTCCTGCTGTTCTTGAGGCAGCCTGGCCACTGCCGCCCGCACGACCGCACCTTCGAGACCGGCCATTGCCAGTGTGTCGGCGCCGGATGCCATCAGGCGGGCGTCGGCGAAGAGGCGCACGTTGCCCGCCGCGGCCCGCTTCTCGCGACGCCACCGGTCCCGCAATACGTTGCTTGTGACAGTGTGCAGGTACCGGACACTGTCCTGTTGCCCCTGCTCCTGATCCTGGTTGCCAGGCGGGGATGCGATTGTCCTGACGAAGGCGTCGTGGGCGAGGTCTGCCGCGTCGTGGCGGCGGCCGAGCTTCAGCAAGCGGCGCCGAACGGCCGGCTCGTTCTCCTCGTAGAGCTTGGTGAGGTCGATGTCCAGCGGTCTCGATGGGTCGCCGATCCCGGCCTGGCCTTGGCCCGAGCCAACGGCCGGGCCGTTGCCTGGCCGTGGCGTCATCGGCTGCAATGTTGTCACATACCTCTCGAACGACGGTGCACCGGATTTGTGACACGCCCGTTGCAGCTTCGTCGGCCGCAGCAGCTGGAGCCGGCATGCCCGGACCCGCTTACCGCCTGGTCCCGGCGGCTTGTTGTCTGGTGCTGGGCGAAGTTGAGGAGCTGAATGCCCACCTATCGGTAGCTCAGCTCCTCGGGTAGCAGCCGCCAGGTCGCCAGGTCGCCAGGGCGAAGTTGAGGAGCTGAATGCCCACCTATCGGTAGCTCAGCTCCTCGGGTAGCAGCCGCCAGGTGACCAGGTCGCCAGGGCGCCAGGTCGCCAGGGCGAAGCTGAGGAGCTGAATGCCCACCTATCGGTAGCTCAGCTC
>JBOGHW010000067.1:0-5375 GCA_050744865.1 Acidimicrobiales bacterium | reverse complement strand
CTACGTAGCCAACTATGGGAGCGGCACCGTCTCTGTCATCGACGGGGCCAGCGACACCGTGACCGCCACTGTCACGGTCGGGAGCGAGCCGGATGCGGTCGGCGTCGACCCGCCGACCGACACCGTCTACGTCGCCAACTATGGCAGCGACACCGTCTCTGTCGTCGACGGGGCCAGCGACGCCGTGACGGCCACTGTCACGGTCGGGCTCTCTCCCGAAGGGGTTGGGGTTGATCCCGCGACTGACACCGTCTACGTCGCCAACTTCGACAGCGGCACCGTGTCTGTCATCGACGGCCAGGTGTCCCCGGCTGCTCCGGTAGTCCAATCCTCCTCGGCCGGCAACGGCGAGATCTCGCTCAGCTGGTCCGTGCCGTCGTCGGGCGCCCTCCCTGTGCTGTCCTACTTGGTGACGGTGGCACCGGCCAGTGGCCAGGCAGTAGTGGTGGCAGTGCCCGCCAGCCAGCTGTCGGCCACGGTGGGGGGCCTCGGCAACGGCAGAAGATACAAGGTGAGCGTCACTGCCGACGACTCGGTCGGGGCCGGCACGCCGTCGGCCGGCGTCTCGCTCACCCCAGCCGGGCCGCCCAGCGCACCCATCGTGGTCTCAGCTGTCCCCGGCAACGCCAGGGCCGTGGTGTCCTGGACAGCTGCGGTGGCAAACGGCGCGCCTATCAGCTCCTATGCGGTCACGAGCTATGCCGGCTCGGTGGCCAAGGCCGCCGTCAAGGTCTCTGCGTCCAAGACCTCGACTGTGTTCAAGGGCCTTACCAACGGCACGGCTTACAGCTTCGTGGTCACAGCCAAGAACAGGGTCGGGACGTCTGGCCCGTCGTACCCCTCGGCCCCTGTGACGCCGGCGACGGTGCCGTCTGCCCCGGCCAGCCCCAAGGCCAGCATCGGTAACGGGAAGGTCACCGTCAGCTGGGCCAAGCCGGCTTCTGACGGCGGCAGCGGCGTAACCGCTTATGAGATCTACGAGGCAACGACCTCCGGCCACGAGGGTGCCAACCCTGTCAACGCCTACGACCTGCGGGCGAGCACGAGGTCCTATGTCGTTACAGGGCTCAAGAACGGCACCAAGTACTACTTCGTGGTCAAGGCCGTCAACGCCCTTGGCACCGGTGCAGCATCCAAGCAGGTCTCGGCCAGGCCTACCTGAGACCGCTGGGGTCACGGCGGCTAGACGGCCGGCCGGCGTGTCGGACCAGCCGCGACTGCCTCCCTCAGGTGTGAAGTCCGGAGGACCCCAGTTGAGCCCAGGATGTGCATCTGGCCGTGCCTACCCTCGAGAGCGCCGTCACGGACGCCCTGCGAGGCGCCGCCGGCACTCCGCGCTTAGTAGGGTTCATCCCGATGCAATTCGAGGTGGTCGTAGAGATTCCCAAAGGCCAGCGCAACAAGTACGAGATGGACCACCACTCAGGTCGCATCTATCTCGACCGCATGCTGTTCACCTCGACGCGCTACCCGGCCGACTACGGCTTTATCGACCACACGCTCGGCCTCGACGGCGACCCGCTCGACGCCCTTGTCCTCGTTGAGGAACCCACGTTCCCCGGCTGCGTGATCCGTGCCAGGGCGATCGGTATGTTCCGGATGACTGACGAGAAGGGCCCGGACGACAAGATCATCGCCGTGCCTGCGGCTGATCCGCGGTCCGAGCACCTGCAGGATCTGAGGCACCTGCCGGAGTTCGACAGGCTCGAGATCCAGCATTTCTTCGAGGTCTACAAGGATCTGGAGCCAGGCAAGTCCGTCGAGGGCGCCACCTGGGTCGGGCGCGAAGATGCCGAGCGCGAGATCGACGCCTCTCGCCTGCGCTACGTCGAGACGTGAAGGTCGACGTGCCAGGCCCGCTCCATCGGGTCGACTAGGTAGCCTGCAAGCAGGTCCCAGCCGTACGGATCCAGGTGTACGCCGTCCGAGGCGCGAATCTGCTGTTCCTTGCCGGCGATCTTCTTGTAGAGCTCGAACTGGCCGCGGCTCCCGCCCAGCACCGTCCAGGACGACACGTAGGTCACGTCAGGCAACGACTTTGCTTGCGCGATTGCTATAGCGTTGATCTTCTGGCAGAACGCTGATGTGACATTGCCTCCGCCCATCGGCGGCATCCCCACCCACATCACGTGGGCGCCCGCCAGCAGCGACTCTTCCATGAGCAGCTTGACACGCGCGGTGTAGTCGGCCGTCCAGGCCGCTGTCCCGATCGGCACGACGCACGGCGGCCCGAAGTGGGTGCAGAAGGCCGACGCCGTGCTGCCCTTCTCGTTCAGGTTCTGGTCGTCGTTGGCGCCCATCATGATGACGACCGCGCCCGGGTGATACCTCTTGAGGTACTGCTCCAGGTGGCCGGGCCAGTCCCAGTAGTCGGGGCGGTCGAGGCCGGTGTCGTCGACTCCCTCTTGCAGCACGTTGACGTAGTGGTCTCCTGTGAACTCGTCTCCCAACCCGAATCCGAGGTCTGTCCCGACCGAGTCCCCGATGTCGAGGATCGTGAGCGGGTGCGCCGCTGTCGGTTGGGCGATCGGCGGTACTGAGAAGACAGGCGGTGCTGGTGTCGAGACGTACTGCCCGGGCCGGTGCGGGAAAGGAGTCGCACCGTCAAGGAGGCGATGCACGTCGTCACCCGAGGACGGGATGGCAGGAACCGGCAGGTGGCTCTGGGTCTGCCCGACTGCGCCGTCGCCATGGCCGACGAGCGTCTCGCCCCAGCTGACCAGGCCCGAAAGGTGCAAGAAATTGGACACCGCCGCCACCGGGCGAAGGACTGCGACGGCGACAGTGCGCCGCGCCCCGAGCGGCCCTGCCACGGCCGAGTTGTACAACTCGTTGCCGTCGAGCAGCGTCCAGATCGCAAAGCAGAGCAACCCTACGCCGAGTATCCGTCCTGCCGATGCTCGAACTCCGCTCGGTCGCCCGAACACCTCGCCCGCCACCCGGTCGACGGCGTCGCGCCGCGGCGTCGCTCGCTCGCCGGGGCCCGCCGTCATCGTCGCCACGCCGGGCGGCGGTGGCTTGTGGGTGCCCTTGGCATCCGTGCCAGCCTGTTTGGCCACTCCGCTGTTGCTCCGGGCTGCGGGCTTGGCACTCGCAGCTCTGCGACGCCCGGACGCTCCCCGCTCGGGCGTAGGAGGCCGAGGCCCGGTCGGGCCTGATGGCGGCAATGGCGGAGGTGGAGATGTCATGGCAGGCGCTGGCCTAGCCTCTCACTAGAAACGGAAATAGATGAACGGTGCCACCCCCGGCGGCCCCATGGTCGTCATGACGAGCAGCGCGCCCGCCAGGACTGTCCCCTGCAGAGCGGGCTTCAGGGCGCCGAAGCGCCTCTGCACCCGGAGGACGAGCTCATGGGACACGAACTGGGTCCCGATTCCGCAGGCGATCGTCAGGCAGACCGGGATGGTCACCAACGGTGACGGCAGCCCCCAGCCCGTCAGCATCCTTTGAAGCATGTCGAAAGCATTCCCGAACGACGTGGCCCTGAAGAACACCCACCCCAGGCAGACGAACTGGAACGTCGCGAACCGCTGCCAGGCCACTGCCCAGCGGCCCTCGCGCTGGGCCGGCAGACCGGCGCTCACGCGTCGTTGGCGGCGCCAGTGGCCGAAAGTCTGTCCCACCCCGTGCAGGGCCCCCCAGGCCACGAACGTCCAAGCGGCGCCATGCCACAGGCCTCCGAGTAGCATCGTGATGAACAGGTTCTTGTAGAGCTTCCAACGCTTGTCGACCTTGCTGCCCCCGAGCGGGATGTACAAGTAGTCACGCAACCAGAAGGACAGCGTCATGTGCCAGCGACGCCAGAAATCCTGCAAGGAGCGCGCCGTGTAAGGCGAGTTGAAGTTCTCCGGAAATTTGAAGCCGAGTAGTAGCGCGCACCCGATGGCGATATCGGTGTAACCACTGAAGTCGCAATAGATCTGTACCGCGTAGCCCCAGACGGCGAACAGTGCCTCCGGTCCGGAGTGGAGCCCGGGATTGGCGAAGACAGGATTGACGATGGAAGTCGATATATAGCTGGAGAGAACGATCTTCTTGAAAAGACCGCCGAATATCAAATATGCGGCACGGGGCAAGTCGATGTCGCGCGGGCTACGCTGCTCGGAGACCTCGACTTGAGGGAGCAACTCTGAACCCCTCACGATGGGCCCAGCGGCGAGATGCGGGAAGAAGCATACGAAGACTGCCACGTCGAGCCAGTGTGACGGCTTCAGATTGCCGCGATAGATATCAATCACATACGAGAGCCCCATGAAGGTGAAGAAGGACACACCTACGGGAACAGTTACGTTCAAAAGCGGAAGTGGAGCGTGATCGATGCCGACCGAGCGCAGGGCGTTCTGCACAGACACTGCTAGGAACCCATAGTACTTGAACCACGCGAGCAAACCGAGCTCCAACGTCACAGTTGTCCACATCCAGAAACGGCGCGCTCCACGCGTCTGGGATACATAGATGAGCTTGCCACCGAGCGTCGTGACTACGGTCGAGCCCGCCAGCAGGAAGACGAAGCTCCATCCGAACCAACCGTAGAACACGTAGCTGGCGACAATTGCGAAGATCTTCCACCGCTTGGGAAAGGGCGCGAGCAACCAATTGAGGACGAAGACGATCCCGAAGAAGATCGCGAAGTCGATAGTTGGAAACAGCACTTATCTCGCCCTTACGCGCCACACCGAGCGCGCGCCGGTCGGCGAACGCTGCTCTGCGAGTGGCTCAACCAAGTATGCCCGCGACGAAGCTCCCGGACTCATCGCTGTACTGACGACGTACAGGCGGCCCGCCTTGCGGGCGTCTCATCTCACGCCTGGCGGGACTTGATCGCTTCGATGAGCTTCGGCAGGATCTTGTGGACGTCCCCGACGACGCCGAGATCGGCTATCGAGAAGATCGGTGCGTCCTGGTCCTTGTTGATGGCGATGATGTTCTTGGCACCCTTCATCCCGACCATGTGCTGGGTGGCACCGGAGATACCGCAGGCGATGTAGACCGTCGGCTTCACGGTCTTGCCCGTCTGGCCGACCTGGTGGGAGTAGGGGACCCAGCCGGCGTCGACGATGGCCCGCGAGGCGCCCGCCGCGCCGTTGAGCAGTTTGGCCAGCTCCTCGATCATGGCGTACCCCTCGGCCCCCCCGAGGCCGCGGCCGCCGGAGACGACCACCGGGGCCTCGTCGAGCGTCGGGCCCTCCCGTTCCTCGACGTGGCGGGACAGCAGCTTGGCCGCGCCGGTGGCTCCGACATCCCCGGCGGGCAGCTCGGCCACCTCGGCGGCGCCCCCGCCGGACTCCTCGGCGGCAAAGGTCTTGGGCCGCACGATGAACAGCCCCGGCCCGTCGGCGGTGAAGCGGGCCTTGGCGAGCTGGGTGCCTCCGAAG
>JBOGHW010000066.1:0-34451 GCA_050744865.1 Acidimicrobiales bacterium | reverse complement strand
GTGGTGCACCTTCCTAACGAGCGCGCAGCAGGCTTACACGAAGATCCTGCCGTGGATGTAGGCGGCCGCCTCCACGTACGGGGCCCTCGCGTGCGACGCGTTCAGCAGTGGAGCACCCGGCGGCACCGACTCGACGTCGTCGACGAACACGACGCCGCGCCTCTCGAAGACTTCGACGACGATCCGGTTGTGCACGATCTCGTGGTAGCAGTAGACGGGCGGCTCGAAGACCCGCACCATCCAGTCCAGAGACTTGATCGCCATCTCCACACCGGCGCAAAAGCCTCGAGGCTCCGCCAGCCGCACCTGCCGCACCTGCATCGTCACGAGGCTAACGGACCCGCCGGCTCCGGCGCGAGCTCGGCAGGCGGCTCAGGCGACCAGTGGTGCGCGGAGCCGACGGCGACGCTTACGCGCCCGTTCACTCCCCGCCAGAAGACGCCGAGGAGTCCCACCGCCAGCACGATTACAACGGAGCCTCCGACGAACGGAAGCCAAGGGTGTACCCCGAACAGCGTGCCGCTCAGGAGGGCAGCCACAGCCGTAGCGGCCGTCTGAGCCGAAGCTGCCGCCCCCTGGGCCCGCCCGAGCTCGGCAGCCTGCACGGAATGTGCCAGCTGCGCCTGCTCGGCCGGCGTCCCGATGGCCGTCAAGACGGCTTCGAGCGAACCGAGGGCGATGATGAGCGCCACGCTCCCCAACCACGGATAGGTCATGGCGAACACCGCCGAGCCGGTCAGCGCGAAGCCGACCAGATAGCGGCGATCGAGCTTGTCGACCAGCCAGCCGGCTGGGAAGGACATCACCGCGAAGGGAAGGGCGAACAGCGCCCAGGAGACGCCGACTGCCAAGGCACTGGCTCCCTTGTACGTCAGCAAGAGGCTCCAGCAAGTCTCGTAGACGCCGACCACGATCCCAACGGCGGCAAAGGCGACCGCGACGCCGAGAAACGACCGATTTCGCCACAACCTGGTCCGCTCAGCGGGGGCCAAGCTGAGTGGGCGATCGCTCGCGCGACGCGCCGGGACGGCCAGGACGATCGGGACGGTCGCCATGAAGGCGGCGGCTGCGCCGCCAAGAAACACCCATCGCATCCCTCCCAGCCCTGCGATCCCGCCGAAGAAGGGCCCGACGGCCATGGCAACCGTGCGGCAGCCCCAGAAGACACCGAAAGCCCGCCCGCGGTGCGTGTCCGGGACGACCTCGCCGATGGTGGCGGCGTTGGCGACGTCGACGACGCCGGCTCCGCAGCCCTGCAACGCCCTGAAGAGCAGATCCATGATGGGATCGGCACTGAAAGCGAACAGCACCGTGGCCACGGCGAAGACCACCAGGCCGCCGATCTGCACTTGGCGCCGGCCGATCCTGTCGGAGAGGCGGCCGATGGGGTACTGCACGGCAAGCGCGGCGGCGAAGAACGCCGCCATCGTGACGCCGACGAGCGTCGTCGACGATCCGTGGTGGCGCAGGTACACGGGCAACAGCGGCAAGACCGCCGTCGAGCCGAGCCACTCCGCGAACGTGGAAAGGCACAGTGCGGCCACGATCCGGGTGACCGCCTTCTGGTCGAGTGGCGCTCGCAGGCCGCTCATGGCTTGACCGCCCGAGTGATCAGCTGGCGCAACAACTCTGCCATCGCCTGCTGCTGGGCGTCGCTGACAGGCGCCAGCCCGAAGACGTCACATAGCCACATGCCGTCTAGTGCCAGCCTTATGAGAGTCGCCGTCGAGGCATCCAGTCCGTCGTTCGCCACAGCGGCCTGCCAGGCGTCGAAGCGGTCCCGCAGCGGCTGCAAGAGCTCGGGGTCCGAAGCGACCGAGGCAATGAGGGCTGCGCCAAGCCTCCGCTCTCGTTGGCCACTGACCTGAGTTTCGGTGGGAGACACGCTCGCCTCGACGTAAGCGCGCACGAAGTCGCCGGCCTTGCCTCCGTAGGCACCGTAGTGCCGGAGGTCGGCGTCGAAGCACTCCACGAACCTCTCAACCATCGCCCCTACCAGCGCCGACCTGCTCGGGTAGTGGTAGAGAACCCCTCCCTTGCTCATGCCGGCTTCCTGAGCAGCGCCTTCAAGGGTCAACCGAGTGACGCCGTCTCGAATGACGACGTCTTCGGCAGCGCGCAGGATGCGCATCTTGGTGTCGCCGGCAGGCATCCGAGTACTATACCGTCTGGACGGTACAGTCGGACGGTCTACGCGGGGCGAGGCTGCAGCCCGTCAAGGTCACCGGGGCGTCGACCGGCAGTTCCCGGCGCGCTGGCTTTGTCAGACTTACGGTCGGTATACCGCTCCTAACTCTGACAATCGCACCTCAAAATGAATCGGGCCTCGGGCCGGACGCGCTGCCGTGGGTGGCAAGTCGCTCAGCCTCGTCGAAGACCGCTTGGATACCAGCGCCGACACGGTCCGAGAAGAGCTTCGTGGCTTTCCGCGACACGCGAGTTGCCTGGCCGGTCAGGCTGGGTTGAGCCTCCTCGGGCGAGATGGGCTTGCCTATCACCACGTGCACCCGCCTAGGCCTTGGCAGCGACGACCCTCGCGGCATGGCCTTCTCGCTGCCCCCGATGCCAATCGGCACGACGGGGACGCCGGCTCGCAGAGCTAGGTAGGCGACGCCCTCCCGAAGGTCCTCGACGACGGGTCCCGACCGACGTGTGCCCTCCGGGAATATGACGAGAGGCTCGCCTCCGACCAGTACGGCCCGGCACCGCTCCAGCGCATCCCTGTCGGCCCCGGAGCGGTTGACCGGGAAGCAGCCGAGGATCTCGAGGGTTCGGCCGACGAGCTTCGACTTCCAGATCTCTGCCTTGACTATGTAGCGGAGCCGCCGTGTCGTGATGCGAGCCACGAGTAGCCAGTCGACGTAGGAACGATGCACGGGGGCGACGATGTACGGCCCCGACCTCGGCAGGTTCTCACGGCCGATCACTGGCCCCGGCAGGTAGACACGAGAGACACCGACCATGATCCCGCGCATGAAGCGGTAGAAGGCAATCTCCGCCTTGGTCGGCGGTTTGGGTGACGGTGCCCAGCTCACAGGTACGACAGCACCTCCTCCACGACTTCCTCGACGGATCTGCCGGTCGAGTCGATCACAATCGCGCCTTTTGGCACAACGAGGGGCGATACGGCACGGCCGGAGTCGAGGCCGTCCCGGCGGGCCAGCTCGGGGTCGTCCCGCCGCCGCGCACGCTCGTCGGCATGAGCTGTCAGGTAGATCTTGAGGTCGGCGGCCGGCATGACGACGCTGCCGATGTCCCGGCCCTCGACCACTCCCCCGCCATGCTCGTCGACCCAGGCCCGCTGGCGCCGGACGAGCTCGCGGCGAACGAGAGGGTGCGCCGACACCTGCGACACGTGCCTGTCGACGTGCGGGGTCCTGATGGCCTCGGTGACGTCCTCACCGTTCAAAAGAATCTCGCCACGAGCCTGGTAGTCCATAGACATCGCCATCTCGCTGAGCGAGGCGGCGTCGGCGAGGTCTACTCCGGACCGCAGCGCCAACAACGTGACGGCGCGGTACATGGCACCGGTATCGAGCCGCTCGCAACCGAGCCGCTCCGACAGAGCCTTGGCCACGGTGGACTTGCCGGAGCCGGCAGGCCCGTCGATGGCGATGACGACTCCGCCCATCACTGCGCCTGGATCGCGAAGTGGGACACGCGAAAGCCTCGCTCCCGCAAGGGGGCGGTCACGGTGTCGGCCGCCTCGGCTGCCACGACGAGAGTCAGCACGCCACGGGGGCCTTCGGTGGAGTGGGCGATCTCGATGTCGTAGATGTTGACACCTAGCTCGCCCGCCAGGGTGGTTACCTCCGCCAAGACCCCGGGCCGGTCGGGCACCACGACGCGCAGCTCGGCGATGGCAACTGGACGCGACCCTCGAACCGGCAGGTTCCGACGGGCTCTTCTGGCATGCTCCAGCAGGTCTGACAATCCAGCACGGTCCGCCTCGGCCACTATCCGCCGCACCTCTGTCAGCCTGGCGATGAGCTTGTCGAGGACAGGGACTATCGCCCCGGCGTTGTCGCTGCAGATGTCCGGCCAGATGGCAGCAGATCCGGCGGCAACACGGGTCATGTCCCGAAACCCGCCAGCCGCCAGCCTCATGAGAGCCGCGTGGTCGAGCGGCTCTTCGGCCGCCAGGCTCATCAGAGCAGCCGACGTCAGATGAGGGACGTGCGACACGACGGCAACGAGCTCGTCGTGCCGTTCCGGCGACAAGGCCACCACGTCGGCGCCCAAGAGCGAGACGACCTGCTGGACGGCGGCGAAGGCCAAAGGGTCTGTCTTCTCGGTCGGCGTGAGGACCCAGGTCGCTCCTGCGAACAGGTCGGGGTCGGCGCCGTCGGGGCCTTCTTGCTCGGAGCCGGCCATGGGGTGCCCGGCCACGAAACGCGACTGCTCCATCGCCCGCACGATCGGCGCCTTCACTCCGGCGACGTCGGTCACGACCAGCTCCTCGCGGCGACGCGAGGCGGCGAATACCGACCTCGCGGCCGCCGCCACCGCCGCTGCAGGCGTGGCAACGAAGGCGACCTCGGCCATCTCGTCGGCGCCGACGGCGCTGACCATGCCGAGCTCGACGGCGCGGGCGGATCGGCGCTCGTCGACGTCAAAGCCGCTGACGTACCAGCCGCGTGCCGACAGGCCGGCGGCGATCGAGGCGCCGACGAGGCCGAGGCCGACTACCTGCGCCCGGTGTTCGGCTGTCACTCGGGAAGATCGTCCCGCAGGTTCCGGGCCCCCTCGAGGTACACGTGGTGAAGCTCGGCTCGGCTGCGGTCCGTGTACACGTGCATCAAGATCCGCAGGCACAGCGGGGTCGCGCCGACCACGGAGAGCTCCCTGGCGCAGATGAGCGGCACGTCGCCGAGCCCGGCACCCCTGGCGGCTGTCGCTGGGAACATCGAGGTGACGTCATCAGTCGCAGTGAAGACCACGGATACGATGTCGTCGTGCTCGACCAGGTTGCGAGCGAGCATCTCCTCGATGAGGCACTGCACGCGCTCGGTGACCTGGGAGAGCGAATCCTCGTCCACGGTCGTCGCGCCTCGAAGTCCCCTCACCACGCCAGGCATGGCCGCGCAGCCTAACCGTCTTAGCCTGCACTCCCTTGCCTGCGCTGGCGGCGAGTCGGAGGCGGCGGAGCCTTGGACAGCTCCCGAACTTCGGCGATCGACAGCTCACGCCAGGCACCTGGCTTCAGGTGCCGGTCGCTCAGCGTGCCGATGCGGAGCCGGGCGAGACGCACCACTGGGTGCCCTACCGCCTCGCACATCCTGCGCACCTGGCGGTTGCGGCCCTCGTGGACGACGATCCTGAGGATTGACGGCTCGACCTGCGACACCTTGGCCGGCGCGGTCCACCCGTCCTCAAGCTCGACTCCCTGGCGGAGGCGGCGGATAGCCCCGGCCTGCGGTCGTCCCTCGACCTCGGCGAGGTATTCCTTCTCGATACCGCGGCTCGGGTGGGTCAGCTGCTCGGAGAGCTCGCCGTCGTTGGTGAGGATCAGCAGGCCCTCGGTGGCCAGGTCGAGGCGGCCTACCGGCCAGACCCTCGGCTCGGGCGGCACGAGCTCGACCACCGTAGGGCGGCCTTGTGGGTCCGAGGCGGTCGTGACGCATCCGACCGGTTTGTTGAGCAGGTAGTAGACCAGCCCCGGCATCACTCCGACGGGTTGCCCGTCGACCTCGACGCGGTCGTCGGCTATGGCGACTCGCCTGCCTAGGTCTGCAACCCCCCCGTTGATGGTGACTCGCCCGGCGGCGATCAGCTCCTCGCAGACCCGACGGCTGCCGAACCCCGCCCTAGCCAACACTTTTTGAAGGCGCTCACCGTCCGCCGGCATGTCGCGGCCGGGAGACATGCGATCAGTCAGCTCCGCTCTCGTCCGGGCGTAGAACCCTCTCCAGCATCTCGACGGTTGCGACAGGAGGTACGAACTCGGCCAAGGGCGGCAGCTCGGCCAGCGAGTCGAGACCGAGCTTTTCCAGAAACGTGGCCGTCGTGCCGAACAGCACCGCCTGCCCCGGGCCCGAGTCTCGCCCGACTTCCTCGACGTAGCCCCGCGATGCCAAGAGCCTGAGGACCCCGTCGGCGTTCACCCCCCTGATGGCTGAGATCTGGGCACGGGAGACCGGCTGCTTGTAGGCGACTACGGCCAGGGTCTCCAGCGCCGCCGGGGAGAGCTTGGTCGGGGACCCGTCGAGCACGAATCGCTCGACGTGGCCTGCGAAGCTCGAATGGCTCTGGAAGCGGTACCCGCCGGCGACACGCACCAGGCAGAAGCCCCGCTGCTCGTGTTCGTAGCTAGCTGCCAAACCGGCACAGAGCACCTCGACCCTGTCGATCGAGATCTCGAGCAACTCGGCCAGCAGGCCGCCAGGCACGGGCTCGGTGCTGACCATTAGGACAGCTTCGACGGCGGCCTCGAGAGGGCGCCCGTGAACCTCCACTCCCGGGAGCTTCTCTTCGCTCAACTCAACCCCTGTACTCGGCGTCGACGAGTGCCGCCTGCAACCGCTCGGAGGCTGCCAAGTCGAGGTCGCGGTCCTCGCCCGAGTCGCAGGATCCGGTCCATGTGATGACAAGGTCGCCGAAGCTGGTTGCCTGCGCCAGCTCTATGAGGCCCTGCTTGTAGAGCTCCAGCAAGCCGAGGAAGTGGGCGACGATCTCGACCCGTGTGGTCGCCTCGACTGTGAGCTCACGAAACGTCATGGCTCGGCTGCCCGGCAACACCTCGATCAGGTGCCGGACGACCTCGGCCACTGTCACCTCGTCGACCAAGATGTGCTCGACGTCGATCTCCGGCACCGGCTTGGGGGCCATGGCACGCTCTGCGGCAGCCAGGAGGTCGGCAGCCGTTACGCCCGAGAGCAGATCAGGAGCCAGCGCCTCGAAGCCTTCGTCAGGCCCGGCAAGCCGCGGCCACGAGAGCGAGGCGCGCAGCTCGAGTGCCGCCAGTTCTCGGCCGGCGCCGGAGAACGTCGTGCACTCCACCAGCTTGGACAACAGGTAGTCGCGCTCTTCGAGCAGCGCCAAGTCTTCCTCGGCGACCGCGCCGTCTCGATCGGGAAGGAGGCGGCGGCTCTTCAGCTCCACCAGGATGGCAGCTATGAGCAAGAACTCGGTGGCCGTCTCGAGGTCGAGGCGGTCGAGGCGGTCGATCTCGGCCAGGAAGGCGTCAACGATGTCCGAGAGACGGACGTCGTAGAGCTCGACCTGCTGCTCGGTGATGAGGCGCAAGAGGACGTCGAAAGGCCCGTCGTACACCTCTGTCCGCACGTCGTATGACACTGTGGCGAGACTATCGCCGGCGGACGCCGTTTCCGTGGATGGTGCAGGCGGGCGGGCCCGCCCTGAACCCCTAAGATTGATTGATGGCACGTGTCTTCTCGGGCATTCAGCCCACCGGTCAGCTCCACGTAGGCAACTACCTCGGGGCGCTCCGGCACTGGGCGGTGGAGCAATACGAGGCAGACTGCCTTTACTGCGTGGTCGACCTTCACTCGATGACGGTGGAGCACGACCCTGACGAGCTGAGGCGATGCTCGATCGAGAACGCCGTCGGGCTGCTGGCTGCCGGACTCGACCCCGATGTGTGCACCGTGTTCTTGCAGAGCCATGTGCACGAGCACAGCGAGCTGTCGTGGATCCTCGAATGCACCGCCACTGTCGGCGAGCTCCGCCGGATGACGCAATACAAGGAGAAGAGCTCCGGCAAGCAGTCGGTGAGAGCTGCGCTGTTCACCTACCCGGTCCTCATGGCCGCTGACATCCTCCTCTACGACACCGACCGCGTACCCGTCGGCGACGACCAGCGCCAGCACGTGGAGCTGACCAGGGACCTGGCAATCCGCTTCAACGGCCGCTACGGCAAGACCTTCGTCGTGCCCGAGGCGGCGATCCCCAAGCTCGGCGCCCGGGTGATGGATCTTCAGAACCCCGGCAACAAAATGTCCAAGTCGGCTGACTCGCCTCTCGGCACGATCCAGATGTTCGACTCAGCCGACGAGATCGCCCGCAAAGTCCGAAAGGCCGTCACCGACACCGAGGGCCGTGTCCGCTACGACCCCGTGGCGGCACCGGGGATATCGAACCTGGTCGAGATCATGGCTGCCGCCTCCGGGCGCTCGATCGAGGACGTCGCCGGGTCGTACAGCCAGTACGGCCCCCTCAAGGTGGACCTGATCGAGGTGCTGGTGGACGTGCTGGCGCCGGTGAAGGTTCGTTACGAGGAGATGTTGAAGGACAAAGGTGCCGTGGCGGCTCTGCTCGAGAAGGGCGCCGCCAAGGCCGCCGACGTCGCGGCTCCGACCCTGCAGCGCGCCAAGCGTGCCGTCGGCCTGGTGGTTCCTGGCTCCTGAGCGTTGCGGCCGGGCAGGGTGCGGTCTCCGGCGGGCACTAGCGGGCAGTTCGTCCGGTCGGACAGGGGTAAACGCCCACAAGTCGGCAGTGGCGGTCAGGTGAACAGGTGGAGGTACCAGTTCTCGAGATCGTCGAGGTACTCCGAGATGATCCGTTGCTGGGTCAGCACGACGACCAGCACGATGATCATGAAGAACATCCTCATCTGGTAGTACTGCGGCATGTACTGATCGGGTATCAACCGTTCAACAAGCGATGACCCGTCGAGGGGCGGGATAGGGATCAGGTTGAACGCCGCCAGGATTACGTTGACGACGCCGAAGTCGATCACGAACTGGGCGCCGACCCTGATGCCGCCAGTCGTGTAGTTGAAGATGTCGTTCGAGACCCACAGGAAATGCAGCCCGATCCCCGCCACGATCGCCATGAGTATGTTGACCGCCGGCCCGGCAAGGCCGACGAGAACGGCGTCGTTCCTCGGGTGGCGAAGGCGGTTGACCGAGATGGGCACGGGCTTGGCCCAGCCGAACGGGAAGCCGGCGATGATCGTCATGATGATCGGGACGATGATCGAGCCGACAGGGTCGATGTGCCGTAACGGGTTGAGGGTCAGGCGCCGGGCCACCTTGGCGGTGTCGTCACCGCACCAGAGCGCGACCACCCCGTGGCTCACCTCGTGGATGATCACCGCCGGCACGAAGCACGCCAGAAATATCGCCGTGTCCGAGTCGATATAACCGCGCCGCACGGCGTCCACAGCCGCGAAGACGATGACCCCGACGACTATGAGCGACAGGAGGATGTTGGGCAGCTGGGCGTGCACGCGCAACTGCCTCCAGCGACTCCTCCAGCTGTTGCTGAGGCTCATGCGCGCCTAAGGGACGCAGCGGTCAACGGCGGACTACGGGCGCGACAGGCGAAGCGCAGTCGATGCAGAACGCACTCGCCGGCTTGGCCTCCAAGCGGGCGGGTGAAATGGGCTTACCGCACTTCTCGCACACCCCGTATTCGCCTGCGTCCAGCTTACGAAGCGCGCTCATCACGGCGCCGAGCGTCTCTTCGAGCTTAGCTGCGAGCGCTTCAGCTTCACCTCGCTCGGCTGTGACTTGTGAGGAGTCGGCGAAGTTCGAGTCGTACTCGACCTTCCTCGCGTCCCCATAACCCAGCTCGCGCAATTGACTCTCGAGCGACGCCCGCTCCTCCTCCAAGAGGGTGCGGTAGTCGACGGCTGCATCGTTGGCCACGAGGACAGATTACTTGGCCGGGACGCGCCCACGTGCCCGAGGGTGCGCAGAGACATAGGCGCGGCGCAATAGGTCGCCGCTGACCTTGGTGTAGACCTGCGTCGTCGTGATGGCGGCGTGGCCGAGCAGCTCCTGCACAACCCGGATATCGGCGCCGTGCTCGAGCATGTGGGTCGCACACGAGTGACGCAGCACGTGGGGAGTCACCTTGTCGTCGAGGTGCACCTTCTTGGCTGCGGTGTTGACGACCACCCAGACAGATTGCCGAGTCATCCGCTTGCCCCGCGACGAGATGAACAGCGCCTCCTCGTCATGGCGGCGCGCCCAGCGCAGGGGCGCCATCGCCGCTCGCCCGCCCGCCGCCAGCCAAGCGTCAAGCGCCGCAGCCGCATGACGGCCGTACGGCACGACCCGCTCTTTCGATCCCTTGCCGAACACGATGGCCAGCTGCTCGCTCCGATCCAAGTCCGACAGCCGCAGGCCGGCCAACTCGGAGATGCGCACCCCGGTGGCGTAGAGCAGCTCCAGGATGGCTCGGTCGCGGAGGGCCTTGGCGTCCTCGCCGACAACTGCCGAGAGGAGAAGCTCGACCTCCGCCTCGCTCAGTGCCTTCGGGATGGGCTGAGGAAGGCGCGGCCCCGGCAGTCCATCGGTGGGGTCAGTCGCCACGCCTCGCTCGTCCACACAGAAACGATGGACCCCCCTTATCGCCGCCAACGCCCTCGCGTTCGACGTCGCCCGCCTGCCCGAAGAGGCCAACACCGCCATGTAGTCCTCTACGACGCCGGCCGGGGCTTCCGAGACGCCGAGACCGCGGGTGGCAAGGTAGGCCTCGTAGGCTCGCAAATCCCGCCGGTAGGCAGCGATCGAGGCTGGAGCCCTTCCCTTTTCGACCGCAAGGAACGACAAGAACTCCTCGCTGTCGTTGCTGAGCCCGCCAGCGGTAGGCACGGTCACCGCACCAGCAGGCCCGACCTGCGCACCGACGCGCAAGGCGACTACTGCTGGCCGCCGAGCGAAGATGGCTGCGCGGGCGGCGGGGGTGCTGGCGCGCGTGGAGCTGGTGCCGGCGCAGACACCGGCGCGGGCGGCCGCGCAGGTGAGGGGGAGGGCGCTGGTGGCCTGACCGTCCAGCCCAGGGCCGCCCGGGCCCCCAGCAGCCCGATGATCGACTTGGCGTCGATCAGGTCGCCCGCCGTCATGAGCTCTTCGACGTCGGCGAGCGCCACCCGCTCGACGGTCATGTTCTCCTCTTCGACTCCATCGGCCTCACGCTCGCACTCGGTGAGGCCCTGGGCGAGGAAACAGATCGTCTGTTCGTCGGTGAATCCCGGCGAGTTGAAGAACCGGGCGACCTCTCGGAACGAGGACGCCTGCCGGCCTATCTCCTCGCCGAGCTCGCGGGCGGCGCAAACCTCAGGGTCTTCGTCCGGTATGTCGCGCTTGCCGGCCACCAGCTCGAGCAGGCCTTGGTCGACTGCCCCGCGGTACTGGCGGATCATGAGGACGTGGCGGCCGTCGGCCTCGAGGGCGACGACGCAGACAGCCCCGGGGTGCCGCACGATCTCACGCTCGAAGGTGAAGCCGTCCGGGCCGACGAACGTCCCTGTTGCTATCTGGAAGAAGCCCCCGTCGAATCTGCCCCGCTCCCCCAGTTGGCGGAAAGGCGCTTCGTCGTCAAAGAATTCCATCGAGGTCCAGTTCGAGCAGCCGAGGCGAACGGCCGCGCGCCCGGGCTATGGCCGCCCCCACCAACCCGCTGAACAGCGGATGGGCGCGGTCCGGCCTCGACTTGAACTCCGGATGGGCCTGCGTGCCCACCCAGAAAGGATGGTTCGGCAGTTCGATGAACTCGACCAGGCGCTCGTCGAGGACAGAGATGCCCGAGCAATTGAGCCCGGCCTCCTCGAGACGGTTGCGATAGCGAGGATTCACTTCCCAACGATGGCGGTGCCGCTCGGAGACGACCTCGTCGCCGTAGAGGGCGGCCACGAGCGAGCCGCGACGCAACCTCGCGGTCTGGGCGCCGAGCCGCATGGTGCCGCCTTTGTCCGAGATGTCCATCTGTTCGTCCATGAGGTCGATGACAGGGAAGGGCGTCCGCACGTCTACTTCGCTGGAGTGGGCACCTTCCAGGCCCGCGACGTTGCGGGCGAAGTCGACGACCATGGCGTGCAGGCCGAGGCAGAGACCAAGGCACGGCACCTCGTGCTCGCGGGCATAGGTGACGGCGGCGATCTTGCCCTCGAACCCACGCTCTCCGAAGCCGCCCGGTATCACGATGCCGTCCAGCTCGGCCAGGCGCGTCATGGCGAACATGCCAGTGACCTCTTCGGCTTGGACCAGCTCGACCTCAGCTTTGACGCCGTGCTTGAAGCCGGCGTGGCGTATGGCTTCCATCACTGAGAGGTAAGCGTCGGGAAGATTGACGTACTTCCCGATAACGCCGATGCGGACGCTCTCTGTCGTGGCCGCCACGCGGTCCAACATCTCTTCCCAGCTCGAGATGTCGATCGCGTGGCCCGGTCCGTCCAACCGCAGGGTGCGGCAGACGATGTCGTCGAATCCCTCGTCGTGGAGTGCGAGCGGGATGGCGTAGATCGGGTCGGCGTCGATAGCCGACACGACAGCCTCGCTCGGGACGTCGCACAACAACGAGATCTTGCGCTTCAGTCCGTCCGAGATGGGCTTCTCGCTGCGGCACACGATGACGTCGGGCTGGACGCCGCGGCTGCGCAGCTCGGTTACCGAGTGCTGAGTGGGCTTGGTCTTCTGCTCGCCGGCAGTCTTCAGGTACGGGACGTAGGTGAGGTGGATGTAGCACACGTTGTCACGGCCGACCTCGCGCCGGAACTGCCGGATCGCCTCCAGAAACGGGACGATCTCTATGTCGCCGACTGTCCCGCCCACCTCGGTGATGACGACGTCGACAGCCTCCTTGGCGCCGAGCCTGCGGATGCGTTCCTTGATCTCGTCGGTTATGTGAGGGATGACCTGGACGGTCTTGCCCAGGTAGTCGCCACGCCGTTCCTTTGCGATGACCGAGGAGTAAATCTGACCCGTCGTCGCGTTCGAGTCGCGGTGCAGGTTCTCGTCGATGAACCGCTCGTAGTGGCCGAGGTCGAGGTCGGTCTCACCGCCGTCCTCGGTCACGAAGACTTCCCCGTGCTCGAACGGGTTCATCGTGCCGGGGTCGACGTTGATGTACGGGTCCAGCTTGCACATGGTGACCCGTAACGAGCGCTGCTTTAGTAGTCGGCCTAGCGAAGAAGCTGTCAGGCCCTTGCCGAGCGAGCTCGACACGCCGCCGGTTACGAACACGTACTTGGTCAAGGCTCTCCTTCAGTCCGTCCAGGTGTCCGCTCCGACAGGCTACTGGACTCTGGCGCTCCTCAAGCGGATGCACCCCGAGCAGCCGGTCTGTCGTGCGACGAGGCCGCCGCGGGTACATTCGGCACCGTGTTGGCGCCAGGCCCCCCGATGCATCAGGGGAGGACGGAATGAAAGAGCTCGTCGGTAGCCGCGTGCTTCTCCCCGCGTTCGATCGTTTCGCTTCGCTTGAGGCCGTCCACGACGGTGGGTACCACTCGACGCTCGACCACCACGCCAACCGTGTGCTGCGCCTCGCCGACGCTATGAGGAGCGAGCTAGGGATCGAGAGGGGCGATCGTTTCGCTGTGATGTCGGCGAACTCGCACCAGTTCCTCGAGCTCTACCATGCCGCCTTCCTTGGCGCCGGCGTCATCAACCCGCTGAACCTGCGCCTGGCGGGCCGCGAGCTGCAAACGGTCCTGGCCGAGTCGGGCACAGACGTCGTGTTCGTCGACAACCTGTTCGCCGACCACCTGCTGCGCAATATCGCCACAGTCCGCGATGACCTCTCCGTGAAGAAGATCGTGCTGATCGGCGGCGGCGACTTTCCTCATGACGTCGACTACGAGGACCTGGTCGAGCTGGGGCACCCGGTCACACCTGACGAGCCCGAGGAGGACGACCCGGTAGTCCTCATGTACACCGGCGGCACTACCGGCACGCCCAAGGGTGCACTCCTCGATCACCGAGCCGAGATCCTGAACCTCTACCACGTCTCCATGCTCGTGGGAATGGCTCCAGGCAGGGTGTACCTCCACCAGACGCCGATGTTCCACGCGGCTTCGATGGCAGCGGTCATAGGGATCCCTGCGACAGGGTCGGTGTCGGTGACGATCCCGCTCTTCGAACCCGCCAAGATGCTCGACCTTTGCGAGGAGTACTCGGTCGACTGGACGGTGATGGTGCCGACGATGATCGCCATGGTGCTCGACCACGGGAGCTTCAAGCCGGAGCGACTGTCGGCTCTGGCAGACCTTGTCTACGGGGCCTCCCCCATGCCCTTGACCCTGCTGCAGCGCGTGCAGAAGGCGCTTCCCGATACGCGGCTCTGGCAGGGCTACGGAATGACAGAGTGCTCGTCTGTCCTCACGATCCTCGGCCCCGACGAGCATCGGGCAGGTGGCGACATGCTGCGCTCGGCCGGCCGGCCCCCGACGGGTGTCCAGCTGACGATCATGGACAGCGGTGGCAACCGCCTCGGTGCCGGCGAGCAGGGCGAGGTTTGTGCTCTCGGGGGCAACTTCATGAAGGAGTACTGGCGCAAGCCCATCGAGACGGAGAGGGCCTTCGAGGGCGGCTGGTACCACACCGGCGACATGGGGTACCTGGATGCCGACGGATACCTGTATCTCGTCGACAGGCTGAAGGACATGATCGTCACCGGCGGCGAGAACGTGTACTCGGTGGAGGTCGAGAATGCCATCGCCTCGCATCCCGCCGTGGCCGAAGTGGCTGTGATCGGCATCCCTCATCCGACCTGGGGTGAACAGGTGCATGCAATAGTCGTGCTCAGGCCGGGTGCTGAGGCCAGCGCTGAAGACATCCAGGAGCACGCGCGCAAGCTCATCGGCCGCTACAAGGTGCCAAAATCTGTGGAGTTCAGGACCGAGCCGCTGCCCCTCTCAGGCGCTATGAAGCCGCTCAAGCGGGACCTGCGGGCTCCTTACTGGGAAGGGCACGAGGCGAAGATCTGAGCTCGTCCGCCAGGCCGAGCAACTCCTCGGCGTGCTGCCGACCGGTTGCCGACTCGGGCTGGCCGGACAGCATGCGGGACAGCTCCACAAGCCGGTCGCCTTCCTCTACGAGCTCGGCCGCCGCCACCGTCCGCCCTGCCTGCACCGTCTTGGTCACCGCGACCTGCGAGTCAGCGAAAGCCGCCACTTGCGCCAAGTGCGTGACGACCAGCACCTGGTGGCCGCCGGCTGCCAAGGCATGCAGCGCCCTGCCGACGGCGAGGGCGGCCTCACCGCCGATGCCGGAGTCGACTTCGTCGAACACCAGGGTCGGCGGCGCCTCGCTCAGGACCAGACGTGTGCCGAGCATGACACGTGCCAGCTCCCCACCCGACGCGACCCGGTCCAACGGCAGTGCCGGTTCGCCCGGGTTGGCGGCGAACAACCACGTCACGTCGTCGCCCTTGCCTTCGCCGACGACGATCTCCAGGCGCCCTCGCGGTATTGCCAGCTCCCGCAAGTGGGCCGCCACCTCAGCCGACAAGAGGGGTGCGGCAGCCCTCCTCAGCTCCCCCACTCGCTCTTCGGCAGCTGTCAGCTGGCTTCTGGCCACAGCAAGGGATGCCTCGATCTCTCGCCGGCGGGTCTCCCCACTGCTCAGGTCGTCGAGCCTGGCACGGGTGGCCGCAAGGTAAGCGATCACGTCGCCGAGCGTGTCGCCGTACTTGCGCCGCAGCTCACCCAGCTGGCGGCGGCGAGCCTGCACCTCGGCCAGTCTGGCGGGGTCGGCTTCGTATCCGTCGGCCCGCTTGCGGAGCTCCTCGACGACGTCGGCGGCTTCGGAAAGGACCGAGCTGAGTCGCAGAGACAGGTCCTGCAACGGCTTGTGAGCCGCCAGCGCGGCGGCGGCGCGCCCCAGCAACTCGGTGGCGCCGTCGGCCTCGCCCAGCCCCGCGGTCAGGAGACCGCGAGCCGAGGTAGCCGCCGCCCGAAGGGCGTCGGCGGCCGCCAGGACCGACTCCTCGTCTTCCAGCACCGCCTCCTCGTCGGGATCCGACAGCTCAGCGACCTCGAGCTCGGCGACCTGGTACCTGAGGAGGTCGGCTTCCCGCGCCAGCTGGCGGACGTCCCCGCCGACCTCGTTCAATCGAGCGGACAGCTCGGCCACGACGGCCTCGGCCGCCGTCACGGCGGAAAAGTCGGTCCTGGCGAAGTGGTCGAGGGAATCACGCTGTGCCTGCAGGCGCAAGAGTGACTGATGAGCGTGCTGGCCGTGCAGGTCCACCAGCCTCTCACCTTCGCCGGCGAGAGAAGCCACCGAGACCATCCGTCCGTCGACGTACGCCCTCGAGCGGCCGTCAGCCGGTATGTCACGGGTGATCACTGTTTCGTTGCCGGCTTCGTCCACGAAGCGGCCTTCGATCGTTGCGCCCGCCGCGCCGTGCCGTACCAGCGTCGCGTCCGCTCGCCCGCCGACGAGAAGCTCCAGCGCCTCGACGAGGAGCGTCTTGCCTGCACCTGTCTCGCCGGTCAGGGCAGTCATCCCGGGGGCCAGGACAAGCCCCAGGTCATCGATCACACCCAGATTGCGGACACGCAGCTCGGTCAGCACGACTAGCCGTTCAAGAGCGAGAACCGCGAGCGGAGGACGGCGTGGAAGTCCCGCTCGTGCAGCACCACGAAACGCGCCGCCGTCTCCGCCGCCCGGCACGTGACCCGATCGCCCTCCCCCAGCAGCAGGTCTCCCCCGCCGTCGAGGGCGAGCACGGCCGCGCGGGCGTCGAGCACCTCGAAGGTCACGGACTCGTCGGGACCGAGGACGAGCGACCTGTCGAACACCACGTGCGGGGCCACCGGCGTGAGGATCAGAGCCCGCATGGTGGGTGAGACCACCGGCCCGCGCGCCGACAGGTTGTAGGCCGTCGAGCCTGTCGGCGTGCACACGAGCAGGCCGTCAGCCGTGTAGGTGAGAAACGAGCGCCCGCTGATGAGGACCGCTACGCGTATCGTGTGACCCGGGGCGACCCGCTCGAGAATCGCCTCGTTGAGGGCGACCCGAGGCAACAGCGGGGTGCCGTCGGCCCTTTCGGCCACCACCTCGAGCGCCATGCGCTCCTCGACCTTGAACTCGCCTTTGACGAGCCGCTCGAAAGCCTGGGTCATGCCCGGCGGGTCGACCTCTGTCAAGTAGCCCATCCGCCCGAGGTTGATCCCCAGGACCGGGGCGCCGTGCGGGAGAGAGAGCTGGACGGCTCGCAGCATCGTGCCGTCACCCCCAAAGCTCACGACGAACTCGGGTGGCTCACCTCCCAGCCGAAAGGCAGCACCTGCCTGGGCGGCATCGCCGACGTCGCCGGCTTCGTGCACTTCGTAGCCTTGTTCGGACCACCACGCCCGCGCGACCTGAGCGAGCTGCTGGGCAGCAGGACGGTCCGGGTGGACGAGCAGGAGCACAGCGCTCACGCGATCATCCTGGCTCGCGGCAGCACGCGATTGCCAGCACCCTGTTCATCGCAGGTGGGCGAGGCCGTCCTCGCCGTGACCTCAGGACCTGCCAGCGCCGCTGGACCTCTTGGCAGGAGTCTTGCGAGCCTCGCCAGAGCTGGTGCGCTTGGCGGGTGCCTTGGCTGCTGCGGTGCGCTTGGCGGGTGCCTTGGCCGCTGCGGTGCGCTTGGCGGGTGCCTTGGCTGCTGCGGTGGCCCCGGAAGCTGACGGGCCGGCAGCGTGCTCGCCCGTGCGGCGAGCACCTTCGACTGCCTCGCTCGCGGTGCGGACGGTCATCTCGCCGGCGAAGCGAGCCCTTTGGAGGGCACTCTCGACCAACCTGGTGACGTCATCGGACTTGACGAGGCCGAGCTGGTCGATCTGGTTCTTGACTTCGAAGCTCACGGCTTCGGCCAACTGCTTGGCGCTGCGGCGGGTCCGGGTGATGAGGTTGTCTACCCAGTCCCCGGCGTGGTCCCGATTTACGGCACC
The DNA here is from genome assembly GCA_050744865.1 of Acidimicrobiales bacterium. Taxonomy (GTDB): domain Bacteria; phylum Actinomycetota; class Acidimicrobiia; order Acidimicrobiales; family Bog-793; genus JAKACA01. The sequence goes on along the minus strand of JBOGHW010000066.1, from coordinate 16,819 downwards.
CTCCTTGACGAGCTCGCGAACGATCGACTCGGCCCGCTTTCGGCTGATCTGGCTGAACGCTAGGCCGGAGGCGATGTACCGGTCGAAGGGATTGGCTTTTGGCATACCTCTATCATAGCGCTGACCTGGACTGCTTGCAAGAGTGAGCACGTCTGCAAGCCCGAGTGGTCAGCCACCTGCCAGTGCGCGTTCGACCAAGCCAGCCAGGTCGGGTGCCTCCAGGTCAGGCTCCGGTTCGACAGGCCCGTGGCCTCGGCTCGTGACACCGGTCAGGACGAGGCCGAAACGCGCCCCCACCAACCGAGCGAACCTGCCGTCGGTCGAAGGCCGGTCGCCGACCACCATCTCGACAGAGGGAATCGTGACAGAGACGAGATCCGCCACCGGTGGGAAGGGCTTGCCGGCAACCACCGGCTCAGCGCCGCCGGCCGCGGCAACGGCTGCCACAAAGGATCCGGCACCTGGCCACAGTCCCTCCGGTGCCGGGAATGTCACGTCCCCGTTGGTGGCCACGAGGCGAGCGCCGCCTCGCAACGCACTCGTGGCGGCGGCTAGGCGGGCGAAGTCGAACTTCAGGTCGAAGCCGACCACCACGACGTCGATCTTGAGGCCTGCCGGCACATCACCGGCTTCGAAGGCACTGACACCACGGAGCTCGAGAGCCTCGAGGATGCCTGGCCCGCCCACAACGAGCGCCGTGTCGCCAGGTTGCAGCAAGGTCGCGGCAGCCATGGAAGAAGTGATCAGGTCGCCGCTCGGCGTCGGAATGCCGAACCTGTCGAGCTTCTCCAGGTGGGCGGCGACTTTGGGATAGGAGTTATTAGTGAGAAACACCACCCGGATACCCTCAGCTCGTAACCGCCCTACCGCCTCTGCAGCGCCGGCAACGGGTCGGTCGGACAGCCAGACAACCCCGTCACAGTCGAGGATCCAGACTCTCGGCGCTCGCTCGGTCATTCACCCATGCTGGCACCCCGGGCAGCTAGCCGGCCAGGGTCGAGGGTGTGATACGCAAGGGGGATGGCACGTTTCGAAGCGTTTCGAGGCACCTCCTACGTCCCGGGCAACGCCGTGGCAGACGACGTCATCGCCCCCCCTTACGACGTCGTCGACGCAGCCCAGCGGGCGCGCCTGGCTTCGCTAAGCCCTTACAACGCCATCCATGTCGAGCTGCCGGAGCCCGCTGCCGGGCTCGACCGCTACGAGAGTGCCGCCGCCTTGTTCGAACGCTGGCACGCCGAGTCGGCTGTCGCCGTCGCCCGCGAGCCGGCGTTCTACGTCTACCGCATGACGTTCAGAGACGAGGCCGGCTCGCTGAGGTCGACGACCGGAGTGCTCGGCGCCCTCTATCTGGACCCGACCCAAAGCGGGCAAGTCCTGCCGCACGAGGAGACGACTCCCAAGGACAAGAGCGACCGCCTGTCCCTGCTCCGGGCGTCCCGCACGAACTTCTCACCAATCTGGGGCCTGTCGACGGCGAGCGGGCTCGCCGGGATTTGCTCGGAGGCGGTCGCCACAACCGTGGGCGGCGGTGACGTCTGGAGGGCGACCGACGAAGACGGGGTGGTGCACGAGACATGGTGCATCACCGATTCGGCGGCCGTCGCGGCGATCACGGGCCGGGTCGCTTCCGAGCCCGTCCTGCTAGCCGACGGCCACCACCGCTACGAGACGGCCTGCGCGTACTTGGCCGAGCGACCGGAGTCGACTGGTACAGCCGCCGTTCTGGCCCTGGTAGTCGAGCTCGTCGAGGACCAGCTCTCGGTACGGGCCATCCACCGGCTGCTCTCCGGCGTCGACCCGGTGGCGCTGCCCGCCCAGCTGACGGCCTACTTCACGGTGGAGCCGGGGCCAGAGGACCCCGCACAGCTGCAGGCGTCGATGTCCTCGGCGGGAGCCCTCGGCCTCGTCACCCGGGAAGCGACCTGGCTCTTGACCCCGACAGAGGAGCTGCTGGCGGCAGCAGGCGACGATCTCGACTCCAGTCGACTTGCCTACGCCCTGCACGCCCTTGGCGTCGACGACGTGCGCTACCAGCACGGCCTCGCCAACGTCGTGGAGGCGGTCAGGTCGGGAGAAGCAGCAGCAGCCGTCCTGTTGAGGCCGGTCTCGGTCGCCCAGATCGCCAACACCGCTCACGGGGGCCGGCGGATGCCGCCCAAGTCGACCTTCTTCCACCCCAAGCCCCGCACCGGCATGGTGTTCCGGGAGCTCGACCCGGCCTGACAGCGGCAACACGCCCCTCCGGCACGGCGGCGCCGTGACCCAGGTAGCGCTTCAGTCCACCGTCCATGTCGTGCCCGAAGCCAGCAATGCGGCAAGATCTGCCGGCCCCTTGCGGGACTGCGCCTCTACCAGCTGAGCATCCATCTGGGCGCCGTAGTGCGGGCGCTCCTCGGCGCGGAACACGCCCATGACAGTCGGCTCGTAAGGGCCACGGGCCAGCCGCGACAAGGCGAAAGCCAGGCCAGGGTCTGAGCGAGCCTCGTCGTGTACGACGAGGGCAGTCTCGCCGACGTCGTCGACCTCGACGATCTTCAACCGCCCCTGGTCGTCCATCACGACGCCGCGGTGCCCGTCGGCTCCGAAGCGGATCGGCTCGCCGTCGTGGAGGTCGATGAGCATCTCCTGGCGGCTTGCTCGGCTCGTCACCTGCTCGAAAGCACCGTCGTTGAAGACGTTGCAATTCTGGTAGACCTCGACGAACGAGGCGCCCTTGTGGTCGTGGGCGCGCCGGAAGACTTCCATCATGTGCTTGCGGTCCATGTCATGGGTACGGGCGACGAAGCTCGCTTCGGCGCCGAGAGCCAGGCTGATCGGATTGAAGGGCGTGTCGAGCGAGCCGAACGGCGTCGACTTGGTTACCTTCCCCACTTCTGAGGTCGGCGAGTATTGACCCTTTGTCAATCCGTATATCTGGTTGTTGAACAACAGGATCGTGATGTTCACATTGCGCCGCAAGGCGTGCACCAGATGGTTGCCCCCGATGGACAGCGCGTCCCCGTCGCCGGTGACGACCCAGATGTCGAGATCCGGCCGTGTCACGGCCAGGCCGGTGGCCACCGCCGGGGCGCGACCGTGGATCGAGTGCATCCCATAGGTGTTCATGTAGTACGGGAAGCGGGCGGCGCAACCGATGCCGGAGATGAAGACGGTGTCCTCCCGCCGGACACCGAGCTCGGGGAGCAGGAACTGCACGGCTGCCAGGACCGAGTAGTCGCCGCAACCGGGGCACCACCGTACGTCCTGGTCGCTCGTCCAGTCCTTGCGAGTGGTGACAGGGACCGCCGTGTCAGTCATGGGTCACTCCCAGCATTCCCAGTATCTCTCTCTCTACTTCGGCCACGTGGAAAGGCGTCCCTTGCACCTTGGTGAGCGACCTTGCGTCGACCAGGTAACGCCCTCGGATCAACAGGGCAAGCTGGCCGAGGTTGCCCTCGGGGATCAACACCTGCTCGTAGCGGGCAAGCACCTCTCCAAGGTTGGACGGGAAGGGGTTCATGTGCACCAGGTGCGCCTGGGCGACCGAGTGCCCTGCCCGCCGCACCCGCCTCACACCCGCCAGGGCTGCAGCGTAGGTCGAGCCCCAGGACAGCACGAGCACCTTGGCGTCGCCCTGCGGGTCGTCGCAGCCGAGCAGTGGAATGTCCTTGGCGATCCCGTCAATCTTGGCCTGGCGCAGCCTGACCATCGTCTCGTGGTTATGGGGGTCGTAGGAGACGTTCCCTGTCCTGTCGGCTTTCTCGAGGCCGCCGATGCGGTGCTCGAGGCCGGGCGTCCCCGGCACTGCCCATGGCCGGGCCAGCGTCTCGGCGTCGCGAACGTATGGAAGGAAGCCGGACTCGTCGTTCGTGGCTGTCGCGAATGCCACGGATATGTCGGGCAGATCGGCCACGTCGGGTAAGCGCCACGGCTCAGCACCGTTGGCGAGATACCCGTCGGACAGTAAGAATACCGGTGTCCGGTACTTGAGGGCGATGCGAACGGCTTCAATTGCCGCAAAGAAACAATGCGATGGCGACATAGCCGCCACGATCGGCACAGGAGCCTCGCCGTGGCGGCCGAACATGGCGTGCAGCAGATCCGCCTGCTCTGTCTTGGTCGGCAAGCCCGTCGAGGGTCCCCCACGCTGGATGTCGACTACGAGGAGCGGCAGCTCGAGCGAGACGGCCAGGCCGATCGTCTCGGCCTTGAGGTCGATGCCTGGTCCGCTCGTGGTCGTGACCCCGAGCGCCCCCCCGAAGGCGGCGCCGAGGGCGGCTCCGACGCCGGCAATCTCGTCCTCGGCCTGCAGGGTCCTGATTCCGAAGTTCTTGTGCTTGGAAAGCTCGTGCAGGATGTCAGAGGCAGGCGTGATCGGGTAGGAGCCGAGGAAGAGCGGCACCTTGCCAAGCTCTGAGGCGGCAATGAGCCCCCAAGCCAGGGCGGTGTTGCCGGTGATGTTGGTGTACGTGCCGGGCTCGTGGGCCGCGGCCGCAACCTGGTAAGCGGACTCGAACAGCTCGGCGGTCTCGCCGAAGTTGTAACCGGCCTTGTAGGCCAGAGTGTTGGCTTCCACGACGACCGGGTCGTGGAAACGCTGGGCGATCCATGCCAGTGTGGTGCCCGGTGGTCGCTGGAACATCCACGCGACAAGGCCAAGTGCGAAGAAGTTCTTGCTCCGCTCCGCGTCGCGAGGCTTGGCGCCCGTTGGTTTGCACGCCTCCAGCGTCATCGACGTCATCGGTACCTCGTAGACGCGGAACTGCGAGAGGCTGCCGTCTTCGACCGGATTGGAGGTGTAGCCGGCCTTCTCGAACGCCCTGTCGTCAAAGGCGTCGGAGTTGACGAGGATCGTCCCGCCTGGCGGCACGTCGGCAACGTTCGCCTTCAGGGCGGCGGGGTTCATGGCAACCAACACGTTCGGAGCGTCACCCGGAGTCAGGATCTCGTGGTCCGAGATGTGAACCTGGAACGCCGAGACGCCCGCCAGCGTGCCGGCCGGTGCCCTGATCTCGGCGGGGAAGTTCGGCAGCGTCGACAGGTCGTTGCCGAAGATGGCGCTGGCGTTGGTGAAGCGGTCCCCGGTTACCTGCATGCCATCGCCGGAGTCGCCTGCGAAGCGGATGACGACCTGGTCGATGGCCTCCACCGGGCGTGGCGGTCGTGCGGTCTCGGTGCTGGCTGTCACGTCGTCTCCATCCATCGCGTGCGTGCCACGGCTCATACTACCGGCGCGCTCGCGAGAGTTGTCGATACCAGAGCGGTCGCCCGCTCGGAGGCACTCCGCATATAGCGTTGCGCTTGTGGCACAGACTTCCCCGTTCTTCGGCAGCGGCCCAGGCGAGGCCGCCGGCGGCACGCTGGCCTACACGGTCCTCGACGTGTTCACCTCCAGGCCTTTCCACGGCAACCAGCTCGCCGTCTTCACCGACGCGCGAGACCTGTCGGCCCAAGAGATGCAGCAGCTGGCCCTGGAGATGAACCTGTCCGAGACTGTATTCCTATTGCCGGCCGAGGGCGACGGCGACGCCCGGGCCCGCATCTTCACGCCCCGGCAAGAGCTCGCCTTCGCCGGGCATCCCGTCCTCGGTTCCGCGTTCGTCCTCGCCCAGGCGCTCGGCACGAGCTCGGTGTCGCTCGAGACCGGCAAGGGGACGGTTCCCGTCGAGATGCAACGCGAGATCGGGCGGCTTGTCTTCGGGCGCATGAGCCAGCCGCTGCCCGAGCCGGTCGCCTTCGACCGCTCCGGCGAGCTGCTGGCCGCACTAGGCATCGGGGAGCCCGAACTGCCCGTCGAGGCATACGAGAACGGCACGCGGCACGTCTACGTGGCTCTCGACTCTGCCGTTGCCGTGGCTGGGTTGCGACCCGACCTGCGGGCGTTGGGAGAAGTGGGCACCTTTGGGGTGAATTGCTTCGCCGGAGGGGGCACCAGATGGAAGACGCGAATGTTCGCCCCGGCACTCGGAGTCGCCGAGGACGCCGCCACAGGCTCGGCAGCCGGGCCTCTCGCAGTCCACCTGGCTCGCCACGGGCTCATCGCTTACGGGGACGAGATCGTCATCGAGCAGGGCGCCGAGATGGGGCGCCCGTCGATTCTGCATGCCAGCGCCCACGGCTCAGCCGGCGCCGTCACCCGAGTCGAGGTCGGCGGCGCCGCAATCGTCGTGGCACAGGGCCACTATCTCGTGCGCTCAGCGCGCTCGACTTAGGCCGCCTTCAGCTGCCCACCGTGACGTAGCCATCGGCGCCTACCACCGCGCAGAACGTCGTCGAGGCACAGGAGATCTCGGTCAGACCGCCGAGTTCGGCATTCTGGGCATCGATCACCGTCCGCCAACCCCACGTGCCGCTGCTGAACACAACCGCCCGGCCTTGGCCGTCGACGGCGACGCAGAACGAGGTGCTGGTGCAAGAGATGGATGTGAGGTCCCCTCCCGGATCTGCGCCAACCGGCTTGCCCCACGCTCCGGCGGCGTAGAAGAGCGCCCGACCGCTCTGGTCGACCGCCACGCAGTGGCCAGCTACCGGACAGGACACAGAGCCGAAGGCTTCGGTGTCGACAGCCTGGCGGGCCGACCAGGTGCCGTCGTAGACCAGGGTTCCACCGTTGCCGTCAGTTGCCATGCAGAAGCTGGCGCTGCTGCACGAGATCGCTGTCAGCGACTGGCCAGGGTCGATGCTGTGAGGGGCCTTCCAGGAGCCGTCGACGTAGACCACAGCATTGCCGGCGAGGTCGACGGCCATGCAGAAGGTGGTCGTCGGGCACGAGATAGCGGTCAAGGAGTTGCTGGAGTCGACTGTGACCGGGAAGCTCCATGAGCCGGTGCGGTAGGACATGGCATGCCCGTAGGCGTCGACGGCCACGCACCAGCTAGCCGTCGCGCAGGAGATCGCCGCCAGCGACTCGCCCGGGTCGATGGCCACAGGAGCGGTCCAGGAGCCAGCCTCGTCGTCCAAGGCGTTGCCCTCACCGTCGACGGCCATGCACATCGTCGAGGTGGGGCAAGATATGGACGTCGGGTATCCGCTCGGCGGATCGACGGAGTCAAGCGTGCTCCAGCTGCCGTTGTCGTATGTGATGGCGTCGCCGGGGCCATCGAGCCCAACACATGCGTTCGTGGCCGGGCACGACAGCAGGACCACCCCGTACGGAGCGACCGATTGCGGGGCGCTCCAAGTGCCGGCGGCGAAGGCCAAGACATTTCCGAAGTAGTCGACAGCCATGCAGGAACCGGCCGCCGCGCACGAGATCGTCTGCAGTGGCGACTCGTACAGCCCGGCTGGTGTCGCCAGGGAGATCTCGAGCGGGCTGCTCCAAGTGCCAGCTGAATAGCTGAGGACATCGCCGTTGGCGTCGGTCGCCATGCAGAAGCTGGCCGTCGGGCAGGAGAGGTCGCCTAAGCCGACGCCGGGGTCGATGCTGTCCGGGGCGCTCCAGGTGCCGTCGCTGTATGTCAGCGCGTTGCCGGCATCGTCGACAGCCATGCAGAAGCTGGCCGTCGGGCAGGCCAATTCCTGCATGCCGAGGTCCACGCTGGTAGGCGCGCTCCAGGTGCCGTCGCTGTAGGTGAGGGCGTTGCCGGCCTCGTCGACGGCCATGCAGAAGCTCGATGAGGCGCACGAGACCCAGGTGAACGCCACGCCGGGGTCGATGCTCTTAGGCGCGCTCCAGGTGCCGTCGCTATAGGTGAGGGCGTTGCCGGCCTCGTCGACGGCCATGCAGAAGCCGGAGATTGGGCAGTCCAGCACAGCAACGGTGTTGTCGGGGTCAACGCTGGCAGGCGCGCTCCAGGTGCCGTCGCTGTAAGTGATGACATCCCCGCCAACGTCGACGGCCATGCAGAAGCTCGGTGAGGCGCACGAGATGTCGTAGGGATTCACGGCGTCGAAGTCGATCTCGACCGGCCCGGCCCAAACCCCGTCGGAGTAGGTGATGGCGCCGCCGTTGATGTCGACGGCACCGCAGAACGAGGCCGTCGGGCACGAGATGTAGTCGAGCCCTTCGGAGTCGACAGGCACGGGCACGGTCCATGTCCCGCTCGAGTACGTGGCGACGTCGCCGTCGCTAAGAGCTGCTACGCAGTCGTCAGCCGCCGGGCATGAGACGCTGCTTGCGCCGACCCCGTCGGGGGTGCCCCAAGTCCCGTCCGTGTAGACAAGCACAGCACCGCCGACGTTGGTGGCCATGCAGAACTTCGCCGTCGGGCAAGAGACATCGTCTAGGTCGGTGTTGTCTATCGCCGCCGGCGCGCTCCAGGTGCCGTCTAGGTAGACCAGGGCATTGCCGCCGCCGTCGACTGCGACGCAGAAGCTCGATGAGGCGCACGAGACGGCGGTCGGCGAGTTATTTGCCGGGTCGATCTCGACCGGGGCGCGCCAGGTGCCGTCCGAGTACGTGAAAGCCTCGCCCAGGAAGTCGACGGCCATGCAGAAGTCGCTATTCGGGCACGAGATCGACTCGAGGCCGCCGTTGCCGGGGTCGATGCCGTCGAGGCCGCCCCAGGTGCCGTCCTCGTAGCTGATGGCGTTACCGGCATCATCGACGGCCATGCAGAACTCGCTCGTCGGGCACGAAACAGCCCGCAGCTGGACGTTGGCGACGAACACCGGAGCGCCCCAGGCACCACCGATGTAGCTGACGGCCCGTCCGGCAGAATCCACGGCCATGCAGAAGCCACTCGCCGCGCAAGAAATCGCAGACAGCGCGTCGTTCGTCGGCTCCACGTCATCAACCGTGGACCAAGTCCCGTTCTCGTAGGTAACGACGTCGCCAGCCTCGTCGACGTCGATGCACAGGGCCGCCGTCGGGCACGACACGACGCCGCCGCCACCCTCGGGGTCGACGGCCAAAGGGTCGCTCCAGCCGTGGCCTTCGTAAGTGAGGGCCGTCCCGTATTCGCTGAGAGCGACGCAGAATGCCGTCGTCGCGCAGGAGACAGCTGACAGCGGGTCGTCGCCGATGTTTGCCGTCGACCAGGTGCCGTCGCTGTAGGTGATGGCCTGGCCGGCGGAGTCAACGGCCATGCAGAAGGTCGACGTCGGGCACGACAGAGCAGTCGCCTGGCTGCCCGGACCGCTACCGGCCGTCGACCAGGTGCCGTCGCTGTAGGTGATGGCCTGGCCGGCGGAGTCAACGGCCATGCAGAAGGTCGACGTCGGGCACGAGATCGTCAGGTCCTCGCTGTCTCCTTCGTACGACTCGGCCCAGGTGCCGCCGCTCAGCACGAAAGCGTCGCCCTCCACGTCGGTAGCCACGCACGAGCTCACCGCCCCGCAGGAGACTGAGGTCAGGTCCACGTAATTGCCGCCGTCGACACTCTCAGTCGTCCAGGACGTGCCGTCATAAGTGAGGACGTCGCCAGCCCCGTCGACGGCCACGCAGTAAATGGGCGAAAGGCACGACACCGAGTTGAGACCCATCGCATCGATTCTCTTGGGCGCCCCCCAGCCACCCCCGTCATAGACGAGGGCGCTGCCCGCGCCGTCGACTGCGATGCAAAAGCTCGCCGTCGCGCAGGACACGCCGGTCGGCGAGCCTTCGGCGTTGTCGACCAAGGACGGTGCCCCCCAGGTGATCGGTGGTCTCGCCGTCTCGGTAACGGTCGCGGGGGTGCTGCTCTTGGTGGAGCCCCCGGGGCCGGTGGCCAAGAGCGCGAACGTGTAGGTCTCCGGTGCAGTCATGGCATTGGCAGGGATCGAGGCTGTCGCGCTCGCACCGCTCGAGCAGGACACCTTGTCCGGGAACCCTTTGAGCGCGATGCCCGACGTCACCGAGAAGGTGCAGGCGGTTGCTCCCTTGACGATGGCCGAGAGCCGCACCGTGCCGCCCTCGTAGCCGACCTTGGCGTTGCTCACCTTGACCGCACCAACCGTCGGGGCGGCGGCGCCTTCGGTCACCTTGACGGTGGCCGTTGCCTCGTCGGCGGCTGCTCTAGCCTCGAGGGTAAACGAGACCGTGACTTTGGAGGCGGCATGGTTCTTGGGGAGCGTCACTCCCTCTGCCACGGCCCCGCTCGAGCAACCGAACGTCTTGGGCAGCCCGCTCACTGCCGGCTTGGCGCCGAGGAGGCAGGTCCTGGCGCCCGACACGCTGGCCCGGATCTTGACGAGCCCCCCGGCTGCTGGCAGGGCGGTCGGCCTGGCGGTAAAAGAGTTGACCGCCGGTGGAGCCGGCGCCGCGGCCGCGATCGATGCAGCTGCCATCCCCACAGCCGCGGTGATTGCAGCGGTCGTCCCGGCGAGCACCCCTCGACGTCGCACTGTCGTCCGCCGGTCAGGCGACGTCGATGGAGCTGTCGAGGAAGACGTCCTGGACGGCGTTGATGAGGCCGACGCCCTCGTCGAGGGGTCGCTGGAAGGCCTTGCGCCCGACGATCAGCCCCATGCCGCCGGCACGCTTGTTTATCACCGCCGTGCGGACTGCCTGGGCAAGGTCGCTGGCACCCTTCGACTCGCCGCCCGAGTTGATGAGGCCGATCTTGCCGGCGTAGCAGTTCACGACCTGCCAGCGCGTGAGGTCGATCGGGTTGTCGGTCGTCAGCTCGCTGTAGACGAGAGGGTCTGTCTTCCCGAACTTGAGGGCGTTATAACCGCCGTTGTTCTCTGGCTGCTTCTGCTTGATGATGTCGGCCCCGATGGTGACGCCGATGTGGTTGGCCTGGCCGGTCAAGTCGGCCGACAGGTGGTAGTCGGCTTCGGCAGTTGAGAAGGCGGGGTTGCGCAGGTAGCACCACAGCACGGTGAAAAGGCCTTGGGCGTGCGCCTGGCTGAACATCTCGCTGACCTCGCGGAGCTGGCGGGTCGACTCGTCCGAGCCGAAGTAGATGGTGGCGCCGACGCCCACGGCGCCGAGGTCGACGGCCTGCTTGACGGTCCCGAAAGGCACCTGGTCGTGCGCGGACGGGTAGGTCAGCAGCTCGTTGTGGTTGAGCTTGACGATGAAGGGGATCTTGTGGGCGTACTTGCGCGACATCAGGCCAAGACCGCCAAGCGTGGACGCCACGGCGCTGCACTCTCCTTCGATGGCCAAGCGAACGATCGACTCAGGGTCGAAGTAGATCGGGTTCTTGGAGAAGCTGGCCGCCGCGGAGTGCTCTATCCCCTGGTCGACGGGCAGGATCGAGAGGTAGCCGGTGTTGGCGAGGCGCCCGTGGCCGTACATCGCCTGCAGGTTGCGCAGGACCGAGTTTGGCCTGTCGCTCGAGACGAACACTCTGTCCACGAAATCTGGGCCGGGCAGCGTCAGGTGCTCCCGAGGAAAGGCCTCGGCCTTGTGGCCGAGAAGTGACTCGGCTTCGTCTCCGAGCAGCTCCTGAACGTCGGTGCCCACAGTCGGGCCTCCTTGTCTGTACCTGGTCTTTGGTAACGGGGGGATCTCCGGTAGCGGTATCCCTGGCTCGGGGTGTCCTCAACCCGACGCCAGGAGCCTAATGCCGCGATGCCTAGACGTTGAAGCGGATCTCGAGCACGTCGCCGTCCTGCACGACGTAGTCCTTGCCTTCGAGGCGAACCTTGCCCTTGCTCCGCGCCGCTGCGAAGGACCCGAGCTCGAGCAGTTCCGCCCAACCGATGACGTCAGCCTTGATGAAGCCGCGCTGGAGGTCCGAGTGGATGACGCCCGCGCACTCGGGGGCCCTGGCGCCCCGCCGGAAGGTCCAGGCTCGTGACTCCTTGTCCCCGGTAGTCAGAAACGTATCGCGCCCGAGGATTGCGTAGGCAGCCCGAGCCACCCGGACGAGAGCGCCTTCGCCGAGGCCGAGGCCTTCCAAGAGCTCGTCTCGCTCTGCAGGGTCCAAGCCCGCGGCCTCGGCTTCGAGCTGCACGGAAGCTGCCAGCGCCTCGGCGTGACCTCCGAGCTCACCCCGCACGGCCTCGACGGCCTCGTCGCTCGTCGCGACGGCGTCTTCGCTCACGTTGACCACGGCGAGGACCGGCTTGTTCGTCAGCAGGAACATCGGCCTCAGCGCCTCCTTCTCGCCAGCGGTGAGGTTCGATCGGTAAATGGGGACGCCGGCATGCAGCTGGGCCAGGGCAGCTGAAGCAACCTCCAGAGCGGCTGCGAGCACGGTGTCGATCGGAGCGCCCGGTCGGCGTCGCTTGGCGAGCTGGGTCTCGAGAGTGTTGGAGTCCGTGAGCACCAGCTCCAGCTCCACCACGCCGAGAGCCGAGACTGGATCGGTCTCGCCGGGAGCGGCGTCGTCCTCGAAACTCCGGAGCACGTAGGCGAGTGCGTCAACCTCGCGTATGCCGGCGATGAACTTCGTCCCGAGGCCCTCGTTCTCCGAGGAGTGCTGCAAACCGGCGATGTCGACGACTTCGAAACCGGCCATCACCACCTTGCGGCTCTTGCTCATCTCAGCCAGCGCCTGCAACCGGGCGTCGGGCACGTAGGCGACACCGGTCTCGCTCTCCGCAGTGGAGAACGGGTGCGGCGCCACGACGGCGTGGCCACTCGTGAGGGCGTTGAAAAGTGCCGACTTGCCTGAATTGGGCAGCCCTACGAGGCCGAGGCGATCCACCGGCGAGACCGTAGCCGCCGGTTACCTGAGCATCTCGAGCCGCTGCTGGGCATCGAGGGCGTCGGGCGCCACATGCGCAACGCGGGCGAACAGTTCCCTGGCACGAGGCATGTCCCCTGCCCGCTCGTACAAGTCGCCGAGGGCATACCAGGTCCGCACATGAGCAAGATCCGGGTTCTTGCGAGCTTTCGACTCTGGCGCCAGCAACTCAATGGCCGCCGCCAGGTCGCCTTGGTCGGCGAGCGTGCCGGACATCACCAGGCGACCCTCAACCAGGACCTCTCTGTCGACGCCGGCCCGGCGCAGCTCGTCCCACAGCTCGCGCACCTTGTTGTAGCGGCCAAGGGCGCGCTCGCAGTCGGCGATCACGGGGTGCTGATCGAACGAGCCGGACAGGGCGTGAAACTCGCGCAGCTCCCGGGCTGCCTGGCGCCAGCGGCCGAGCCGATAGAGCACGAGGCCGTACAGCTCCCGGGCTGCGGCCGAAGCCGGCACGGACTCGACCACGAGGCGGACAGACGCCAGTGCCTCGGTGTAGCGATCTCGCTCGTAGGAGATGGCGGCGCTGGCCATCAGCTTCTCGACGCTCCCGGTCCGCCGCTTGGCCCGCTCCGGCGCGCCCCGGGAAGGAGCTCGCAGCTCGTCGGCGATCGCCTCGGGTAGCTCGTAGCTCCGCTCTGACCTGGAACGAAATCGCCCGGCATCGGCTGGGCTCCCGCCGGCAGCACGGGCGCGACGGGACGGCGACGGACCTGCGGGCATAGCGCTACGGTAGCGCCCTTTCGAGCCGGCTGGTCCCATCTACGCTGGCGGGCCTTGAGCCTGACGCCCTCTCCGCCGACCGAGCCCATCCCGGCCGCTGCTGTCCAGCCCGCGCCATTGCCCGCCAAGCTCGCCACCGAGCGAGATCGAGGGCGCGGTCACCAAGCGCCGATGCAGATCCGGCGAAAGACGGGTCGCGGGCGCGCGCTGCGATGGCAGTCGACCGTTCGATGGGTCCTCCACCTGGTGGTGTGGACGCCCATTGCCTACGGCGCCGTCGGCGGAGTTGCCGGCGGCTGGACGCCGACGGGAGACAACGCCGTCATCGCCGTGCGCGCCTGGGGCGTGCTCACCAGCCACGGCACCCTGGTGGGGCAGCCAACGTTCATCTCCCATGTCTTCGACCTGGGTCCCCTCGAATACTGGTTGATAGCGATCCCGGTTCACATGGATCCCCGCTACGGCCCGCTGCTCGGGGCGTCCTTGATGTGCATGCTTGCCGCGTCGCTCGCCGTCGAAGCGGCCTGGTCGGCCTTCGGTCTGTGGGGCGCCTCGGCGGCGGCCGCCGTGGTCACGGCCGACGTGGCATGGATGCCGGTGCTCTCCTACCAATCCATATGGAACCCGCACTTCGGCGAGTTCTGGTTCCTGGCGACGATCGCCTCCGGCCTGGCGGTCTTGATGGGCAACGCTCGCTGGTTCGCCGCCCTCGTGATCGCGGCCTCGGTGGCAACCCAGTCCCACCTCATGTTCGCTGTGCCTTCGATCACTCTCGTCGTGCTGGCGGCATTGTTGATTGCAGTCGAGGCCCACCGGCGGCGGACTTCATGGCAGTGGCTGGTTGCCGGTGCCGTAGTAGGCCTGGCCTGCTGGGCGGCTCCTTTCACCCAGCAACTGACGTCCAGCACGGGCAATATGGCGGCGCTGTTGAGGAGCCAGGCAGGCTCAGCGCGGACCGGTCTCGGCTACGGCCTGAGGGCCGTCGGCCTCGCGCTCGATCCCCGTACCCTGCGGCCGGGAGGAGGTCACGACCTGACGGCAGCGCTCATCGGCCGATCTTCAGCAGGCGCTGGCATTCTCGTCATCGTCTGTGCCTTGCTGGTGGCCGCTCTGGCTTTGGCACTGCGCTCGCGAGCCCTCGGCGTCGTCGCCATCGTGAACTTGCTGCTGTTGTTGAGCCTGGCGGCCGTCTACGCCGACTCGCCGAAAGGTGACGTCAAGGTCGCCACCTACTATCTCGTCGAGCCGACCTTCCCAGTGGGCGTCTTCGCGCTGCTGACAGGCGCAACGGCGGTGGTGCTGGCAGGGCAGTGGATACTGGTGCGGGCTCGACGGGCCGGACGCTTTGGCCGCGCAACCGCTGCGGCCGCCGAGAGGGGACCGTCGAGGCTCCAACAGCGCCTGCTGAGCGGCGCCTGTGGCGTGGTCGTGCTGGCTGCTATGACGTTCGCGCTGGCCAACCTGTCACCCGCCTACGGCAACCCCGTGCTGGCCCAGCGGCAGACGGCCGTGCCAGTCGCCTGCACTGCCATCGAGCGCCAGCTCCCGCCTGGCCCTGTTCGCCTGCAGGTCGCAGCGCGCAACGCATCACAGGAGCAACTGCTGACGTTCGGTATCACCGAGTGCCTAGTCCCTGCCGGCTACAGCCCCGAGCTCACGCCGTCTCTGGCCGCCTATCTGGGCCCGACCTTCTCCGCGCGCTCGGGCACGCCGCTTGTCTCGGTGCTCGTGAGCAGGCAGCGGACGGCGGTTGTTCTGCACACGGCTTCACACCCCCCTGGATGACAGACCGAACCGAGCGTCACTCCTCAGCAGCGAAGCGCTCCCAGGCAGACTGCCGGGTGATGGCGAGCGCCTGGCCGACCTGGGCCCAGGTCGCACCAAGGGTGCGGGCACGTCGAACCCATCCCTTCAGACCCTCCTCGACTTGGGCCGCCGCAGCCGCCACGCGTGGCAGGGTGGCCAGCGCCTGCTCAAGGTCTTCGGACTGGTCCCAAGGCAGCCGCTGCACGCTTGGCGGAGTTGCGCCAGCTTCTCTCTGGCCCGCCGTCAATTGGACGCAGAGATCCGTGCACTCGTTGCAGATGTACACACCCGGACCGGCTACCAGGCGTTCCACCTCGGTACTGGGTTTCATGCAGAACGAACAGGCGACGACCGCCGCCTGAGTGTCTTGTGTGAGCATCGGTCTTCTCCGCAGTTCCGCCAGCTTCTCTCCTGGCCCTATGTTGTCAGGGCACACCTTACACCGTCAGGCTGAGCCTGACAAGCGGATCAAGGGCAGGTCCGCGGGCCGAAACCAAGACGACCCCACGCGCACTGGGCACGTGGGGTCGTCTGTCTCGAAAAATTCCGGCGGCGACCTACTCTCCCAGGGGGTCTCCCCCCAAGTACCATCGGCGCTGGCAGGCTTAACTTCCGTGTTCGGGATGGGAACGGGTGTGACTCTGCCGCTATGGCCACCGGAAACCTTGTGCTCGCCTGGCCGCCGCCTTGCGCCTGACGGGCGCGGCTGCACAGCCGGGGAGTGACGTCGTACACCGACGCCCCTCTGAGCAGTCCATAGCGAGCACGAGCCCCAAGCCCTCGGCCGATTAGTACCGGTCGGCTGAACACGTTGCCGTGCTTACACCTCCGGCCTATCAACGTGGTGGTCTGACCACGGGCCTTACCTGGTTAACCCAGTGGGAGATTTCATCTTGGAACGAGCTTCGCGCTTAGATGCTTTCAGCGCTTATCCCTTCCGCAGGTCGCAAACCAGCCATGCCCTTGGCAGGACAACTGGCACACGAGAGCTGCGTCCGTCCCGGTCCTCTCGTACTAGGGACAGCCTTCCTCAGATCTCCTACGGCTGCACTGGATAGGGACCGAACTGTCTCACGACGTTCTAAACCCAGCTCGCGTGCCGCTTTAATGGGCGAACAGCCCAACCCTTGGGACCGGCTTCAGCCCCAGGATGCGACGAGCCGACATCGAGGTGCCAATCCTTCCCGTCGATATGGACTCTTGGGGAAGATGAGCCTGTTATCCCCGGGGTACCTTTTATCCGTTGAGCAACGACGCTTCCACATGCAATCGCTGGATCACTATGGCCTGCTTTCGCACCTGCTCGACTTGTAGGTCTCGCAGTCAAGCTCCCTTTTGTCATTGCACTCGACGGCTGATTGCCAACCAGCCTGAGGGAACCTTTGCGCGCCTCCGTTACATTTTAGGAGGCGACCGCCCCAGTCAAACTGCCCACCTGACGCTGTTCCTGGCCCAGCTCATGGGCCGAGGTTAGAGCCCCAGCACGAACAGGGTGGTATTTCAACGTTGCCTCCACCCCGGCTGACGCCGGGGCTTCCAAGGCTCCCACCTATCCTACACAATCCGTACCAAAGCTCAACATCAAGCTGCAGTAAAGGTCCACGGGGTCTTTCCGTCCTAGTGCAGCTAACGAGCATCTTTACTCGTACTTCAATTTCGCCGGGTCTGTGGTTGAGACAGTAGGGAAGTCGTTACGCCATTCGTGCAGGTCGGAACTTACCCGACAAGGAATTTCGCTACCTTAGGCA
>JBOGHW010000065.1:0-16244 GCA_050744865.1 Acidimicrobiales bacterium | reverse complement strand
GCCCGGCACGGTCGGTCCCGCGGGTCTCTTTGGTCATCATCCGATGGTCCTCCACTCCTCATGGAGACCCGCGGATGCTGCTTGATTCTCGGACCGATCCCTATCGTTAAGTCAGGCGCAAACCAGGATGATGCCGCCGACGATGCCGCCACGCAGCATGGAGATACCTCCGGCGACTATCAGCACGAGCCCGATTATCCAAACGAGGGGTACGGCTGCACCGTGGTGGAAGAGGGCTGCGAGCGTCGGTAGGAGTTGGGCGGTCGAGAGCACGGCTAACCCTTCCTCGCTCGGGCGTTGTGGACTGCGCGCTCGGCGCGTGCCGAGCCCTTCTCGGCCTTTGCGAGGGTCCCTTCGGCTGTTCCCTTCAGGCGCCCGGCAATGCCCTTGACGGTTGTCGCAGGATCGCCGTTGTGCTGGCCGACGAGCTGCTTTGCCTTGCCGACTACCTGGTCCCTCTTTGCCTTTAGTTGCCGGTTGGTTGCCACCATATGAACTACTGACCTCCTAGAAGTGTGGAAATGTTGTTGTCGCAACAGGGTTACCCACGGCCGTTGGTGTTGTACCACCCGGCTTGGGTAGGCAAAGGCCCTCCCGTCGACCAACCGCAGCCGATTGCGCCCGCGATATCTGTCCTCGAGCGCCGTGCTTATAGCGCGTAGCTGGGCACGAGGTGACCGGCGAGCCGCTCGGCACCTCGGTCGCGCCACCCGGCCAGTCCGCTCTCGCCAGCCGGGTTTGCCGTGGCGGCGCGGGCTGCCCTGACCCCGGCCGCCGCCAACATGACCGCGATGGCGGCGTCGCCCAGCGCGTCGCGGCGGTAGCGGGGCGAGATGGCCGCCAAGGCGATCAAGCTGGCCGCGTGAGCGGCGTCGACTTCGACGCCCAACCACAGCAGCGCCGCCGTTGCGTGCCGCCCGGTGACCAGTGCCTGGGTGATCTGGCGGGCGCCCAGCACCTGGACCACTCGCCGCCCCCGGGTGTCGAGTGGGCTGCCCAGTCCTGGGATCACCGTGTCGGGGAAGGCCAGACGAGCGATGCCGATGGCTGCCCGCACAGGGCTCAGCGCGCCGAGGGTGCTCACCGGCGACCTCGTGCCTTGTCGCTGGCGATCGGTTGGGCCGGTCACGGCGCCGGCCAGGGCCGAGAGATCCTGGTGGCGGACTCCAGTAGCAGGGCGTGGACGAACGCCTGCGGGATGTTGCCGCGCAGTTGGCGTTCGCCGACGTCGTACTCCTCGGTGAGCAGCCCGGGTGGTCCGCAGGCGGCCCGGTTGCGTTCGAACCAAGACATGGCTTCGGTGGCCCTGCCTTGCTGATGGGTGGCCAGGGCCATCAGGAACCCGCAAAGCACGAAGGCTCCTTCGGCGTCGTGGAGGGGGCGCTGGTCGTGGCGGAACCGATAGAGGTAGCCCTCCCGGCCGAGCTCGCTGGCAACGGCGGCCAGCGTTGCCAGGCTGCGAGGGTCGCCGGCCGCCAGCGCCCCCCGGATTGGGGGTAGCAGCAGGGCGGCGTCGACTCGGTCGTCGTCGGGGGCTCGCTGCCATCTCCCGCTCGGATGTACGCAGTCGGCGGCCACGTCGCCTGCGATCGTGTCGGCCAGGCTGGCCCAGTCGGCCGCTTCCTTGAAAGTCGCGACAGCGGCGATAGCTCGTAGTCCGGCGACGCACATGAGCCGGGAGTGCGCCCAGTGCCGGTTGTCGAGCTCCCAGATGCCGGCGTCGGCGTCGCGCCAGCGGGCCTGGATGGCGGCCACCGTGGCTTTGACCGCCCGCCAGTGGTCGCGCTCCAGATGGTCGTGGCGGCCCGCGGCGGCGAAGACCAACAGGGCCTCGCCGAAGGCGTCGAGCTGGAACTGGCCGTTGACCCAGTTGCCGACCTTGTCGCTGCCTCCCGGGTAGCCGGCCAGATGCGGCAGCCGGCGCTCGTCGGGTACTGCACCGCCGTCGATGCGGTAGGCAGGTTTCAGTTGCGGGCCATCGGTGAGAACCCGCTCGGCGATGAAGCGCACAGCATCGTCGAGAAGCGGGTGCGGCTGGGTGACGGCCGCTGCTTGGCCGGCGTAGGCCTGGTCGCGGATCCAGGCGTAGCGGTAGTCGTAGTTGCGGCCGGCTTCGGCCCGCTCCGGTAGGCACATGGTGGCTGCCGCCACCATCCCCCCGCCAGCGCTGGTGAGGCCTCGCAGCACGGCGTAGGCGTGGCGGGCATCGCGAGGCGCAGCGGTGTCGGCCATCCCGGGCACGGCCGTTGTCCATGCCGTCTCGGTTGTCTTCCAGGCGACTTCGGTATCGATGGTGGCGTCCAGGGTGTGCTCGCTGATCTCGAGGACCAGTTCGTGACGCTCGCCGGGTTCGAGGTCGACGTCGATGGTCAGAGCCCCGCCTTCGGTAGGCCCGGCTTGCTCTGCGCCCGACCAGCGCAGATAGAGGCTGCCGCTCTTGGCCGTCCATATGCCCTGCTGGCGGGTTGCCTGGGTCATGGGATGGCGACCGAAGTCGGCTCGGGCGTCGAGGAGCACCCGGACGCTGGCCGGTCCTTCGGTGGCGATGACCCGGCGCAAGATGACTGCGGTGTGGGTGTCGGCGGGAAACGCCAGCGCCTCGCGGCACTCGATGATGCCGGTCGAGGTGACCCACCTGGATCGCCAGATGAGAGTGCCCGGCTCGTAGTAGCCGCCCCAGACGCACCGAGCATCGGTTGGGGTCACCGCGTAGACGCCGGCGCCGCCGATCAGGTTGGAGAAGACCGCCGGCGAGTCCCAGCGGGGGGCGCACATCCAAGCGAAGTCGCCGCGGGGACCGACCAGGATGCCGCGCTCACCGTCCGCCAGGAGGGCGTAGTGGCGCAGCACATGAGGAGGGAAGGCTTCGGTGCCGACGGACTGTTCGTCGGTGTCCTTCGTGCCTGTCATGCCGGTCGCTTGGCGGCCAGGCGGGCGCCGAGACGGGAGGCGAGAGCCATGATGGTCAGGGCCGGGTTGGCCGAGCCCTGGGTGGGGCACACGCTGCCGTCGCAGACATACAGGTTGTCGACTGCCCAGGCGCGCTGGTGTGCGTCGATAACGCTGTTGTCCGGGGACGTGCCCATGCGGGCGCCCCCGACGAGGTGGGCGTAGCGGTGGATCGTCAGGATGTCCTGGGCGCCGCCGGCGGCGAGGATGCCGGCGATGGTCTTGGTGGAGTAGTCGATGTTGGCCCTGTCGTTGTCACACAGGCTGTAGTCGAAGCGGGCTACAGGCAAGCCGTATTGGTCCGTCTCGTCGGCCAGGGTGACCCGGTTGTCGGGCTGGGGGAGCAACTCGTTGAGGACCCCGATCACAGCCCAGTGGTTGTAGTCGCGCATGTACTCGCGAAGCGCCCGTCCCCAGTGCCCGTCGGCGAGGACGTGCTCGGCCCAGCCTATGGGTAACGGAGACACCGTTTGGATGGAGAAGCCACGGGCGAAGCCGCGCTCGGTGTCGGTCTCATAGAAGTCCTCGGAGGAGATCTCAGGTGGGGGACCTTTATACATTCGCAACTCCTCGGGGAAGCGCCCGGCAGTCTGCGACGCCCCCTGGACCATGACGTACCGGCCAACCTGGTCCTCGTTGTTGCACAGGCCCTTGGGGAAGCGCGCTGACGTGGAGTTGAGCAGCAGGCGGGGAGTCTCGATGGAGTAACCGGCAACGGCCACCACCTTGGCCCGTTGCCTTCGCTCGACTAGTTCACCTTCTTTGATGTACGTGACTCCGGTGGCCCGTCCGTTGGATTGGTCGATGTCCACTCCTGCGGCCATGCAGCCGGCGCGGATTTCGACCTGGTGGGCCAGGGCGTCGGGCAGGTGGGTGACATAAGGGCTGGCCTTGGCGTTGACTTTGCAGCCCTGCAGGCAGTAGCCGCGGTAGATGCAGTGAGGCCTGTTCCCGAAGGTCCCGTTGACGATCCCCACCGGCCCGACCTTCATGGTGATCCCGCACTTGATGGCTCCGCGCCACAGCGTCGAGGCTGCCTCCGAGACCGGATGTGGTGAGAACGGGTACTTGTGGGGGTACCCCCAAGGCCAGTCCTGACCGGCGACCGGCAGCTCACGCTCGACGGTCTCGTAGTGGCCTCGGAGGTCTTCGTAGCCGATCGGCCAGTCCGTTCCCACTCCGTCGAGCGTCTTGGTGTGGAAGTCGGAGGGATGAAAGCGCGGGGTGTATCCGGCGTAATGGACCATCGACCCGCCGACACCGCGTCCCGAGTTGTTCTTGCCCATCTCGATCGGGTCGGAGCCGCCGATGATCCGCTTTTGGTTCCAGTACAAGTCGTGGGAGCCGGCCTCGTCGGAGACCCAGTCTTCGTCGGGATGCCAGAAAGGCCCGGCCTCGATGATCACCACCCGCCACCCGGCGCGGGCAAGCCGTTGAGCCAAGACCGACCCGCCTGCTCCGGCGCCGATGATGCAGACGTCAACCTCGTCCGCGTCGTCGTAGCGGACCATGGTGTCTTTGCCGGGAAGGTCCCTCCGGTTCACGTCGAGCAAATAGCGGGAGTCGTTATCGGCCGGACCGACTGACCCCTTTAGCCAGCTTGGCGGTCTCATAGTTTGCCTACTGGGCTTCGGCGAGAGGTCATCCGCCCAGCTCCGGCGCGACCCTGGCCGGGTCCTCGTCGGTCGCGCCGCACCGCTCGAACGGCTCTCGGGTGCTCGTCGGCCCCAAGCGCATGTAACCACGGGGGTAGGCGGGCCCTCCGAAGCCGATCTCGTTCCACGCCCAGGGGTGGGAGTAGAACGCCGCCAGGATCATCCGCATGCACACCGCCCACGCTCGTGAGACGTTCAGCTTCTCCCACGACCCCCCTGCCAGCTCGGCTTTGGCCAGCTGGCCGACGATGGCCTCCTGGGTATCCGGCGCGGCGCCTCCGAAGCTGTCCTGCCGGTACCGGTCCTGGGCGATCTCGTCGAGGCCGGCCAACACCAGCCGCCAGGTGTCTCGGTCGTCGGGCATGTCCGCGTACTGGTAGCCATCGAGGCGGCCAGCCGCCAGCTTCTCGTCGACCATCTCGGGCACCGGGATCCGCGGTTCGTCGTCCTGGGCGACGCATACGTCGCAGAACGCTCGTAGTGTCAGCTCCTCGGCGGCGGTGAAGAACCGCAGCTGCGACGGTGGGCGCAGCCGAGCGTTGACCACCTTGGCGGTGGCGCGGTCCCAGGTACCGGCGGCGTCGAACACGTCGAAGTCGGGGTAGCGCCCGATCATCTGGGGGGTCGTCCCGCGGCGCTGGACGGGAAGCCACGACGGGTGGAGTGGCTGCTTGCCGGGGCGCAGGTTCGGGAGATGATCCGGCTTGGACAGATCCCGGCCCACGACCTAGGCCTCCCGCCGCAGCAAGGCGGCCAGGACCCCCATGCCTCCGACCAGAGTCATCAACCCCGGGGCGGAGATTGGTGGGCCCATCGGCAGGTTGTAAGAGGCCAGAGACCATCCACCAGGCTTGCGGGCCACTCCCCGGGCGTGAAAGTACTCGCCCAGTAACCCGTTGGCGGCATAGACAAGCGACGCGGCGGGCAGGACGGTCTTCGCCCACTTCTTGGAGAACACCCCGGCGACCCCAGCGATCATCACGGGCGGGGTCACGATGATCGGAGACCACATCCACTTGTTGCCGAAGCTGGCCTTGTAGTGCTCCAGATAGATCTCGGCGGTTGTCACCGCCGCGGCCAACGCCGTCAACCCCGACAGTGATCGCTCGAAGCGGCCGTGGGCCACGTCGGCGAAGGCGCGGTCGATGAGATGGATCACCTCGCCAAGGGCCTCTCCATGGCTCTGCGCAATCGTGGCGGCCGTCATCAGCACCGCTCGGGTTGAGTCAACTCGTGGACCATCTTTGGCAGTCTCCTTAGCAAGTGTGGTCATTTTTAGCAAGTGTTGTCATTGGACCCGGAACTCGTCGGCCTCGGCGCGTCGCAGGGCCAAGCCGTGACCGGGGCGATCCACCGCGGGGACCAACCGTCCGCCGTCAGGCGACAGGTGGCCGTCGAAGAGCATCGTCTCGATGCGGTGGTGATCGTGGAAGTACTCAAGGTGGCGCAGGTTCGCGACCGCTGTGGCGACGTGGGCGTGCAGATTGGGAGCACAATGACACGACACCTGCAGATTGTGGGCTTCGGCCAGCGCCGCAGCCCGTAGCCACACGGTGTAGCCGCCGCAGCGCGTGACATCGACCTGCAAGCAGTCCACCGCCTCGGCGCTGACCATGCGGGCGAAGTACCCGAGGCTGTAGCCGTACTCGCCAGCTGCCACGTCGCAGGCGCACCAGTCGCGGACCTGCCGCAGGCCGTCGAGGTCATCGGAGGAGACCGGTTCCTCGAACCAGACCACCCCGTGCTCGTCGTGGAACCTCCGGCCCATCCGCACCGCTTGCTTGCGGCTGTAACCACCGTTGGCATCCACGTACAACTCGACACTGTCGCCGATCACCGAACGCGCCAACGCCACCCGCTCCAGATCTCGGCCAGGGTCCGATCCCCAGGATTCACCGATCTTGATCTTCACCCGTGGTATCGCCCACCGACCCGTCCACAACTCGAGCTGTGCCCGCTCTGTCGCCTCGTCGTAGGTGGTGAAGCCTCCGCTGCCATAGATCGGTGCGTCCGGTCGGACCTGGCCGAAGAGACCGGCCAGGGGCACCTCCAAGAGCCTGGCTTTCAGGTCCCACAAGGCGACATCGACCGCCGAGATGGCGCACGCCACCACACCCGGTCGCCCGAGGTTCCGACACGTGCGAGTCATCCGCTCGTTGGCCCCGGCAACGTCGAGCGGGTCAGCACCGACACAGACGGAGGCCAGCTTCTCTCGGACGACGACCGCGCTGGCAGCACTGGCATAGGTCCAGCCGAGCCCCCACGAGTCGCCGGCGCGGACCTCGGCGACGACCATGGTCGTCGAAGACCAGGCCAGGGTGCCGTCGGCCTCGGGCCTGTCGGTCGGAACATCGAGCACGGCGACCTCGACCGCCTCGACGCGCGGGAAGCGGCTGGTCACCTGGGCGGTCTCCGCGTTGTCCACCATCGGGCAGCGACCTGCCGCTTGTCCCTGGCGGTGTTGGCCGAGGCGGTCGCGAAAGTCCTTGCCGTCTTGGGCAGCGACATGAGGAAGCTGGGGGTCAAGAATCCATGCGCATCGTGGTCAAACTCGCCGCGGGCACCATGGTCCGTGTTGGCATCGACAGGCTCGTACAGGTTGCTCGGCCGGTCGGGACTGACTTTCTGCGCGGTCAGCTGGGTGTCCCATGCCCCGATGGCCGCGTACTGGTTCCCAAGTCCAGGGGCAACCCTGGCCGCAGCGACAAGAATCTTGTTCCACGATCCGACGACTTTCTCTCGGCGACCATCGAGTGCGGCCTCGACGATGAACCTGGCGGGAATCTCGGGTTGGTAGATCGGTGGCGCCGGCTGCGGATGCTCGTCGAAGACCGACTTGCACCAGTCGAACTGCGGTGTGTTCACCGCCGGCAGGTGCACCATGCTCATCCGCACGTGGCTCCCCTCGTGGATGAGCTCGGCTCGGGCTGACTCGAAAAAGCCGCGGCAGGCGAACTTCGAGGAGCAATAGGCCGACTGGAGGGGGATTCCGATGAAGGAGAGGGCAGAGCCCACGTTGACGATCTGCCCCCGGTCTCGCGGCCGCATCTTGGACAGTGCCGCCATGGTGCCCCATACCTGGCCCAAGAAGGTCACCTCCACCGCCCGCTTGAAGTCCGCCGGCTCCACCTCCCAGATTGGGGCGAAGACCGTGGTCATGGCATCGTTGACCCACACGTCGATGGGACCAAGCTCGACCTCGACCCGGTTCGCCGCCTGGGCGACTTGATCGAAGTCGGCCACGTCGGTTGAGATGGCCAGCACCCGGCTGTCCGCGGCAGCCACCTCAGTGGCGGCGCCGTCCAAGCCGGCTTTGCCGCGGGCCAGCAACGCCACGTCGAACCCGCGTTCGGCCAACGCCCTGGCCGTGGCTCTTCCCACTCCCGCGGATGCGCCGCTTACAACGGCTACTTGGGCCATGTGTTGCTCTCCTCTCGGCTGGCTCCACTACCGAATACCCAAGTGCGGCGACGAAGTACCAACTTCCCGGGATCGCTCAGCGTGGCGCGTGCCGATCCCGCGGCTCGCGAGCGCGGCGGAGCTCCTCGTCTGCTCGATGGTCCTTAGTGTCACAGGACAAAGGTCTGCCTCGTCTAAGGGACTGTCCAAGTGCTGATGACGGAAGGAACATAGATGCGACCAGAATGGATGCCTTCCCCTAGAGGACGGACGTGACACATGACTGCGCCGCCGACGAACGACGAAGCCGACCTTCGAGGGCTCATGTTCTCCATCGCCTACCGGATGACCGGGAGCGTGAGCGAGACCGAGGATCTGGTCCAAGAAGCCTTCTTCCGGTTGGAGCGGGCCCGGCAAGGCGGGGTAGTGGTCGATTCCGCGAAGGCCTACCTCGCGGCCGCCACCACCCACCTCGCCATCGACCACATGCGCTCGGCGCGGGTCCGCCGAGAGTCATACGTCGGAACGTGGCTGCCCGAGCCGATCGTGGCGGACCTGCACGAGAGCCCCGAACAGATGGCTGAGCTGTCCGACTCCCTCTCCATGGCGTTCCTCGTCCTGCTCGAGAGCCTCAGTCCGGTCGAGCGAGCCGTGTTCTTGCTGCGCGAGGTATTCGACTACGACTACGAGGACATCGCACAGATCGTGGACAAGAGCGAGGCCAACAGCCGACAGATCTTCGCGAGAGCTCGCCAGCACGTCAACGCACACCAACCTCGTTACGAACCGTCATCCCGACACAGCGAGAAGCTGCTTCGGTCCTTTCTGGCGGCGGCGCGCAGCGGCGACGTCGACCAGCTGGTTGAGCTGCTGGCGGCAGACGTCGTCTTCTGCGGCGACGGGGGCGGGAAGGCAACCGCTGTGAGCACACCTCTCTACGGAAGAGACCGGGTAGCTGCCTTCCTCCTCGTCCTGTTCAAGCGAGTAACGCAACTAGGGATAACCCTCGAACCGGTGCTCGTCAACGGCGGACTCGGGCTCATCAGCCGAGACCCAGAAGGCAAAGTCGCCAGTGTCTGGTCCATCGACGTGCTCGACGGCGTGATCCAGACGATGCGTTCTGTCGTCAACCCCGACAAGCTCCAACACCTCGGCGTGACCTCCGACGTGGTCCGTATCCCACGCAGCGACGCAGATCGGTCGTGAAGTGACAACCACCCCAAACCCAGTCCACGAAAGGAGAACCACCATGGACGCCCGCATCAACCTATTCGACAACGCCCTCCTGATGAAGTTCGCCAAGTACCTGACCTCCGCCGGCCGGGTGTTGACCGAGTCGACCCTGCCCGCCGCAACGCAGGAACTGGTCAGGCTCCGAGCCAGCCAGATCAACGGCTGCGGGTTTTGCACGGACATGCACACCAAGGAAGCCACCGCCGCCGGGGAAAGCCAGCTAAGGCTCAACCTGGTGGCCGCCTGGCGGGAGGCAACCGTGTTCACCGAAGCCGAACGAGCCGCCCTGGAGCTCGCCGAGCAGGGGACCCGCATCGCCGACGCGGCCGGCGGCGTCACGGACGAGGCTTGGGCGAACGCCGCCAAACACTACGACGAGGAGCAGCTCGGCGCCTTGGTAGCGGTGATCGCCGTCATCAACAGCTTCAACCGCCTGAACGTCATGGTTCGCCAGCCCGCCGGTGACTACCAGCCAGGCCACTTTGAGCAGCATTAGCTGACCTCGATGCCGCGATCGAAGCGAGCATCGACCGAGCGTGCCCGGCCCGCTTCCCAACTCGGTGAAGGACAAGGAGGATGACCAAGTGAACAGCAGTCCCTGCCCCCCTGTCGCAGGAGCCGGCGAGCCGGTCGACTCGGCTCTGGACGAGGCGTACGAGCGCATGGCCCGGACGGACTTCGAGCTGCCCAACGGGTTCGTCAACCATGGCCCGATGGCGTGCGAGGCGCTCGCCGTGTTGGGCCGACACGAGCAGGTCGATGGCTGGGCCAGGTGGTTCGCCGACGCGGTGGGAGAGGGCCCAAAGCCCGTCGAACCGAACGGAACAAGGCTGTTCGATTGGTCCAGCGCGCTCGGCGACTACCAGCGGCTCCCGGAGTGGCTGGGTTACTACGGTCAGTTCCTCGCCGACTCCGGGTGGGAGTCGGCGATCGAGGTCTGGGTGCCTCGCCTGATGCCCGGCCTGGCCAGTGCCCTCTTCCACGGCGCCATCAGGACCGCCCACGCCGCAAGAGCGGTGAGCGTCTCCGACACCGAACCGCGGCGCGCCGAGCTTGCCCGCAGCCTGGCCTATTGGTCAGCTCGCTTCCGTCCTGGACAAGACGTCGCGCAAGGCGGAACCGTCCGAGAAGTCCGAGATGACGTGATCGAAGCGGCGGCGGACGGTGCATCGCGCTATGTCACCCGGCCGAGCATCTTCCACCTGCACGGGGTCACCGGCGCCATGGCCGTCGAGATCCTGGTTGACCACCTACCACCTGCTGCGGGCGACGATGCTCTGCGACAACTTCGCGCAGACCACGAGGCCATCTACCGGGGCATAGAAGTCACGGTGGCTGCGAACTCGGGTGCTTGGGACGACGCCTGGGTCGACCGTGCGACCCGCAGCCGAGACGCCCACCAGGTCAAGCTGGTCGAATCGTGTCGTCGGGGCTTCGAAGCAACCGGGGACCCGCGCTTTGCTGCCGCCGCCGAGCGGGTAGTGGGATGAACCTGCTTCGGTCACGGCCCGCTTAGACGGGCCAGCTCCCATCCGGACAAGTCACCCGGCCGGTGACGAGTCTTCTTTCCGCGAGAGCTCATCGGACGTCTTGTGATCGGAGGTGCCGTCTGGTCCGAGACGGTAGAGGCGGGCGAGTCGGAGAGCGACTGAGCTGACGCCTCGGCGGAGCGATTCGGGTGCGAGAATTTCGATGTCAGCACCAAGTTTAAGAAACTCACCTTCGGCGTGGGCGACCGATTCGATAGGAACCACGGCGCGGATCCACCCGTCATGGTCAGGCGAGCCAGCGGTCTTGCCGATGGCGTCGTTGACGGCCGCGCTGAGGGCGGAGAGAGCGCGCTGGCGCCCCGCGGGGCTGAGTCGAAGGGTTGCCTCAGACTGATAGAGGTGGGCGTGGAACTCGCGCAGATAGTCGGCCCAGTACCGGGCCAGGTCGAAGCTTGCGGGCCGCTCGAAGGTGTCGTCGAGCGGAACAAGCTCGAGGAGCTGGCTTACGCGATACGTGTGCGGTGGTCCGTCCGAGCTGGCTACGAGGTACCAGTGACCCGCTTTGAGCACGATTCCATAGGGGTCGAGAACGCGCTCGACCTCGTCTGGATCCTTCCAGCGTCGGTAGCGCACCCGGATGCGGCGTTGTTCCCAGACTGCAGCGGCGACGGCCGAGAGGTGAGGCACCGGATCCCGGCTGGCGTACCAGTCGTCGGTATCAAGATGGAAGCGGTCCCGAACGAGCGCCGCCCGATCGGAGAGCTCGCGGGGGAGGGCGGCAGCTAGCTTGAGCTGGGCTGCCATCATCGCCGAGCCCAAGCCAAGGTCGCTGGCGGGACCGGGTAGCCCGGTGAAGAACAGCCCGCTCGCCTCTTGTTCGGTCAGCCCGGTCAGTCGCGTGCGATAGCCCTGCATCAGTCGGTATCCGCCAGCCGGGCCGGCACTACCGACGAGCGGAATGCCGGCAACCTGTAGGGCTTCGGCGTCGCGGTAGATCGTGCGCACCGATACCTCCAGCTCGTCGGCCAGTTCGCGGGCCGTGGCGTGACCCCGGGCTTGAAGGATGAGCAGGAGCGACAGGAGACGACTCGCTCTCATGTCACTGACAGTAGCTGTCAGTGAATGTTCCCTATCGTGTCTGCCATGGGTTTCGCGGAGAAAGTCCTACGTTCGCCGGGGGTGCTCGAGGTGGCAGGTCGCCAGCTCAAGCGTTACCACGTGGCCTCTGTGGGTCAGGAGATCGAACAGGAGGTGCAGGAGGCCGCCTATGCCTTCGTCGCCAAGCTGTTGCCGGCTCCCGACGAAGAGACGCCACCGGCAGGCTTCACCGTCCTGCACCGGAACTCACAGGGCGCGTTCCTCGACGCCTACAGCTGGGTGTGGGGAAACGTGGTTGAGTGCCGAGTAGCTGCTGCGGGCGTGCCGGACCTCGGATGCGACGACGACGACCCGACGCACTTCAAGTCGCTCGCACGACAGTGGATCGGTTGCGTGTGGGAGCTGGCCCCGTTCGGCCATGAGCGCTCGGCCTGGGTCCGTCACATTCTCGAACCCGAGAGCGCGGATCTTGTCGGCTACCTGGCCGACACCTTCTCCGAGGGCATGACGGGGGGCCCGCGGTGAACGACTTCGACTTCCTGGTCGGCGAGTGGACAGTAGCCAATCGCAGGCGACAGAAGCTCCTCCAGGGCCGCGAGGAGTGGGACGACTTCCCATCGGGATCGACGTGCATCAGGCTTTTCGACGGCGCCGCCAACGTCGACTGGATCACGTTTCCCACCCTCCGATCAGCCGGTATGACGCTTCGACTGTTCGACCCCGTGCGTAAAGAGTGGTCGCTCTACTGGGCCAGCAGCAGAGACGGAATCCTGCAACCACCAGTGAGCGGTTCCTTCACCGACGGCGTCGGAAAGTTCTACGGTGACGACACCTACGACGCCATGCCGATTCGCGTGCGCTACGTGTGGTCTGAGATCACGGCGTGCTCGGCTCGTTGGGAGCAAGCCTTCTCGGTCGACGGTCAGCAATCCTGGGAGACGAACTGGGTGATGACCTTCGACCGACTGGAACGTCAGCGGTAGCCTCAGGCGGCGCCGAACCGGCTTCCGGCGCTTGCTGGCCAACTTTCCTCAAGTCAGGGTCGACAGGCCGAGGAGGACTTCTGATGCGCAGCACGACCTATTCGATGGGCGTCTCACTTGACGGTTTCATCGTCGGTCCGGGCGGCGACTTCGGCTGGGCGGTGCCCGACGAGGAGGTCATGCGCTCCTGTATCGACGAGATACGAGACGTCGGGGTGCACCTGTTGGGACGGCGGCTGTACGAGACGATGCTGCACTGGGAGACGGCCGATCACGATCCGCCGCTCGACGCCTCGGAGCTCGAGTGGGCGGCCGTCTGGAAGCCGCTCCCAAAGGTGGTGTTCTCGACCACGCTGTCGGCGGTGGTGGGCAATGCCCGCCTGGCCTCCGGCCGCCTGGCGGAGGAGATCGAGCGGTTGCGAGCCGAGCCGGGGGAAGGCGACATCGCCATCGGCGGCGCGACTCTGGCAGCCGAGGCGGCCGCCTTGGGTCTGATCGACGAGTACCGGGCCAGGGTCTACCCGGTGCTGGCTGGCGGTGGCGTGCCGTTCTTTCCCCAGCGCGAGCGGCGGGTGGACCTCGAACTCGTCGAGACCCGCACCTTCAGCTCGAGGGTCGTCTACCTCCGCTACCGCGTCACGCGCTAGCCGGCGCGTCCGCCGAGCCCCAGGACGGGTGACGGACGCCGAGGACACGAGACCCCCACGATCGCCTGGATCCGCATCGTCGCCGCCCACTGCTGTATTCGCCGGCAGACCTTCGATGAGTTCATTGTTCGCCTTCCGGGCCTGCTCGACAAAAGACTGCCCGATCGTCACTTCTCGAGCCGCCTCGAGGTCGGCGTCGAGCGTGACGTGCTGGGTGGCCAAATCGGAGAGGGCACATCTTGTCGGCCCCGAGTGCGGTCTGGATAGCGGGAAACAACAGGTTGTCCTCGTGGGTGTGGTGAGGACGCATCTGGTCGCAATATTGGTTGAAGAAGGCTCGCAATGCCGGGGAGTCGCCGGGACAGATCGGCGCGGCTCCAAAGCGGTGACGGTGTCCGACAGTCGGGCGGAGTCGACGTCGAGCGGTGCTTACAAGGAGGGGTCCTCGGGGCCGGGTGCGGGTAGGGGGCGTACCTCGAGCAGCTCGAGCCCGAGTGCCTCGGCCTGGGCGAGCACGCCGTAGAGGGCGGCCTGGTCGGCCGCGATGGTGAGCACGGTGCGCTCCCGCGCGTCTCGGCACCGAGGATGGAGGGGAATGCGGAGCGGATCGTCTCGCCCAAGCTCCCGCGAACTGAGATCTCATAACGCTGGCGCCCGGGGCCGCGGTCCTCGGTCACAGGCTCGTCAGGCACGGGTCCTCCTCGGGCCAGGCCGCGGGTGCGCAGCTGTCATGTGAACGGGAGTGATGACGACGACTCCTTGGTTGAGCGGTATGTTTCCCGCCAGTTTGGTCGTCGCCGGGATGACCGGTGCTCACCCTGTCGAGGTGATTGCGAACGTGGCAGTGGGTGGTCCAGGTGGCCGCCGGCCCGGGGCCCACGGCTGGGTCAAGACGTCCTCGACCCACCCGGGCCGTTTCGCGCCACCACCCCCTTGGTACCAGGCGAAGCTGTCCTTCTGCGTTGGGCGCCGCTCGGGTAGTCGACCCACACCAGCTCGAAGTGCTGCAGGTAGCCGTGCGCCCATTCGCGAAGCGCCGAGGCGTTGTGAGGGCGATCGCGGAATGATGGATGCCTTGGCACTCGAGGAAACACCAGGCCCAGCCGAAGGACCCTGGCCACGGAGCGGAGCGGCCCAGGTGGTGGTGGCGCGCCCGGCGCTCTTCGCGCGGCTCGGGTCGTCGGCCCGGGTGACCGTGGTCTCGGCACCGCCGGGGAGCGGCAAGACGGTGCTCTTGCGCTCCTGGATCGAAGAGGCCGGCTTGGCCGGTCGCGTCGCGTGGGTGTCGGTCGAGCGCGAGGAGCGCGACCCGCAGCGGTTCTGGCTGTCGGTGCTGGGCGCGCTGGGGCGAACGGGTCCCGGAGCACAGAGGGTGCGGAGGGCGTCGGCGGCGCCGGACCTCGACGGGTGGACGCTGGTGGAGCGGCTGCTCGAGGACCTGGCGACGATGGAGGATCGGCTGTGGGTGGTAGTCGACGACGTTCACGAGCTCGGCTCGACCGAGGTGCTGCGCCAGCTGGAGCTGCTGTTGATGCGCGCCCCGGCCGGAATGTGCTTCGTGCTGGCCACCCGCCACGACATGCAGTTGGGTCTCCACCGGCTGCGTCTGGAGGGCGACCTGGCCGAGATCCGCGGCGCGGACCTGCGCTTCAGCCTGGCCGAGGCAGGGGAGCTGCTAGAGGCGGCCGGGGTGAAGTTGCCCGGCGAAGTACTGCGGGTGCTGCATGAACGGACCGAGGGCTGGGCGGCGGGCTTGCGGCTGGCCGCGCTGACCCTGTCCGGGCACCCGGACCCCGAGCGCTTTGCCGCCGAGTTCTCCGGCAGCGAGCGCACGGTGGCGGAGTACCTCTTGGCCGAGGTGCTCGAGCGTCAGAGCGAGCAGGTCCGGCGGCTGCTGCTGCGGACCTCGGTGCTCGAGCGGCTCAACGGAGAGCTGGCCGACCTGCTCACCGAAGACCCGGGTGGGGAGCGGACCCTCCAGGATCTAGAAGGAGCTGGTGCCTTCGTGGTCTCCCTCGACGCAGGGCGGACCTGGTTCCGCTATCACCAGCTGTTCGCCGATCTGTTGCAGCTGGAGCTGCGGCGCGCCGTCCCGAACGAGGTGGCGCGCCTCCACCTGGCCGCGGCGCGGTGGTTCGCCGGGCACAGGTTCGCGGTCGAGGCGGTCCGTCACGCCCAGGCCGGAAAGGACTGGGACTTCGCTGTCCGCCTGCTCGCCGACCACTGGCCTGCCCTTCATCTCGACGGACGCGCCGCTACGGTCCACGAGCTCGTCGCCGCGTTTCCCCCAGGTCTACCCGCTGCGGACGCCGAGCTCGCAGTGGTGGCCGCAGCCGACGAGCTAGCGCAGGGCTCCCTGGAAGAGGCCGGGCGGTACCTGGGCCTGTCGGAGCGGGTCACGGCGTCGGTGCCGGAGGAGCGGCGAGGTCAGTTTCGGCTCATACATGAAATTGTCGGCCAGCTGCTGGCCCGCCAGCTTGGGAATGTGGCGGCGGTGGCCGAAGGTGCGAGCCGGCTGTCGGCCATGACCGAGGAGGCGGACGCGGCACCGTCCGACCTCGGCGAGGAGCTGCGCGCTCGCGCTGATCGGCCTCGGAACCACTGCTCTATGGGCAGGCGCCCCCGAGGACGCAGTACGCCACCTGGAGCAGGGAGCGGCGCTCGCCCGCCGGATCGGGCGGCCCTATCTCGAGCTCACCGGCCTTGCCCATCAGGCGGTGACTGCACTGGACCGCTTGTATGCGCCGGGAGTAGCGAGCGCCAGGCAGGCGATCGAGCTGGCCGAGCGGC
>JBOGHW010000064.1:0-19254 GCA_050744865.1 Acidimicrobiales bacterium | reverse complement strand
ACCACCCCATCCCCTTGACCGGGTTCTTCCACCGGCCCTTCATCGCCTTCAAGGCCGTTTCGTGTGTGGTATCACCCTCGGCGACCATCTCCTTGAGATGTCGATCTTGGGCCTTTATGACCTCGTTCGCGGTTGTGCCCTGGTGCCGATAGTCGCACGGACCGCCCAGCTGTTGACAGGTCATGGTCTTCATATTCCCCAGCTCCTTTCACGCAGGCTATCCGTCACTTGCGCCATCCATGAGCAGGTCGCTGCCGGTGATGAAGCTGGGCTTCGGGCCTCATGAGGAAGGCGGCTCCGGGGCCGGCCCGCATGCCGGTTCGCCGCAGTCGCGCCTGCCGGGCCGCTATCGTCCGCCGGGTGACCGAGCGGACCCGTGGCCGACTGATCGCCCTCGAAGGCGGCGAGGGCGTCGGGAAGTCGACCCAGGCCGAGCTGTTGGCCGGAGCGCTCGGGGCGAAGGCGACACGGGAACCTGGGGGCAGCCGTCTCGGCGAGCAGGTGCGAAGCCTCGTGCTGGACTCGCCGCCCGGTGCCGTGGACGACAGGGCTGAGCTGATGCTGGTGCTGGCAGCCCGCGCCCAGCACGTCGCCGAGCTGATCCGGCCTGCGTTGCAATCGGGCCGGGACGTCGTCGTCGACCGCTACTCAGGCTCGACGCTGGCCTACCAGGGTTACGGCAGGGGCCTGCCGATCGACGAGATCGAGATGGCGTGCGACCTGGCGACCGGCGGCCTCTGGCCCGACTTGACGGTCCTGCTCGACATGCCTGCCGAGGAGGGGGCGGCGCGGCGGGCGGGAACGAGGAGGGATCGAATCGAAAGTGAGGGGCCCCGTTTCTTTGCAAGGGTTCGCGAAGGGTATCTCGAACTGGCGTCCAAGCACCCAGGTTCCTGGGTGGTCCTCGACGCCAGCCCGGGAGCGGCGGAAGTTGCCAGTGCCGTGCTGAAGGCCGTGAGGGCTCTGTGACTCCCTCGGCAGCGCCGTCCGGTTCCAGGCCACCGCACGGCGCACCGGTTCTCGACCGTGTGGTCGGCCAGGACAGAGCGGTCTCGCTCTTGAAGGCGTCGGTGGCTTCGCCCGTGCATGCCTACCTGTTCCTCGGCCCGTCAGGCACCGGCAAGCGCGATGCTGCCGTCGCTTTCGCAGCGGCGTTGCTGTGCCCGAACGGCGGCTGCGGCGACTGCCCCGCCTGCCGAGACGCCCTGGCCGAGCGGCACACCGACATGGTGGTGGTCGAGCGCCGGGGGGCGTCGATCCTCATGGAACAGGCGCGGGAGGTGGTGAGCCTGGCGGCCCGCTCCCCCAGGGTGGGCAGGTACCAGGTGCTGATCCTCGTCGACTTCCACCTCGTCGAGGAGAGGGCGCCGGTCGTGCTGAAGACCATCGAAGAGCCAGCCGACACTACGGTCATCGTCGTCCTGGCCGAGTCAGTGCCCGTCGAGCTTGTCACTATCGCCAGCCGGTGCGTGCGCGTCGACTTCGAGCCCCTTACCAACGGCGACATCGTGAAGGCTCTGGTGGGGGACGGAGTCAATTCAGCGGCAGCCGAGGTGGCAGCCGCGGCTGCCAATGGCCGGCTCGACAGGGCGCGGCTGCTCGCCCGCGACCCCGGCTTCGGCGTGAGGCTTGCCCTGTGGAAGCAGGTCCCCTCGCGCCTGGATGGCACAGGGGCGACAGTGGCCATACTGGCGGACGAGCTGCTGACGGCGGCGGCTGAGCCCGTTGAGGTCGTCAAGGCTCGCCAGGCCGAGGAGTGGGCAGAGCTCGCCGAGCTGGCCGAGCGGTCGGGTGAGCGAACTGTGCCCGGTCGCCAGCTGATCGACGATCGCCATCGGCGGGAGCAGCGCCGTGTCCGGGTGGACGAGCTGCATGCCGGCCTGGCGGTGCTGGCTTCGACCTACCGTGGCAGGCTGGCGGATCCGCTCGCCCCGTCGCAGCTGGCGGCTCAGATCAAGGCGATCGAGCTGATCGACATGGCGACCGAGCGCCTCGCCCGCAATGTGAACGAGTCGCTCCTCATGGAGTGGCTCCTCTGCCGCCTCGACGCCTCGGGATGAGTGCGACTTCGTCACAGGCGTTGCCGACTATGGCTGCTGTGTCGGGCTACCGCCCCATCCGAGGCGATCCGAGCGCTCCGACTACCGGCTAGGAGGCGACGATGCCCTCGATGCCGGTGCCGGACAGGCCTGTGGCCGAACCGATTGACGTCAGGGTGCCGCTGGAAGTGACGGCGAACTCGTCGACGGTTCCTGCGCCTCCGGCCTCGACGTAGAGGAATGCGCCGTCCGAAGAGGCGGCGGCGTCGATCGGACCGGCGTCAGTGCTCCCGGCGTCGGCGGCGACAAGCGAAGCAACGCCGCCGCTCGATACCTGGTACGAAGACACATCGGCGCTACCGGCGTTCATCACGAAGTAATAGCCCTCGGCCTCGGTGATCCAGCAGGCGGCTGCCATACCGTCGGTAACGCTGGAGGCGTTTGTCAGCGAGCCGTCGGAGTCGACGCCGTAAGTGGACACGTCGGAGTCGGCTGCCTCGGTGACGACGAGCCGCCCGTGCGGGTCGAAGGCGAACGCGAAGGGGACCGGCGTGGCCGAGGGGTTCTCGACGAATCGGCCGACGTTTCCTGTGCTGCCGATGCGAGCGACGTCGATCGTGCTTCCGTTGGCCTTGGTTGTCACGACGAGCTGCGTGCCGTCAGGCGTGACGCCGAGCTGTCCCGGAGTGTTCAGGAACTGGGGGCTGGCGGTGGGGTCGAGGCCCAATGAGCGCACCGAGCCGAGGATGGGCACCAGAGAACCACTCGCTGTTGAGTAACCGTGGACAGTGCCCTTGCCGCCGGCGGCGAGCACGTAGACGTAGTCGCCGTGCGACGTGACGCTCGTAGGCAGCGATCCGGTGTGGACTACCTGCGGGTGCGAGAGAACGTCGCCCTTCACATGGAAAGCGGTGAACGAGTTGCTCCCGGCGTTGACGGCCAGCAGCAGATCAGCCTTGGCGTCGAAGTCGAGAGCGCTTTGCGAAGCGAGGGGGTCAACCGCCGAGCCTGTCAGCTGGGCACCCTTGCCGCCGGTGTCGTAAGCGTGCACGAACGAGAGTGAACCTGTGGCTGAGCGTGCGTAGGCGAGAATCTGGTTTCCCGTCTTGTCGTTGGTCTGCACGAACACGGCGTCCGAGATCGTATTTGTCCCATGCGGCGCGGCTGCGCTGGCTACGAGCGGGCCGGCCGTTACTGCCAGCGCGGCTGCCATGGAACCAGCCGCCAGTACGACGGTCGTCTTGCGAAGAGAGGGTTTCATGTCGGGTTGGTGACCTTTCGTATCGGGTTGGAACGAGGGGGTGCAACAGGCCCGCTGCACGAGAACAGTTCGCGCTGCGCCGCCGGCGTTACACGGCGGCGTACGCTGACCGCCGTGAGCGCCGCCGACGAGATCGACTTGGTCGGGCGACTTCGCGCTGGCGACAACGCGGCGTTCGCCGAGCTGGTCGACAAGTACCACGGCGCCATGCTCGGTGTCGCCAGCACCTTCGTGCCCACGCGGGCGGTCGCCGAAGAGGTCGTGCAGGAGACCTGGCTCGGTGTGGTGAGGGGCATCGACCGGTTCGAGGGGCGGTCTTCGCTCAAGACTTGGATCTTTCGAATTCTCGTCAACCGCGCCCGCACGGCTGGTGTGAAAGAGCCACGAACCGTCGAGTTGGACGAGAGGGGCCTGGTGGAGCGGGAGCGTTTTGGCCCTGGCGGTGCGTGGGTCGAGCCGCCCTCGGCGTGGTCGGACGACGCCGACGAGCGCTTGTCCGCCCCGGTGCTGGCGGCAAAGGTGCGGGCGGCGGTCGACGAGTTGCCGCCGTCCCAGCGCCAAGTCGTAACGCTGCGCGACGTCGAGGGACTATCGAGCGTCGAGGTTTGCAAGATGCTCGACCTAAGTGAAGGCAATCAGCGAGTCCTCCTGCATCGCGGCAGGGCAAGAGTCAGGTCGGCTCTGGAACGGCAGCTCGGAGAGGCACGATGATGCGACTGCTCAGCCCGTGGCGACGTGACCTCGTCTGCCGCGACGCGGTCGCGCTCGTGACCGACTACCTGGAGGGAGCGCTCTCCCGGCGCGACCGGGCGCGCCTGGAGCGGCATCTCGCCGATTGTGACGGGTGCGAGGAGTACTTGCGCCAGATGCGCAAGACCATCTTGCTCCTCGGGAGCGTCCAGCCGGGCGACCTCGAGCCGGAGGCCAGAGATGCCATCGTCGAGCTATTGCTTCAATTCCGTGCCGAGCAAGCGGGCGACGACCAGTAACGCAGGCCGCGCACGCTAGGACTGTAAGCGGCCTGGCTGGACTGTGCAGGCGAAAGGAAGGTCTTCCCATGGGTCTGTTCAAGTCGAGAAAGCAAGACGTGGTGGGCGCCGACGAGGCGCTGGCCGGCCGGGCACAGGCGATGCCCGTGGGCGGTAGGCACACCCTCCTCGCAACGAGCATCCTGCCGCCGTTCCCAGAGGGGCTCGAGCAAGCGGTGCTCGGAATGGGCTGCTTCTGGGGAGCCGAACGGAAGTTCTGGCAGGCCGACGGCGTTTACGCCACGGCGTCCGGCTACGCAGGTGGCTTCACGCCCAACCCGACATACGAGGAAGTCTGCTCGTCGAAGACGGGTCACGCCGAGGTCGTGCTCGTCGTGTTCGACCCCGCCAAGACCTCGTACGGCGAGTTGCTGCGGATCTTCTGGGAGAGCCATGACCCGACCCAGGGCATGCGCCAAGGCAACGACATGGGGACCCAGTACCGCTCGGTGATCTACACCACCTCGGATGCCCAGCTGAGCGCCGCCAAGCGGTCGCGTGACAGCTTCCAGGCGGCGTTGACGGCGGCTGGCCACGGCGAGATCACGACCGAGATCGCCGAAGCCGGGCCCTTCTACTACGCGGAGGACTATCACCAGCAGTACCTGCACAAGAACCCGGCCGGCTATTGCGGCTTGGCGGGTACCGGCGTTGCCTGCCCGGTCGGGATCCTCCGCCAGGACGAGGTGCCGGCGCAGACCGAGGTGCTGCCTCCAGGATGAGCCCTCCGCCGGCGCGCTGGCCGCTCTTCAACATCTCGCTGCGCCAGGGGGACGTCAGGCTGCGGGTTGCCAATGAAGGTGACCTGGAAGAGCTGGCGGCGTCGCTCCCAGACGACGCCGAGCGCGACCCGTCGTCGTCGATGCTCACCGGGCTGGATCTCGACGGGAACCGCCGGCGCCTCGTGCTGCAGGGCTACTGGTCCCGTTGGGCGACTTGGTCGCCCGAGTCCTGGGATCTCCTGTTCGTCGTGGCGCACCGCGGGCGCTTGGCCGGCGTCCAGTCGCTGCAAGCCAGTGGCTTCCCGGCTCTCCGCACGGTCGACAGCGGTTCCTGGCTCGTGCCCGGCGCCCGCGGAGTCGGCACCGGCAAGGTCATGCGCGCAGCCGTGCTGGCGCTGGCCTTCGAGCACCTCGCTGCCGAAGCTGCGATCTCGTCGGCTCGAAGTGACAACGATGCGTCTCTCGGGGTGTCCCGCTCGCTCGGTTACGAGGCGAACGGCGTCAGCGTGACCGCGTCGCCGACCGGGCCCTGCGTGCTCAGCCACGTGCGCCTGACGGCGGTGCAGTGGCGGGCCGGCAAGTGGGCCGACAGGACCGAGGTGAGAGGCTTGGAAGGCTGCGAGCCCTACTTCGCGCTGGACCGCTTCGGCGTCCGGGAAGCGAGCGGCAAAAGTTCTTGACTTGTCCCTACGGCAGCGTAATAATGCCGTTGACGTGGTTACTGTCGGTAACGTAAGTAGCGGAGGGGCTCACATCCGGCGGTTGGCTGCAGTCGAAGGGGCAACGGCGCCCGTTCGCGGTTGAAGGGATCCACTAGCTCGGAGGGCATCATGGGACAGGAACGCCGTGGAGGGCGTGCGCGTGTCGCGCGCCTGGTCGTAGCTGTATCGCTCTGCACCATTGTGATAGGCGCCGCCGCCGTGGTGCCGGCGGCGGCTTCGGTTCGGCGGCAGTCGGTCACGCCACACAGGGCCAAGGCCAGTTTGCCGCTGGAGAGCGAGGTCGCCGCCTTCCTCGGGGTGCTGACGAATCCGACGGCGTCTCCGCCAGGGGCCAACAACGCGTCCTGCAAACCGTCCTCGGCTCACCCGTATCCGGTGATCCTGGTCCCGGGAACATTCGCCTCGATGGCCGACAGCTTCGGGGCGATCTCGCCGGCGCTGGTCAACGAGGGCTACTGCGTCTACTCCTTCAACTACGGGCAGACCCTGACCGGCAGGCCGTTTTACGGCACCGGTGAGATCGGTGCCTCGGCGGGCGAGCTGGAGACCTTCGTCGACCAAGTGCTGGCCGAGACCGGTGCCAGCAAGGTCGACCTCGTCGGGCACTCGCAGGGTGGCATGATGCCCCGCTACTACATCAAGTACCTCGGCGGTGCTTCCAAGGTGAACATGCTCGTCGGCCTGGCGCCGTCCAACAACGGCACGACCCTCGACGACATCGCCACGGTCTTCCGGACGCTGTTCGGCGAACTCGGGCTGGACATCGTGTCCTCGGCCTGTGAGGCGTGCACGGAACAGATCAAGGGTTCTAGCTTCCTCGACAACCTGAACTCGGGCGGCGAGACGGTGTCCGGCGTCAAGTACGTCGTGATCGAGTCGATCTTCGACGAGGTGGTTACTCCGTACACTTCGGCGTTTCTCCCGGCGGCGTCCAATGTGCAGAACATCACGCTGCAGGACCAATGCCCGCTGCTCGACTATGCGGACCACATCTCGATCATCTACGACTCCAACGCCCTCCAGGACATCGAGAACGCCCTGGGTGCCGACAAGTCGAACTTCCACCCGTCGTGCTCGTACGTCGGTGCCCTCGTCGGGGACGACTGAGCACACCCGTCCAGGACATCCGAGAGCCCGTACGTCTCTCGAGAAGGCCGCTCAGGCGCCGATGCGCTCGCGCTTGGGGTCGTAGAGAGGACCAAGCTGTGCCCTGGCCGGGTACGGGTGGCCATTGACGACCACTTCCACGCGGCCAGCCGACAGCCAGGCTGCGGTGACCCCGCCTTCGTTGCGCATGGTGGCGATGGCGACCGAGCCGCCGAGGGTGTAGCCGTAGGCGCCAGCCTCCACCTCACCGACTAGTTCCCCGTCGTAGAGCACGTCTTCTTGCTCCCAGAGCAGCGGCTCGGGATCGAGGAGGAGCAGATTGACCAGCCGCTCTGTGAGCGGGCCGGCGTCCCGCTGTTTGACGAGCTGCTGGCGCCCGGGGAACGCCGGCTTGTCCCAGTCCACCACGAAACCGAGCCCGGCCGTCAACGGCGTGTCGTCGTTCCCGATGTCGTGCCCGTAGTCCCTGTAGCCCTTCTCGAGTCGTAGGCCGTTCAAAGCGGACATCCCCACGTTGCGGAGCCCAAGGTCTCGACCGGCCTCGAAGAGGGCGTCGTAGACGCCGGCCGCCAGGTCCGATCGCACGTGCAGCTCGTAGCCGAGCTCGCCGACATAGGTCACCCGCTGCACCCATACCGCTGGTGCGTAGGCCAAGTCGAGCCGCCGTCCCGTCAGGTAGGGAAAGGCGTCACTCGAGATGTCACCGGACGTGAGCCGCCTTACGAGCTCTCTGGAAGAGGGTCCCTGCACCGAGAACAGTGCGTAGCCAGCCGTGACGTCTGTCACGGTGGCGAAGTCGTCAGGACAGACGGCTCGGCGCAGGAGTGCCTCGAGTCGCCGTGTCACGAGATCGGTCCCGATGACGAGGAAACGCTCGGGCGCAAGGCGCGTCACCGTGCAGTCCACCCACATGCCGCCGCCTTCGTGGCAGATTGCCGTGTAGGAGACTTTCCCCACGGGCTCGGTCGCCACGGCAGACACCACCAGCCTGTCCAGCACCGCAGCGGCGTCGCGGCCCTCAACGATGTATTTGCACATGAATGACATGTCAAGAAGGCCGACAGCTTCGCGGACGGCCCGGTGCTCCGCCTCGATGAAGGCGAAGTGGGGCTGGCGTCCCCAGGACTGGCCGACCGTGGGCATCTCGGCGCCCTCGCCGGCAAAGAAGTCCGCCCACTCCCAGCCCGTTGTCGTATCGAAACGAGCGCCGTACCTCACCAGCCCCTCGTGTGCCGGCGAGCACCGTACGCCGCGAGCCGAAGCCGGCGTCCAGCCCGGCGCGTAGGCGTCGCCGAAGAGGACGCCAAGCTGCTCGATCGTGCGATCGTGCCGGAATCGCCGGGTGGTCTCGTGGGTGCTCGTGCGATCGATGGTGAACCCCGTCATGTCCATCGGCGGGTAGCCGTTGACGATCCAGTCGGCCATGACGGCACCGACGCCGCCACCGAGAAGGATGCCGAGCGAGTTGAGACCGGTCGCCGTGAACAGGCCCCGCAGCTCGGGCGTCTCGCCGAGCAGGGGGTGGACGTCGCTCGTGAACGACTCCGGTCCGCAGAAGAACTTCCGCACTCCGACCTTTGCCAGGGCCGGCACGCGGCCCATGGCGGCGTCTACGAACGGGCTGATCCGCTCCCAGTCGGGCTCGATCTCGCCGAAGGCGAAGTCGCGCGGGATCCGCTCCAGGTTCCACGGCCGGGCGTCCGGCTCGAACAGGCCGACAAGCAAGCCTCCGGTCTCCTCGCGGAAATAACCGTAAGTCGAGGGGTCTTCGAGGACGGGGAGGTCGGCTTGGACGCCTTCGAAGGGCTCGGTGATGAGGTAGTAGTGCTCGGCGGCCTGCAGCGGGACCGAGACCCCGATCGCCTCGCCGAGCTGGCGGCTCCAGATGCCCGCCGACAAGACGACGAACTCGGCTTCGACGGTTCCCTGGTCGGTAACGACACCCGTCACCCTGTCCCGGTCGGTAGTCACGCCGGTCACCGAGACGCCTTCGCAGATCCTGGCTCCCCCGTTGCGGGCGCCGCGGGCGAGCGACATCGCCACGTCGTGGGGGTCGGCCCGTCCCTCGGCTGGCACGTAGAAGCCCCTCAGCAGATCCGACGTTTCGGCCATCGGCCACAGCTCGGCGATCTCGGCAGGGCCGATCTCGTGGGACTCCTGCCCGTAGCGCTTGGCGTACGCCGCCTCCCGCTGCATCGACTCGACACGCTCGGGGATGGTCGCGACGTGGAGATGGCCACAACGGCGGAACCCTGTCGACAAGCCGGTCTCTGCCTCGAGGCGGGCGTACAGCTCGCGCGAGTGGATGCTCATGAACAGCGAGACATCGTCCGTCATGCCTGCCGAGGTGATCAATCCGGCTGCGTGCCAGGTCGTGCCGGAGGTCAGGGAGTGGCGCTCGACGATCAGGACGTCGCGCCACCCGAGCTTGGTGAGGTGGTAGGCGATCGACGCTCCGATCACCCCGCCGCCGATGATGACTACTTGCGCACGCTGAGGCAGCTCTTCGGGCATGACCCATCGTGGCACGGACACGCCTGGTCGGCCTAGATCCCCGCTGTGCCGCGGCATCCGGTTGTCGATGCCGTGCTTGTTGCCGCACGCAGGGTCGCTCGATAACGGCACCGGGGTTAGATTCGGGCTGCGATGACAGCTACCGACTACTCGACTTACCTGCGGATCGACGAGTTGTTGGCGTTGCAGCACCCGCTGACCCCCGGTGCCGACGACGAGATGCTGTTCGTAGTCGTGCACCAGGCCTACGAGCTGTGGTTCAAGCTCATCCTGCACGAGCTCGGCCTGGCTCGCGATCGGCTCCTGGCGGGCGAGACGTGGGCTGCCCAGCCCCGGCTGCGGCGGGCGGTCGTGGTCGAGGAGCTGCTCTACCAGCAGCTCGGAGTGCTGGAGACCCTGACACCGGAGGGCTTCCTCGAGTTCCGGGATCCCTTGGCGCCAGCCTCGGGGTTCGAGTCGACACAGTTCAGGGAAATCGAGATCTTGAGTGGTGGGCAGGCGCCCGCGGTGCTGCCGTCCCAGGCGAGCCGCGACGCGGTGGCCCGCCGGGTCGCCGAGCCGAACCTCTGGGACGGCCTTTGCGCCACCCTCCGCCTTGCCGCTTCCTCGGGCCAAGCCCCGGCGGCCCAAGCCCCGGCAGCTCAAGCGGTGCCGGGCCAAGCGGCGGCGGCGGCCGATGAGCCCGACGTGCTGGCCTCGTTGCTCGATGTCTATCGTGACCACGGCGACCCCGCCAGGGCGGCAGTGCACCAGGTGTGCGAGTTGCTGGTCGACCACGACGAGCTGATCGCGCGGTGGAGGTTCCGCCATGCCCTCATGGCCGGTCGCGAGATCGGCCGTCGCCAAGGTACCGGCGGAAGCCTCGGTGTTGCATACCTGGAGTCGACGGTGGGGAAGCGTTTCTATCCACTGCTATGGGAAGTGAGGTCGCAGTTGTGAATGGCCCGCTATGGACCAAAGAGCGATGTGCCGAGCTGGATGCGGGGGATGCGCTGGCTTTCGTGCGGGAGCGTTTCTTCGTGCCGGAGGGGTTGCTCTACCTCGACGGCAACTCGCTCGGGGCGCTACCGCGGGCAGTGCCGGAGCGCATGCGGCGTGTGCTGGAGAACGAGTGGGGCGAGTCGCTTGTCCGCGGTTGGGACAACTGGATCACGCTGCCCAGCGAAGTGGGTGACAAGATCGCTCGCCTCATCGGAGCGGGAGAGGGCGAGGTGATCGTCATCGACACCGTCACCATCGCCCTTGGGAAGCTTCTCGGCGCCGCCCTGTCACTGCGACCGGATCGGAAGGTCATACTGACGACGGCGTCCAACTTCCCGACAGACCTCTACGCGGCTGACGGCGTGGCCAGACTTGCCGGCGCCGAGGTCCGCCGTGTCCAGCCGGGAGAGATCGTAGAAGCGCTCGACGACTCCGTCGGAGTCCTCATGCTCACGCACGTGGACTTCCGGACAGGCGAGATGCTGGACATGGCGGCCGTCACGGCCGCCGCCCACGCCGCCGGAGCGGTCACGATCTGGGACCTCTGCCACTCCGTAGGCGCCGTCCCTGTCGACTGCGAAGGCGCTGGCGTCGACCTGGCTGTCGGCTGCACTTACAAGTACCTCAACGCCGGCCCGGGTTCTCCCGCCTTCGTGTACGTCCGCCGCGAGCTGCAGGACAAGGTCGAGAACCCGCTCCCAGGATGGCTCGGCCACTCTGAGCCCTTCGCCTTCTCAGGTTCGTACGTGCCAGCCCCCGGAGTGCGTCGCTTTGTCACATCCTCTCCTTCGATCCTAGGGATCAACGCTCTCGACGCCGCATTGCAGGCTTGGGAAGGCGTCACGATCGCCCAGGTCCGGGCCAAGTCCGTGGCGTTGAGCGAGATGTTCGTCGAGGCGGTGGCCGAGCGAACCGGCGGCGAGCTTGAGCTTGCGTCCCCTGTCGACCCGGCCAGGCGTGGCTCCCAGATCGCCCTGCGCCACGATCACGCCTACGGCATCATCCAGGCGCTCATCGCCCGCCGCGTAATCGGGGACTTCCGGGCGCCCGACGTCTGCCGCTTCGGCTTCACGCCGTTGTACCTCCGCTTCGTGGACGTGCTCGAC
The DNA here is from genome assembly GCA_050744865.1 of Acidimicrobiales bacterium. Classification (GTDB taxonomy): domain Bacteria; phylum Actinomycetota; class Acidimicrobiia; order Acidimicrobiales; family Bog-793; genus JAKACA01. Next base: position 7,774 of record JBOGHW010000064.1, on the reverse strand, counting down.
GCCGTCGAGCACCTGGCCGAGGTGGTGACGTCGAAGGAGTTCCTCGATTCCCGCTACTCCGACCGCAGGCTCGTCACCTGAGCGCGCCCGGGGGCGATGCCTAACCGGGGGCTGGGCGCCAGCGCCTAGCGGTCCCGTCGGCGGCGGCGACTGGCTACAGGCCACTCGGCGGCGACCCACAACCGGCCACGCGGCCGGCGACTGAATACTCGGCCGCGCGGGCCGCGACCGCCCCCGGCCGGCGACCGCCACCCGGAGCTGTCAACCTGTCTGGCCGTAGACGGCCATCGCCGCCTTCGCGCCGCCTCGCAGCCCGAACAAGCGGTGCACCAGCAGGAGGTACAGCACGATCGCCACGTTGATGACAAGAGCCAGGGTCTTGAACACCGTGACGCTCTTGGCCAGCTCATACACCTCGTAGGGGACGAACAGGCCAACCTCGAACAACGTCAGGTACTCGGCCCAGCGTCTCGCACTCCACAGGCCGACGGCTTCGACGACAAGGAGGGCCGCGTAAGCCACGGCGCCGGCTCCCAGGAGATACAGCTTGGCCGTCGAGACCTGGAAGATCTTGTTGAGCTCTTGCACCCACCACGAGCCCGCGCTGGCGTTGAGGACCGAGAGGATCTTCTCGTAGATCTGATGGAGGTCGGTGCGGTGCTTGGCGAAGGCGAAGATGGCGAAGGCGAGCAACCCGATGACGACGGCATGGATGACGCGGTCGAGCACGATGAGGCGCAGCACGTACCGATCTCGCAAGCGCCGCCCTCGTATCGGGACCTCGACTTCCTCGACAGCTGGTGGGTAGGGGACGGCCGGCGGCACCGACGGCTCGAAAGGTATCCAGGCGTCGCAACGCAGGCAGCGGTGCCAACGAAGGCCAGCGGTCTCGCGCACGATGGCGGCGTCCCCGACACGCACCTCACCGGCTGCGACGCCCACTACCTTGTGGCCGTGCAGGCCGCAGGCAATCAGCTCGAAGTCGATGTGGGGCCGATACTTTTTCCGAGCAGCGGTTCCGGGTATCGGGCCCGGAACGGTCCCCGGCAGCGAAGGAGGCATGCCTACCGGCTCGGCGGATCCGTGCGTGGCCGAGGCACCGGCCGTGGTCTCAGGATCGATCATCGATCGCCGGTCTCCTCCTCACCCAGGACCTTGCCGACGGCGGGAAGGCTAGCTTTTCTTGCTCGGACGTCGAGCCTGAGGTGTCGGCAGGGCGCCCCCCTCGGTAGTCTGATCGACGAGGCGATGCACGATGGCTGACTTGGCTGGCCATGCCTACGGCCTGTCATGATGGTGGGCGGATAGGAGCATTCGGATGCCAGGCATTTCGGGAGTAGGGCGGATCGCGGTCTCGGTCCATGGCGCCCTGACGCAATGGCAGATCGCCCCCTTCCCTCTCGCAGTCGTGGTGGTGCTCGTCTTGCTGGCGGTCTGGTATCTGCGCGCCGAGCGGCGCCTCGCCGCGCGTGGGCGGAGGTGGAGCGGTTGGCGGATCGCCTCGTTCTTCGTTGGCTTGGCCTCGATCGACGTGGCTCTCCAGTCGCCGCTCGTCGCCTATACCGGCGAGTATTTCGAAGCCCACGTGATGCAACACCTCCTCCTGATGGTCGTTGCCCCTCCGCTGCTCGCCCTCGGCGCACCCTCGACGCTGCTCCTGCAGACGAGCAGCCGGGCGTTCAAGACCCGGTGGCTCAAGCTCCTCCGGTCCAGGCCGTTCGCCGTCATCAGTCACCCGGTTGTGGTGTGGATCTTCTATTACGGGGTGATGTTTGGTTTCTTCCTCACGCCGCTGCTCAACTTCGCCGTGTTGCACATATGGCTGCTGGACTGCATCAACCTCGGCTTCCTCTCCGGGGCGGCGTTGTTCTGGTGGCCCATGGTCGGTGTCGACCCGGTCATCCACTGGAACCTCAGCTACCCGGCGCGCATGGGCAACATACTGCTCGGGTCGGGGGTCGAGGCCTTCCTCGGCGTGGCGATCCTGATGGACCACAACCCGGTGGCCTCGATGTACAGCTTGTCGAGTACCCATGCCGGCGGCGGCTTGTTCTGGGCGGCAACGGAGGTCATCACGCTCGGCGCCTTCGTCCCGATTTACATCCAGTGGTCGCGGTCGGAAGATCGGGTGGCGACGCGCTCGGACGCGGCGGCGGTCGCAATGTCGATGGCGCCCGCGAGCGCGGCCCCACAAGGTTCCGTGCCTGCAGCCGATCGGGTACCAAGCTCGCTAGGCCCGGCCGCCAGGGTTCGCGTGGCTGTGCCAGTCGAGCAGCTGACCGCCTGGGAATACGCCTGGATGACCCGGACCGGGATGGTGCCGGAGAGGTTCGTAGCTCCCGACCACGCTCCCCAGCCCGGTGAGACGTAGCTAGTCGGGGAGCTCCTCAATGGCGTACTCAGGGCAGTTGGCGATAGCCAGCCGCGCCTTGTCCTCGAGCGCCTCGGGTACTGTGCCGTCGCCCCGGACACTCGACTGGCCGTAGTCGTCGACGTCGAACAGCTCGGGAAGCAAGGCGTAGCAGCGGGCGTGCCCCTGGCACTTGTCGGGGTTGACCCGGATCCTCATTTGGCGTCCTTGCTGGGCACAGTGACGACGCTAGCCCCCCGGGTCACCCGAACACGACCGGCAGCACCCGCGGGCCTCTCACCTGGCCACCGGCCCAGGTGACTTCTGCCCCATCTTCGAGGTGGAATTCGGGAATCCGCTTCAGCCACTCCTCGAGGGCCACCCGGAGCTCCATCCGGGCAAGGTTCGAGCCGGCGCAACGGTGGATGCCGGAGCCGAAGGCGACGTGGCGGTTGTGCTGGCGGTCGAGGATTACCTCGTCAGGGTTCTCGAATCCCTCAGGGTCCCTGTTCGCAGACGGGAAATTCATGAGGACGCGATCTCCTGCCTTCATAGGGCAGCCTTTGAAGTCGACGTCCTCGGTGACCAGGCGAGCCATGGTGACAGGCGAGTAGGCCCGCAGCAGCTCTTCGATGGCCGTCGGCATCAGGTCCGGCTCGCTCGCCAGCCGGGCCCGGTCAGCCGGGTGGGTCGCCAGGTGCCAGAGAGAGGAACCTATGGCGCTCCAGGTCGTGTCTACACCTGCGATGAGAACGAGAGCGGCGGCCCCCAGCGTCACGCTGTCCTCGACGGGTGCACCGTCCACCTCGGTCGTGAGCAACTCGCTCAAGAGGTCGTTGCCGGGGTTCTTGCGGCGCTCGGCGACCTCGGCGACGAAGTAGGTGAAGAGGCCTTCCATGCCGCGCATGCGGCGCTCCATGTCGTCGGCGAACTCGAGCACGTCGCGAACCCAGCCCGTGAAGGTGTCGCTGAGGGACTCGGCGACGCCGAGGATGTGGGCGATCACCCTGACCGGGATCTGCTGGGCGTAGTCGGCGGCGGCGTCGCCGTGACCCGAGTCGATGAAGGCGTCGATCAGGGACGAGCACAGGTCCCGGGTCAGCTCTTCGTAAGAGTCGACACGGGTGTGCGAGAACCACGGCAGCAGCAGCCGCCTGGTCCAGGTGTGCAAGGGTGGGTCGGCGGAGATGGGGGGGAGGCCGTAGGGAAGGAGCGGTTCTTCTTCCGGCTCTTCTTCGGTGAACGGGATGACTGCGACCTCGAGTGAGCTGAAATGCTCGATGTCGTGGGCGATCTCGGTGACGTCGGCGTACGTCGTGGGCAGCCAGGTGCTGCCTCGGCGGTCGGAGTGGGCTATCGGGCAACTACTTCGCAGGGCGTCCCAGATCTGGAACGGATCCTGGACGTAAGCGGGATCCATGACGTCGAAGTCGGTATCCCAGCTGGCTACAGGCGATGTGCGCGAGCTCATGGCCTTCTCCCCGTGTCTCGGCATGCTGCGAGCGGTTATCTGTTGGCAGCTTCTTAGACACGATCCTAGCTTGGCGCTACCGCCGTGAGGCATCGCCCGGCGGGACGCCGATGCCCTGGGTGGCGCTGATTCCAGCCTGGGTCGTCGGGAGGCGGAGGCTTCCCCGTCGAGACCGGAGCGGGCAGCGCCGCTGGTGTTGGACTCTGGACGCACGGCTCCGCGTGTTCGCCGGGGGTGCGCGTAAGTCGCCGAGGTGGGCCGTTCCGCGCGCCGAATTGCGCCCCCGAAACGTACGTCCGCCGGTCCACCTGTCCTCTCCACCGCCTGGCGTGTCCCGCCGGACTGGCGACGCCCCGCCGCGCTCCCGTCGCCGAGGTGGGCCGTTCCGCGCGCCGAATTGCGCCCCGAAGCGTACGTCCGCCGGCCCACCTGTCCCCCTCCCCCGCCTGGCGTGTCCCGCCTGACTGGCGACGGAATCAGCTCAGCCGGAGCCGGCGGCGCTTCGCGCGCAGCGGCGAGCGGCCGGTCGGCAAGGAAGGGTGACCTCCTCAGGTATCGTAAAGTCCCCGGGCCTGCCTGGCGCGCCAGCCGTACACGCCGGTGCCGAAGCCTTGGGGGTGTAGCTCAGCTGGTAGAGCGCCACGTTCGCAACGTGGAAGTCGGCGGTTCGAGTCCGCTCACCTCCACCGAAACAAAAGTCCAGGTCACAGGCTTATTTGTCTCGGTCGGCCACGCCTCGGATGCACTAAATATCCCGCGCCCATCCCGCATTCGCCGACGGCTGCGGCACAGCCAGATTGCTTCCGCCTTGCCCTTGACCCGTTGGTTGGCCTCTCTCCCCGTAGGCGGTCCCAGGTTCAGGCTATGCGAACCTCGCTTCGATCTCGCCGCCCGATCAGGCCTGGTAAAGCCGCGGAACGAGTCACCGCACGCGGCCCGTAGCCCTCAGCGGTAGTCGTCGAAGAAAGCCGGCAACACCGTGACCACTTCTTCGACCCGCTCGGTGACGGCGACCCCAAGGTTGAACTCCTTCAGCAAGTCGCAGAGGCGATCACCGTCGATCAGCTCGACAGGCGCTCCGGCGCGAACGGCCTCGTTCTGCGCATCACGGGTGAACGGTGATCAGAAGTCCTTTCTCACCGCGGCCAAGCATGGCGCCCTTGAAGTCCCTGACGTCTCCGGCGGTCACGGACCCTTTGTAGCGCTTGCATTGAAAGAAGACGGGGAACGACACGAGCGACATCCGGTAAACGCCTACGCCGTCGATGCCGCCATCCCCGCTCTTGCCGGTCACGTTGACGTTGACGAACCCGGCCTCGCGCAAGATTCGCTGGGCCAGCCGCTCGAAACCCTCCGGCGTGGTCTCGAGCACTCGCGCGAGGAGCTCTTCTCGCCAGGTCGAGGCGATCTCGGGGTCGTCGCTCTTGGTGGCTCTCTCGAGCTCGGCGCTCCCGACGGCGATCTCCGCCCGCTTGGACTGCAGCTCGCTTGCGCGCTTGACCTTCAGCTCCCTCTCGATCTGCGCCGGGGTGATGTTCCGGCCCTTCTCGGTGATGGTCCAGACCCCGCGGCTGCTGTTCTCCACGACGTCGATCTTCTTCAGGTAGCTGCGCGCCCAATGCAGGCGATCCGAGATCAAGGTCAGCTTGCCATCCTTGCGGAGCACTGCCTGTTGGTCTTCCGTGAACGCTTTGTCAGCGACGACCCACTCGTACATCTCCTGAACGGTGGCCGATCCGCCGAGAGCCTTGAGAGCGTCGAGGACCGGCCACATGAACTCGTTGTAGGGCGGGATTGTCTGGGTTTTGCTCGCTCCGCTGGGCGTCCGGGCGCCTGACACTCTCAAGATCGTATGGGAGATCGCCGGTACCGGCACGCTGTCTTGACCGAGCGTCAGGGTGGGAGCTGCAGGTGGACCCAAGTTGGGTTCGGCCCCGAAATTGGTCTCGTGTAGTACGCATCCGGGCGTGAAACTAGGGGTTAGGATGGTGCCCGGAACAGGACCCGAGGATGCCAGAATCGGGCACGGAGCTAACAATGGACGAAAACAAGCCCAACAACGCAAGGAAGTCGAAGTCTGACAGGAGGATCCCAGGCTGGGCCGCCGGGATTCTTACCCGTTTCGCGCGGGACCGCCCGGCGGTCGTCACGCGCTACGACATCGCCGAAGCGCTCGCCGAGGCTGATCTCGACCGCGACGTCGACGCCACTGCACATGAACTTCAGCGGCTTGGGTGGCTCATTTCCGTGCATCTGAAAGGTGTCTGGGCCTACCTGCCAGCCGGCGAGGACGAGGTCTCCGATCCATATATCGACCTTCGGGCGTGGCGTGCTCGCGACAAAGAGGCGGTGTTCGCTCTCGCCGGTGAGGCAGCGGCCTGGCATCTCGGCTACCTCGATCGCTCCTTCGATGGCGCCACGGCGGTCTGGATTCCGGAGGACACTCGGCCACCCCATGGTCTGCGACCTCACGTCAGCGTCGTCACTCTGGGGTGGACCGCACCGGATGCACCCCGGCTCGTCCCATCGGTGCAGTTCCTCCACCGTCGTCGGCTCGACCTCACAGGCTGGGCAACAGGGCTGCCCGGCTTCGGTCCTGAGGCCTTGGTCGTTCAGCTGTCGCGGCGGCCCGGGTCCTTCCGGGTATGGGGTGACCTCATCCCGCATCTCGTACAGCTCGCGGAAGACTGCGATATGTCACACCTGACAGAGCTCCTTCACAACCAGTCGATGTCGGCCTGGCAGCGAGCCGCATACCTCCTGTCCCGAGGTGACCGCCTCGATGATGGGATGCACCTGCTGGCGAACGGGCCGACGAAGACCCTGCCCAAGGTGCAGTTCGGGAATGCCGGCCAGTCCGTGTGGGTGCCTCAGTTCAACGTTCTGGACCGCCTCATCGCTCCGCTGCAGCAATCTCTCGGCAAGGCATGAGATGCCCGCAGTAACGCTGAATCGCACCTTCGTCACCCGGCACAGCGCCAATCGTGCCAGCGCCTACGACGCAGCCCTGCTCGACGTCGCGCAGGACCACCTTCTGTGGCTCCTCTCCCAGCTCGGCGTCTTCGAGAGTGAGGACCTGGTGTTCAAAGGGGGTACGTCCCTCCGTAAATGTCGCCTGGGCGGAACTGGACGCTTCTCCACCGACCTCGACTTCGCTGCCCCGGAGGACAGCACCGTTCTCACGGTCTGCGAGGCGATCGACGGCGCCACTGTGTCCGGCTTTCGTTTCAGTCTGACAGCGACACGCGGAGACGGGCGACACTGGGCCATGGCGGTGTCCCACCCCGACCTTGGGCAAATAAGGATCGGCGCTTCGGTGGAGTTCGCGAGAAGACCATTGATCCTTGCTCCTGAGTCGCTGCCGTTCGTGGAACTCCCGATCCATCGTGCCTACGACCTCACGCTGCCGACCGTGCCCGTGATTGCGGAGGCGGAGGCGTGTGCGGAGAAGCTCGCCCGCTATCGTCGCACCGCCTTACAGCGGGACGTATATGACCTTGCGCGATTCGCCGACCGGCAGATGAACGAGACGTTGGTGCGCCGGCTTTGGGTCATCAAGGTATGGGGCGACGTTGTCGACGACAGGCGTGGAAGCGGTCCAGCAGACCCTGCCGACGTGTTAGTGCCGAAACGGGAAACTGACTTTGCTCCGGACTCGATCGGGATCCTCACGCAACCCGTGCAGCTCGCTGCCTGGGAGCGGAAGGTTCGGCAGCGGTTTGGGTTCCTCGCCGATCTCGATGAATCCGAACAACGATGGGCGGCGTGCAGTGCGCGCCATCGGCGTGAGGTTGAAGCGGCCGCCAGTTCTGGCGGGTTTCTCCCCGCTGTGAACGATCACGTAATTCCCCAGGGGGTCGATCACGTAATTCCACAACCGGTCCTGTCAGTTTCTAGCGCGTTCGTCGCCTCCTTTCTCGACGCGAGGGCGACCCCGTCGCCCTCTTGGGTGC
>JBOGHW010000063.1:0-22837 GCA_050744865.1 Acidimicrobiales bacterium | reverse complement strand
GCACCCAAGAGGGCGACGGGGTCGCCCTCGCGTCGAGAAAGGAGGCGACGAACGCGCTAGAAACTGACAGGACCGGTTGTGGAATTACGTGATCGACCCCCTGGGGAATTACGTGATCGTTCACAGCTGGCACTCGTCGTAGCGGGTACAGATGACTACTCCGAGCCCCGACTTGTACACGGGGGCCGCCTCCCGAAGGGTCTTGTAGGCGGGATACGGATCCTGGCGACCCTCCGGCGTGCCGATCGTCTGGAAGAAGAGAGCATCCAGCTCAGGGTCTGCCTCCTTGTTGATCGACATGTCAGTCATTAGAGGGACTGTAGTGGCTGCCGGTCGGCAGCGCTCCGGGCGCCAGCGGAAAGGGGCTTGACAACTCTTCTTTCGAGAGATATATTGCGATACATGACTCTCAAGAACAAACTCTTCAACAGGTTGACACACCACTCCGCCAAGCGCGACAGGTGGTTCGTCGAAGGCAGCAGCCGTCGCTACACCCCCGCCGGCCCCGCCGGCCCGCTCGTTCACACGGCGCAGCTTCCCCGCAAGTGAGCAGCGGCGAGGGACCAGCCAGCCAGGAGCCTGAGGACACGGCGGCGGCTCCCGCGGACGGCATCAGGGAGCTGACCGACCCGCGCGAGCTGCGGGCGGTGACGCACCCGGTGCGGCTCTCGCTCCTGGAGGCGCTGCGCCTGCACGACCAGCTGACGGCCACCGAGGCAGGAGAGCTGATCGGCGAGTCGCCGACGACGTGCTCGTTCCACCTCCGCCAGCTCGCCAAGTACGGCTTCGTGACTGAGGCCGACAGGGGTGCCGGCCGGCGGCGGCCGTGGCGGTTGGCTCATCACGGCATACGTTTCGCCACTTCGGACTCCGACGACTCGGACCTGACAGTTGCAGCTACGGCTCTGGAGAACTTGCTCGTGAGGATCTGGTTCGATCGTTTCGAAGCTTGGGAACGAGTCCGCCACACATACTCCGAACAGTGGCGGCAAGCCAGCGAGGTGGTCGAGACGCTCATCTACGTCACCCCGGACGAGCTCGTCGAGCTTGAGGAGGCAAGGAACGCTCTCGTCGACCGCTACCGCTCCAGGTTGCCGGACGCTTCGCAAAGACCCGAGGGATCCGAGGCGGTCGAGATGGTCTCGTTCGCCTTCCCGCTGCAGTCAAGCGCAAAATGAAAGCGCTCTTGGCCGAGCGCAACGCCCGCCGCTACCTGGCGGGTCAGGCGTTCTCCCTCTACGGGGACGTCGCCTTGTGGCTGGCCATGGGCATCTGGGTGAAGGAGCTGACCGGCAGCTCGGGCGAAGCCGGTTTGACCTTCTTCTTCTTCGGGCTGGCGTCGCTGATGTCGCCGCTCGCCGGCCTCGTCGTCGACCGTGTGAGACGGCGCCCGCTCCTGCTCGTCGCCAACCTCACGGGGGCCGTCGTCGTCCTCGGCCTTCTCTTTGTCCACGGCAAGGGACAGGTCTGGTTGATCTGGCTCGTCACTTTCGTCTACGGCCTCGTCTACACGTTCTTGAGCTCAGGCCAGTCGGCGTTGCTGGCGACGATGCTGCCGTCCGAGATGCTGGTCGACGCCAACGGCTTCCTCCAGACCGTCCGGGAGGGTCTGCGCCTTGTCGGTCCCCTCACAGGCGCCGGGCTGTTCGCAGTCTTCGGCGGCGGGACCGTCGCCGTTCTGGATTCGGCGACGTTTCTAATTGCTGCGGTCACTTTGATGTTCGTGCATGTGACCGAGACCAAGCCCGTGCCTGTCGAGCAGCACTGGCTCGCCGAGGTGACTGCCGGTGCCCGGCATGTCTGGCGGACGACGGTGCTCCGGCAGATGCTCATCGCGACGGCTGTGGCGTGCCTGGTGTTCGGCTTCTTCGAGTCGATCGGCTTCGCCGTTGTCACTACCGGCCTCCGGCGCCCGGCGACCTTCCTCGGCGTGGTCATCGCCGTGCAGGGAGTTGGAGCTCTTGCAGGTGGCATCAGCTCTTCGAAGGTGATCAGGCGCTTCGGTGCCGGGCCCGTCGCCGGCGCAGGACTGGTGCTCGTGGCGCTGGCTTCCTTGCTGTTCGCCACGCGCAGTCTCGCCTTGGTCTTCGCCGCTGCCGTCGTGTTCGGGGTTTGCCTGCCCTGGATCCTTGTCGGTCTGATGACACTTCTCCAGACGTCGACGCCCAACGAGCTGCAAGGCCGTGTCTCCTCGGCAGCCGACACGCTGCTCTCGTTGCCGCAGACGCTCTCCATCGCCGTGGGGGCGATCCTCGTCGGGATGGTGGATTACCGTTACCTGCTCGTCGTGATCGCAGTGGTCGTGACCGGTGCAGCCGCCTACCTGCTGAGCCGTCCCGAGCAGTGGCAAGTGGCGCGAGCTCGTGCAGCGGTAGACGCCTCGTGCAGCAGGGTTCCTCTAGATTCGTCTGCGTGAGATCGATTGCAGTGGTCGGGGCCGGCTTGGCCGGTCTCCGTGCCTGTGAGAGCCTGCGAGCTCGCGGGTATGACGACCGCATCACGCTCGTCGGAGAGGAGGCTCACCTTCCTTACGACAGACCTCCCCTCTCGAAACAATTCCTCGCCGGCGACTGGGACCTCTCCCAGGTGGTCTTGCGTTCTCAGGAGAAGATCGACGAGCTCGGCCTGGACTTGAGGTTAGGCACGGAGTTCCGGGCCGTCGGGCTCGATGCCGCTGCCAAGACGGTGGCCCTGGCCGGTGGCGACACGGTGGCAGCCGACGGCATCGTGCTGGCGACGGGCGCCGCCGCCCGCCGCATCAACGGCCTCAGCGAACTACCAGGCGTTTTCGTGCTCCGGACGCTCGACGACTCGGTGGCGCTCCGGTCGGTGCTGCGGCCAGGGGCGAGGCTGTGCTTGGTGGGCGCAGGGTTCATCGGCCTCGAAGTGGCGGCCACGGCCCGCAAACTCGGAGTCGACGTCACTGTCGTCGAGCCGCTCGAGGTGCCGCTTGGCAAAGCCCTCGGGCCTGTCGGAGGCGGCGCCTGCGAGATCATGCACAGGGAGGAGGGCGTCAGCTTCAAGCTGGGCACGGTGGTCGAGTCGGCGTCGGTGGACCAGGCCGGCGGTGGCCTCAAGTGCCAGCTCTCCGACGGCACTGCCCTCGAGGTCGACGCCCTGCTGGTCGGCATCGGGGCAGCCCCGTCGGTGGATTGGCTCGAGGGCTCGGGCCTTGCCTGTGGGCCTGGTGGCGTCGAAGTGGGCGATGACCTGCTGGCCGCCCCTGGGATAGCCGTGGCCGGGGATCTGGCGCGCTGGCCGCTGCCTGGTGCCGGCCGGGTGTCCGAGGGCGTGCGCGTCGAGCACCGCACGAACGCAGCCGAGCAGGGGGACTGGGCGGCCGCCGGCCTGCTGGCTTCGCTCGGGTGGCTGCCGGCCGACGCCGGCCACGAGCAAGCTCCGCGCAGCTACCAGGTCCCCTACGTCTGGTCCGACCAGTACCGGGTCAAGATCCAGATCCTCGGCATGCCAGGGCCCGACGACGAGGTCGTGGTGGTGGAGGGGGAGCCTGCGGAGCGGCGTTTCGTTGCCCTTTACGGCAGGGACGGGTGGTTGCGAGGATGCGTTGGGTTCTCCAGGCCCCGCCACGTCATGTCGCTCCGGCCGCTCCTGGAGCGGCACGCAAGCATGGAAGAGGCTAGGTCGCTCTTCTGAGCCGTGCCAGGAACGAGGAGAGGGCGGAGTCGGCTTCGCCTCGCTGTCTCTCACTCGGCTCGGTCCCCGAGTAGGCGGCGCGGTTGACCAGCTCGACGGCTTCCTGCAACGACACACCTGGTGAGGTTGTGCCCGACAGGCGCCAGGAGTACTCGGTCAGGGTCTCGGTCGGGGAGCGCGCCAGGCCCGCCCGGCGCCCGGCAGTCTCGAGGCGAAGCGCCCAGCGCCCGGCCCAGCTCCGCGGTCGCGCCCGGCGGCGGCGGACGGCCTGGCGCTCGCCGAAGACGGCAATCGCCGCCCCGCCGGCCAAGCCGATCGGGAGCCAGGGCAGGCCGGCCGCGAAGTGCCCGATGTCCGACAGCAGGACAGCTCCCGGGTCGGCGGCGCTGAGCGGGACGTAGGCGGTCGGGTCGAAGCTCTGCCAGCCTGCGCCGGGGAAGTACACCTGCACCCAGGCGTGGGCGTCCTTGGCCTCGATCGTGTAGAGGTTGCTGAGCGGGTCGAACGAGCCCGGCACGTAGCCGGTGGCTTCTCTCGCCGGTATCCCGAGGGTCCGGAGCATGACGGCCAGCGACGTCGAGATCTGCTCGCAGTACCCCTTCCTGGTACCGAACAGGAAAGTGTTGACAGCGTCCTGCCCCGGTAGGAGCGGCGGGATGTCGAGCGAGTACTGGGTGTGGGCCCCGATCCAGTTCTCCAGCGCCTCCACGACACCGACGAGGCTGGTCGGGTCGGCCTTGCCGACGACGGACCGCGCCAGGGCGGCCACTCGTCCGTAGGGATCGGGCGAAGGCAGTGCCAGCTCTGCCTTGAACACCCGCTTTGCCACCGAGTTGCCGGAGAAGACGTCGGCCGGTGTCTTGGAAAGCTGAGCCGGCGTGTACTCGTCGTCGGCCGACACCACGGTGTAGACGGTGCCGGGCGTCATGGCCACGGTGGAGCGGATCGAGCTGTCGCAGCCGACTGCCAGCTTGCTGGCGGGGAAGTAGACCTCGACGGGCGTCGCCGTGCCGAAGAGCAGGTTCGGGAGCGGCTGCTTCACGTAGAAGGTCTGGACGTTGCTCGCCGAGCCCGGGGCTTGGTAGTCCCCGATGAGTGGGCCCCCGGCCGGGGCCTGCGTCGGGATGAGGAATGGCGAGCCGCCCGTCAGGGTCCTGGTGGCGCATCCCGACGGGTTCGTCCAGCTCTGCCCGTTCCAGTTGACATAGGTGAGGCCGAGGAAGTAGCCGGGCTTGTCGGCTCGTACCTTGAAGACGACCTCGTTGCCGAGGCTGCCGCGCAGCGCCTCGTCGAGCGGCCCGGCCATCCCGACGAAGCCCCCGACGGTTCCCGGCTTCCCTGCCTTGGCAGGCTCGGTCAGCCCGAGACCGCCTTCTGTCAGGCCAGTGCCTGTGGGCAGGGGCAGGAACGACGTCAATGACGACGGCAGGTGGATCGCCTGCGAAGTCTTCGGCGCCGGCATCACCACTTCCAGCACGACGGCGACTGCCAAGATCAGGACAGTCACGGCGGCCAGGCCAGGGACCCGCAGGTGTCCTTCGCCGCCGGACATCGAGCGCCACGAGCAAGCCATGCAAACCACTGAAGAGACCAGCCAGACGACGACGAATGCCAAGTAGTCCGAAGACTGTGCCTGCGCCCCGGCCACCGTCACGAGCGCAGCGGCTGCCGCCACCGAGAACAACAGGTCGCGGCGTGCCGGCACGTCGAAGGCGTGAACCACCTGGACCCATATGAACAAGCCGCTGAGCGGCACCTCGACAGATGTCAGCTCGCCCGTGTGGGCCACCGCAAACAGCTGGGTCACGAAGTCTGCGAAGACGAGCAGTACGGCCACGGCCAAGAGGATCTTCACCCACTGCCAGGGGTGGCGGCGCGTGATGGCCGAGAATGCCATCCCCGCTGTCACGGCCATGGCGGCGAGAAGGGCTGCCGAAAAGGAAAGCTCCCCGGTCGAGGCGCAGGCGAAGATCCCTGTCAGGACGGCGACCTGAGTGGCGGCGCGGAACAGCCAGGAGTTCTCGGGGGGAGGAGGGGCATTCGCCTTGACGATGAGGGCAAGCAGCCCACGCGAGCGTCCGAGGCTTGGGGCTGCCGTCTGGCTCACTGGCTTTGATCCAGGTCTCTGTACGGGTTGTCGCCGGCCGCCGCCAGCCGCCGCCCGGCGCTGCGGGCGTCGGCGACCAGGGACGACACCCTGGCGTCTTTCTCGACTGTCTCAAGGACGACGCGCCTGCCGTCAGCGAGCAGGTCGGTGACCGAGCGCAAAGCCTTGGAGGCTGCGATGCCGGCGACCGCTTCGTTGCTCGGCAAGTCGGCGACGACGGTCACAGGCAGGTCGGGCTCCTGCTCGTTCTCACGCACCATGAGTGAGCCCGTGTGGGCGGTGGCTCTCCAGTGGACCAGGCGAGGGCTGTCACCGTGCTGGTAGCCGCGGACACCCCGCAGTGTGCCGGAGAAGGCCGGGACGGGCTGGCCCTCGCCTTCGTCACTGGAGACGGCCGGCGCCGAGTCGCCGTGGGTGTAGCCGAGGGCAGGTGCCACCTGGATCTCGCCGGGCAACGAGACGAGGCGGTCCACCGACCACCAGAGCACGCCGAAAGGCGCAGCAGTCTCCAGGCGCAACCTGACGGCGTACAGGACGCCCCTGGTCTCGGGCGTCAGCTCGACTTTGACTTGGCGTCCGAGCGGCACGACGGTCACGGTGCCCCCTGGCCGCCGCGGCGAGCAGCGGAGCGGGGCGTTGGCGACCAGCTCGATCTCGAGAAGCTCCCCTGCGACGGCGTCGCGTGGGCAGGCGACGCACTGCACCTGCAGCCGGGTGGCAGCCGCGGCAGGAGCGACGATGCCGACGAAGGCGATGCCGCCGGCGATCGCCCCGATCGCCTGTACCCAGCCCGACCCGCTGGCATGGGCGACGGCTGCCCACGTGGCGAGCAGCACGAGGGCGCCGGTGACGGGGACGAAGTAGTGCCGCGGTCTCGGCCAGCTCCGGTGGCGCCTCCCGCCGGCCGGGGCGCCGGTCACGGCCGTGGCGTGGGGATCGTGTCGAGAAGGGCGCGCACTGCGGCTGCTCCGGCGTCGATGGCGCCGGCACCTGTCACTTCGGTGACGAGCCGGTGGGCGAGGACGGGTTCGGCCATCACCTTGACGTCGTCGGGCAGCACGTAGGTGCGGCCGCGGACCACGGCGCAGGCACGAGCGCCGGCGAGCAGGGCTATGGCCGATCGCGGGCTGCCGCCGAGGCGGACACCTCGCGCCTGACGGCTGGCGCGTACGATGGCGACGGCGTACTCGGCCACCGCGTCTGCCACCGGCATGGCGGCGACGACCTCCTGCATGCGGGCGAGCGACTCCGGCGTGCAGACCGGCCGCAGGTCCGCCAGACGCGGCTGGGCACCACGGCTGACCGCCAGCTCGGACTCGGTGGCGGCGTCCGGATAGCCGAGGCGAGTAGCCACCAAGAAACGATCCATCTGGCTCTCCACCAGCGGGTACGTACCCGCCTGGTCGACGGGGTTCTGGGTGGCCAGCACGAGGTGTGGGTTAGGGAGCGGCCACGACTTGGCGTCTACGCTGACCTGTCGCTCCTCCATGGCCTCGAGGAGAGCTGCCTGGCTGCGGGGCGGAGTCCGGTTGAGCTCGTCGAAGAGCACGACGTTGGCAAACACGGGACCGGGACGGAACTCCCAGTCCTCTGTCGCCTGGTTGTAGACGCTGACGCCTGTTATGTCGGAGGGCAGGAGGTCGGCGTGGCCCTGGATGCGGGCAAGGCGCGCCCCGATTGAGGCGGCTACTGCCTTGGCGAGCATCGTCTTGCCGACGCCGGGCACGTCGTCGATGAGGACATGGCCGCCGGCGAGCACGCATGTGGTGGCGACAGAGCAGGCGTGCGGAGTGCCGCGCACGACGCTCGTGAGGTTGGCGAACACGTCGGCGGCGAGCCCGACGGCGTCGTCGAGCGTGACCGGGCCTGTGGCGACCTGGCTAGCCACAGACACTGCCTCGTCGGTTGTCACCTAGCCGTTCCTCCTGGTCAATCGCCGCACCAGCACGCCCGAGCGTACTTCAGAAGCTGATCGACGAGAGCTCCGGGACGGTGCGCTCGGACCTGCTTCGAGCCTCGAGCCAGCGCTCGCGGTCAGCTCGCCGGGCAGGCTCGATGACCGCCCGAGGATGGCGCAGCGAAGCCGTCGCCTCCAGGGACGACCAGGTGCCGACGGCTGTGCCGGCGAGGTAGGCCGCCCCGAGCGTGGTTGCCTCGGTGACGGCCGCCACCTCGATCGGCCGCCCCGTGGCGTCTGCCAAGGCCTGCAGGAACGTGCCGTTGGCGCTCATGCCGCCGTCCACCTTGAGGGTTGGCACCTCGATGCCTGAGTCCGCCACGACGGCCTCGAGCAGGTCGGCACCTCGGTGGGCGACCCCTTCGAGAACTGCCCGCACGACCTCTGCACGCGTGGTGCCCCGGGTGATGCCGAGCAGCGTGCCGCGGGCGCCGAAGTCCCAGACGGGAGTGCCGAGCCCGAGCAGAGCCGGTACGAAATAGACGCCGCCGGCGTCGCGGACGCTGCCGGCGATCTCGTCAGTCTCCGCTGCTGTGGTGACGAGGCCGAGGTCGTCGCGGAGCCACTCGACGCACGAGCCCGCCGAGAGCATGACCGCCTCGATCCCCCAGGTGACCTGCGCCTCGGTGCTCCAGGCGATCATGGGAAAGGTGCCGGCGCCGCCGCGCTCGGCGAAGGCCGGCTGCTCGGGTCCGACGGCGCAGTCGAGCATGCCACCCGTCCCGAACGTCGCTTTGGCGGTGCCCGGCCACAGGCAGCCCTGTCCGACCAGGGAGGCCTGCTGGTCGCCCGCGATGCCAGCGATGGGGGGCGCGCCGGCGAGCGCTGACGCCTCTCCGATGACACCACATGAGGCGTGGATCTCCGGCAGCACCGAGAGCGGGATGTTGAGAACGTCGCAGCGGGCCGCGTCCCAGGCCGAGCCATCGTCGGTGACGAGGTCGGTGAGCCCGGCATTCGTGTGGTCCGTCACGTGCAGGGCGCCACCGGACAGCACCGAGGCCACCCAGCTGTCGACGGTCCCGAAGCACAGGTCGCGACGGCGGTCTGGGTCGACCATGTCGAGGATGGCCACGAGCTTGGTTGCCGACTTGTTGGGAGCCACCCGGATGCCCTCCTGGCGAAGTGCCAGGCACATGCCCACTGTCCGCAGGTCCTGCCACCCGATCCCGCTGGCGACCGGCACGAGCGTGGCACGGTCCCAAACGATCGTCGAGGCCCGCTGGTTGGCGATGCCCACCGCATCGACCGGCCCGCTCCCGGCTAGCGCTGCCCGGCAGGTGCCGAGCACCGCCTCGGCCATCACGCCCGCGTCGAACTCGACGAAGCCCTGCATGGGCGTCGAGGGCAGCACGTCGCGATGTTGCACGCCGGTGACTTCGCCGTCGGGCGTCACGATGGCGGCGCGCACGCCGCTCGTGCCGACGTCTACGACAAGGATGCTCACGGCAGGCCGGCCGCCGGTGCAGTCACTACCACGGCGAAGCCCCGAAGCGGGAGTCGAGACCCAGTTTGCCGGGATTCAGTATCCCGTTGCGGTCCAGGCCCGCCTTGAGCGTCTCGAGGACTGTATAGGAGGCACCGAGCGCCTCGCGCAGGTACGGACCGCGGACGAGCCCTATGCCGTGGTGGTGGGAGATGGAGCCGCCGTTGGCCCGTGTCGCCTCGAGGACCGCGTCCCAAGCCCCCCTGTAGAAGGCCTCGGCGAAGGCAGGGTCGGCAGCGCCGGTGCCGGCGGCCGGGTCGCGCCCGGCGAACGTGAAGTAGATGCAGGCGCCGTCGAGGTAGGCATGCGACTCGTGCGCCGAGGCCATAAGGGCGCCGTCGAGCCGCTCGATGCCTGCGACGGCCTCGTCGTAGATGTGCGGCAGCGTGGCCCAAGGGCCGGCTATCTCGATCGTGTCGACCACTATGCCGGCCCGCGTTACAGAGGCCAGGGCCGAGACGTCGTTGCGGTGGCCGAGCCAGCGCTCCACCACCTCGGAGTCGATCGCGGTGAGGCCTTGCAGGTCGGCCTCCACGTGCACGAGGGACATGGCGGCGTCGACCACCGTGTCGTCGCCCTCGTCGAGCACGATGAGGACGTTGCCGTCGAGGCCGAAGTTGCGCTTGGCCTCCTTGCCGTCGTAAAGCCTCATCACCGCCGGCGTGCCGCCCCGGCGCAATACCCGGCGGATGACGTGGAGCCCGTCGGCAAACGTGGCGCAGCTGAAAGCCGCCCGGTGCTCGGCGGTCGCCACCGGGTGGGCGCGCAGGCGAGCCGAGGTGATGATCCCGAGAACACCTTCGCTGCCGACGAAGACTTGCGTGAGGTCCGGCCCCATTGCCGAGCGGGGGCCCGCTCCGGCCATGGCACCGGTGCGGATGACCTCGCCGTTGGCCAGCACGACTTCGAGGCCGGCGACGATGTCCTCGATCTTGCCGTAGCGGGTCGAGTACTGGCCGGCGCCCCGGCAGGCGATCCACCCACCGATGGTGGCCAAGTCGATCGACTGCGGCCAGTGGCCGATCGTGAGGCCGTGGTCGGCCTGCAGCTCGGCTTCGAGGTCGGGCCCGAAGGAGCCGGCGGCAACGTCGACCAGGAGCGAGTCGCCGTCGACGCCGAGGACGCCGCGGAGCCCGCAAGTGTCGAGGGCGACGCCGCCGAATACCGGCACCGACGCTCCGCAGACACCACTTCGCCCACCGGCGGCCGTGAGGGGCACGAGGTGCTCGTTGCAAAGGCGGGCGACGGCCTGCACCTCGGCCACCGTCGAAGGCCGGGCGACTGCGGCCGGCATCGCCACGGTCTGCCCGTCGAGCGCCCAGCGCTGGGCGAATGGCCACCAGTCGCGCCCTGCCTCGGCCAGGCTGGCCGGAGCGGTGTCGACGACGGCGCATGCCTTGGCGAGCAGAGCCAAGAAGCCCGCCGGGACAGGCGCCTTGCCGCCGGCAAAATGCTCGGCGCCCTGGCTGCCGGCAGGCCCGAACCCGATGGGAGGCGTCGGCGAACCAGCAGTCATGGAGCCACCGGCTTCAGCTCTTGGTCCACATAGGAGTGGAAGGCTGCCACTTCTGCTGCCTGCCGGGACTGGTCCCAACCGAGCTCGGCACCCATCAGGGCTGCTACGGCACTGGCGGCCTGCCTGCTGGCCTCGCCGGCGAAGAGCACGGCCCGGGTACGGCGGGAGAGCACGTCCTCCAGGCTCTGGGCCATCTCGTAGCGC
This sequence comes from Acidimicrobiales bacterium, assembly GCA_050744865.1. Classification (GTDB taxonomy): domain Bacteria; phylum Actinomycetota; class Acidimicrobiia; order Acidimicrobiales; family Bog-793; genus JAKACA01. The sequence continues at coordinate 11,913 of JBOGHW010000063.1, read as the reverse complement.
ACGGCGTAGACAGCCTCGGCGCCGATATGGGGCAGGCCAGGCACGAGCGGCTGAGCCAGCTCGGGGCGGTCCTTGGCGAGACCCATGACGGCTCCTGCTTCGCCTCCGTAGCGCCCTACAAGATGCGCCATCACCTCTTCCCGGCTGGCTGGGTCGCCCTGCGAGCCGAGAGCGGCGGCTCCCTCGGCTCCCCGCAACCGCAGGCGGCGCGTCGGGCACGAGGGCAACTTCCGGCCGAGGACGCCGCCGAGGGCATCGACAGCGTCCTCGGCCATCTTCCTGTAGGTCGTGAGCTTGCCGCCTGTGATCGTGACGAGGCCGTCGGGGTCCCTGATCACCCTGTGGCGCCTGGACAGGTCCGCAGTCCGCTCGCTCGGCTTGTGCCTGCCCGGCGCGGCCGCCAGCAAGGGCCGTAGCCCCGCCCAGGTCCCTGTCACGTCGGTCGCCGAGATCGGGCTGTCCACGACGGCATTCACGGCGGCGATGACGTAGGCCACGTCGTCGCCGGTGACCGCCGGATCGTCGAGCGGGCCGGCGTATTCGGTGTCGGTCGTGCCGAGGTAGGTGTGCTCGCCCCACGGCACGACGAAGATGGAGCGCTTGTCGTGCCGGACCGGGATGATGGCGGCCACGTCGCAGGGCACCTTGTCCCTCGGCACGCTCAAGTGGATCCCCTTGGCAGGCCGCAGCTCGTGGCGATCCGTGACGTGGTCGACCGAGCGGAGCTCGTCGGCCCAGATGCCGGTGGCGTTGACGACCGCTTTGGCCCGAACTTCGATCACCGAGTCACTCGGCTCCGGCCCTCGAGCCCCCGAGCGGGGAAGACCGAGCGGTTGCACTTTGACACCGCTCAGCTTGCCCGCCTTGCTCCTGAGGAAACCGACCACCGGCGAGTAGTTCGCCGCCACAGCTCCGTAGTCGAGGGCTGCCGTCCTCGTGACCGTGAGCGTGAGGCGGGCGTCGTCGGTGCGGGCGTCGTAGTAGAGGAAGCCTGCAACGACCCTGCCCTGCTTGAGGGTAGGCAGGTGGGCATAAATCTCCTCGGCACCGATCTTCTTGTGGCGCTTGCCGATCTTGATGCCACCGGCCAGGTCGTAGAGCCAAAGGGCGATGGAGTAGGTCTGCACGATGCCCTTGTCTACGGCACCACCCTTGCCGAACAGCGGGATCAGGAAGGTCAGCGGCTCGACGAGGTGAGGCGCGTTGTGCAGCAGCCGATGCCGCTCGGTGAGGTTCTCGTGCACTAGCCCGAACTCGCGTTGTTGCAGGTAGCGCAGGCCGCCGTGCACGAGCTTGGAGGACTTGGAGGAAGTGCCCGAGGCGAAGTCACTGCGCTCCACGAGGGCAGTGCGCAGGCCGCGGGCGGCGGCGTCGAGGGCGACTCCCGCACCGGTGATCCCGCCCCCGATGACGACCACGTCAAAGTCTTCCTCGGCAAGGCGTTGCAGGGCGACGGACCTGTCAAAGGTCGTGTGCGGGCGAGTCATGGCAGTGCAAGAGCCTGCCATATGCCGCAGGATCGCACATCCTGGCCGCACGAGTGAGGGGCCGGAGCATACAGTTTTTTCGCTGGGCCATTGACAAGCGACCCCGCTTTCGTAGATAATCGAGTCTCCCGGGTGGACGGTCAGGCAGAGCTACGCGCGCTGAGACCGTGCGGGAAGCCGAATACCCCTTACAGCGTGTCTCGAGCAACAGACGCGGCGCGCATCTGACGAAAGTGAATTCAATGAACGCCACGTGGCGCCAGCGAGCCGCATGCCGCGGCCTCGACGCCGACATCTTCTACCCGGTGTCGGACGACGACGCCTACCAGGCCCAAGCCGTATGCGGTGGTTGCCCGGTCCGCCAGCCGTGCCTTGAGCACGCGCTGACGTTTCGCGAGCGCGAAGGCATCTGGGGAGGGCTGACCGAGCGTGAGCGCCGGCGCCTCGTCCGCCAGCGCCGCAAGACCGCCTGAGGGGCCGCACTAACCTCTCGCCGGTGAACTTCGAGCTAACCGAAGAGCTGTCGGCTCTACAGGAGTCTGTCCGCCGCCTCGCCCAGGACAAGGTCAAGCCCCGTGCCCGCCAGATCGACGAGACGGGCGAGTACCCCGACGACCTTTTCGCCGCCTTCAGGGATGCCGACCTGCTCGGCTTGTGCCTCCCCGAGGAGTACGGCGGTTCCGGCGCCGGCATCGTCGGGCTGACGATTGCCATCGAAGAAGTAGCCAAGTACTCCAACACCGCTGCCCTCATGCTGCTCCTCACCAGGCTGCCGACCGGTCCGGTGATGATCGCCGGCTCCGAGGACCAGAAGAAGCGCTACTTGCCCGGGATCGCCGATGGCTCGCTCCGAGCCGCCTTCGGCCTGTCGGAGCCGGGCGCCGGCAGCGACGTCGTCGGGATGCTCACCAAGGCGACCGCCGACCCGTCCAGTGAGGGTGGATGGATCCTGAACGGCGTCAAGTGCTGGATGTCAGGAGTCGCCCAGGCGGACTGGTACACCGTGTTCGCCAAGACGGGCGACCCGGCTAGCCGGCGCCACGACTCCATCACGGGGTTCATCGTTGACCGTGCCACGCCCGGGCTGTCAGTCGGTGGCCTCGATCGCAAGATGGGGGTGCGTGGCGTCGACACGGGCGAGCTCGTCCTGCAGGACGTGCGTGTGCCGGCCGAGAACGTCATCGGGGAAGTCGGCGGATTCCGCCTTGCAATGCTCGGGCTCAACTCGATGCGCCCGATCGTCGCCGCCCGTGGCATAGGGCTGGCAGAGGGCGCACTCATGTACGCGACCGAGTACGTCAAGCAACGCAAGGCGTTCGGAGGGACCATCTCGGACTTCCAGGGCGTCCAGTGGGAGATAGCAAAGCTGGCTGTCGAGATCGAGGCGGCGCGCCTGCTCACCTATCGCTCGGCTTGGCTGGCCGACCAAGGCAAGTTCACGCGCGAGTGGGTGCCTTACCTTTCCATGGCCAAGTACTACGCAACGGAGGTGGCCGTGAAGGCGTCGGGGTTGGCCGTCCAGCTCCTCGGGGCTGCCGGTTACATGAAGGACCACCCGACCGAGCTGTGGTACCGGGACGCCCGCCAGCTGACGATCGTCGAGGGGACTTCACAGGTCCAACTGGGGCTCATCGCACGAGGAGTCCTGGAGCATCACCTGTGGTGGGACTGAGCAGCTTCGGCGGGTGGCCGGGGGTGCTCGGCCGCTTGTTCGCGGGAGAGAGCCTTGGCCTAGAAGAAGCTGCGGCCGCGGTCGACTCGGTGCTCGCCGGTGAGGCTACTCCGGCCCAAGTGGCCGCCTTCCTGGCCGCACTCCGCACCAAAGGCGAGACCGTCGAGGAGCTGACGGGTCTCGTCCGTGCCATCCGGGCCCGCGCCGTGCCGCTCGACATCCCGGGCGACCTCCTCGACACCTGCGGTACCGGTGGCGACAGGAGCGGGACGATCAACGTGTCGACGATCTCGGCGCTCGTCGCCGCCGCGGCCGGGGCGCGCGTTTGCAAACACGGCAACCGCGCTGCTTCCTCCAATGCCGGCTCGGCCGACATCCTCGAGGCGCTTGGCGTCGCCGTCGACCTTGGGCCGGCCGGCGTGGCCCGTTGTGTCGAGGAAGTGGGGATCGGCTTCTGCCTGGCGCAGCGGTATCACCCTGCCCTGCGTGCTGCGGCGCCGATTCGCCGCGAGCTCGGCGTTGCCACGGTCTTCAACTTCATCGGGCCCCTCGCCAACCCGGCTCACGCCAACCGGCAGCTCGTCGGCGTCGGTGATCCTGTCATGGCCGAGAAGATGCTCGGCGTGCTCGAGGCGAACGGCGTCTTGCACGCCATGGTCGTCTACGGGAACGACGGCCTCGACGAGCTGACGACGGTGACGACGTCGACGGTTCTCGAGACGGTGCTCGAAGGAGGCGGCGCCACCTACAGGCGCAGCTCATACCAGGTCGACGCCACACAGCTCGGACTGCCGCGCGCTGAGCTTTCCCAGCTGACCGGTGGCAGCCCGGAAGTGAACGCCCAACTGGCCCGCGAGGTGCTGGCCGGGTCGTCAGGGCCGCGCCGTGACTTTGTCGTCCTCAACGCCGGAGCCGCCCTCGTAGTGGCGGGCCTGGCCGCTGACCTCGCCGGAGGTGTCGAGCTGGCCGGTGCGGTTCTGTCCTCAGGGGCAGCTCTGGCCAAGCTGGACAAGCTGGTCGAGCTGTCGCAGTCAGAGGCAGCCCAGGACCGCTAGGAGCACGCGCTCAGCCGTTGCAGGGGACCGGGTTCCAGGGCTCGGGGTAGTCCTTGGTGTTGTCGTAGATGATGGGCGTCGTGGTGCCGCTGACGTCGGGCTGCGTCGTCGTAGTCGTCGTCGATGGTTGGGTGGTGGTGGTAGTAGTAGTGGTCGTCGAGCCGGTCGGCGGCGTGGCGCCCACGGCTAGGAAGTCGTGGATCAGCACTTCGTCTGGCCGCCAGGCCGGTAGCAGCACGTCGGAGCCGTTGATGACGGCGCCCTGGGTCGGCAGCACGTCGGTGTGCAGCGCCGACGACGGCGTGCTGTGGTACTCGATGGCGAGCGAGCGGAGGTCGGGCACGGTGAAGCTGGAGTCGACGGTTATGTCGTGCACCACGTCGCCGATGAAGGCGTTGAGGCGTATGGGGTTGTACTCGGTCTGCGCCCTGTCGATGACGGCATGGAAGAATTCTTGCTGCCGGCGGATGCGGCTCAGGTCGCCGAGGCCATCGTAATTCCAACCGCCGTCCACGTAATACGAGAGGTCGCGGCTGCGCACGAGGGCGAGCGAGTTGACGCCGTTGAGGAGCTGGCATCCCGTGGTCTTGATGTTGAGCCCCGTCACGGTGTCGTGGACGGGATCTGGGAAGTCCATGTAGACACCGCCAAGATCGTCGACGGCGTTCGTGAACCCCGGGAACGTCGTGTAGACGAAGTGGTTGATCGGGATGTGGAAGTCGTCCTCGATGGCCAGGATGAGCTCGCTCGGGCCATAGTTGAAGGCCGAGTTGATCTTGTTGGAAGTGCCTGTGCCAGGGATGTTGGCCCAGGTGTCCCGAGGGATCGAGAGCATCTCGAGGCTGTGGGTGGCGGGGACGACCCTAAGGATGATGATGACGTCGCTCCGCTGCCCCGTGACGGCGTTCGGCCCGGACGTACCGCCGTAGTTGGGCACCTCGTCGGCAGGTATCCCGACGCGTGAGTCTGAGCCTATGAGCAGGATGTTCATCGGCGCTCCGGGCTTGACGGGGATGAGGTGCTTGACGTGTTTCACCGTCGGGATCTGGCCGAGCCGGTAGTTGATGTAGAACCAGCCGGCCCCGCCGAGCAGGAGGGCGAGCACGATGACGGCCGAGAGCCCGATGGCGGACCGCTTGATCCAGCGGCGTCGCTTCGGTGGGCGCCTGTGTCCATGCCGGACCACGGCTGGAATCTCACCTGTATCGCCGGGGCGCGGCAATAGATCGTCTGCGCTTGCCATTTCCGCTCCAGAATACCGAGGATCTGGTGGGGCGAGGTGTCGGCCCTCAGCAGGGAGTCGGGTTCCAGGGCTCAGGCAGGTCCTGCGGAGTGTCGGTGACGACGTTGGCCGGCGGCGGCGTGGTTGGCTTCGGGGAGGTAGTCCCGCTTGCCTTGCCGCTGTTGGAGGGTGCCGTCCCGGCGGCCAGGAAGGAGGCCACGAGCTGCGAGCTGTAGGGCTGGGCGACGGCGAGGGCGTCCTGCCCGTCGATGACCTCGGGGATGGTCGGTATCACCTTGGTGGTGAGGTCGGAGGCCGAGAGCGAGTGGTAGTGGAGTCCGAGGCTCATCATGTCACCGCTCGTGAACCCCGAGTCCACCGTCAGGCCGCTCGCCGCTGCGTCGAGGAAGGAGTTGATCTTGAACAGGTCGGGCAGCGAGCTGTGCACTCGGTCAAGCAAGGCGTGGAAGAACGCCTGCTGGCGCTGGATACGGCTCCAGTCGCTCGACTGGTCGGGGACCCACTGCTTTGTCGTGCCGTCGTACCAGTAGAGGTAGCGGCTTCGCACGAGGGCGAGCGCCTCGGTGCCGTCAACCAGCTGGCAACCCGTTGTCGTCACGTGCAGTCCCGAGTGCGTGTCGTAGACGGGGTACTTGAAGTCCAGGTAGATGCCGCCGAGGGCGTCGACCATGCCCTGGAAGCCGCAGAACGTCGTCCAGATCACGTGGTTGATCGGGATGTGGAAGTCGTCCTGGATGGTGGCGACGAGCTGATTCGGTCCGGAGTTGAAGGCGGCGTTGATCTTGTTCGACGCCCCGGTGCCGGCGATCGGCACCCAGGAGTCCCGGGGGATCGAGAGCAGCTGCACCTGGTCGCCGGCGGTGAACCTGGCGACGATGATGACGTCGCTGCGCTGCCCGCTCGTCGTGGTGGCCGAACCGTACGCCTTGACTCCGGCTGCCGTCGTTATGCACTTTCTGGAGTCGGAGCCGGCGAGGAGCACGTCCATTGGTTGCCCGGGCTTCTGCGGTGTCAGAGCCGGCACGCTCACCCGCGGGATGTTGCCGAGCTTGTTGCCGGTGTAGGCGTAGGCGCCGGCGCCGGCCGCGACGAGCACCACTATGAGGACGAGGAGGGCTACGAGGAGGCGTTTCGCCCACCGGCGGCGGCCGCTGCGGAGCCGGCGCGAAGCGGTCTCGGAGCCGAACGAAGGCAGGTGCCGCCTCGACTTGAACAGCCTTCTGCGCCGTCCGGAGGCGCTGTAGACAGCTCGGGACGGGCCCGGGATCTTCGGAAGGTCGTTAGGCACTCCGCCCGAGGATAACTAGGACGCGGTGCCTTCTGTGGTCGCGGAAGGCGGCTTTCGGGCCCGGAGTCTCTCTTTCCAGAGCAGGATGCGCAAGCGGAGCAGACCACTGGCCGACTCGACGCTGCGATGCCACACCGGTGTGCGGGGAGGTCTTATCTCCCGGACATCGGCAGGCAGTTCCGCCACGATCACCCCTGCCCGTGACGCCCGCAGCACCAGCTCGACGTCGTAGAGCGCCCCTGTCATCTTGCAGGCCGACGCAGACGGAGCACAGGCGCTCCGCGAGAGGACCTTCATACCGTGGGCGTCGGTGACCGGCACCGCCAACAGAAGGCGCATGGCAAGGGTGAAGCCGGCCGTCAGGATGCGGCGGTGTGCCGGCCTGTCGTCGGTGGCACCGGGCGCCCGCTTGCTGGCAAGGACGATGCCTGCTTGCCGGGACTCGATGAGTGCCGTGCCTTCTCCGAGGAAAGCCATGTCGATCAAGTCGACGTCGAAGTGCACCACGATGTCGCCGCGGGAGGCCCTGAAACCCGTTGCCACGGCGGCACCATAGTCCGGGCGCTCCAGCTCAACGACTCTCAGTTCCGGCACGGGAGCAGTGATCTTGTGTGCCAGCTCGGCCGTCCCGTCCGTCGAGCCGTTCTCGACGACCACGATCTCGAAGTCCAGCTCCCGTTGTCGCAGGGCGCTGGCGAGCTCGGCTACGGCGCCTTCCAGGAGCTCGACCTCGTTGTGCGCCGGGAGGACGATCGACAGGTACGGGCTAGATCTCGTCACTGCGGTCGGTGTCGTCGTCGCCCTCGTTGCCCGGCGCCAGGCCGGATGGGGTGGCCGCTTCGGTTCGATCCGGGCCGACGTCCGGCGCCTTCAGGAACACGAGGGCGCCGAGCCCGGCCACGCCGACGATCGAGCCGACGTCACCGGCGTGGTTGGCCGTCGACTCGCCGTAGGTGAGCGTGACGGTGTGCGACGTCGGCACGACCGCCATCAGGTTGGGCGACACCTCGTACGGTCCGGTGGCTCCCGCGGCGTGCCAGTTCGGGAAGTAGGGGATCTTGACCTCGACGGGGCTCCCGAGCTTGGACACCTTGAAGGTGATCGACTCGTCGCTCGCCTTGATGTCGCTGACAGACGTGCCAGGCGTGGCGACGCCCTCAGAGGGTGGGACGAGCTTGCCGGCGGCGGCGCGCGGCCACGAGGGCGGGCCTGTGCGAGCCAGCGAGACGTCCCAGGGCGTGTCCATCTCGTACCAGGTGAGGTTCTCGTGCAGCCAGGCCGACGGCTTCATGGTCTCGACGACGGGGTCGTACGCCAGTGGAGTGACGAGAGGGCTGTCCTTGATCAAGTAGAGATCCCAGACCGGGTGGGGATCCGGCAAGCTGTTGATCTCGTCGTTCGGCGGGACGAAGCCTGGTGTGCTGGCGATCTTGACGAGCGATGGGTCGACAGCGGCTGCCGCCTCGACTGGAGGGGACATGGCCAGGAAGTAGCGGTCACCCATGAACTGCAGGTGACGGATGCCGTCAGGCAGGTCGAAGCCGGGGTAGTCCAGGCCGGACACCGGATCCGGCGCCTCGCCGTTCTGGGAGACCTCGCTGACGTTGAGGAAGTGGAAGGGCGTTGTGGTGGAGGACTCGAAGTAGATGCCGTCGGTGGTCTGCATGCAGCCGTTCGTCTGCATCGGCAGCGCCATCATCGCTTCGGTCGATCCGAAGGGGTCGGTGGTCTCCGCGATGTACTCGTACTGCAACCGGCCGCAGCCGTACTTCTGGCCGGCCGCGTCCAGCATGTTGATCATCCCCTGGTACTGCGGCCAGCCGGTCTTTCCCTGGAAACCTGTGTAATTCCAGTTGATCCAGCCTTGAACCTGGGTGGCGCTGGCATTGTGGGGCGATATGCCGGGGAAGGCGCCGATGAGGCCGCCGGCCCAGGCGGCGCCGGCAACGCAGACGACTGTTCCCAGCATGGCCCCGAACCACTCGGGAAGCGGCGTCACGAGGAGCACGCCCACCCCTCGAAACACCTCGGCTATGCCGTAGGCCGCCAGGAGAGCCGTGAAGAGGAACCAGAACGGGAGCCAACGGCCGTTGTAGACGAGGCCTGAAGGCAGGTACTCGAAGGCGAGGGCGGAGCCGATCGCCCCGACTCCGAGCATCAAGGGGAACATGTTGTGGCGCCCGCTGGCTGCTTGAGCCACGGCGATCACGATGCCGAGGCTCGCCGGCAGCAGCACCCAGATCCATCCGTACGGGTCGAGGTTGGCATGGAGACCGACGACAGGCAGGTAGTTCATCGACGACGTGTACTGGAGGTCCGCGCCGAAGGGAACGAGCCAGAAGGCCACGAGCAGCCCAGCCACGAGGCCGACGGGAACCAGGACCTTGAGCGACTTCAATCGTCCCATGCCTAGGGCCATGACGATCGCCATGGCGGCGAACACCAGCGCCGGCACGACGTGGCAGAGCACTGTCGCCACGAAGAGGATCGCCGCCAGCCAGCGGAGCCGTCCGGTGCGCAGGCCGTAGGCGAACACCCCGAGAAACAACACCCCGAAGCTCAACGCCAAGCTGAACGAGAACTCGCCGGCCATGGTCGAGGTGATGTTGCCGCCGTCGATGGTGTAGCTGGTGTTGAACAAGTAAGGGAGCATGGCCGCTGCCATCAGCACCGGTGTCGGGTGCCTGAAGCCCGCCAGACGGCCGAAGGCCCATGCGCAAACCGGCAGTGTCACGGTGCCGAGGGCCGTCACGATCTTGAAGGCGATCGCGTACGGGAAGACGAGGTTGAGAACTGCCACGAAGAGAGCCGGGAGCGGGAAGTAGAAGACGTAGAGAGGGAACCCGTCGAACCACCATGGGTCCCAGCCGCTGATCTGGCCGTGCTCGAGCAGGTTGTGGATCAGGTAATAGGGGGCGGCGACGTGGCCGCCGTTGTCGCCGCCGACGTCCATGTTCGGCCCGAAGATCAGATCCGGGCGCATCTGCCAGATCACGAACACCGTGACGGCGATGAGGATGACGGCACCGAGACACTTTCCGATGATCGCGATGTTGGCGTCGTAGTCCTGGTCGCCGCCGAAGGCGGCTCTACGGCGCTGGCGCCAGGTGGGTCCGGGCGGCTGGTAGGGGGCAGGCTCCGGTTGGAAGGCCAGGCCACCCGACCAGGGGCTGCTCAAGTCGAGGTCGGGCGCGCCGGACGGGCCCGACGACGGTCCTTGGTCACTCATCGAGAGCTCTCCGGAAGGGGTCGGCGGGCCGGATTGCCTGACCCGGCGACCGAAAGCACGCCGGAAAGGGTACCCGGGCACCGGGGCCGCCCGATTTCGCCCCGGCGACGGCGATGGTAACTTGGGGTCAGTACGGGCCGTTGGCGCAGTCTGGTAGCGCACCTGCATGACGCGCAGGGGGTCGGGGGTTCAAGTCCCTCACGGCCCACCCGGAGGACCCGATGGCCTTGCCGGGCGATCACCGCGGCCGTGGGCTCGGCCCTCAGCTAATCGACGCGCTCATCGGACAGCTACCCGCCGACGTTGTCAGACTGTATGTCGAGCACTTCGCGGCCAACGAGCGCGCAGGTGCGTTCTTTGAGCGCGAAGGCTTCACTGTGGAGCGGGTCGAGCCGAGTTCGCCAGGGGACCCTCCACTCGCAGTGGTGTGGCGTGCCCGCGATCTGGCCGTAGTGAGCTTCAACCGTGCTGCCAGATCCGGTTGGAAATAGTCCGCAACCCCTGCAGGGACACACGATCCAGCATCTCGACGTCTTCGGCCGTGAGGCTCCAGTTGAGAGCTCCTGCGTTCTGCTCGGCTTGCTGGCGGTTCTTGGCCCCGGGGATTGGCAGCACGCCCTTGGAGATCAGCCAGTTCAGCGCAACCTGGCTCGGCGTTTTGCCGTCATAAGCCTCCCCGAGACGCCGCAGCTCGGCGACTATGCGATCGACCACGTCCATCGGATGCGCAGAGAATCCTCTCTTTCCAGGTGGCGGGTTTGCCGCCGAGTACTTGCCTGTCAGGCGGCCCTGGCCGAGCGGCGAGTAGGCGAGTGGAAGGACACCAAGCTCCTTGCAGGCGGCCAGGAGGCCGCCCGTCTCCGGCATGCGCCGCAGCAACGAGAACTCGATCTGGTTGCTGGCGAGCGAGACACCTCGGGCTCGCAGCTCGTTCGAGATGGACGTGACCTCCTTTGCCGAGTAGTTCGAGACGCCGACGGCCTTGACAAGACCGGCGGAGTGGGCGGCTGCCAAGGCTTCGGCGAGAGCCGCGTGCGAACGCAAGCTGACCGGGCCGTGGATCTGGTAAAGACCGACGGTCGCCACGCCGAGCCGATTAAGCGACGCCCGCAACGACTTCATGAGGGCGTTGTGAACGCGAAGCTTCGAAGGAGACGGCATGAACTTTGTCGCGAGGGTGACCGACTTCGCTCGCTCCGGGTCCTCGGCGAGCAAACGACCAATGATCCTCTCGCTCTCGCCACGTCCGTAGACCTCGGCCGTGTCGAAGAACGTCGCACCTGCGTCGATCGACGCAGACCAGGCATCTCGGATCGTGTCAAAGGTGAGTTGAGAGTCGTACCCACCCATGCCCCAGACGGACTTGTCGCCCCAGGCCCAGGTGCCCACACCGAGCAATGGGACCGACATGTCGGTGCCGGCCAAGTTGTAGAGGTCGCCTGTCATGGTCGCACCGTAACCCTTCTCGCATGTGCCAGCCCAGAGACGGGCAAGCCGCTCATTCGAGCGTGGTGTTGGGGCAACCGACTGCCTCGGCTGTTGCCGCGCAGATCGCCCTTAGGGTCCCAGGACTCGCCCTGCCGACGCGTCGTACCAGCTTCACTCGGGAGAGGAGTTGGAGGTTGTCGAGGTTCACCACGCAGGGCTTGCGCATGCCGTCGGCTTCCGACAGCTCGACCTCGGTGCTGAGGCCGCGCACCGTCGAGGTGACCGGACCGACGATCACCGAGTGCAGCAACCGCCCCAAGGGATTGCGAGTGAGCACGACGACCGGACGGCGGCTCTGCTTGGGCCACTCGGCGTCCCAGTCAGTCTCCTAGCACTCCATCTTGCCGGCCCTGCACAGGAGGCTGTCGATGGTGAGCCCGAGGTCGAAGGACTCGCCGCCGTAGGCGAGGCTGCTCGAGCTGACAAGCTCGGGGCCTTGGGCCGGCTGGCA
>JBOGHW010000062.1:0-84565 GCA_050744865.1 Acidimicrobiales bacterium | reverse complement strand
CCTAAAACAAGCGCTCGGCACTGACGACTGATCCGCAGAGCCTGAGTGCTCGGTCGGCATGCTTCAGGTGGAGCCTGTATACCTCGGCAGGCGTCCTATTGGCCCCGAACGAGGGCGGTTTGCCTCTCAGGCGGCGTATCCAAGGTCGCCAAAGTTGGCTCTTCCGTACGTCGTGTCATCTGCCGGGCAGTGTCTGGCCGGTTCGGCTCAGCCTCAGAGGCTGTCGGCGAGCCTGAGGAAGGCTCCGAGCCACGGGTTCCAGGCGAGGACCCGCCAGCGGATCTGTCTGCTTGTGCGCACGATCTGGCATGGGACCGCGACGAAGGCTTGCAGGAAGGTCCGGAACTCCATCGTGAGCAGTTGCTGGCGCTGGCGGGTGTGGGCTTCTGCCCATCTCGGCGATATCGGCAGCAGCAAGGCGCACCAAGCCTTGAGGGTCCAGGCCAGTGACGCCATCGTCATGTAGGCGAGGTTGGCATCGAGGGTGTTGACCGGGGCGTGCAGGGCACGGATGTCCTTCAGCTGGGCGATCAGGTTCTCCTGGTCGCAGCGGCCACGGGCCTCGGCGATCACCTCGTCGGCTGTGAGCTCGAAGTCGTTGGTGATGTAGAACAGGTACTTGAATGTTGCGAACAGCACGTTGGCACCGCTCACGTTCAAGTCCTTCCTGAGCGCCACCACCCGGTATTCACCCTTACAGTTGCCCGGCCTGTAGGAGAACTCGGTCACGTCCTCGGCCACCGTACGAACGTTCTTGAAGCCGCGGATCGCCACGACCGTCTCTTTCACGCCAGCTGCCTTCGTCCTTGTCATCTTGGCGGTCGCCTCGTCGGCTCTCTTCACCAAGGAGTGGTAGAGCTCCTCGGGTCTGTCCTCGGCGATGCCGACCAGGTTGGCTTTGGCGTCGTACCCGAACACGAACCGGACGCCGTCGTCGTGCCAGCTGTCGAACTCGGCCGTGAGCGAGAAGTCGGTGTCGCCCCTTAACAAGATGTCGCTCCAGCCCGCCTTACGGCAGAGCTTGACAGCTTTGTCGTAGAGCGGGACCACGCCCTCGTGCGACGGGCGGTTGGCGCCGTTGAGGTCGACGAACAGAGGCTCTTTGGTGTTGGCGAGGTTCACGACGAGAGCCGAGTAGCCCCATGTGCCGTTGTAGGCGATGTCCATCCCCTGCTTGGTCTCGCCTGTCGTGGGGATGATCGAGGCATCGGCGTCGATCCGGGCGGTCCCGGAGAAGAACGATGCCGGCTGGGCGGCCCAGACTTTCATCCGTGAGCGGTTGACTGCGTCCTGCAGGGCCTGTACAGACGAGGCGTCGAAACGGCGGCAGAAGTCGCCGGCCGTGGTCGGGTCCGGCAGGCTGTCGACCCCGAGGGCGTCGAGGAACACAGAGTCGTTGCGGCGCAACTCGATGTCGTCGAGGCGCCTCCCGCCGCAGAGGGCGTTATAGGCGATGTTGAGGACGTGGTCCGACTCGAAGTACGGGCGATGCGACGACAAGAGATCGAGCGAGGCGTCGATCTCAGAAGCCAGCCCGACGCCCTTCGCCAGAGCGGCCACTACGCCGATGCCGCCATGGGAGATCGCCCGCGAGCGCTCCGACACCTCGTAGACGGCACGGTGGCGCCCGAGGACAGGACCGGACTCGTTCACCCTCACCGCACCGGCGAGGCGCCGTCGGATCCGAGAGGCTTCCTGGTCAACCAACCGCGCCCGCCTCCGGTGCTCGGCTCGCTGGCGCTCGGTTTGCCTGCGAGCACCACCGGTGGACCGAGACGAGCTATTCTTCACCTGGAAAGACCTTTCGGGGTATGGGCTTATTGGTTTTTAAGCGAACTCGATTCTCCCATACCCGGAAGGTTTTCCCGCGGACCGGCCAGCGCCCGTACTCACCCGAAACTCACAGGCCGGCGTCGCCTCGCAAGCTCAAACCCCGTTCTGCACAAGTGGAACGGGCAATACCGGGCTAACGAACGCTTGTTCGAGGGTTAGCTTCCAGCCGTTGGCTTCAAGCAGCTTTGTGGCGTGCGACGGATCATATGGGTATGGATTGGTCTTCTCGGCCGGCGGCACGTAAGGCGAGGCCGGCTGGAGCGGGACCGGCCCGTCGCCCGGCACGCCGTAGTTCTTGTAGGCGCCGGATCAAGGTGTAGAGGGACCCGGACACGACGTGCATCCAGATGTTCTTGGTCCCGAGCCGGTCGCTCGTCTCGTCGACGTGGAGCACCGGCAGGCTCTTCAGCACCGCCACGAGGGCGGCGACGAAGCCTCTCAGGCGCCTGCCGGCCTCGGCGTAGACCGCGTCGACGGCGCCGATGGAGATCTCCAGGCCGAACATCTCACGCATCGCCTCTGCGACACGGCGGTTGGGGACGTGCTGGCGGGCGAGCAGGTAGGCCACGATCGCCCGTGCTCGTGGGCCATAGCTCATCGGCGGGGTGAGTTTCGGGTGAGCTGGCGAGTACGCCGGGTCCCGTGTTGCCGGGGACCCGTCCGACGAACACGCCCCAGCCGAGCGTCGCACGGCCCTCGGTCAGGTACTGGCACCGAGACTCGTCTCGCTGTGCCAGCACGTCGGCTGCGTCCCGGTCATCGGGATTGTCGATCAGCCAGTCTGAGACGTTCAGCCACTGGCTGGCGGCGTAGCGGTCCCAGTCGTCGTCGTTCGTGAGGACCATCTCGACAAGCTCGAGGCCGGCAGCTTCGAACAATTCCAGTGTGCCGGCGAGATCAGCGAATTCTTGGCCGTACTGGTCGGCGAGCTCAGCTGACGGCGCCTGCTTCCAGTAGACGTCACCGACGAGTACCCAGCCGCCAGGCTCCACATGGCGCTTCATGATCTCGAAAGTGCCGGCGAGGCCGCCTCCGATCCAGGAGGCGCCTATGCAGGAGACCGCATCGAAGCGGCCGAGATCCAACGGCTCGGCGGCATCGCCTTCTCGAAATACGACAGCCGCTTCCACGCCGAGCTCGGCTGCACGAGCCCTGGCCTCGGACACCGAGGGCATGAAGATGTCGACGCCTACGCCGGTAACTCCGTACCTGGCAGCGAATTGGCACAGCATCTCACCCTTGCCGCAGGCAAGGTCGAGCAGGCGATCACCACTGGTCAACCGGCAGATATCGCCGACCAGCATCATCCGGTCGAACGACAGGGGGTTCATGATCCGGTGCGTGGACTCTGAGATCTGGTGGTACCTGTGGACGTCAACCATGGGCGCCAAAGGTAGTGGGTCTGCTGCTCAGCCAGCCCGCGGCAATCGGTCGTGTCAAGGAAGACCTGCGCCCACCTGGGGAACGTCTCGTTGTCGTCGACGGCCGGTCAGAGAAGCTGGAGCCCTCCGAGAATGATCCCGAGAATCACGAGGATGATGCCGGCAGCAATGCCACCGCGGACCATCGAAATCAAACCACCAACTATCAGAACGAGCCCGATGATCCAGATCAAAGGCACTGTCGCACCGCCGTGGAAGAGAGCGGCCACAGGCGTCACGGCTAAGTCGAGCAAGAGGTCACGCCTTTCCGGTAGGGCGGTTCTGCCGGAAGTCCTCGACGGCGTGTTCCAGCCGGGCGACGGTCTCCTCAACACTGCCCTTGACCTTGCCCACCGTGCCCTTGGCACGAAGGGTGTTGCTGTGCCCCGCCTTTCCAGCCACGGTCTTGGACCTGCCGGTCACCTCATGGATCTTGGCCTTGATCTGGTCCTTAGTCCCGGCCATTGCGAATTCCTTCCGTGTCGTGTCGTGTCGTGTCGTGTGCGCGTCGCTCAAGAACTGCCCAATGCCGCCGGACACTAAACGGCGACGCGCTCCGGCTCGAAGAACAGAGAGACGCCTGCATTGGCGAGGTATGCCCCGGACGCCAGGCGGAGCGGCACGTTGGATGGCCGCGTGATGCGATCGCCTTATAGCGTTGTCTTCTGCCAGCCCACCTGTTCGACCCTCTCTACTCGTCAACAAGTGGGACTACCCAGCGGGACGGGCGACCTAGCGTCGTGAGGGCGCGAGACGTCAGCGCAAGGCGAGGGCGCTCAACCCGGCGAGGACGGCGATGCCGAGGATTTGCCAAGTGACTTGGTCGCCGACGTGGCCGCTGTGGAGGTGGCGCAGCCAGGCGACAGCGACTGTTGCGGCGCTACGCAAGCGGACAAGGAGGGCGTGTTGGGCAAGTAGTGCGATGGCGACAGCGACGGTGCCGGCGGCCTCAAGGAGGTCGATGAGGAGGGCGGACGATGATGTGGCGGGTGTTGCGGGCACCGAACCGGGCAGGGACCGTCCTCGTAGCACGCTGTTGGCATATGACGTGCGGTCGGCGAAACTAGCAGCGGCGTGTACGGCCCGCCCGTCGAGGTGGGGGACCAACCCGACAGCGATGGCGACAAGAAGCAAAGCGACGGGTGGGACGGTGAGGGTGAGGGTCCCTATCACGGTTCCACTGGTTGCCAGCTCGTCGATGTCGGCTTGTTCTTCGTCGTTGTCATCGTCCACTTTGGTGGCGTCGGCCTGTCGAATGTCGGCTCGCAGTTCGCTGTCGGCGGGAGTCTTGGAGTCTGTCCAGACTTGGACGGCATATCGCAGGAGCGCTCCGCTGGATCCGATGACGGTTATCGCGACCAGCGTCTCCAGCCACCGTCGGTTGGGACCTGCTGCCGCGATGAGGAGATCTTTGCCAGTTGAGGAGGCAAAGGGCGGGAGGTCGGCGAGCGCCAAGGCCCCGGCTGCGATCGACCCGGCGGCGATGCCAATAGGAAGTCTTCGTTGCTGCCTCCAGAGGCGGCCCTGCCCGGGTCGGTGCAGCTGGGCAACACCGGCAGCGAGGAACAGAGCAGCCTTGACCAACCCGTCCCCGAGCGCCATGACAGCGACAGCTGCGAGGGAAGTGGTGTGTAGGAGTCCGAAGCCGGCGAGGTACAGGCCCATGTGGGCGACTGTGACGAAGCCGAGCATGCGTCGCAGGAGGGTCTGCACTAGCGCCATGGCCGTTCCGACCAGCGCGGTGAGGGCGCCGAGCGCGCAGAGAACAATCCGCATGTGGGCTTCGTCGAGAGAGGTGACCGTCCCGGAGAACACCGACTCCCATACTCGGGCTAGCCCGAACAGGCCGAGCTCGCTCATCACTCCGGCGAACAGGACGCACACCGGGACCGGCGCGGTGCCGTAGGCGTCGGGCAGCCAGAAGTGGAACGGAACAATCGCCGCCTTGGTAAAGAAGCCGGCGGCGAGCAACGCGAAGGCCACGACGACCAGTCCGTCGGGGCGGTGGCCAGCGAGGGCGGCGCCCATCTGCGCCAGGTTGAGCGTCCCAGTCCGCCCGTACAAGAAGATCACGCCGGCGAGAAGGACGAGTCCGCCCAGGGTGTTGGTCACCGCGAAGTTGATGGCTCCCTGTAGAGGCGCCTCCTTCTCGGCGTGGACGCCGGTGAGCACGAAGGCGGTGACGGCGACCAGCTCGAATGCGACGAACATGTTGAACAGGTCGCCGGAGAACGCGAAGTCGACGCTGGCCGCGGTGAACACAAGCACCAGGGCCGGGTAATGTCCGCCGACCTTTTCGAAGAACCGGCGCGAGTACAACAGCGCCACGGCGGCGAGGAGCCCGGCGAGGGCGGCCAGCGCGGCGCCGAGCGGATCCACCACGTAGTCGACGCCGATGACCATGCCATGGTCAGGGTGCCATCCTCCGAACCAGACCACGACGGGACGTGTGGCGCTGCGCGACACAAGGATCACGGCCAGGACTGCCACTGTGGCGGAGGCGGCGACAGCAATCGTGTCCCGGAGCACGGCAGGCAGAAGCCGGTTGGCTCCTCCTACTAGTGCGGCGGCGCCAAGCGGGACCGCAATGATCAATGCCACGACCACCGACATGTCGGACCGTGCTTAGGAAGCGATGCCCGGAGGTTTACTCACGGGTGCCGCGCAGCTCGTCGGGGTCGAGCGTCCCCACCCGTTTGTGGACCTGGACGGCGAGCGCCAAGAGCAGGGCGGAGACGGCGGCGCCGAGGACGACGTCGGTGAGCGACAGTGCTTGCATGACCGGATCAACGATTGGGCCGTGATGGCGAATCAGGTCAGCGAAGACCGGTGGCCGCCCATTGCGCCGCCAGCCGACCTCCAGGATCAATACGTCGGTAGCGGATTGGACCACTGACAAACAGACCACGAGGTGGATCAGGTTGCGCGACGTCACCACCCCCCACAGTCCGACAGCAACCAACCAGATCACGACGGCTGACGCCAGGACGGTCACTGGCCCGCCTGGCGGATGACGGCGGTCTGATCGAGAAACTCCGAGACCAACATGACGAACCCGGCCGCGACCTCGAGGCCGACGACGGCATTGAGGACCGGAATGGTGCCTCCCGATATGAGATTGCCGGGGCGTCCGAGCGGGATCACGTTGGCGAGATAGGCCGACCCGGCAGCCAGGGCCGCGAGCCCGACAAGCACGTAGCCGCCTGCGCCGGCACCTTCGGAGAGCTCGACGACCGGGCGGGGTTTGAAACGTTCGACAGTGGATGCGTCTGTCACCAGGTACACGACGAAGAGCGCGCTGGCCAAGATCACCCCGCCCTGGAAGCCACCTCCAGGCGAGATTTGGCCGTGCGTCACCGTTTCGAGCCCGAAGAGTACCAACAGCGGGCTGAGCAACACCCCCAGCATGCCGACCGTTGGGCTCGGCGCCGGGACGCGCCGATCCGATGCTTGGTCCTCTGGTAGGCCGCGGACCTCGTCGGCCAGCGGGCGCAGCAGCACTGACACCCCAGCCACCGCCGCGAAGAGGATGAACTCCTCGAAGAGGGTGTCGATCCCCCGGTAGTCGAAGCTCACTGCTGCGACGGCGTCGGTGGCATGACGTTCGGGAACCGCCAGACCGTTGATCAGCGCGGCGTAGCGCGACGTGTGGGAACCGAAGGCGGGAAGCCCGGCAAACGCCACGCCGAGCGCCGCGCACAGCCCGGAAGCGCCAACCGCGAACATGATCAAGCGCGCCCGGCGGCTCAATCCTGTCGCCCCCGGACCTTTGCCAGAGCTAGGAGGACCATCAGCGGCAGGGCCATGGCACCGACCACCAACTGCGACAAGGCCACGTCACCGGCCTCCAAGCTCAGGTACAGCGTCGCCAGCGCCAACCCGAAAAACCCGGTCACGAATGCCTGGCGTAACGGGTCCCTGGTGGCCACCACCGCCGTCCCAGCGACGGCCACCCACACCAGAGCGACAGCGACGACAGCGGTGCTCACTGCGGGTGCTCCCGGTCGCGCTTGTCCGCCTGACGGCGAATCACGATCGAGCGGGCCGTCGCATGGCTCACGAACGGGCTGCTCACCGAGATCACAACGGCCGTCAGCAACGCCGCAGTGCCCGACGCGTCGAGCCCCTCATGGACCACGATGGCTGCGCACACCGCGGCGACCCCGATGGTCGACACCGGGGTCACCAAGTGCAGTCGGTCGAGCGGGTCATCCAGCAAGGCCACACCGACACACGAGGCCACGATCACCCCCAGTCCCACTACGACCAAGACTGTCGATACGACAGTGGCCACGGCGCGTCTATACCCACCGCTCGAGGAACCGGGCGAAGACCAACGTTCCCCCAGTCGAGAGGGCGGCCAGGACTGCCCCGAGCGACGCCAACGCCGGTTCCTCGAAGCCCACCGCGAGTAGCAGCAACACCAGTGACTGGACGGTGCCAGCCATGCCGAGGACGACCATCTGATCCTCTGGCCGACCACGAACCAGCACCCACCCAATCGGGCCTAGCGCCGCGACCAAAAGGACCACAGCCGCGACCAGAAAGACCGTCACGCTCCTGCGTCGTCGCCTCGGACCACGAACTCGTGGACCGTGGCCATCCCGCCCGCATCGATGTCGACCAGCACGGTGTTGGGCGTAGCTGACAAGACCGCACCGATGACAGCGCTACGCCGAGCGCCTCGCCATCCACCGCCCTGGGCGTCGGTGGCGACGGTCCGGAGCCGGCTGGGCTGCCCGCCGTGCCGGGCCCGCCGGGCTGTCTGCACGTAGACCTCGACGGTCTCGGTGAACATCCTGGGCAGTAGCCCGGCAAAAAGGCGGAGATCCCCTCGGTGGAACGACGGCAGCGCACGTCCCCGCTGACTGATCAGATAGCCGACCCCCACCGACACCGATGCCGCTACGGCACCTGCCACCAGGTCCTGTATGTCGAAGGCACCTACCAGCGCGATCCACATGCCGAGCAGTAACGAGAAGGAGATCGCCGCGCCAGCCGCTAACAGTCTCCTCGGAGGTGTCTCACCATCGCTGCTGTCCGTCATCTACACCAGCGTGTCCCTGGAACAAGAGTGGCCGGCAGCGGCGGCACCCAGCCACCCCGGGGTTGGTGGCGAAGTCCAGAGACGTTCGACCATTTCCGCATGGTATCCGCCCTCGCCACCCGGATGGGGGATCCCTGGGCCCGACGTGGTAAGGACCCGGGACTCCCAGGGCGGGTCCCTTCGGGGGAGTCAAGAGTCGGGCGGGGGTATGACCAACACTGGGCACGGAGCGTGCTGGGCGACGTCTTCTGAGACGGACCGCCCGAGGATTCTGGTCAGCGCGCCAATATGGTGAGAGCCGACCACGATGAGGTCCACCTCCTCAGCCGCTGCCACCGCACAGATTGTGTCTCCTGGGTTGCCCTGCTCGACTCGTACCTCGGCCTCGCCGCCGAAGACAGCAGCGCTGCCTCTCACCGCCTGTTCAGCCTGCTGCTTGGCGTCGACTTGCATTTGGTCCAGGGTGGGCTGGTCAAGGGGGATCGGACCAGTAATCCCGCCGGGGGCCATGGCGAGCGCAGGGACGGCATCGTGGTAGACACACAGGAACAAGAATTGATGGTCGGGCCCAAGCAGGCGAAGGGCGCGTGCGATAGCACCGTCATCGAATCCGGTACCTGTGGTGGCTACCAATACTTTGCTCATCGGGCAACTCCTAACTCGGTGTCGCAGTTCGTCGTAGCGCTCCGCCTCGCTCGCCCGGCGCGTAGCGCCATTCCACAGGGTAGAGCGCGACAATGAAGCTCCGCCCCTCCACCACCTTCGAGGCGCCGCCTCGCCACGTGTCGGACGGCGGTTGGGTTGCCGCAGCCGAGGCTCGAGAGCACTGCCGCCTCAGGCACGTCCGCGAGCGACTGCTCGTAGTTCTCGGCCGCCCAGGTGCCTCCTTGGGTGTGGACACAGTTCTCGACTCCGCAATCGCAAGCCGCCCTGCCTTCGCTCGCGTCGCGGCGGCCGCCGCGTAACGATTGCGCATGGCTTGCTTGTTGGCATCGGGCTCTGTCGCCATGTTGCAGCTCCGCTTCATTCGCCGCCGAGCACCCGGCGGAGCAGGGCGAGGCGCTCGGGGACGACGGTCCACCACATCCACTTGCCGCGGCGCTCGCCGGCGAGGAGACCCGCTTCGGCCAGCACCCGCGTGTGGTGGGACACCGTCGGTTGGCTCTTCCCGAGCGGCTCCTCGAGGTTGCAACTGCACACCTCTCCCTGGGCGGCGACGAGGGAGAGGAGTCGCAACCGGACCGGGTCGGCGAGGGCACCGAGAACAGACGCCAGCTCGTCGGCGTCGCTGGCGGAGAGCGAAGCCTCAGTGAGCGGAGGGCAGCAGAGTATTGCCTTTGCCTCCTTGCTCCTGCTCCCTGCAACTACCCGTGCCGGCATAGCGCCTCCCGTTGACATCGGTCGACATCACGCGCTTACCCCTATCGACCCTCATCAATGTAACGGAGGTGCCTGGTGTCGCGCACAGCTCCCCGACCGGCGGAGCGGTGACAAGGGCGGCGCCGGCAGCGTACGGTTCAGACATGGGGCGCAACTACCGGCGTGGCTACATGAGTAGGAACTATCACGTCACCGGTGGTCATGAAGCAGAGGCCAAAGCCGCAGAGCGAGCAAAGGAGCCGACTCGCCTTGGAAGGTTGGTGCTGAGACTCCTGGGCTACAGGGGAACGTCGGGGCGCCCGTCACCTCACGGACCTCACCGCATCACGAGCGTCGCCGGTGACACACCTTGGACGTGGGTGGCCCGCAAGGTACAGCTTTGTCACAAGCAAAGATGGCCAAGCACTCCTGGTGGACTCGAAGTGCGGATTCCCAAGATTCTCGCTGTGTGCGACTAGCAACGATGCTTCGGTTGCGAGCAGCTACGAAGTTCTGATTGCGTTTCTCGCGGACGAGCGCCTCGCGCGGAGAGGCGAAGGCGGGCAATCTCTTGTGTCTCAAGGCTCGGGTAGATCAGCTCCTTCGTCACGACGAGGGACCTGACAGGTGTGATGGCGCGGAAGGTGATGCTGTCCGCCACCGCGGCGAGGCGAGCGAGGTCTGCTGACGGAGTCTCGTAGCGAAGCAGTGTGGAGTGAACTATCGATGGCTGGCGAGGCGACCCTGGAGGCGGGCGAGCTCTGCTCGACAAGTTGGTGTGAGGTCGGCGTGGAGGTTGTAGGCAATACAGGGCTTTGCCCACAGCGCGTCGACAGTCGGGCTGAGCGGCGTCGTCCCAGCCTGTCGTGGCGCACCCATGCCTTTAAAACCCTAGGTGACTCCGAGGTCCTAGTAGCCGGGCTATCGGGAAGGCGGTGAGGCTTTGGGCATGTCTCGGACGGCAGTGCTACGCAAAGTGGTGCTGCGCTCGGCCATTCCCGGCATCTCGACAGGGCTCACCGTCGCATTGGCGATCGCAGTCGGCGAGACGGCGCCGCTCCTCTACAATGTCGGCTACTCCGACGGCTATCCCGGTTCGCACCTCACCCACTCGTCAGTCGGTTACCTCACCTACGTCGCCTACCAGTTCTGGGACCAGCCGTCCTTGCAGTCGCAGAACCTGTCGCATGACGCCGCCGTGATCTTGGTCGTGCTCGTGCTCAGCCTCATACTCGCGGGGCGTTTCCTGGTGCGGTTGACGCAAAGTCACGCGCCGGATCGGTAGACCCCTGACCGGGCTCAGCAAGTCGGGCTCTAGCCGGCGATGACGGCAAAGCGCGGAGCCACGCCGAGCAGGCGGTCTGCAGCAGAGGGCAGGGCGCGGCGAGTTGCCCACTCGACGTCGCGTAAGCGCTCGATCCTGGCCACGCCCCAAGACGACGACTCGACGAGGGTGGCGAGCTGGTCCGGAGTCGTACCCGAGCCGAGGGGAAGCTCGGAGCGGAGAGCAGGCTCGTACTCGGCATGATGGTCGGAACTCTCGCCGCGCATGCGGCGCAGCGCCAAGTGCCCGGCGGAGCGCAGCTGCTCTCCCGCTCCCGCTGCCGAGCCCCAGAGGCTCTCGAGGAGGACGAGCCGCCCTGCTGGAGCTACCTTCCGCCAGGCCTCGACGGCTGCGCGCGGGTCGGGGAGCGTCCAGAGCACGTGCCGTTCGACGACGGCATCGAAGTCCCCGCTCGGTGGATCAGCAGCGTCACCTTCGATCGTCGTGATCTCGACTCCAGAGATCGAGGCGTTCTCCCGCAAGTGCTCCAGCATGCCCGGAGACAAGTCGAGCGCGGTGACCTCGTAGCCTTGCCGGGCGAGAAGCACGCTCAAGAACCCTGTACCAGCTCCGACGTCGAGCACCCTGGCGGGCCTTGGCGGGAGCAGCCGAGAGAGCGTCGCTCCCCAGACCGCCAGCTCCAGGGCGGTTCGCGGCTTGTGGCTGCGGGACTGGTCGTAAGTCGCCGAGTCGATGTCCCAATAGGAGCGGATCTGCTCTCGTCCAGAGGTCATCGGCGCGCCGCGGGCTCGCTTTGGACCGAGGTCGTGCAGCTTCTGTAACGCCTGAGCACCGCTCCTTCATCGGTGGTGCCCGCGAGCTCTGCGGCCCTGAACCCCCCGATCGTCTCGGCATAGGTGGACCAGGCTCGGTCGAGCTCGAGACAGCCGCTCGAGATCAGAGGCGGGTCGGTCTTCATGCTGTCGGGTGGTGGCTGACTCACGTTTCCAATCATTCCAGACTGATGAGATAGCCGTCCGGACGCGGCGTCTGACAGGCGTCTCGCCAGCAAGCTCGGCGGGCGGAGCTCGTGACTACTTGTTGAGCACGAGCCACAATCTCCCGTCGATGAGCTCGCGGGCGGCATCCACATGTCCGGCGTGGCAAGCCGTCTCGGCGATGACGTGCAGCAGGATCTCTCGAAGGTCATCGAGGCGCCAGCTGCCGAAGAGCTCTTCGGGCCACCACTTCGGTGCCGCGTCGAGAGGAGTGCTTGCGGTGATGACCTTTGCCAGCGCGGTCTCCGAACGGTAGAGGTCGAGGACTGCTTGGGAGGACACTTCCGGTGCGATCTGCCAGCCGTCCTCGACCGCCCAGTCGTCGGGTTCGGGCTCGCCTGCGACGACCCGCCGGAACCAGAACCGTTCGACATCGAGGGCGAGGTGCTGGACCAGATCCAAGCAAGCCCATCCCGAGGGCAGCACCGGTCGCCGCAGCTCTTCCTCGGTAAGTCCCTCCACCATGCCGAGCACGTGCCGGCGCTGCTTGTCGAGGGTGCCGAGCAGCGCCGTAGCCTCCTCGCTCATGTCCGCCTCCTGTCGCTTTCTGTCTTCCAGGCGCTTAGCCTGCAAGGGGATCTACTCGGTTGACGCATCTCGGGCGTCGAAGTCATCGCTGGGGCGCACTCCAGGGCTGGCTCGGTCATCTTGAACAGGCAACGAGGAAGCGGCGTCGGTGTTAGCAAAATAGAGTGAGGTTGTGCGTCGTCGCCCAACGAGCCTTCGGCCGTCACTATGGGTTTGCTGTCCATCGCAACGGTTGCCTGCACCTCCACGCCCGGACACACAGCAGCCTCGACCGCTGCGTCGGTGAGGCCGAGTACCACCTCAGCGGTTCCTCCGACGATCGTTGCATACCCGGTCGGGAGGAACAGATGGGCGTGATCGAGAAGATGGCGAGCGTCGTCGTCGTGTGGGACCAGGGGTGGGCGAACGAGATGATCGCGCTGTTGGTCGAGGCCAAAGAGGCAGTCGAGGCGGCACGGGCAGAGGGCAAGGAACACCTCGACGCCTCGGCCTCCGCTCGATCCGCATGCGCTGCGCGATCCGCAGCTACATCTCCACCATGCGCAAGCACCACGTCGACATTCTCGACGGGCTGCGCGCCATGTTCGACGGTCACTTCTGGATGCCGGGCAGCACCTGAAAGCGCGAAGCTCATCGGCATGGACGTCACCGGACTGGGATGGGCAGGCACCCGAACTCGAGATGGCGAGCAGCTAGCGCGCTTCTACGAGTCGGTGCTCGGGCTGCCTCTCGTCCACACTGAACCCGACTTCTGGGTGTTCGAGTTGCCAGATGGTCGTCACGTCGAGGTGTTCGGCACCGAATACGCCGGCAAAGAGCACTTCACGACCGGACCGGTCGTCGGCTTCGCCGTCCGAGACCTGCCAACTGCCGTGGAGGTGCTGCGAACGGCGGGCGTCGAACTGCTCGGTGAGCCCGGACCGACCTGGCAGCACTTCCGTGGACCCGACGGCAACGTCTACGAGTTGCTGGCGGACTGAATCTTCGCCTCAAGACGCTGGAGAGTGCCTCAGGCCTGAACAGTTACCTGTTGGATATGCACCAGGACGGTTTTGGCCTCGGTCGGGAGTGACGGTTTCACGGCCTGGGTGACACTGACGGGCAAAGCGAAGAACAGCGATCCAGCAGGCATTTCAGAGTCTCTGGAACACGTCGCCGGGTCCTGGGGGTGTCGGAGTCGCAACCCAACTCGCCGTTATGTATTCCGCTCTCGCCGCCAAATTCGGCTCGAATCCTGACATCTTGGGATGTGACGTCTTCAACGAGCCCTGGTGGGGACCACCTTCGGCACATGTTTGGTGGGACCACAATCATTTGATATTTTTCGAGCCGTTCGTCACCTTCAACTGGTGCGGCAGCCTCTGCCTGCCGGGCGAGTCTTCGTTGTGGAGAACGAAGTCACCTACTTGGCTTCTCTGGCCCCCGATGACCCCGTCGTCGAATTCACCACGTTCGCCTGGAACAGGAGCGCGGCTCGGCCTCATCCGGCGGGCCGTGTTTCGCTGGTCGTAGGTGCTGAGCGAGCGGCCCGAGCGCACCGTCACGTACGTCAGGGCCCCTTTGGCGGCCGGGCCGACGGTGACTGAGACCTGGAGCGATCAACTGCCGGCGGGCGGTGGTGGGTCCGGCCTGAAGGTCACTGGCACATGCCGTGACGCCATGTGGCGAAAGTACATCTTGTCTCCATATGAGGCGAACGCTCGCCTCGGAATGATGGCGATGATCAGCCGGCGGGGCGAGCCCTGCTTGAAGACATAACCGGCCGCGATCTCGGTGATGTCAGAAAAGGCAGCCCACTGGACGGAAGAGGCCGTATACACTCTCTTCCACTGCACCCCGGTCTCCGAGAAGGCGAACGATTGCAGGCCCTGCATCCAAGGGTTCGTCCTCCAGGCCCGGTTCGGCAGTGTGACCGTGAGCTGGAAGAGGCCCATAGCCAGCAAGGCGCCAATGAACGTAAGGAGGGCGGCGGCGGTTGGGTTCCGGTGGAACTCGTACACAGCACCGGCAATCGACAAGGCGGCGAGTACAGCGACGCTGTGGTAGGGGCGCCCGCGCACCGTCTCCCTTCTAAGGCAGTCGGCTGTCTCCCGCCACGCCAGCTGGAAATGCACGACGATCACAGACCATTTCTACTATCTGCGACTACGGGTCGCCGGGCTGCCGGCGGCGCGACCGTCTCTGCACACTTCTGGACGTGCACAGATGCGGCAGCGTCGCCTTCTTCTCAGGTGCTCCGGAGTTACCTAGACTTCGTCCTCGTCCCTTGCGGAGCGCGGTGACTGACCGAGGGCATTGTGTGGAGGTGGCACGCGACGGGCGGGTCCTAGCCGGAGCGATGAGTCTCGCCGCCAGCAGCCGTCCTTTGGTCAGCGCCAGCTGCAAGTACGTCGGTGGCGATCGCACGCAATAGGAGGAAGACGTGGGCAAGGTACTAGCGGGCATCACGGTGTCGCTCGACGGCTATATCACGGGACCGGACGACGGTCCTGGCTGCGGTCTCGGTGTCGGCGGCGAGCGCCTTCACTACTGGGTGTTCGGCGGCCCTTGGAGTTACGACTCGCCTTCGCCGGGGCGAGGCGACCGGAGAGGACAGGGCCATCCTGGAGGAGACCATGGCGGCCAACGGCGCCGTCATTGCGGGTCGGGGTACTTATGAGGCGGCCGGGCATTGGGGCGACAGGAACCCGTTTGGTGTCCCGATGTTCGTGGTCACTCACCGTCCCGAAGAGCAACCCGCAGGTGACGACTTCATATTCGTCGGCCGTCTCCATCAGGCGATCGACCAGGCCCGGGCGGCAGCCGGTGAGCGACACGTGCACGTGATGGGCGGCGCCGAGATCATCCGCCAAGCTCTCGCCGGTGGGCACGTCGACGAGCTCACGCTCATCGTCGCCCCGGTTACGCTCGGGGCAGGCAAGCGCCTCTTCGACGGCTTCTCCGAGTCACTGGAGCTCGAGCAGCTAGGGGTGCGCCAGTCGAAGTTCGCCACCTTCCTCGAGTACCGAATCAAGTGAGTCGAGGATCCACACGGTCAAGCTGACCTACTCGGCGATCACCTCAGTCCACGGCAGCGGCGCGACCTTCCTCAGGTACTCCGTGGTTACCTAATGTGTGACCGTGGATGTTGACTGGAACCTCGAGCTCGTCGACCAGGTCGAGTCACACTGGCAGGGTCAGCTTCGGCCTCGGATCGAAGGGTTGACAGATGACGAGTACTTCTGGCAGCCCGTGCCCGGGTGCTGGACCGTAAGCCGGCGGGGCGAGAGCTCGGCGCCGATCTCATACGGCGCGGGCGAGTTCACCCTGGACTATGCCTTGCCGCCGCGCGATCGGGAGCCTGTCACCACGATCGCCTGGCGCCTCGCGCACCTCATCATGTCGGTCGGGTCAACGAACGCCTCATGGTTAGGTGGGCCACCAGTCGACTCCGCGACCTTCGCCTACGCGGGCACGGCCGACGAAGCCTTGCGCCAGTTGGATGACGCCCACGACGCCTGGGTCCATGGTGTGCGTAGCCTCGGCGAGGCAGGGCTTGCCCAGCTCCAGGGCGCCCAGAGCCCGCCCGAGTTCGCAGATGCGCCGGTGGCCAAGCTCATCCTGTACGTCAATATGGAGGTCATTCATCACGGTGCCGAGGTATGCCTGCTGCGCGACCTTTACCTGTGGCACGGCCGCCGCGATGGTTTGCCGGTTTGAGGCAGCTGGCACAAGCGCCCGCCCCGACCGCCGAGCTCCGCCGACGCCGGTCCCGCCGACAGCGCCTAGGGGACACAAGCGGGCCGTGACTGTGCAGGCAACAGCCTGCGCAGGCTCTCGCGCCACAGCCGAGTAGCTCTGGCCGGCGGAGCAGGTGACGGAGGTGACCGCAGCACACCACCGGCGGAATCCCCAACTACCCGTGCTCATATCGCCTACATCGCCAACCAGCGTGTCGGTGGTGCTCGGTTCGAAGAGCGGCTCCGCCGACCTATCCGCCGGATTCCCACAGCTCCACAGCCACCTCAGGCATTGGGAAGTCATCCACGTTGGCTGTGGCCAGGACGGCGCCGATGCCTAGTGAGGCTGCGGCGATCAGGCAGTCCGCTTGATGGAGGGTCACGCCCCGCCGGGCGAACTCGCGTCGCCAGGTCCCCGCTCGCTTGCCTTCAGTCGCACTGAGGGGCGCCACTCGCAAAGCGTTGAAAAGCCTCGTGGCGATTGCTTCCTCACCAGGTAGGAGGCCTCGCCAGATCTCCTCGACGGAGATCGCGCACACCCACGGCTCTATCCCGAGCCGTCGCAGGCTCCTCAAGCGATCCGCGGCCGTTCGACCGCGAAGTGCGTCGACGAGGACGGTCGAGTCAAGCAAGATGCGTCTCACCTAACCAGCCCGTCGATCGTCTCCCCGGCGCTGAGCGCGCACCCAAGCGGCGGGATCGGCGTCCCACTCGTGTCCTCGATCAGCCAGGCTGCCGAGCGACGCTTCGATGTCGTCCCAGCGCTGCTCATCATCGAGACCACGATGGATCAACTCGGCAATGAACGCGCTGCGCCTACGCGGCCCGACTCGTTGATCGAGCTGCTCGACTAGCTCGTCATCGAGAGCTATGTGCAGTCGCATGGGCCTAACTTAGCACATAACCGTCAAAACTCGGCCGTGGTGGCCGGACGGCCAGCGCCGCAGCGACGCGCAGGCGGGTTATGCGGAAGACTTGCCAGCATGACCGGGCAGCCTGACCGTCGGGTTCGCCGGTGGCAGCCCGCGCCTGTTCGACTATGGCTCGGCCGAGGTGGTCGAGACGTCGACGGCGCTAGCAGTGCTTCCTCTGCGCAGCAACAGGTCCGACTTGCCCTCAGCGGATACGGGATACTCACGCGAGGTCCATGTTCGGCTGAGCAGTCCGCTCGGCTCGTGTGCTCGTAGACCTCGATGGGTCTCCTTGCATGGTGGCGGGCGCTCTTACACGCGCCCGACCGGAACAGGCCTACCAAAGCGGCTGACCAGATTCGGCGACAAGTGGCCGGGAGCGAGCTCTGCGCGATTTCTACTACCGTCCTGGCTCCTGATTCGAGCGACCCTGGTGATTGCCGCCGAGCTCAGCGGGTCGTCGAGCGACCTGCTGGCGTCTTGGGTGCGATGTTCGGGGGGCGCCGGATGCCGAAGACGTCGCGCAATGCCGTCCGGGCTGCGAGCTCACCGCAGCGGCCGTGCACGCCCGGGCCGGGTGGAGTCGACGACGAGCAGAGGTAGAGGCCCTTGCGAGGCGTGCGATAAGGGTTCCACCGCATCGCCGGCCGGGCGATCGTCTGGCGGAAGTAGAGGGCGCCAGAGCTGATGTCGCCGCCGATGTAATTGGCGTTGTGCGCTGCCAGCTCTGGCGCAGTACGCGTCGACTTTGCGAGAACGAGGTCGCGAAAACCCGGAGCGTAACGCTCGATCGTCGTTGCGACAGCTTCGCTCATGTCAACGCTCGATCCAGAAGGCACATGGCAGTAGCTCCACAGCGTCTGGCATCCCTCCGGCGCACGCCCGGCGTCGAGGGTGCTCGGCTGGACGACGAGCACGTACGGCTGACCCGGAACACGACCGCTGGCGACCTCGGCCTCCGAACGGGCGATGTCTTCGAAGCTGCCTCCGAGGTGCAGGGTCCCGGCTCTCCGGCATACCTCTGCAGTCCAGGGCACGGGACCTGAGAGCGCCCAGTCCACCTTGCAGACGCCGGCGCCGTAGCGAAAGCGGCTGAGCTGACGGCTGTAGCCGGTGGGCAGCTCCGGGCCGGTGAGATCGAGCAGCGTTCGCGGGCTTACGTCGAGGAGGATGGCTCTGGTGGGAGGCAGTTCGCGCAAGGAACTGATGCGGCGGCCGGTCACGACCTGTCCTCCGGCCGAGGCGATGGCCTCGGTCATTGCCTTCACGAGAGCGACGCTGCCACCTTCCACGACCGGCCAGCCGACGGCGTGGGCGAGCATCGTGAGAAAGAGCCCGAGGCCACCAGTCGGCAGTTGCTGCAGGGGAACCATGGCGTGCGCCGAGACGCCACCGACGAGAGCCCGTGCCTCTCCTCCCTCGAAACGCCGCACGAGCGTCGCAGCCGAGCGCAGGCCGTCGAGGGCGAAACGCCCCACCGCCCAAGGCCTGGACGGCACCGAACGCATGGAGGAGAGGACGGCGCCGGCGATTGGGTCGGAGTCTCGAACAAGGGGGGCCATCAATCGCCGATAGGCGGGGCCGTCAGTGCCGAGACCCTCGGCGGTCTCCTCGAACGAGCGATACAGGGCCGCAGCCCTGGTGCCGCCGAGAGGGTGGGCGAAGGGAATCTCCGGTTGCAAGAGACGGACTCCTCTGCCGGCGAGATCGAAACGCCGGAAGAAGCTCGACGCCGCGGCCAGCGGGTGGGCGGCTGAGCAGACGTCGTGGTGGAAGCCCGGAACCGTGAGGTCCTCGGTGCGACAGCCACCACCCGGGGTGGTCTCGGCCTCGTAGAGGCGGACCCGCAGCCCGGCCGCAGCCAGGACGATGGCCGCGGCGAGCCCGTTCGGTCCGGAGCCGACGACGACGGCGTCGACCTCCTCGGTCACGGCGCTCTCCTGGTACTCCGGCGCCTGCTGAGCGGCGGGCACGGCTCCGCAGCGCGCCTGGCTTGAATATGGGCATGGATCACACCGACGAGCTTGCCACCCGATCGCTCGGGCAACCATCGAGGTCGCGGCTACCGGAGGACACCCCGCACCGAGACGAGATTCTCGCCGCCCACGCGAGCGCACTAGCAGCCCACGAGGCGGGCTACCTCGATCCTGTTACGGGTCTGTTCGTGCTGTCGGCGGCGTATCTGGCGGAACGTGGCTATTGCTGTGAGTGCGGCTGCCGGCACTGTCCCTACGTGGTGGACTAGAGGACTGATGGAGGTTGATTCCCGACCACGGGCGTGGATGAGTTGGTCGAGCGGCAAGGACAGCACGCTGGCCCTTCATAGGGCACGATCAGCCGGCGATCTGAACGTCGTGGGCCTGATGACGACGCTCAACTCTCAGGCGGACCGAGTCGCGATGCACGCTGTTCGCCGCCAGCTGCTCGAAGCCCAAGCGGCATCCCTGGGGCTTCCCGTGCACGTGATCGAGCTGCCGTGGCCTTGCTCGAACGAGGCTTACGAGGAGATCATGTCTGCCGCGGTTGCGGCCGCCGTAGAGGCTGGTGTCGAGCACGTGGTGTTCGGCGACCTTTACCTGGAGGACGTTCGCCAGTACCGGGAACGAGTGCTGGCTGGCACGGGGTTGTCGCCGGTCTTTCCCCTGTGGCGAGCACCGACGCGTGAGCTGGCGCTCGAGATGATCTCGTGCGGGATCCGCGCAGTGATCACCTGCGTGGATCCGTCCCAGGCGCCGCGCGAGATCGCTGGCCGATGGTACGACGAAGCACTCATTGCGGAGCTGCCGAGCAGCGTCGATCCGTGCGGTGAGAACGGAGAATTCCACACGTTCGTCATCGACGGTCCCGGCTTTGCTCACCGGCTCGGCGTCAGCCTCGGCGAGATAGTCGAGCGTGACGGCTTCGTCTTCGCCGATGTCCTGGCTGCCACTTCGCCGGACACGTCGTCACGTCATTCAGATGCATAGGGCGGCGGTAGCTGGAGATCGAAGATCCTGGCCAGGTGACCCATGTCGGCACGGTCTTTGCCGTCGGGCTCGTATCCCAGGTGCGACGTGACTTGACACTCGACGCTGCAACAACCGATGGTGACACCATCGATCGTGCCGGCGACGGGAGCGGCGTAGTGCCAGCGCGTAACGCCGTCAAGTTGCAGCTGATCACCTCCGCCGTCCGGCGTCGGATCGATCGGGTGTAGGTCGATACCCCTCCCATCTGCGTGGCGGAACGCGATGGCGGTTGGGAGCCAATCCCTCTCCACTACGAACCCGTCGGCCTCCAGCAGCTTTCGACACGCCGGCAGGACACCCACTGGAATGACCAAGTCAAGGTCGTCGTGAGCTCTCGTTTGGTGCCCGACGAGGGCGTCTACTCCCCAGCCGCCATCGACCCACGCCGGCACTCCACTCGCCTGAAGCAGCGCGATCATGTTGAGCGCCTGCTCACTCGACACCATCCGGACATGATGACCGAGCTGCGAGTACTGGCGGCTTATATTGACATCGGTCGATACGATGAGCATACTTACATCGATGCTGATCAATCTACTGGAGGAGAGCCCGATGTCGCGTGTACAACTCGCCCTGAACGTGTCTGACCTAGAGGCGGCGATCCACTTCTACTCGAAGCTCTTTGCTTCCGAGCCGGCCAAGGTTCGTCCTGGCTACGCCAACTTTGCCATCGCCGATCCACCGCTCAAGCTTGTCCTCATCGAGCAGGTTGATGCGCGAGCCGAAGGCGTTGCCGGTGCGCTCAACCACCTCGGTGTGGAGGTCTCCTCACCCGAGGAGGTGGCTGACGCTACAAGCCGTCTCTCCCGTGGGGGGCTCGACACCGAGGTCCGGGAGCAAACGACTTGTTGCTATGCCTTGCAGGACAAGGTCTGGGTGCACGACCCCGACGGGGCGCCCTGGGAGGTCTACGCCGTGCTCGCCGATGCTCCGGTCGAGTCCGGCATCGCCGGGGACGGGCGTTGCTGCGAGCCTGACTTGTTGTCGGCGGCCTCGGCGCCATCTTGCTGCTGAGCCAGGGGACACGCCTTCGAGCGCCAGAGATCGACGAGATCGCCCTCTGGCGGAGGCTCCTGGCCGAAGGCCTCGGGAGTGCCTTCCTCGCAGCAGTCGTCGTCGGCTCGGGGATCGCCGCCCAGCAGCTGTCGCCGGGAGCCGCCGGTCTCGAGCTGTTCGAGAACGCCTCTGCCACGGCGGCCGGGCTCTTCGCCATCACCTTGATGTTCGGCCCGGTCTCCGGCGGGCACTTCAACCCGGTCGTCTCTTTCGTCGACGCCGCCTCCGGTGGCCTTCGCTGGGCTCACGCCCTCGCCTACCTACCGGCCCAGGTCGCAGGCTGCGTTGGGGGCGCCGTCGTCGCCAACCTCATGTTCGGAGAGGCTGCCGTCACCCTCTCGACCAAGCATCGAGCCTCCGGCGCGCACTTCCTTGCCGAGGTCGTGGCGACCGTCGGTCTGCTGCTCGTGATCTTCTCCCTCGCCCGCACCGGCAGAAGCCGAAATGCGCCGGCCGCAGTCGGTGCCTACATCGGCGCCGCCTACTTCTTCACGAGCTCCACCAGCTTCGCCAACCCGGCCATCGCGATCGGGCGCATGTTGACCGACAGTTTCGCCGGCATCGCCCCGAGCTCGGTCCCTGTCTATGTCGGCGGCGAAGTCGTCGGCGCCGTGCTCGGTCTTCTCCTCGTCAAGACCTTGTATTCCGGCGTCCTGGCGGTGGGGGTGGCAGAGGTCGCAGTCCCGCACCTCCAAGTGGCGGCCGCGGAGTCGGCGCACGACAGCAACCAGGGAGCCCGCCAGGAGTATGACCTGACAGTCGCCACTGCCGCCCAGGAGGAGACAGTGTGAGCGCCGGTGGAGCAGAGATGGCGATTCGTGCCCCGTCTACCCGGGTAAGCGGTACGAGAACTGGGGTCTGCCCGATCCTGCCGGCAAGCCGATCGAGGAGGTGCGCCCGATCCGCGACGAGAGCGAGGACCGGTTACGCAAGCTCGTCGCCGAGCTCGCTCCTGACGACTTCACTTAGCGTCGCCGGTCGTCACGCAGAACTCATGGCCATCGGGATCGGCCATGACGACCCAGGTGACGTCGCCCTGGCCGATGTCGACGCGGCTCGCCCCGAGCGAGACGAGACGGTCGACCTCTGCTTGCTGATCACCATCGACGGACGGCGCGAGGTCGAAATGCAGCCGGTACTTCCCGGTCTTCGCCGTGAGCGGCGGACCGCCCCAGGTGATCTTGGGACCGCCCTGCGGCGAACGAACAGCGGTCTCTTGGTCCTGGTCCCAGACCAACGGCCAACCCAGCGCCTCGCTCCAGAAGTACCCGACCTCCTGCGACCCGTCGCTCGCGAGCGCTCCGACGAACCCGCAGCCGGCGAGGAAGTTGTTGCCAGGCTCGATGACGCAGAACTCGTTGCCTTCGGGGTCTGCCAGCACGACATGGCCCTCCTCGGGGCGTTGACCGACGTCGATGTGCCGGCCGCCTAGTCGAAGCGACCTCGCCACCGTCTGCTGCTGGTCCTCGAGGGACGTGCTCGTCAGGTCGAAGTGCATCTGGTTCTGGCCGGCCTTCTGGTCCTCAGTTGGAAGGAACCGGATGCGGAACCCCGTGTCGTCGGTCGGCTGGAGCGCAATGCCTCCCTTGGAATCGTCGACCATCTCCCAACCGAGGACGCCTTCCCAGAAGTGGGCCAGACGGAGCGGGTCGTTGGCATCGACACAAAGCGCCACGAGTTGACAAGTCATACGGCTCCGCACCTCCGTTCGGTCGAGCCGAATACGAAGGTACCGCCCCGTTAAGCGTCCCGCGTCATCATCCGCCACGCCCCGAGGGCCGTCCAGACCACGATCCAGGCGCCGATGACGATTATGGCTTGGTGGGTAGTCTCGGGCACGAGCACGGCTCGGCCTCCGCCGGGACCGCCGCCCGGGCCGCCGCCTCCACCCTGCCCACCGAAGACGAGCGGGAGAGCCCCAGGTTCGATGTGGGCCATGGCGACGCCCACGATGGATCTTTGCCCGTTGATGAGATGCGGGATGTTCGCCCTGGAGAAGATCGGTGTGAGGATGATCTCGAGGACGATCATCAAGATGACCGACACGGTTCTCTGGCCGATCAGCGAGGCAAGACCCAAGCCGACGAGGAAGCCGATGCTTGCTTCGAGCTCGATCCACAACCCGCTCTTGATCATCAGCGAGTCCGAAGGGTAGAGGAAGATCTCTGAGTAGGCGCGGTAGTTCTGCCGGGCGATGGTGACGGCGAAGGCCCTGACGTCGGCCGCAGTCAGGGGGCTTCCACTGGCAGTTGTGGAACCTGACAGTACCAAGCTGTTCCCGTACGGCCCGCAATTGACGTTGCCGATTTGAGGGCCGGTCGACTGTGGCCCTCCATAGAAGGGGAAGAAGCAGATGACGTGGTCAGCGTGGGCCACTGCCCATGCCTCGAATTGCTTCTGCGAGAGGTTCGCCGGCACGTTCATGCCGTTATCGCTGATGCTCGTCGGCGCCGCGAAGACACAAACGGCACAGACGATGATGAAGCCGGCTGCCACCATCGACCAGATGATGGCCAGGCCGGCGGGAATGCGTGCCAGGTAGAGAGCAAGCCGCGAACGGCCCGTCACGACAAGGTGGCGAAACATGCCATCGCCCAGGTCAGAGGAGCCTGCGGTGCACCCGAGCGTGGCGGCAACGATGAAGCCGAACACGTAAAGCACCCCGGCGACAAGGGCCGTGAAGATCGTGTAGCCGCCTGCAGGCCCGTACGACTTCGGGTCGAAGGCGTGGGAGAGCAGCCGAACCAGGAGGAAGACCGTCGGGATGCCGATGGTCACGGCCGCCAAGGCGATCATGAGGCCCCGCCGTTTGCGAAGCTCCATGATCCGCGATGTGATCATGCTCCAGCTAGGTATGAACGACCCCCTGTGATCCGGCGCCCTCTCGCCCGATGCACCCGCCCAGGTCGGCGCCGGAGCGCTGGCCTCGGTCGTCGTCATTCTGATGCCCCCAGTCGGCTCGTCACCTGCAAGAACCAAGACTCCAGCGATGTCTGGATCGGTTGCAGCCTGTAGATCGCCACACCTCCTTCTACGAGGACGCGGGCGATCTCGGCAGCTGCGTCTCGTCCCGCACCTGCCGGAAGCGTGACGCTTATCCCGAGTTCCCCGGCGTCCACATGTGAGCCGAGCGTCGTGCGCTGCAACAGTCGTCGAGCCAGCTCCGGATCAGAGCACTCGACTTGGATCACGACTGACGTGCCTGCCAGGAGCTCGGAGATCGGGCCCTGGCGGATGACGTTGCCCCTGTCGACGATGGCGACGGCGTCGCAGGTTCGCTCGACCTCGTCGAGGAGGTGAGACGACAGCACGACGGTGCGGCCCTCGGCCGTGAGGGACAGGATCATCTCCCGCATGTCCTGCATGCCCCCCGGGTCGAGCCCGTTCATCGGCTCGTCGAGAACCAACAGCTGCGGGTCACCTATCAGGCAGGCGGCCACGCCGAGGCGCTGGCGCATGCCCAGGGAGTACTTGGACACCTTGTCGTTGGCCCGGTGAAGGATCCCGACGCGCTCAAGCGCCTGATCTATCCGGCCTCGGGCCGCAGGCTCGCGGGCGGCGGCGAGCAGGCTCAGGTTCTGCCGGCCCGTCAGATGATGGTGGAACCGTGGCTCGTCGACGATGGCGCCGACGCGCGCCAAGGCACGGTCGCGTTGCTTCGGCACGGGGTACCCGAGCAGGGACATCGTGCCGGCGTCGGCCTGCGTCAGACCGAGGAGCACCCGGATGAGCGTCGTCTTGCCGGCACCGTTCGGACCGAGGTAGCCGAAGGCGCTGCCGCGTGGGACGAGCAGCTCCACGCCATTGACGGCAACGTTGTCCCCGAAACGCTTGGTCAAGCCGTGCGTCTCTACGGCCCACTGGCTCTCGGCCAGCCCCCGGCGGCGCTCAGCCACTGCCCCGGTTGGATCGGCTCCTGTCATCCACCACTCCCAGTCATTCGAGGCTCTCTTCACTCTCCGCCAGACGACGGCATACGGTTCCTATGATGTTGGCACCAAAACCGGCCTCAGTCGTCGCCTCACAGTCCATTTCTCGCCTACAACCAGGGTGGTACGCAAACGCCCTTGATGCCGCCGCGCGTACATCCCGGGATGTAGCTTCCGTAACCCCACTGGGATGATGACTTCACCCCCGTATCTCTGTAGCGTCGATCATGTGGGTGAAGGACGTCACTCGAGTCGAGGAGCGGCCGAGCCTGGACCGCGGCCGCCACTGCTCCACCGAGTCACTCCGAGACAGCTCGAGGTGCTCGACGTCACGTTGGCGGCGGTGCTGGTATTCCTGTTGGCCTCCCAGCTCCGAGGGATGGGTCCTGCCGACCAGCTCGCGCTCGTTCTCGCCGGCCTGTCCCTGGCCATCAGGAGATGGATACCACTACCGGCGCTCGTCCTTGTGACAGTTGGGATCGCCTTTGCGACCGTTTCCCACCAAACCTGGGCGCCCGAGCCATTCATCGCCGTGCCGATGTACCAGGTCGCCTCTGTCTGCAACCGGCGCAAGTCCATCCCGGCCCTCTTCCTCGCCAATGCCGCCATCATCGCAACGAGTGTGGCGAGCCTTGGCGTCCGGCAGCCGAACGGCCCAGTTGCCCTCGGCGTCGTAGCGGCGACGGCTGCCTGGTTCGTCGGCGACAGCGTGCGGGTGCGGCGGGTGTATGTGGCAGGGTTGGCCGAGCAAGCCGCACAGCGCCAGCGGGAGGCGCTCGAGCGCGCTCAGCGCTCAGTTGCGGAAGAGCGGCTGCAAATCGCCCGCGAGCTCCACGACGTCGTTGCCCACAGCCTGAGCGTCATCGCCGTGCAATCCGGTGTCGGGCGCCACGTAATCGAGACTCAGCCGGCCGAGGCGAAGAAGGCACTGGCAGCCATCGAGGCAACAAGCCGCGACACTCTGAACGAGCTGCGGCGGATGCTCGGGGTCCTCCGCCGCGACGACGGAGTGCCTGCAGATCTTGCTCCGGCGCCCGGGATCTCGGCCTTGGGCCACTTGGTCGAGCAGGTCAGGCTGGCCGGCTACACAGTCAAACTCGACGCCGGCGCGGTGACGGCCAGAGCGCTGGCGCCGACTGTCGAGCTGTCGATCTACCGTATCGCCCAAGAGGCTCTGACGAATGTGGTCAAGCACGCCGGCCCGGCAACGGTGAGCATCGAGATCCGTGACGAGCCGAGCGCACTTGTGCTGGAAGTGAACGACGACGGGCGTGGAGCGCACGCTGCGGCTGTCCCTGCCGGCGGCCACAGCCACGAGGCGCACCATGGGATCGTCGGGATGCGCGAGCGTGTGGCGATGTTCCACGGGTCGCTGCTGGCAGCCCCACGGCCCGAGGGCGGGTGGCGTGTGCTTGCGAAGTTTCCTCTCGAGTCGCTCTCCGCATCGTGATCGGAGTGGTGGTCGTAGACGACCAGGCCCTCGTGCGGGCCGGATTCAAGGTGCTCGTCGACTCGTCGGACGACCTTGAGGTGCGGGGCGACGCCGCCAACGGCCGCGACGCCGTGCGGGTCGCGCGAGAAGTGCGGCCCGACGTCATTCTCATGGACATCAGGATGCCTGAGATGGACGGCATCGAGGCGACCCGGCAGATCGTGAGCTCGCCGGAGGCGAGACACACTCGTGTCCTCATACTCACTACCTTCGACCTCGACGAGTACGTCTACGACGCTCTGCGGGCAGGAGCCAGCGGCTTCCTCCTGAAGGACACTCCGCCCGAAGATTTGCTCGAGGCGATCAGGGTGATCGCCGCCGGGAACGCCTTGTTGTCACCCAGTATCACCAAGACGCTCATTGCCGAGTTCGCCGGGCGGCAAGCTCCGATCGTGAAGCAGAACGGCGCTCTCGACAACATCACTCCGCGCGAGCGAGAAGTCCTCGTGCTCGTCGCCAGGGGACGGTCGAACAGCGAGATCTCCGAGGAGCTGCACATGAGCGCGGCGACCGCGAAGACTCATGTCAGCAGGTTGCTGGCCAAGCTCGGTGCCCGTGACCGGGCACAGCTCGTGGTGATCGCCTACGAGTCCGGTTTGATGGCGGCTGCGTAGGCGGAGCGCGCCGTCACTGCAGAACGGGGTACCCCAGCTCCGCCACGCCGGCTTCCACCGATGAGTCTTTGGCCTTGGCATCGTCTTTAAGAGCGTACGGACTCCACAGGAGGACACAGTGACTGACTCTCAAAATGTCGGTTCGACCAGCCCGTTGGCTACCTGGAGTTGTCCTGGCGGATGCAAGCTGCGGCCGTCTAGGTCGTCGGACTGCTGGTTGACCCGTGCCGGCACACCGAGCTCGAAGGTTCCAGGATGCTACGCGGTGTCCACCCCGACTCGGTCCTGCATGCCGGGAGGGGACAGGTTCGAACTGAGCCCGCACCACAGGTGGGTGCCGGACGGCGACCTGACAGCCGTCACCGAGTTCGTCGAGCGCAGACCACCGGTCGAGGACCACGCCGCCGTCGACGAAGGCGAGATCGGGCGCCAGACGATGACTCGATCCCTGGAGAAGCTCGGCTCTCTCGTCGCTGTGCTGCCTTGCCTGACTCTGGGTATTGCTGCCGGCAGGTTGGTCGTCTCCCTCTCGCCCGAACCTCCGCTGCGGGCGAGCTGGACCGCCGGACGTACGTTTCCGGGCGGCGGCCGGAATCGGCGCGTGAACCGGCCCACCTCGGTCCCTCGGAACCACTCCTGAGGACAGGCACAGGCTCGACTACTCGGCAGCGATCGCAGTGAGCATGTCGAGCCTCGCCGCTCGCGGCGCCGGCCACGTAGCGGCAACCAACCCCAGGATCGACGCCAGTATGAAGAATGCCAGCCAAAGTTCATACCTGGGATCAACCCGCAGGCTGAGGCTTCGGCTTGTCCTGTTCGCCGCAATGGTGACGGCATTGGCCGCCGTCGGTGTGTCTGCCTTCACCCAGCCCTACGGCCCGACGCGGAATCTCGTAGACATCATCATGGGCTTCGTCGTGGCGTCGGCTGCCCTGGGGCTACGCGCCGCGTCAGGCCGCTGGCAACGGCGGCGGTTGACCTACGTCCTGCCGTTCGCATCGGTGTTCGGTTGACAGCCAAGGTGCCACAGTGAGCGAGAGCATTGCTTCCGGGCCGCTGCGAGTCGTCGTCGCAGACGATCAGGCGAGCGTTAGGGAAGGTCTGGTACTGCTTCTCGACCTCCTTCCTGACATAGACGTCGTGGCGTCGGCGGCCGATGGTCAGGAAGCCATAGACAAGGTGGTCGAGCACGAGCCGGACGCCATCCTCCTTGACCTCCACATGCCGGGAGTGGACGGCATCGAAGCGGCCCGGTACATCGCCGAGCACCACCCGGACGTTGCCATCGTGGTGCTGACCACTTACGCCGACGACGCCTCCGTCCTGGCCGCGCTGAAGGCCGGTGCTCGCAGCTATCTGACGAAGGATGCCGACCGGGTCGACATCGCCCACGCCCTACGCAGTGCGTCCACCGGGCTCGCTGTGCTCGGCAGCAGCGTCCAGGCCTCGCTAGTCGCCGCCGCAACACGGGCCGGACCGGGCTGCGCCTCGAGCCCACTGCCTGAATCCCTGCCGGACGGTCTGACGCGCCGGGAGGCCGAGATCCTGTCGATGATGGCCCGGGGGATGGCGAACCCCGAGATCGCCTCGACCCTGTACCTCAGCTCGCACACGGTCAAGAGCCACATCAACCGAATCTTCTCCAAGACGGGTTCTGCCGACCGGCACGACGCAGTTCGCTACGCACGCCAGCACGGCCTGGCCTGAGTAGCTCGCCCAGTCACGAGACCCGAAG
This sequence comes from Acidimicrobiales bacterium, assembly GCA_050744865.1. Lineage (GTDB taxonomy): Bacteria > Actinomycetota > Acidimicrobiia > Acidimicrobiales > Bog-793 > JAKACA01. The sequence goes on along the minus strand of JBOGHW010000062.1, from coordinate 55,591 downwards.
CACACTCGTACACCGGGCAGCAGGGAGTATCTCTCGGCCGGCCTGTCCGGCGCGGAGTGGTGGCTCGCCTGTCCCGTCGTCTGCCGTGCCGAGGACGCGGACGTCGAGCTCGACGAGGTCGAACGTTGCTTTACCAGTTACGAACTGTGGGACCCCCCCGGTTAGCGGTGAGGGCTCCGTCGAGACGTGGCGCCAGGTTCGCCTCCGAGGCGGGCCGGCTCACGCGCCGAATTCGGCCCAGAAACGTACGTCCGGCGGCCCACCTCGCCCGGTGGGTTGCGGGCACCGCTCACTTTGGCGAGACTTGTCGTTCGGAACGTGTAGGATACTCAGTATGGTACGAGTTCGGCCCGAGTCTGTGCTCCGATGAGCGTCCGGCACGCGCTGCTCGCGCTCTTGAGCGAAGGCCCGAAGTACGGGTTGCAGCTCCGCCAGGAGTTCGAGGAGAGCACTGGTGAGGTATGGCCTCTCAACGTCGGCCAGGTTTACACGACGCTCCAGCGGCTGGAGCGCGACGAGCTGATCGAGTCCGACGACCACGAGGAGGAGTCCGGGCCACAGAAGGTGTTCCGGATCAACAAGGCGGGTCGCCGGGAGCTCGATACCTGGTTGAGCACGCCGCCCGACATGACCTCACCGCCGCGCGACGAGCTCGTGATCAAGGTGCTGGCCGCCATACGCGTGCCCGGGATATCGGTGTACGACGTGATCCAGGTCCACCGGCGCTATCTAGTCGAGCTCATGCAGCAGTGGACGCGGCTCAAGGAGGACGAAGCCGACTTCGACTTGTGCTTCGCTCTGGTCGTCGACGCCGAGTTGTTCCGGCTGGACTCGGTCGTGCGATGGCTCGACACGGCCGAAGGCAGGCTGAAGCGGGCCGAGCTAGAGGCTCCGTCCGAGAAGGCCGGACCTCTCATCCGGCGAAGGCTTGTCGCCCGGCGATGAGCTACCTCGAGTTGCGCAAGGTCTCCAAGAGATACGGGTCCGGTGCAGCCCAGGTCGAGGCGCTCCGCGACATCGACCTGGCTGTCGAGCGCGGGTCTCTCGTGGCGGTGATGGGTCCGAGCGGCTCAGGAAAGTCGACGCTGCTCACCATCGCCGGAAGTCTCGAGGAGCCGACGAGCGGAGAGGTCGTGATCGACGATCGGACGTTGTCGTCGATGTCTCGCAACGAAAGGGCCAGGCTCCGCCGGCGCACCGTTGGCTACGTCTTCCAGGATTTCAACCTCCTGGCAGGGCTCACCGCCGGAGAGAACGTCTCGCTCCCGCTCGAGCTGGACGGTGTCTCGGCCAGGAAGGCTCACGCCGCTGCCACGACCGCCCTCGACGAGCTCGGTCTCGGCGATCGCGCCCGGAGCTATCCCGACGAGCTGTCCGGAGGCGAGCGCCAGCGCGTCGCCATCGCGCGGGCGGTCGTGGGCGAGCGGTCACTGCTGCTGGCGGACGAGCCATCGGGCGCTCTCGACTCGGCTAACGGCGAAGCCGTCATGCGGATGATCCTGGCGGCGTGCCATAACGGCGCGACGGCGGTCGTGGTCACCCACGATGCCCAGCTTGCATCGTGGGCCGACCGGGTCATCTTCATCAGGGATGGACGGCTCGTCGACCAGACGGTTCCGCCGCCATCTGCAGAGTCCCTCCTCGTAGGTCTCTCCGAGCCGAGTCCGCGCCGGTAGGGAGCCCAGCGGCATCGAAGGACGGGAATCGGCGACCGGTGGCATGTTTCTTGACTTCAGATGGCAACTCGATAGAATACTCAGTATGATCTTGGGTGACCTACCCAGCGGAATTTTCTAGGCCCAGCAAAGGACGGTCGGCCGGATGAGCCTCCTCGAACTCAATAACATCTCGAAGTCGTATGGTGAGGGCGCGGCCATAGTGCACGCGCTCCAGGACATCGACCTCTCGGTTGACGAAGGCGACTTAGTCGCGGTGATGGGGCCGTCAGGATCGGGAAAGTCGACCCTGCTCACCATCGCCGGCAGCCTCGAGGAGCCGTCGAGCGGCGAGGTGCTTGTCTCAGGCGCACCACTGTGGAGAATGTCCCGGAACGAGAAGGCACGTCTCAGGCGCCGGACCATCGGCTACGTCTTCCAGGACTTCAACCTGCTGCCCGGTCTCACGGCCGCCGAGAACGTCGCGCTACCGCTCGAGCTCGACGGCATGCCTGCACGCAAGGCGCACGCCGCCGGCTGTGAGGGCCTCGAGCAGCTCGGCCTTGCTGACCGAGCCCACCACTACCCGGATCAGCTCTCGGGGGGCGAGCGTCAGCGCGTGGCGATCGCACGGGCCGTGGTCGGGGAGCGGCACCTTCTTCTGGCCGACGAGCCTTCAGGGGCACTCGACTCGACGAACGGCGAGGCCGTCATGCGGATGATCAACGACGCCTGCAAGCGAGGGGTCGCCGCCATCGTGGTCACCCACGACGCCCACCTTGCCTCCTGGGCCGACCGAGTCGTGTTCCTCCGAGACGGCCGTGCCGACGCCGCCGTCGACGCCGCCGTTGACGTCGCCGACCAGGTCACAGCCGATTCACCCAACTTAGGGGTAGCGCCCGCTTCTGATGGAGACGCCATCGGACGCCCGACAGCCAAGGAGGGCCGATGACCGCCTCACCACCAGCGTTGCCCTCTCGCAACCGGCCGGCCGACGGCGGAAATGCCGCCAGGCGGGCAGTCGTGCGTTGGGCCTGGCGGTTGTTTCGCCGGGAGTGGCGCCAACAGCTACTGATCCTTGCCCTCATCACGTTCGCGGTGGCGGCGACCATCGTCGGCTCGGCCGTGGCGACGACAACTCCGGCGCCGTCGAACTTCGGCTTTGGCACGGCCGAGGACTCGGCCACCTTCTCCACCTTGAACGCCCGCGCCGAGGCCGCCATCGCCGGCATCAAGCACCGATTCGGGCCTGTCGAGCTGATCGAGAACGACACGCAGTCGGTTCCCGGCTCGATCAACACTTTCCAACTGCGGTCCGAGGATCCTCACGGGCCGTTCAGCGGACCGATGCTCTCGCTCCTCTCGGGAACCTATCCGTTAGGCGCGGGCCAGGTGGCTGTCACCAAGGGCGTTGCCTCCGAGTTCCATATCAAGGTCGGCGATAGCTGGCGGGTCGGCGGTGCCGTTCGCCGGGTGGTCGGCACCGTGGAGAACCCGCAGAGCCTCCTCGGACAGTTCGCGCTGGTTGCTCCGGGGCAGGTGACCGCACCGACACAGGTCGTCGCGCTCTTCGACGCGCCCGGCGTCCGCCCGGCGTCGATCGGGCCTGAGGTCAGCACTCCGGCCTCGGTCGCTCAGTCGAACCCCATCAACCCCGAGACGATCTCTCTTGTCGCCCTCGTGCTCGGGATGCTGCTCATCATGCTCGTCTCCGTCGGCGGCTTCACCGTCCTTGCACAGCGACGGCTCCGCTCGATCGGGATGCTCGAATCGACCGGCGCCACGGACCGGCACGTCCGGCTTGTGGTGCGCGCCAATGGGGCAGTCGTCGGTCTCGCTGGCGCTCTCGCCGGCTTCTTGGCCGGTTTCGTCGTCTGGCTCGCCTACCGCCCGAGCCTCGAGCAGAGCGCCCACCATGTGATCGGCCTCTTGGCGCTGCCTTGGGCCGTGGTGGCTGCCGCAATGGTGCTCGCCGTCGTGGCGGCGTATCTGGCGGCGTCGAGGCCCGCCCGGGCAATCACCCGGGTACCGATCGTGACGGCACTCTCCGGGCGTCCGGCGCCGCCTCGCCAGGTCCACCGCTCGGCCCTTCCCGGCATTGTCTGCCTGGTCGTGGCCTTCTTGCTCCTCGGTTACTCGGGGAGCACGAACAGCGGGAACGGAAGCGGCGGCAGCTTAGAGCTGGTCGTTGGCATCGTGTTTCTCATCCCCGGCCTCATCTTGCTCGCCCCCTTCTTCCTCTCGCTCACCGCACGGCTGGGACGTCATGCTCCGATCGCTGTGCGCTTGGCGCTTCGCGACCTCGCCCGCTACCGGGCACGATCGGGCTCGGCCCTGGCGGCGATCAGCCTCGGCGTCCTCGTAGCCGTGATAGTGATGCTGGCGGCGGCCTCTCGCTACGGGAACGTCCTCGACTACGCGGGGCCGAATCTGGCTTCGAACCAGATTGCTCTCCATGCGAACGTTGCGAGCGGCCCGCCCATCGTCACCCGGAACAAGAGTGGGAAGATCATCAAGGTCACGGCCCCGCCGGCAGAAGTCGCCAGCGAAGCGAAACTGTCGCGGAACGCGGCGGACATCGCCAAGGCACTCGGCGCCCAGCTCATCGCGCTGGAGACGCCCAACGCGCAACTTAACGGCACGCAAGGGGGTCGGAACTGGGACGGAGCGATCTATGTGGCGACGCCTCAGCTGCTCAAGGTCTTGGGGATCAAGCCCTCCGAGATAGAGCCGAACGCCGACGTCTTGACCTCGCGCCCGGGGCTCTCGGGCGTCTCCGGCCTGGGCTTGACGTACCCATCGGGCGGAGCGACGAAAGGTCAGTCGCCGTCGCGTTGCACACCGGCGACGAGCTGCCTCGCCGATCCGGTCATCCAGGAGGTCGGCGCCCTGCCGACCGGGGTGTCTGCACCGAACACGGTCATCACCGAGCACGCCATGCGGGAGTTCCATATCCAGGCCACCACGACCGACTGGCTCGTCCAGGGAACGCAGCCCTTTACAGCCGCCCAGATCAGCAGTGCCCAGTTGGCGGCGTCGACGGCGCAGCTCTCGGTGGAGTCGAAGGACGACGAGCCCACTTCGTCGGCCGTCATCGGCTGGGCGACGACCTTCGGCATAGTCATTGCCCTCGGCGTCCTCGCCATGTCGGTAGGTCTGGTGCGGAGCGAGACGGCCGGCGACATGCGCACCCTCGCCGCCACCGGTGCATCCGGCTTCACGCGGCGCACGATCACTGCGATGACTGCAGGCGCCCTCGGCTTCCTCGGGGCGCTACTCGGGACGGCGGGTGGCTACATCGGACTGATCGGATGGCTGCGCGACAACTCCCTCAATGGCGGCATCGCCTCGCTGGGCAACGTCCCAGTCGGCGACCTGCTTCTCATCCTGCTGGTCATGCCGGCGTTTGCTGCGGCCGCCGGATGGCTGCTCGCCGGCCGGGAGCCGTCCGCCATGGCGCGTCAGCCGATCGGGTGAGCAAGCGACGTGGCTGACAGGCGGCGGCTGGGACTGAGCCTCGTCCGAGTGGTCAAGCCGGTAGGTGCCGCTCTCGTCGCTCGACTTGGCGGATGATCTTCTTGTAGCTGCCACGAACGTCATGGGGCACGTGCCAGATGTCGGCCGTGGCGAAACAGCCGAACACCCAAACATGGACCATCGGAGCGTCGGGCCGGGACACGATCGAACCGCGGTCGCGTCGATGCCCGAATATCGTAAGGCCACTCACTTGGACGTTGACACCGGCCGGTACGTACACATCCACGTTCCCGCAAGCCAGTAGAACCATCACAGTGCTCCGGGCGTTGTCGATCTCGGCTTGGCGCAGGTCGAGGTCGACATCGGCAAAGGCACCTGCGACCAGGGTTCGCCGGCCCAGCCTGAGCGGGCCGCGCCGGACGACGTGACCGCAGAGAGCCGCGGTGAGCCGTGTCCGCTTGCGAGGTGAGGTCGGCCTTGCGACGGCGACCTCCGGCAGGTCCGCCCGGACAGGAAGAAGGTCGTCGGCGACACGCGCCCCGTAGGCAAGCTCGACGCGATCGGTGAACTCCTCAATGGTGAGGCGTCCTTCGAGGAGGTGGTGCCGGAGCACGAGGACTACTTCCTCGCGCTCGCTGTCCGAGACGCGGTACGAACCGTCCACCCGCGACACCCTACCCCGGCCCTCCGGCGTCGCTGACGAGGTTCCGGCCACGCTGCCGGAGGCGATCGTCCCCGCCATCTGGGAGCGTCAGCCGGGCAGCCTGAGCTCCAGGTCGAGCCAGCGAGCGAGGTCCCTTATCTCGCGACCGATGGCGGCGGTCATTGTCTTGGTGAACTTGACGTCCTGGTGGATCGCCTTGACCTGCAGGACTCCGGCCTTGCGGTCGGCGATGGCATCGAGCGTGCCGACCAGCCGGTCGGCGTAGAGGATCGGCAGCGCGAAGTATCCCCAGCGGCGTTGGGCGGCAGGCTTGTACATCTCCAGCTGGTAGTCGAATTCGAAGAGCTCGAGCGTGCGCTTGCGATCGTGCACCAGCCTGTCGAAGGGCGACAGCAGAGCGGCACGCCCCGAGAACGATCGGCCCAACTGAGATGGGTCGACCCGCCAACTGCCCTTGACGCCCTCGACCACCGCCGGCTCGCCGGTCTCACCCACGTCCCATGGCTCCATTGGGCTTTGCACGGTTCGGGCGCGGGCGATGCCAAGTGCGCGGAGCCGGCGCTCGTTGCGGATCCGCAGCGCTTCCTCGGCTGGGATCACCGGGTCATCGGGGTAGACCCGCTCTGCCAGATCCCACAGGCGCTCGCTGCCACTGCGTCCTGCGACGGCGACCTCGCCTCGCAACAGCATCGACTCCAGCAGTTGGGTGACGTTGCGGTTGTTGGTCCACCCGGTCGACTGCCAAGGCACCTCGCAGCTGTCAGGGAGATCACGCGAGAGCAAAGGCCCAGACGAACCGAGTCGCTGGAGGATGTCCCGCCGGCAAGCGTCGTTGGCACGCACCCAGGCGGTGCGGCGCTGGTGCCAGTCGAGCGACTCACTGCCGGTGAGCCACTCGGCCATCTCGGCCCGGTAGAGAGCCAGATCTTCGCTTGGCCGGATTATCGCCAGGAACTCGACCAGAGCACGCACCTCGAGCGCCTTCCGCAAATCTGACGGCGCATAGGACGACCCGAGGCGGCTCCAGGCCACGAGGTCGGCATTGGGCGCTATGGCGGCTGTCGGGTCGAGCTGCAGCAGAGTCAGGTGACGCACCACGGAGAGCAGCTCGTTCGGCCGTGCGCCGTCCAGGAGCTGCGCCCGCACGGCGATACGGCGCGCGTCGGTCCGAGAGAGCTCGTGGGCGGTCACTGCATCGACGTTAGGACAGGCGCCGTCCATGTGTCGGCGAGGCTCCTGTCCGACGGCGGCAGCTGAGCGCACACACTGAGGTAGCGTCTTGGGAGAAAGGAGTCTCTCGATGCGACCTGCGTTCGACAAGGTCGGAGCTGTGGTCCTGTTCGTGGAGAGCCTCCACAGAACCAAGGACTTCTACAATGGCGTGCTTGGGCTCGAGGTGCACTTCGAGGACGCCGACTCTGTGGGTTTCAAGATCGAGGGCTTGGCGTTCATTGCCCTTCAAGTCGACCGGGCCTGCGAGCAGTTGCAGGGCGAGGCGACCGCGACGCCTGCGGTCGGCGCGACGGCCTTCTTGACGGCATTCACTGACGGCGTCGATGCGCTCTACGACGACCTGCTCGGCCGAGGCGTCGGGTTCTTCCAGAAGCCGACGGACCAAGCCTGGGGTATGCGCACTGCTTACTTCAAGGACCCCGACGGGCACGTTTGGGAGCTGGCACAGTCGATCGGGTGATCGAAGGCAGGGTGGAGTTCGACGACGTTGCCGACGAGTTGTACAGGTTGCTGCCAGGCGAGTTCACGAAGGCTCGGGACGTTCATGCGGCGGCTGCTAAGAAGGCCGGCGACCCGCAGCTGTCGGCCGCCCTCAAGGCGCTGAAGCGCCCGACGGTCGTCGCCTGGGCACTCAACCAACTGATACGGAACCGCCTCGAGGACGTCGAGGAGCTACTACGGCTCGGGGACGAGCTGCGGCGAGCTCAGTATGAACTCGCCGGTGCGGAGGTGCGAGGTCTCTCACAAGACCGACGGCGGCTGACTCAGGGCCTGATCGTCCAGGCTCGGCATCTGTCCGAGGCCAAGGGCCAACGCCTCGGCGACGCTGTCATCCAGGAGCTGGAGTCGAGCCTCGTGGCGGGCCTGGCCGACCCGGCTGCGGCTGACCTCTTGCTGTCCGGTCGCCTCACCGGTGGGTTGAGCGGGGGCGGCGTGGCCGGGCTGGGCCTACCAGCGGCTACCCGGGCCGGTTCGGGTGACTCGGAACGGCAGGAGGGCAAGCCGGAGCGGCCGGAGGCGGGCGAGCAACCTTCCGAGGCGGAGCCAGGCGAGGGTCGGCGCCACGGGGTCGGTGGTCTTCAGCGACATCTCCGCAGACCTCCTGGCTCACTGCGGGCGAGTTGCGGGGGAGATGGGTGTGGGTGAGCGGTGCCGTTTCTTGCAGGCGGCGGCTGACGACCTCGATCCGATCGGCGAGGCGTCGGTGGACATCGTTACCACGAGGTCTGTGCTCATCTACGTGAAGGACAAGGCTGCGGCCTTTCGGGAGTTCCACCGGGTGCTGCGCCGGGGCGGGAGGCTGAGCATCTACGAGCCGATCAACCAACTGATGGTGGCACCGGGGTGCCTCTTCGGCCACCTCGGGCACGACTCCCTGCCGATCGCCGATCTCGAGGCGAAGCTCGAGACCCTGTATGCCTCTATCCAGGATCCGGAGACGGATCCAATGGTCGACTTTGACGAGCAAGACCTGCTCGCCCTGGCCGAGGAAGCGGGCTTCGAAGAGGTTCACCTCGAGTTGCGCGTCGACGTCGCGCCCGGCAGCCACGGCTTGCCTTGGGAGACGTTCGTCAACTCCTCCGGCAACCCGCTTGTTCCCACCCTGCGAGAGGCGATCGACCAAGCGCTTACGCCCGAGGAGGCCGCCAGACTCGAATTTCATCTGCGGCCGCTCGTCGAGCAGGGCCGGGGCCGCCGCCGGCTGGCCGCCGCCTACCTCTGGGCGACGAAGGATGCCGCCAGGATCAACGCCGGATCAGCTCGATGCTGACGATGAAGAAGAACGCCAGGGCGCCGGCGTAAAAGGCGCGCTCGACAAGACCGAAGTATCTGCGCATCGTCTCGTGGCGCCGCACCGGGCCCAGGGCGATGGACGTGACGAGCATTTCGATCCCCAAACCGACGACGACAGCACTTGTGGAACGCCACACGTCGGCCCGGTTGAGGAGGGTGCCGAGGCGGATGGCGGCTAGGGCGACCGCCGCGAAGGCCGCGATCGCCAGGAGCCCATGACGTCGCCCGGTCTCAGTGCGCTCCGTGCCGGGCGTATCCATCGGGAACCAACTGATGGCACATCGAGCGGCACCGCAGATGAGGAGCAGGATCACGGCAATGGAGCTACCAGCCAAGTTGAGCTTGGCGATCCCTATGGCCGAGGCGATCGCAGCCACACCCATGCTCAACGTCTGCACGCGATACCCGGAGCGATACCGACTGATTCCGTATTGGCTGACGGCGTTCCGCAACGGAGAAAGACCAGTTGGCAGCAGATGCAGCACAATCAGCGCCAGCAAGCAGCAAGCAGTCGTAGCCAGGGCGATGCTGCCTAAAATGGTGTCGACCTCGGCGTGGGGAGCGATTCGCCATGATAGACGTAGCCTGCCGCGCGGCGCCTGGTAGCATCGTTGCTATAGCCTTCGGTCCTGGAGGGGGCTTCCCGACGCCTACGGTTTTCGCGCCCTCGTCCGACGGACCGCTTGGTGTCCGCGGGCTTTTTGACCAGACCACAGGAGGCGGTTCACTTGCGCATTGTTGTTCTGGGGGGAGACGGCTTCTGCGGATGGCCGACCTCGCTCTACCTCTCCGAGCACGGCCACGACGTGGTCATCGTCGACAATCTTTCCCGGAGGAACATCGACAACGAGCTCGAGGTGGGCTCTCTGACGCCGATCGCGCCGATGAGCGTCAGGCTGAAGGCGTGGGAAGCCGTAAGCGGCAAGCAGATCACCTTCCACCGCTTCGACGTGGCCGAGAACTACCACCGCCTCCTCTCGCTGTTGAGGGAGTACCAGCCGGACGCCGTCGTCCACTTCGCCGAGCAGCGGGCGGCGCCGTATTCGATGAAGAGCTCTTGGCACAAGCGCTACACCGTCAACAACAACATCAACGCCACGAACAACCTGCTCGCCGCTGTCGTCGAGGCCGGCCTCGACACCCACATCGTCCATCTGGGATCGATGGGTGTCTACGGCTACGGGACCGCAGGCATCCGCATTCCGGAGGGCTACCTGCAAGTCGAGGTACGGGCCGACGACGGTCACAGCATCGAGCAGGAGATCCTCTACCCGGCCAATCCTGGCAGCGTCTACCACCTGACCAAGACCCAGGACCAGCTTCTCTTCGCCTCCTACAACAAGAACGACGGCGTTCGCGTCACCGATCTGCACCAGGGCATCGTGTGGGGCACCCAGACCGACGAGACTGCGCGCGACGAGCGGCTGATCAATCGTTTCGACTACGACGGCGACTACGGCACGGTCTTGAACCGCTTCCTGATGCAGGCGGCGATCGGCTACCCGCTCACCGTCCACGGGACCGGTGGGCAGACCCGTGCCTTCATCCACATCCACAACACCGTCCGTTGCATCGAGCTGGCTGTCAGGAATGCGCCTGAGCCGGGCGACCGGGTCAAGATCTTCAATCAGATGACCGAGACTCACAGGCTTCGCGACCTCGCCAAGCTCGTCTCCGAGATCACCGGTGCTGAGATCGACTACGTCGACAACCCGCGGAACGAGGCGGCCGAGAACGAGCTGTTCGTCGAGAACAAGCAGTTTCTCGAGATGGGTCTCGAGCCCGTCACCCTCGAGACCGGTCTCCTACGGGAGGTGACCGAGATCGCCGGTAAGTACGCGGACCGATGCGACCGCGACAAGATTCCTTGCCGGTCGCTCTGGCACTAGTCCTCCCCGGCCGCGTGAAATAGGGAGTTCTGCATGTTCAACTCCGGATTCGTGAACCTCTACACCCGCGACATCGAAGCCGGCGTTGGCTTCTATCGGGACCTCCTCGGGTTCAAGGAGACGTTCCGCACGTCGGCCGAAGGGATCCCCACGCATGTGGAGTTCCTGCTGAACGACTTCTGCATCGGGCTGGGCACGGTCGAAGCGGCCCGGAGAGTGCACGGTGTTGACGCCATTCCCGGCAGCCCAGTCATGGCAGTGGTCATCTGGTGCGATAACACCGACGACGCCTTTGCCCAGCTGGTGGCGGCGGGTACGCCCGTCGTCCAGGAGCCGCACGACACCGGAAACAACAACCGCAACGCCTTGCTGCGCGACCCGGACGGCAATCTTGTGGAGATCGTCTCGAAGGTGAGCTGACTCAAGGTGTCAGCCGGGCAGCCTGCACTCCAGGTCGAGCCCGGCGGCGAGGTTCCTTATCTCGCGACCGATGGCGACCGCCATCTCGACCAGCTGACGGTCGTCCAGCTGGTCGCCGATCAGTTTCCCGAGCTGGACGGGCAGGACGTGACCAGCCTCGGAGCCGGCTGGGACCACGATGTGTTCTTGTGCGGCGGTGTCGTGTTTCGCTTCCCGAAGCGGGCAGAGCGGGTCGCCTGGCTGACTCGCGAGACCGAAATAGTTCGGCTAGCCGGCATTGCGCTCGGACCGAGCGTGCCGAAGTTCTCCTATCTCGGTCGGCCAAGCGCACAGTTTCCGTACCCCTTCGTCGGCTATCGGCTCATGGACGGGATACCAGCAGGCCAGCCGGCGGCCGACGTGGGCGTCCTTGCCGACGACCTTGGAACGACGCTGACAACGCTGCACAACGTCGACACCGAACACGTGCCTTCCACGCCAACCCGGGAGGAGCCTCTCGGCGCCGGTGGGCACCGGGCCGACCTGTCTTGGTGCGTAAACGACCTGAGGGCTGGGCTGCCACTGGACCTTCGAGCCGTCGCAGAGCCCTACCTGTCGGGCTCGCTGCCACGCCCTCGGTTTACAGGCAGGCGGGTCTTGGCGCACAACGACATTTGCGCCGAGCACGTCCTCGTCGATGCTGTGAGCGGGCATCTCTCCGGATTGATCGACTGGACAGATGCCATGGTCACCGACCCTGTCGTCGACTTCGTGGGGCTGATCACGATCGGAGACTGGTGCTTCGTTCGAGCTGTCCTGGCTGCTTACGGGTTGCCCGTCGACGACGACTTCGGGCGTCGCTTGGAGTGGCTGACGCGGACCATGACGCTGGTCTGGCTTGGTGAGGCGATGCAAGAGCAAGCCACAGACCTCGGTCGGCACTTGGCCTGGGTACGCCGCGCGTTTGACGAGTAGCCGCCGCAACCGTCCGCTCGGCACTCATGCGGCCGCTCCCTATCCTGCTGTATGACCTCTGTACAGATCGAGGAGACGGCGGTTGCCGACTTCGCCCGTGACGGTGTCGTATGCGTGCGCGGGGCGCTGACACCAGACGAAGTGGAGCTGGCGCGGGGCGGAATCCAGACGGTCCTCGACCAGCCGAGCCACCTCGCCCAAGTCGCGAGCGGGGCCGAGGATCCAGGCCGATTCATCGAGGACTTCTGCAGGTGGCAGGAAGTACCCGAGATCGCCCAGCTCGCCCTCGGATCGGGCGTCCCGAGGATCGCCGCCACACTCATGTGCTCTGCAACTGCGCGCTTTTACCACGACCATGTCCTCGTGAAGGAAGGCGGCACGTCACAGAGGACGCCCTGGCACCAGGACCAGCCGTACTACAACGTCGACGGCCGGGGGGTGAGTGCCTGGATCCCCCTCGACCCGGTGCCACGCGGCGGGAGCCTCGAGGTCGTTGCGACCACGCATCTCGGCCCTTGGCTGATGCCTCGGACGTTCCTCATGGGCGAAGCCAAGTGGTTCCCCGAAGGCAGCCTGGCGGAGCTGCCTGATATTGAAGCCGATCCTGGCGCCTTCACCATCCGCGGCTACGAGATGGAACCAGGCGACGCCATCTTCTTCGACTTCCTCTCGGTTCACGGCGCACCGGGCTTCCCCTATGCCGGCCGCCGGCGGGTGCTCTCGCTGCGCTACCTGTCCGATAGTGCCCGTTATGCCCCACGAAGGTGGCGGACGTCGCCGCCCTTCGAAGGCCTGGAGTCAGAGCTCGCTCCAGGTGAGGAGATGGACCACCAGCTCTTCCCTGTGGCCTGGCCGTCGGCCCCCGCCGCCTGACGGCCTGATCCTGGCGTCCTGCCGCCACTTCGGCCTGCCGCCACGTCACCGCGCCTGCGGCATCGAGTAGTCGGTGGCGAGACCCCCGGCTACTTGACGGGGAAGGGGACAGGCAGGCGGAGCGCGACGTTGCGGTCTCCGGACTTTCCCGCGCTGTGGGCGACAAAGCTCGGGGCGGGGTAGTTGAGCGCCAGCTCCCGGTGGAGGGCGGCAAGCCGCTCGACTCCTTCGGCCCTCTCGGGGTCGGCCGGCGCGGCGGCATCCAGCATCGTCGAGAAGATCGTTAGGCCGCCCCTGCCGTCAAGGGCGAGCTCGACAAGGCGGGACTGGCACGGCCAGTCCGCGATCGCCGAGGTGGCTATTTCCCAAAAGCCCGCCGTACGACCTGCCGGGTCTGGCCTCGGTTGGATGTCGTTGCGATGGCGGTGGCCGTTCAACCAGCAGACGACGTTGGGGAACCTGTGCAGCAAGCTGCGGCAAGCCGTGGCGGTCACCCGGGGCTGGTCCGGCTCGAGCCCGCTCGGGTCGTGGCCCAAGTTGACCATGCTGACAAGGCCGTGATGCGATGCCAGCACCACGACACGATCTCTCGTCCCGGTGGCGACGAGACGACCTTGGCTGTCGAAGTACCTGCCGTGAACTTCTGTCAATTTGTCCTCGAGCCAGCGGAGCTGTCGCACTCCGAGGCTTCCCTGCCAGTCGCCGTCCATGTTCGTAGTGTCGAGCAGGATGACGCGAATCGGCACCGGACCGTCCACGTCGAACACCCCGTAGGTCGTCTCCGCACTCAGGTTCGAACGATCGAAACCATGCCCGGTCGGCAACCCCCCGGCAGCCAGATGCGCCTCGACGAACTCCCGTCTCCCTACACTGCGCCGGTCGGGGTCGGGCGTCACCTGACGGGCCGGCCCGGTGAGAAACAGCTCGGGATGTGACGTGAACTCGGCCACCAGGGCCAGGGGATCGACACCGGGCGCTAGGTCAGTGGGCTTCTCGCCCCCGGCAAGAAGGCGCTGGTACTCGGGGGTCGGAATCGCTGTCCCCATCACGAGACCATCGTGGTTACCGAAGCACGACAGCCAGGGCACGGCTAGCCCGGGGGCAAGGAAGGGACGCATGGCATCGGCGAGCAGGCCTGGGTGGGCGGGAAAGCCGAAGGCGTCTTTGAACTGGTCTGGACCCCCCTCGGGGCGCCAGTACAGCTCTTGTCCCCAGTCGCCTGACTGCACGCCCTCGTAGAACCCTGCGCCGGAGTTGGGCGCGAGCGTCCCGCCCGCAAGAAGAGTGAGGAACCAGCCGAGCTCGTTCAGCTGGGCGTTGTCAAGGCTGTCGCCGGTCGAGATGCACATGCCGAGTGGCGCACCTGTCTCGGCGCTCGGCGGCAGTCGGTTCAAGGTGTCGACCATCGCCGAGACCGCTTGTGGCACGAGGAGCTCTTGTGGTCGCCAGGTCGGCAAGTACGCCTCGGCTCCGCGGCGCCCCCGCAACTGCTCCAAGAACTCGAAGCGCGCCGGCGACTGGGAGTCGGCCAGCTGGAAATCTGTGATCTGCGCCAGGTAGAGGAGTGACATTGGTGTGCCACCCGACGGTGACCTGTCCGCTGCCAGATCGTTGCGCACCATCCGCGGCTCACCGGGCCCGTAGGCGAGCCGCCTGTAAGCCGTCCCAGCAAGGGCCACCGGGCCCGGTACCGGTACCAGTGTCCGCTCTAGGGTCGTGCGTGGCGGTGTCACCCGGGCGGGCGTGCGAGGGATGCCACCAGGTAGCAACCGAATTCCTTCGGGAAGTCGACCGAGACACGGGCGTGCACGCGGCCCTGGCGGTCCAGCAGCTCGGCGCTGTCCTCGATCGGAACGACCGGGCCGTGCCAGACGTTGGGGCGAACGTAAAGTCCGCGGGTCCCGTCGCACCAGAAGGCGACGAAGTCGTCAGGCGTGACGTCGTCGCCGGGTTGGGCGAGAGGCACCATGAAGCTGCCACCGTGAGTCGGGTAGAACAGCTGCCCGCCGTCGGGGTGGTAATTGGCTCGCCAGATGAAGAAGTTCTCGCGGGGTGTACCGCTCGTGGCGATCTCCTCAGGTAGGGCGCTCCAGCCGAACAGGTAGCTGTCGCCGACGGCGTTGTTCCTTGCGTACAGCGTGGCCCCCTTCCACCAGAACTCGAAGATGCCTTCGGTCACTCCTCCCTGGTCACCGGAATGGTCGTCGATCGGCCGCCGGCCCTGGGCCGGCCACTGGACGATCTCGATCTCGAACGACTGGGGATCCTCGACGAGGCAGCCGTAGCCTTCCAGCGCCCCGTCGGTGGCCAGGACAGACGGGATCTCGTGGGTTCGCCGGACACCGGTCGTCGGGACGTAGGCGATTCCGGCGGGATCGATGTCCATGTCCACGGTGCCTCCTAAGTGGTGGCTCAACGGTGTCGAGCGATGAAGCAAACCGTAGTGCTCGCCCCGCCGGTGCCCGACTCGGCGGCGGTTGCGGGCAGTCGTAGCCGGCAAACCATCCCTAGCCGACGGCACACGATTCACCTACACTCTCTCCGAAGAGTTCGGGTCTGGGATGGTTTGCGCCGGCACCCAGGGGAGGCAGCTAACAGTGATCACCGTCCTTGCTGATCGACAGCTACCCCGGCGTCCGGGCTGCGAGCTGTGACCACCGCGCTCGCTCCGACCCCACCGCCGACCCCACCGCCGACCGTGGCCTGGGGTAAGGCGCATCCGCTGCTTGCCCTGGTGATCAGCCGGTTAGTCGTTGGCGTCATAACGCTGTTTGTCGTCTCAGTTGTTGTCTTCCTCGCCACCCAGGTGCTGCCTGGCAACGCCGCCTACGCCATTTTGGGCCACAGCGCCACCCCGCAACGCGTCCAGGTTCTCGATCATCAGCTCGGCCTGGACCGGGGGTTGCTCACCCAGTTCTGGAGCTGGCTCACGGGTCTTCTGACGGGACGACTGGGCACGTCTCTCACCAACGGCGACAGCGTCTGGAGCCAGATCGCCCCCCGCCTCGTGAACTCGGGCGTGCTCGTGTTCGTGACCGGCATAATCGGCTCGATCCTCGGCGTGGTTCTCGGAGCTGTGGCCGCTCTTCGCAAGGACACCTGGTTCGATCACACGTCCTCGGTGGTGGCCTTGGCGGTGACGGCACTACCGGAGTTCGTGGTGGCTATCGCTCTCATCATCTTGTTCTCGACCGTCGTCTGGCACATCCTGCCCGGAGTGTCGATCCTTCCTCCAGGGACCTACGCCTGGAACCATCCCAAGTTGCTGATCCTGCCCGTGGCCACGCTCGTCATCGTGATCGTGCCGTACATCCAAAGGATGATGCGAGCAGCGATGATCGAGGCCTTGGAGTCCGACTATGTCGAGATGGCGCAGCTGAAGGGGGTCCCGAGCTGGCGGGTCATCTTCGTGCACGCCCTTCCCAACGCCGTGGCGCCGACCATCCAGGTGATCGGGCTCAACTTCTTGTACTTGGCCGGCGGCATCGTCATCGTCGAGTACGTGTTCAACTACCCCGGAATCGGACAGGCGATGGTTAACGCCGTCACCGACCGAGACATACCGACGATCCAGTTCATTGTCGTCGTGCTGGCAGCGTTTTACGTGTTCATGAACATCCTCACCGATGTCGTGGCCCTGCTTGCGACCCCTCGGCGAAGGATCGTGAGGTGAGCGCCCTTCCGGGGGTCGTCGTCGTCGACAGGCCGGCGCCGAAGATCGGGCGTCACCAGTGGCTCACGACTCTGGGCGCCGCCGTTCGCACTCCGCGGGGTTGCGCAGGCCTCATAATCACCGCTTTCGTGGTGCTGGTAGCGGTCATAGGACCGTCGGTGGCTCCCCACTCCTCGACGGCCTTTTTGAGCTTCCCGTTCGCCAAGCCGGGGGGCAGCCTGCCGCTCGGTGCTGACACGCTCGGTCGTGACGTGCTCTCCCGGGTGCTCGACGGGGGCTGGGTGCTGCTGATCATGGCCCTTTGCGCGACCGTGTTCGGGCTCGTCGTCGGGAGTGCTGCCGGGGTGGCGGCCGCCTATTTGAGGGGCAGGACCGACGGCTTCATCATGCGCACGGTGGACGTGATCCTGGCATTCCCCCAGCTGGTGTTCGCGCTCCTGCTCGTCAGCATCATCGGCCCCAAGCTGTGGCTGATCGTGATAGCCGTCGGGTTCTCCCATGCTCCGGCCGTGGCCAGGGTGCTTCGGTCGTCGACCTTGGACATCTCAGAGCGCGACTACGTGAAGTCCATCGAGCTGCAGGGCGTGAAGCCGGTGAAGGTGATGTGGTCCGAGATCCTCCCGAACCTCGTCACGCCGATGATGGTGGAGGCAGGCCTACGCCTGACATACTCCATAGTCGTGATGGCGGGACTCGCCTTCCTCGGGTTCGGGCAGGCACCTCCCGCTCCGAACTGGGGGTACATGATCAACGAGAACCGCATCGGGCTACAGACCAACCCCTGGGGAGTCGTTGTCCCGGCGATACTCATCGCCCTGTTGACGATCGGGACGAACACGTTCACCGATGCCGTTGCTCGTGTTGCGATCGGTGTCGACAGGCGGCCGGAAGAGGCGCTGCTCGTCGACGACATCGGCGTAGGCCTCGGGGAGGTCGCGTGACAGTCGACGTGCCGGCCGAAAGGGCCGAAAGCACCGCAAGCACCACCGCCACCTCCGTGTCTCGAGCACCTGCTCCGGCCCGCCTTCAGGTGAAGAGCCTTGAGATCTGCCTCAGGCACAACAACAGCGACGTAGTGAAAGATGTCTCGTTCTCCGTGGCGTCGGGCGAGGTGCTCGGCCTCGTCGGCGAGTCGGGCTCGGGCAAGACGACGGTCGCCCTGGCGCTGCTGGGTCATGCCCGCCGCGGGCTTCGCATTGCCGGAGGCGACATCCTTCTCGACGGCGAGAGCCTGCTCTCGCTACGCCCGCACCAGCTGCGGGCCGTCAGGGGGGCCAAAGTCGCCTATGTGCCGCAGGATCCAGCCGCAGCCCTTAACCCGACGCTCAAGGTAGGGACTCAGCTGAAAGAGACGCTGACGTCGCACGGCGGAGTTGTGAGCGACGTCAAAGAGCGCGTCGCCGAGGTGCTGGGAGAGGTCCGCCTCGAGGCCAGTCCCGCCATGCTCCAGCGCTACCCGCACCAGCTATCGGGGGGCCAGCAGCAGCGCGTGGCGCTCGCCATGGCGTTTGCCTGCCGGCCGTCGCTGATCGTCCTCGACGAACCGACGACGGGGCTCGACGTGTCGACCCAGCGTCACGTGCTCGAGACAGTTCGCAACCTGTGCAGCTCCTATGGCGTCGCCTCCGTCTACGTCAGCCATGACCTGGCCGTAGTAGGCGGGCTCGTCTCCCAAGTGGCCGTCATGTACGCCGGGCGAGTCATCGAGCTCGGCGACACCGGTGGGGTGTTCGCCGCGCCCATCCACCCCTACACGCGGGGCCTGTTATTGGCCGTGCCCTCGATCGAGGAAGCTGAAGTCCTGAGAGGCATCGATGGGCAGCCGCCCCGGCCCGGACGGCGGCCGAAGGGGTGCGCCTTCGCCCCGCGATGCAGCTCGGCCGCCGAGCGGTGCCGGGTGGAGATACCAGAGCCACAGGTGCTCGGATCCCGCATCGTCCGCTGCCACCGCGCCCTTGAGATCGAGCAAGGCAACCACGAGCGCATCAAGATCACTCAACCGCCCCCAAGCACGGCTCCGCCGGAGCTGAAGCTGAGCGGCGTGTCGGCCTCCTACGGGAGCCAGCCAGTGCTCTTCGACATCAACGTCAATCTCGAGCCCGAGCGCTGCGTAGCGGTGGTGGGGGAGTCGGGCTCGGGCAAGACCACTCTGGCGCGCTGCATCGTGGGTCTCCACTCCAACTGGACAGGCGACATGGTCTTCTCAGGTGATCGGCTCGCGCCAGCCTGCAGAAAGCGCCCGAAGGAAGTGCTGCGACGTATCCAGTACATCTTCCAGAACCCCTACACCTCGCTCAACCCGAGAAAGACCATCGGACAGATCCTCTCGCAGCCGCTCGACCACTTCTTCGACCTCGGCGCGCTCGAGCGGGCATCCAGAGCCGGGCAGGCGCTGCGCGACGTGTCTTTGGGCGACGACTTCCTTGGGCGCTACCCCGACCAGCTGTCCGGCGGCGAGCGCCAGCGGGTGGCGATCGCCCGGGCGCTCATCGTCGAGCCCGACGTGCTCGTGTGCGACGAGGTCACCTCGGCTCTTGACGTCTCCGTGCAGGCGGTGATCGTCGAGCTCCTGCGCCGGCTGCAGCGCGAGCGGAGCCTGTCGATGATCTTCATCACCCACAACCTGGCCCTCGTGCGCTCCATCGCCGGTACGGCGCTCGTCCTGAACCAAGGCAGGGTGGTCGAGAACGGTCCGGTCGAGCGCATCCTCGAGCACCCCCAAGATCCCTATACGATCCGCCTCATCGAGGACGTCCCGCGACTGGAGCTTGCCGGCAGGGCGTCCCGGGCGGCGCTGTGACTCTCGCCTGACCACCCAGAACGGCGCGGGTCCTCGATCAGGACGGCGGGCAGATCCAGACAGGCGAAGACCAGGCCATCTCGCCGTCCTCGAGCATGACACGGGCGTAGTACCAGCTCGGTTCCACTACAGGTTCGTCGTGACTCGCTTCGATGGTGCTCGTTCCCAGGCTCAACAGGCCCCCCGTGCCTTGCTGGAGGCACAGCGTCCCGTCGAGGCTGCGACCTAGCTCGAGGCGGCCCGCCGACGACAGAGCCGCCAGCGTCGTGGTTCCAGCCAGTGCCTTGGTGGACACCCGGAGGGTCGTCTCAGGGGGCGCCACGACCGTCAGCTCGACTCCACCGCGCTGGGCGCCGTACTGGGAGTAGAAGTTGCGGGTGGTGGCCGCCCAGGTAAGTTTCCGCGTGCCGACCTCGACGATCTCGGGTGACCAGAACGATGTATCGAGGATGCGGCCGGCGTCTATCTCGAGACACCCTCCCCAGTCGGTGACGGGCGTGCTTCCCGTCGACCACTCGACGCGAAGCGGCAGCACCACCTCGCCGGCGGCGACCTCGGGCTGGGTCTGGAAGGAGCGAGAAACGACACCGTTGCGGATGATGTCCACCCGGGCGATCTCTCGGTACCCGCGGGCGGTCACAGCGACACTGGCTGTCGACGCCGGCGCTGCCACGCCGCCCATGAAGCAGTCGTTCAGGCGGAAGTCGACGACGATGTCGCGAGTCGTAGCCGCGATCGTGCGGCGGTCGTAGAGAGCGGCGAACACAGACTGGCGCGTGAGCTCCTCGGCGAAGGCACCCACGTAGCTGGCGCCGTTGCCGTGGTCCGAGGACGAGATCAAGCCGAAGCGGTGCCCTTGGCGCAGCCCGTCGCTGACGAAGGTGCCGCTCAGGGTGCCGTCGGAGTACTGGCGGAAGCACCCTTCGGCCTCGTAGTTGCCTCGGCAGGCCTGGAACACCTCCACCAGGCGCATCATCTCCTCATCGTGGTAGGACCAGTCGAACCGCACCATGGCCGAGCCCGGATGGTGCGGGATCGTGATGCTCTTCTGGCCGGCGGACCGGAGCTGATCCCAGAGCAGAGGGGGTGTCGAGGTACCGGCTGCCGTCGAAGAGTAGATCGGCGCGCCGCGTTCGCGCGACTCGTAGATGACGTTCTGATGTCCTGTCGCCGAGGTCCACTCGAAGCCGTAGAAGGGGACGAAGCGGCCGTCGACGTTGAGAACGTCGGCGAGTTTTTGAATCGCCCACCACTGGTACTGGGAAGTGTTCTCGGCGTGATCGGTGACCGCCCAGAAGTCGTACTCGCAGACGTCGAACGAGTACCGGTAGAAGTCGTCGAGCTCGGGTTCGTCGCCGGCGGTGCACCTGCTGATGAGGGAATGGCGGTGCAGGTCCCCCCAGTACAAACCGTACGTATGTTCGCCGACGCTGGCTCTGTAGCGCTCCGACCGGGTGCCGGCGCGGGCTCGTGCCCAGCGGCGGGCATCGGGAGCCGCCTCCCCGATCGACCCGTGTCTCGCTACGGCCGCCGCCGGGCGCTGGCCTGCGAGGCCGGCAGGCGCCACGGCAGCCGCGATCCGGAGCTGCCCGCCCGTGTGCAGGGAGTGCCAGACGACCTCCCCGTAGTGCCGGCGCCTGAAGGCGCACTCCTCGCCGCCAAAGCCCTCGGTCCAGGCGAGCCCCCTCTCTTTGCGACCATCCTGTTGCCAGCACACCACGGCGCCTTCGCCGCTCGAGGCGAAGGCCGGCTCTTCGAGGGGGCCGTCGGGCTCATCGAAAGTCGTGAGGTGCCCCCAGCCGTCGCTGCCGTGCCACTCGAGCACCGTGTCCCAGAAATACAGCATCAAAGGCAGGCGCCTGAGGCAGCGGTAGGCGACAGCGACGGCACCACCGGAGGTGCAGACAAGACGGGGAAGCCCGGCCGGTGAGACGAGGGCGCCGGTCCCGACGTCGCCAGTCGGCTCAGGAACCCCGCCAACCTCGCCGAGACGAACAACAGTCACTTCGGCTGTCACATCTGGTGCGAGGTCGCCCGGTACTGCCCGTCCGTCGTGCTTGGTCCCCGTCCGGCGGGGAGCATCCATCTCCGAGCGGGTACGCAGGCGCGTAGGACCGGAGCCGGCGTGCCCGCCGAGTGCTACGGAGTCGTAGGCACACCACAACGATCCCTCGCCGTCGAAGGCGATGCTCGGGTGGAGGGAGTAAGCACCCGGCTCCCCAAGCACCTGCCGGACCGGCGACGCCCCGTCCTGGTGGAGCAACATGGCTGTCCGGTAGCCCGAGGCGCCGTAAGTCGTCCAGGCATAGCAAGTGCGCCCCGCTCCGTCGACGGCCACGGTCGGGTCCCAGACGTTGCGCTCCGCCTCGTCGCTGACGAGGTGCGTCTCACCGAAGTCCTCCCGACCGACCTGGCGGCGGCTGAAGATGTGGAAGCGGCCTTGCTTGTAACCCTGCCAGCAGCACTCGATGGCGCCGTCGGGGTGACAGACGAGCTCCTGGTTGAACGACGGGTGCGAGGTGGTGCTGACGAGCACCGGCTCTGCCCAGCCGTCGCCACCGAGCCGTGCCGCGAATACACCGACCGCACCGCCGCGGCGATGGCCGAAGAAGACCCAGCCGTGACCGTCGCCGTCGAAGGCGACCGAAGGGCGCAAGTAATCGCCCAAAGCGCCCGAGACAGGCAGCGGCTCCATCGAGACGCCGCCCTCGCGATCGAGGAGGGCCGCCAGGACCTGTTCCCCGAGCTGCTCGTGCCACTCGATCCAGGCGACCAGGCACCTCCCGTCAGGGGCGACGGCAACGGCCGGCCGGGCGGCCGGCAGCGAGGTCGGGACGGCTGTGCTCGACAGGTTTGCGAAGCCGGGCAGGACCGGCGCCGAAGCCAGAGCCGCCTCCGCTTCGGCCAGCACCGCCTCCACCATCCCGGCGCCCTCGTCCACCCAGGTGTAGCGGGCGGGGTCAGGGTCGAGAGCGGAGAAGACCTTGGAAAGATCCGCTCCGCTCTCTACGGCCCGCACAAGACGGTGGTTGAACGACTGCACCAGATCGAGCAGCCGGCGGTCGGACCCGGCGTAGGTCTCGAGACGGTGGTCATGGCCGTCGCATTCGTGGATCATCAGTCTCTCCTCTGCCCTCGACCTGGGTCTGGCCGGAAAGGGACAAGGCTCAGGGCCGAGCGTATGCCAAGCGATCCCGCCGGCCGGCCGGCCGGGTGCCGGGCCATGGTCACCGACAGAGCGCCCGCAACAGTCACGCTGCGAGAGCTGACGGCGAACCTGCGGGACGCTGTGACCGCTCTTGGTGCCCTTGCGGGACGACGCGACTGCTCTTATGCTGATTCGAACTTGACGAACACGTTGCGGGGGGACTGCGACCAACGAAGGAGAACCGGTATGGGCGTCGTCGGAGACCAACCCGTTGATCGTTCCGAGGAGGGGCTCGCCGGACACCAGTCCCGTCGTGACTTCCTACGTCGGACGGCCGCTGGGGCAGCAGTGCTCGGTGTCGGGGGTTTGCTGGAAGCTTGTGGGTCGAGCCCCAAGTCGAGCGCCACGACGTCGTCCGGTGCCCCCTCAGGCTCCCCAAAGCGGGGTGGCACCATCACGCTCGCCAGCACCGGTGGAGGCTCGGCTGACACGCTGGATGCCAACGACAGCGTGAGCAACCTGGACTTCGCCCGAGCCCCGCAGCTGTACGACACCCTCATGGAACCGGGTGCCGACAACGTCCCTCAGCTGCACCTGGCCGAGGAGGTGACGCCGAACTCCGACGCCACGCTATGGACGATCCGGGTGAAGAAGGGCATCGAGTTCCACGACGGCAAGTCGCTCACGGCCGACGACGTCTTGTACACGTTCAACCGAATAGTTTCGAACAAGTTTTCGGCCGCCTCGGGTCTGGCTTATGCCGACTTGAAGAATGCCAAGAAGCTCGACACCTATACGCTGCAGATTCCCATGACGAGCGGGTACTCGATCTTCCCGATCTCACTCATCGGGAACGGCGAGATGAGCATCGTGCCGGTTGGTTACAACCCGAAGAAGCCTGTCGGTACTGGGCCGTTCACTGTCAAGTCGTTCACCCCTGGCCAGCAGAGCGTGTTCGCGGCCAACAAGAACTACTTCGTAAGCGGCGAACCCTACGCCGACTCGGTCGTGATCGTCGACTACTCGGACGAGACCTCGCAGGTGAACGCTCTCACATCCGGCCAGGCGAATTGCTGCGACCAGTTGTCGATCGCCAGCGTCGACACGGTCAAGTCGGGTGGCAACGTCGCCAACATCTGGGAAGGCCCCGGGTGGGTGCCGTTCACCATGAGACTTGATGTTGCGCCCTTCAACGACGTCAATGTGCGACAGGCGTTGCGCCTTTGCATGAACCGCCCGGAGGCCCGCGAGGTGGTCTACGGCGGCTACGGCTTCTTGGGCAACGACATCTTCGGGCGGGCCGATCCCGAGTACGACACCGCCATACCGCAGCGGGTGCAGGACATCGCCCAGGCTAAGTCCCTACTGAAGAAGGCCAACCAGGAGCACCTTACGGTGACGCTCGTGACCTCTCCGATCAAGACGGGGGCGGTGCAGCTTGCCCAGGTGCTGAAGCAGCAGGCGAGCGCGGCGGGCATCACGATCAACCTCAACTCGATCACGAGCACGGAGTTCTTCGGCGCCAACTACACCAAGTGGACATTCGCCCAGGACTGGTGGAGTGGGTATCCGTACCTACGCCAGGTCGGCTACTCGATGGTGGCCGGCGCTCCCTGGGACGAGACGCACTGGGACGACGGCTCCTACATATCCAAGTACGCGTCGTATTACAAGCAGGCATTGGGCATTGTTGACGAGACCAAGCAGGCCGACATCGTGCACGAGATGCAGATGATGGATTGGAACGAAGGTGGCTACATCATCCCGGCCTTCAACCCGGTGATCGTCGGGCAGTCTTCCTCGTTGAAGGGTGCCGTCACCCAGAAGACAGGGGATCCCTGGATCGAGTACCGCTTCCGTACCCTTTGGGTCGACTGACAGAGCCGGGGGCGAGGAAGCCCTGACGCACCCTTTCCATAGCTGACACCACGGCGTCCATAAGGCCGCTCGGCCCGACGGTTATCCGCAGGTGCCCGGCGAGCCCGAAGTCAGATCCCGGGCGGACTACGAAGCCGTCGCGGACGAGTCCTTCGTACCAGTCCTGGTCGTCGCCTCCGGGCCGGGCAAGGACGAAGTTCGCCTGCGACGTGATGCACGGCACGCCGATGCCTGCGAGCGCCTTCGCGAACCGTTCGCGCGCCCCGACCACCTCGAGGCGTCGCAGTTCGATCGTCTCAGGGTCGCGGAGGCAGGCGGTGCCGGCGGCAAGCGCCAGCCGGTTGACGTTGAAGGGTTCCTGGACTGCATCGAAGCAGGCCACGAGATCGGGATGCATGAGGGCATAGCCGAGCCGCAGGCCGGCGATCCCGAAGAGCTTGGAGAAAGTCCGGAGAACCACGACAGGCTTCCCGGCGGCCACGTCGGCGACCCGATCGGGCCGCAGCGCCTTCGGCATGTAGTCGGCGTACGCCTCGTCGACGACGACAGCGCAGCCATCGGGAACGGCGGTCACCATTTCGTGCCATTCCTCCGGCGAGAGGGCGTCTCCAGTCGGGTTGTTCGGGTCGCAGACGAACATCAGCTTGGCGCCCTCTGCTGCCTCCAGCATTGCCTCGGTGTCGATGCGATAGCCGCGGGTCGGCACGGACACGACCTCTGCCCCGGCCGAACTGCAGGCCTGCCTGTAGAGGCCATAGGTGGGGGCCGGGAGGACGACTCGATCGCCGGGCTCGAGGAAGACAGCTGCAGTTGCCAGCACGAGGGACTGGATGCCGTGGGCGGCTACGACCATGGCGGGCTCGGCACCGGCTGAGGCAGCTACGAGCTCCCGGAAGGATCTGTAGGCCTGCCCCGGATATTGGGAGGCCCGGCCCAGCTGTTCCGCAACGGCTTCGGCGACCCCCGGGAGCAGCCCGAACAGGTCCTCGTTCCAGTTGAGCTTGACCAGGCCGCTCACGCCGAAGCGCTCCTCCAGTTCGGCGACGCTCGGCCCTGGGTCATAAGGTGCCACCGACCCCAGAGGGGAGCGGACGAACCGACGAATCTCGGTCACGGCTGCGAGTCGCCTCGTTGGCCTGGCCTGCCGGGCATCTGCCGAATCTATTTCCGCGCAAGACGACGCGCAACGGGAACGGCCGGGACTATCCGGCCGCCCGGCCGCCCGGGCGACAAGACAGGCGTCTGGTGCGGGCGGGTCGTCTTGGACATTTCTGCCCGCTATCGGGGACAAACTGTCCCCGACCGTCTTCCTCTGGTGATAGCTCGCGGTACCGGCCGTGGTAGCGGGTGATTGGTTGCCCGGCGTCGGGCACCACAGTGGCTGCCGCGATGCGCCCGCGCACCAACGCTTGGAAACCCACCTCCTCGGATCCTGAGAAGGTGCAATCGAGACTGTGGCGGGTGCCGTTGATGACCGGGCCGAACTCGCCATCGGTCGTCTCGACCTCCTCGAAGGCGTCGACTGGGTAAGCGCCGGCGAACATGGCGGCAAGTCGTCGATCGCTGGTGTCGAGCACGTGGACGACGAAGCTGTTCGTCTCGACGAGCGCCTCGAAGAGGGCGGACAGCGGGTCAAGCAGACCGATGACTACCGCCGGGTCACCCTCGGCGACGAGCAGCGAGGACACGGTGAGCCCGGCACGGTGTTGCCCGGATCCGGCCGTCCAGACCGTCACAGGCGCCACGAGCCGACCCCGGAAGCGCCGGTCTTGCCGGCGCTGCGAGGCCGGCGTCACGAAAGGATCTTCGTAGCTGAGCCGGATCCGGTTCGTCGCTTGCGCATCGGGCGGGCCCACGGGGTCCGGAGCTTGCTCCACGGCTCCGGTCTATCCGATCAGCAGTGCTTCTTCCTACCGCCAGATGCTCAACGGGCATTGATCAGGTGCGGGCCGTCGTCACCGCACCAGCGAGAACTCCTCCCCGTCGCCCATCTCGAGGTGGAGGCGATCTCCTGTGTAGGGGTGGCGCGAGACGACCTCGTCGTCCAGCTCGACGCCAAGGCCGGGGGACTCGGGCGGGAGCAGGAACCCGTCCTGCCACACGAGGGGAACCTTCAGTATCTGAGCCGGGAAGCCACCCATCTGCTCGAGGCTCTCCTGGATGAGGAAGTTCGGGGTGCTGACACCCAGATGGATGCTTGCCGCCGCCTCTACGGGGCCGGCGTACAGGTGCGGGGCGATGTCGACGTAGTGCGTCTCGGCTGCATGTGCGACCTTCTTGGCTTCCAGCAGTCCCCCGACTCGCCCGATCGCCATCTGCAAGATCGCTGCCGCCCGGCACGCCAGCACTCGGGCGAACTCGTACTTGGTGGCGAGTCGCTCACCCGTGGCGATGGGGATCGAGGTCGCCCGTGCCACAAGGGCCATCTCCTCTGGCATCTCGGGCGGGGTTGGCTCCTCGAGCCAGAGCGGGTCGAATTCTTCTATCGCCCTGGCGAGGCGGATGGCGGCCGAAGGCGTCATCTGGCCGTGCGTGCCGATCAAGAGGTCGGCTGACGTCCCTACCGCCGCGCGCACACACGAGACGTAGTCGCGGGCGGCTTGCACCGTTGCGGCCGAGAGCTGGCGCGGATCCAGGATCGAGTAGCTCACGAGCGGGTCGAACTTCACCGCCGAGAAGCCCTGGCGGACGTACTGCGAGGCCCGCTCGGCTCCGAGCTCGGGATCGCGGTACACAGCCTCGTCGGCACCTGGCGCCGGGTAGATGTAGGTGTAAGACCTGACGGCCTCTCGCACCTTGCCGCCGAGCAACCGGTAGAGGGGCTGGCCGAGCTCCTTTCCCATGATGTCCCAGCAGGCCGTCTCGAGGCCACTCAGGATGGCGACCACCGAGCTGTCCGGTCGCTGCGTGTAGCCGCGGGAGTAGGCACCTCGCCAGAGCCTCTCGATGTCGAAGGGATCCGCGCCGACGAGCGATCTCTCGGCTACGTCGGTCACCATCGCGACGATCGCCGCCGGTCGAAACGGAGGCGCGTACACCTCACCGATGCCCCTAACACCGCCGTCGGTCGTGGCCCGCACGAAGATCCAGAAGCTGCCCCCGTAGTGTGGCGGCGGAGTCCCGACCACGACGGTCTCAACGTCAACGACTCGCAATATGGCTGCCTTTCTCCTTCAACTGAAGACCACCACTGGCCTCAGCTGCTCTCCTCGTTTCGATGAGGCGATCGCCTCGTTGATGCGCTCCAATTCGTAGCGCCCGGATATCAGCTCGTCGAGCTTCAGGCGTCCTGATCGGTAGAGGTCGACGAGCTTGGGGATGTCCCGTTGCGGCACGGAGTCGCCCATCTTGCTGCCGAGTATGCGGAGGCTCCCGTCGGCGATCGCGAGTGGATCCAGCGCGACGGTGGCGCCGCTTGGTGGGAGCCCGACGATCACCAACGTGCCTCCGCGCCGCAGCATGCCGACGCCGTCCTCCACCAGGCTCGACAGGCCCGCCGCGACGAACACGTAGTCAGCGCCCCTGCCGCTCGTCAACTGGAGTACTGATTCGCGGACGTCGTCCACC
This sequence comes from Acidimicrobiales bacterium, assembly GCA_050744865.1. GTDB lineage: Bacteria > Actinomycetota > Acidimicrobiia > Acidimicrobiales > Bog-793 > JAKACA01. The sequence goes on along the minus strand of JBOGHW010000062.1, from coordinate 27,566 downwards.
GAGGCGTCGACGGTGTGCGAGGCGCCGAAGCTCGCCGCCACCTCGAGCTTTCTCGCCGCGACGTCCACGGCCACGACAGCGCCTGCTCCCGCCAGGGAGGCTCCCTGCACGCAGTTGAGGCCGACGCCTCCGACTCCGAGCACGATGGCGGTACTGCCCGGTTCGAGCGCCGCCGTGTTCGTGACAGCGCCCACTCCCGTCAGCACTCCGCAGGCAAGCAGGCTGGCCGACTCGAGTGGGACATCCGCTGGCACCTCGACTACTTGGGACGAGTGCACCGTCACTTGTTCGGCAAATCCCGCCGTGCGCATCCCCTGATGGATCGGCGCCCCGCCGCGTGTCCGGAGAACGGTGTCTTGCGACCACGCAGCTGAGCCTTCGCACAGCGCCGGCCGAGATTGCAGGCATCGTTGGCACTTGCCACAAGATCTCATCAGCGTCACAACGACTCGATCCCCGCGCCTCAGCCCAGCCACATCGGCACCGACCTCCTCGACTATCCCGGCAGCTTCGTGACCGTATACCGCGGGCAGGGTACCGCCCCAGGCGCCCTCGATGAATGCGACGTCGCTATGGCAGATGGCACAGGCCGCGATGCTGACGAGAACCTCGTCGGAGTCAGGCCGTCGGATCGCGACGTCCTCGACTTCAAGCTCTGCTCCGAACGAGTGGCAGACCGCAGATTTCACGGCGGTGTCTCCTGGTCGCTGTCGGTCATCGGTCGGTGCCGCCGCTACCCTGTGGCGGAGCTGTCGTCGGGACCAGGCATACGAGCCGGTCCCCGGCGCGCAGCACTGCGTCGGGTGAGGCGGCGAGGGTGTGACCGCCGCTGGTGATGGCGACGGCGATCCCGCCAGGTGGGAGCGCCACCTTGTCGAGGCGCCGCTCGCGGTCGGCCGACGTGCCGCTGACACGAACCTTGACGATGGAGTAGCCCGACAGCGGAGTGGGGGCGACGTGGATCTGCTCGGCCGCGTCCGGTAGCGCCCATCTGGCAGCGAGCGTTCCCTGAGCGGCTTCGGCTCCCGCTGCGCTGAGACGGTCGGCCATCGAGCGGAGCACGTCTTCCTGCGTCAGCCATCCGGCGACGTAACGCCGGTCGGAGGACAGCACCGGTAGGCCGTCTGGACCGTAGAGCACGAGCTGGCGGAGTGCCTGTTCGAGTGTCTCGTCGGCCAGGAGCGCCTGCGGCCGGCGAGCGTCGACGATTTCGCCGAGTTGGCGCGCCCAATGTGGTCTGGCGGCTTCCTTGCCGTTCCCCGCACCTTCTCCGGGCGGCAACGCGGTCCCGGTCGGCAAGGGTTGCATGACGTCGGCGACCGTGAGCACCTGGAGCATCGACGACGCTTTGGGCCGCTCGATGTCCGTGCCACGGCGGAGGAGCTTCGTCGTGTAGATAGTGCCGTGAGTCAGCTTCTTCGAGACGCCTGCAGCCAGTCCAACGGCGAGCATGACGGGCAGTGTCAGCCCATAGTTGCCCGTCATCTCGATGGCACTGGCGATGGAGGTGAGCGGTGCTTGTGCCGCTGAAGCGAACACCGCCCCCATGGCGATCACGCCGTAGATGGCGGGGGAGCCGGCCACGGCCCCGAACAAGTGGTGCGCCACGACGCCAAAGGCGGCTCCAGCCATCGCCCCGACGAACAGCGAGGGTGCGAAGACCCCGCCGGAGCCGCCGATGCCGATCGTAAGGCTCGCCGCCACCATCTTGCCGATGACCAGGATGAGCAAGAACCACAACACGTACTGCCCGATTACCGCCTTGGTCACCACCGGGTAGCCGACGCCGTAGAGCTGCGGGAGGGCAAGCAGCAAAGGCCCGAGCACCAAGCCGCCAGCGGCTGGGCGACACCACTCAGGACGTCCCTTCCAGAGCCGGTCGCATACGTCCTCGAACCAGTACAGCAGGCTCTTGAACCCGACGCCGAGCAGCGCTGCTATGAGGCCGAGAACCGCGACAAGGAGGTAGTCGACATCGTGGGGGAGAACCAGCCCGTGCGGCACCGACCCGAGGAGCGGGGCGGCACCGAAAAATGCTCTCCCGATCACGTCAGCCAGGACCGCGGACAAGATGATCGGGAAGAGCCCATCGATGGAGAACTCACGCAGGATCAGCTCGAAGCCGAAGAACACCCCGGTGATGGGGGCGTTGAAGGTTGCGGATATGCCGCCTGCGGCGCCGCAGGCGACGAGGATCCGCAACTTCGACTCGGGCATGTGGACGACCTGTCCGAGGCTTGACGCCAGAGCAGAGCCGATCTGCACGATTGGGCCCTCGCGGCCAACCGAACCACCCACGCCGATGCAGAGTCCCGAGGCGAGTGCCTTCACGATCGTGACCTGAGGGCGGATGCGCCCACCGTTCTCTGCCACGGCGATCATCACCTCAGGGACGCCATGACCCCTCGCCTCGCGGGCGAACCGGTGGATGAGGGGGCCGTAGAGAAACCCGCCAAGGATAGGGACGAGGAGGACAAACCAGATACCGAGCCACGGGAGGTGAAGGCTTCCGACCCTGCCTTGCTGCCCGAACTGCTCCCGGCCGGTCGCGATCCAAGTGAAGACAAAGATGAGCCAACGGAACCCGACCGCGCCGAAGCCAGCGCCGATCCCGACGACGATCGCCATGACTACCATGCCGAGGCGCGACCGGCGAAGCCACTCGAAGGAGCCGGCCACTAGGTGACGGGCGCGGATATTGGCGACAAACGGCGGCATGCGGGAACGAGCTGGCGGGCTGGGGCCCTCTTGTCCGTCGGAGGGCTCGTCGGGGGGCTCGTTCGCTAAGTCAGGCACCGTGTCACGTCTCGCGTCAGCACCGTAGCCACTCCTTCGTGACCGGGGACCGGTCCCTCAGATATGCGTATCCGTACGCAACATACCAGATTTACGTACGCGTACGCAACTCGGCTAGCATGAGGTGATGGCCGCATCGGAGGCGCCAAAGTCCAGCGGGCCGCCGGGCGCGCGTCGCGTGCCTTGGGGCAGCATCTCCCGGCGGCAGGTGGTCGATGCCGCGACCCGAGTCGTCAGGGCGGGCGGCTACGAAGAGATGAGCATTCGCAGCCTGGCCGCCGAACTGGGCGTGGCCCCGATGTCGCTCTACCGCCACGTGCGGGACAAGGACGACCTCCTCGACGAGGTCGTGGATCGACTGCTTGCCAGGGCGTGGCGCCCCCCGTCGCAGGAGGACTGGCGGGAGTGGGTCGCGGAGGCTGCGGAGAAGTTCCGGCGCTTCCTCGTTACCCAGCCCGCAGCACTCCACGTGTACCTGCAACACCCGGTGGTGTCTCGGTCGGCCGTGGCTCGCATGAACGCCATGATGAGCGTCCTTCGAGATGCTACTGGCGGCGAGGAGGGAGCCCGACGGGCTTACGCCGCCATCCAGACCTACACCATTGGCTTTGCCGCACTTGAAGCGTCTCGTTCCGGCTGGGTGCCCATCGACGAAGCAAGCGACGGGCTCGCCAACCTGCTCGCCGCCCACACGACGCCCCGGCAGTTCGCCGAGGGCCTGCGCTACCTCCTCGAAGGGATAGAGCGCCAGGCACGAGAAGGCGAGGACCGCTCCTGACGACGAGGCCGCGGTTGGCGTGCCGGAGACTGCGAACGGCCACGACCAGCCGGGCTAGACGTCGTTTGGATTCTGATGCACGCTGAGCACCATGGACGATGTGTGGGCTGCACTCGCTGATCCATTCGTGGAGGGTGCCTACGCGACGGTCAAGGGACGGGTGCGGACCTATGTAGTTCACCAGCAGCTCCTCAAGCATCTACCGCCACCACCTGCGACAGTCCTCGACGTCGGCGGTGGCGCAGGGCATCAATCGCGGCCGCTTGCACGCGCCGGCTACGACGTAACCCTGCTCGACTCGTCGCCGGCCATGCTCGGCAAGGCGCGTGAGCTATTGGCGAAAGAGCCGTCTGAGGTGCGCCGGCGGGTGTCGTTGCTCGAAGGCAGGGGACAGGATGCCGCCGCGCTGACCGAGGGGCGCCGGGTCGAGGCAGTGCTCTGCCACGGGGTGCTCATGTACCTGGCCGACCCTGCGCTGCTTGTTGCTTCGTTGTGCGCGTGCGCCGCGCCCGGCGGCGTCGTCTCGCTCCTCGCGCTGAATGCCCGTGCCATGGCAGTCCGCCCGGCCATGGAGCGCCGCTGGCCGGATGCTGTTCGTAGCTTCGAGGCGCGCCAGGAGCGGGGGGTGCTCGGGATGGACACACGAGCAGACACAGTCGAGGAGCTGTCTCAGCTACTCGGTCAGCACGCCTGTGGGGCGGAGGCTTGGTATGGGGTCTGGCTGTTCTCCGACTGGCTCGACCTCGCCGGGCATCCGTTGCAGGACGACGAGCTGCTCGGCGTCGCCGAGGTCGAGCTGCTGGCAGGCAACCAGGATCCCTACCGGCAGTTAGCCCGCCTGTTCCACATCGTCGGCCGCCGGGCGACGGGATAGATGTACACCCCGCCGAGCACTGCGCCGGGCACTGCGCCTGCCGGATCGCCGAGCTGCCCGCTCAGATCGCCTGGGTGAAGCGACGACGCCTTCTTCCGACACGTGGCCCGCGCGTACGGCTTGGCCCGCCACCGAATAAATTGCTATCGACCATCTGCGCGGAGATGGCTGCCGGCATTCTCTCGATTGTGCGCGATCGTGGGCGAATACCGGCAGGCCATGCTCCTGTTCCGGAAAGGACGCGAGTTGAGCTTCTCGTTCCTGCAGCACCTCGAGTGCCCGCGATGCGCGGCCACTCGCGATCCCGACGTCGTGACGAACCTCTGCGACTGCGGCTCCCCACTGCTTGCCCGCTACGACCTCGCCCAGGCGGCACGGGCGATGACGAAGTCGGACGTGGCGGCGAGGGTGCCTTCGCTCTGGCGCTACCACGAGGTACTTCCCGTCCGTGACGAGCGCAACGTCGTGACTCTCGGGGAGGGCATGACGCCGCTGCTGCCGGCCCCTCGGCTCGGAGCCGAGGTGGGCCTGAACGATCTATGGATCAAGGACGAAGGGCTCCTGCCGACGGGGTCGTTCAAGGCGAGAGGCGCTGCCGTCGGTGTCGCCCGTGCCCGCGAGCTCGGCGTGACGGAGCTCGCCATGCCCACCAACGGCAACGCCGGCGCCGCCTGGGCCCTCTACGCGGCTCGCGCCGGCCTGCGGAGCCATGTCATCATGCCGGTCGACGCCCCTTTGATCACGCGAGCCGAGTGTGCGGTCGCCGGGGCCGACCTCAGCCTCGTGCGCGGCCACATCGGCGATGCCGGGCGCATCGTGGCGTCAGGGATCGCCCGCAGCGGCGTCTACGACGCTTCGACGCTGAAGGAGCCCTACCGCATCGAAGGCAAGAAGACAATGGGATACGAGATAGCCGAGCAACTCAGCTGGGAGGCACCCGAGGTCATCGTCTATCCGACCGGCGGCGGGGTCGGTCTGATCGGCATCCACAAGGCGATGCTCGAGCTGATCGAGCTCGGGTGGATCGAGGGCAAGCTTCCCCGCCTGGTGGCTGTGCAAGCAACCGGTTGCGCTCCGATCGTGCGCGCCTTCGAAGCGGGTGAGGCCGTGAGCGAGCCTTGGGAGAGCCCGCACACAGTCGCCTTCGGCATCAATGTTCCCAAGGCGCTCGGCGACTTCCTCGTCCTCGACGCCCTCTACTCGACGTCGGGAACGGCTGTCGCCGTCGATGACGAGCGCATCCTCGCCGACCAGAAGCTGTGCGGCCGCCTCGAAGGTCTCTTCATCTGTCCCGAAGGCGCTGCTTGTATATCGGCAGTGCGCCGTCTGCGCAACGAAGGGTGGATCGGTGCTGCCGATCGGACGGTGGTCCTCAACACCGGTTGCGGGCTGAAGTACCCCGAGACGGTCGACTCGGCGGCTCCCGTCCTCGAACCCGGGGACGCCGTCGCCTGGTAGGCGCCAAAGCGACTCGACCTCCCCGCCGAACCGCCTGCACGACTAGTCGGATGCGTTGCGGAAGTAAGTAGCCGGCGTCATGCCTGTCTCGCGCCGAAAAGCTGCCACGAAGGCGCTTGTTGACTCGTAGCCAACCTGCCGTGCCACGTTGCCCACCGGCTTCCCGGCGGCAAGCGCACCTATGGAGACCCGGAGGCGCAAGAGCGCACGCCAACGACCGAACGGGAGACCGGTGTCGGCAAGGAAGGCCCGCGCCAATGTTCGTTCGCTGGCGCCGACGTCACAGCCCCACTCGGCGAGCGTCCGACCGTCGGTTGGGTCGCCTTCGAGAGCTTCAGCCACTTGTCTGGCCCGCTCCTCGGTCGGCATCCGGACGTCGATGGTCGTCGTCGGCACCGGTGCTAGCAGATCTGCGAGTAGAGACTCGCCATGAGCGCGGCTGGAGGCACCAAGCTGCTCGTCCTCGAGGTAGCCGATCAGCTCGGCCATCAGCGGGCTCGCCGCCACCGGTGTGCACTCCGCCCAGTCGATCGGGCATAGGGACGGCGTGATGTAGGCGGCCCGCATGGTGGTGGCGCCGGCTGAAAGCGTCTCGTGAGGTATGCCTGCCGGGATCCAAAGCGCTCGTGTCGGCGGCAGCACCCAAGCCGCAGTCTCGCTCCTGACTGTGAGGACGCCGCTTGCCGCCCATGCGAGTTGATGATCATCGTGCGTATGCCAATCGAACACGAGCCCATCAGGCATCGGGAATGTGACCACGGCGACGCCTACCGTCGGGTCGGTGGGGGGCACCGGACATTGTCCGTCCTGCGACATCGATTGGCAGTCTACGGCCTAGGCATGGACCGGGACAGTCCGTACCGTGAGGCAGATGAACGAGAATCACGCACAGCTATGCCCGAGCCCGAAGTGGGCGTCGTACATCCAAGAGGAGGTTCTGCCGTCCCTGACGGGCCTGGCCGACCTTGGCGACGACATGCTCGAGATCGGCCCAGGACCGGGAGCGGCTACGGAATGGCTAGCGCACCGGGTCAAGCGACTCCTCGCAGTCGAGGTTGATCCGGAGGCAGCGGCTAAGCTGGCGGCGCGCTACGAGGACACGAATGTCAAGGTCCGCGTCGGTGACGCGACCGACCTCGGATGCCCGGCCGGATCGTTCGACTCGGTCGGGTGCTTCACGATGCTCCACCACGTGCCCACGCGGGCTGGCCAGGACGCGCTCCTCGCCGAAGCTCTCAGAGTGCTGAAGCCGGGTGGAGCCCTGTTTGGCTCGGACAGCCTGGCGAGCGACTCGCTGCATCACTTCCACGAGGGGGACACGTACAACCCGATCGACCCGGCGTCTTTGCTCATAAGGCTGCAAACGCTCGGTTACGAGCGGGTCGTGCTGTTCGTCGACGACATCTTGAGGTTCATCGCGCACAAGCCGGCCGAGAGCCCTGAGGAGCAGTAGGCCGTGATCAGCCCGGACGCAACGGAGGCGTCACCCACTCAAAAGGTGTCGCTTGCAACGATTGCCCGGGAGTGGACGCGCATCGGCTGCATCGGGTTCGGCGGCCCGCCGACCCACATCATCCTGCTGCGCCGTCTCTGCGTCGAGGAGCGACATTGGATGCCGGCTGGAGACTTCGAAGACGGTATCGCCGCCACCTCTCTGCTGCCCGGTCCGGCGTCGACCCAGCTGGCGATCTTCTGCGCCTGGCGGCTCCGCAAGACCGCCGGTGCGGTGGTCGGCGGGCTGTGTTTCATCGTGCCGGGCCTGGTGCTCATCCTCGGGCTCTCGGCCGTCTTCTTGGCGAGCCATCCCCCCGCCTGGATCCTCGGGCTGGCTGCCGGCGCAGGTGCGGCTGTACCGGCCGTGGCAGTCAACGCCGCGCGGGCTCTCCTGCCGGCCAGTTGGAAACGCATTGGTCGCCGGCGAGGCCAGCACGCACGCTGGTTGCTCTACGCCCTCGCCGGCGGCTCGGCGGCTGCTCTGGCCGGCCAGTATCTGGTAGGGGTGCTGCTCGTGTGCGGCCTGGTGGAAGTCGCCCTCAGGCGCCGGGATCGGCCGGCCCCGTCGAATTCACTGCGGGGCACGCTTCCCGCTGTGGGGGGCCACGCCCTAGCTGCTGGTGGGATCGCCGGTGGGCTGGGTGCAGTTGCCTGGGTGGCTTTCAAGGTGGGAGCGCTCTCCTACGGGGGAGGGTTTGTGATCATCCCCCTCATGCAGCACGACGCAGTGGTTACGTACCACTGGCTGACCGCCAGCCAATTTCTCGACGCCGTTGCCCTCGGGCAGGTAACGCCGGGGCCGGTAGTGCAGACGGTTGCCGTCGTCGGCTATGCCGCCGCCGGGCTGGGAGGTGGGCTGGTGGCGGCATTCGTGGCGTTCTCCCCGTCATTCCTGTTCGTGATACTCGGTGGGCCTCGCTTTGACCGCATCCGAGGGAACCGCTCCGTCTCCGCCTTCTTTTCGGGAGCCGGCCCTGCGGTCATCGGCGCCATCGCGGGAGCGGCGATCCCGCTCGGACTTTCGTTCCAACATCTGTGGCAAATCCCGGTTCTCGGTGGTTCGCTGCTCTGGCTTGTCGTCGCTCGGCGTGGGGTCGTCAGCACCCTCCTGCTTGCCGGAGCGCTTGGCGTGCTGCTGGCTGTCTCGGGCGTTCCTGTATGACGACTCGGCCGCCGCCGGTTAGAAGGCGTTTCAACCTATGTTGGTCTGCCATGGAGGACCATCTCTCAGACCAGGCCCGAGCCGCCCAGCAAGAGCTCCGCGACGCCGCCGCCAACTATCAGGTTGTTGTGGAGCAGGTTATCGAGAACCCGCGGGGCGAGTTCGTCGAACGTCTGCGGCACGCCGAGCAGCGGGTGTCAGGCGCCGCCGCAGTGTGGGCTCTCGCCTTCGCCGAAGGTGCGCACGGCTAGCCGGCGAAGCGTGGCGCGGGCGAGCAACCGCGAGGAAGGCTCGCGGAGCGCAAGATCGGCACGGGCTCACACTGGGCGTCGGCCGACGCCTGCCAAGTACTCCTGCCGATTGAGGGGGTCGACGGTCAAGCGCCTACACTCGGGCGGTCGGCCCGCAACTGGCCTATAGCCGGCGAAGCGAGTCTCGAGGACACCCTCGCCGCTCGTGATCTCGGGCAGCAGGGTTTGCAATTCGGCCGTGCGTGCTGCCGGCAGAGTGGCCTCGATAGACGAGAGATCGCCCAGCAGCGACGACGAGTGAACCACGGCGCCGGCCCGCGCCAAGGCCGACGTTGTCGTCCGGACGCTGTCGGCCGGGATCTCGAGGCCGACCCGAAGCATAGGCTCACAGACGACTGTCCCGGCCTGTTGGATGGCCTGCATGAGGACGAGGGGCGTGATGTGCCGGAAGTCTGCCGGAGTGCTGGTCGGGCCTCGCCTCGAGGGAGGGCCGTCGGCGACGCTGTAGGCACAACGAGTCATCGTCACGAGGCAATCGGTGACCTGCCAACCGAACAAGCCCTCTTGCATTGTGAGGCGGACGTAGCGCTCGATGTGCTCGGTGAAGTTGGCGAGCGTCTTGTAGATGTAGAGCGGGATGGTGCGAGTGTCGATCTCCAGACGGAACTCGACGCCCGAGTCCTCCACGGCGCGCTCGACGCGCAGCCCGACGGTGGCCGCGAACGGGTTGGACTCGCCGTGCAGGATCTCGACGGCCTCGCCGGTGCCGATCGGACGTTCGACGTAGATCGGGGTCACTTCGCGGAAGCTGACGCCGATCCCGTAGTCGGTCGCCAGTGTCGTTTGGATGACCTCTTTTTGCACCTCCCCGTACAACGACACCGAGATCTCGCTCCTGGCATCGTCTTGGCGAACGCCGATGAGTGGGTCCTGCTCGGCGAGTTGCACCAGGGCGGTGTGGAGCCGGATCCTGTCCTCTGGTTGGTCCGGTACGACCACAGTCGCCAGCGTGGGCGGCGCGAAGTGCTGGGTCGACGCATTGGCCGCCGACTGCCTGGCGGGCGTTGCGCCTGGATACCCCTCGTACCGGCGCTGCGCCACCAAGGCGTCTCCGATCCGCACCCTTTTGAGGCCCCAGAGCTTCCCGATCTCGCCGGCGCCGAGACGATCTGTCGGTCGAAGCGCTCCGCAGTCGAACACGCTGACAGCGCTGACCTTGTCAATGGCTTCTGCCCCGACGCCCAGGCTGTCTCGCACTCGGACCGTTCCTGAGAACATACGCACGTAGGCGATCTTCTCTCCGGCCAGGCCGCGGTCGATCTTGAAGACCGAGCCAGAGACAGGTCCCTCGGCGTCACCGTCGGCGACGGGCAGCAACTCAGCGATGCCGGCCATGAGCGAGTCGACTCCGGCTCCGGTGAGGGCCGAACCGAAGAAGACCGGGTGGACCACCGCCCGGTGCGTCTGGGCGGCCAGCTGCTTGCGCAGCCGGCGGTAAGTCGGCGTGGCTCCGCTGCCCAAGTAGGCGGCCAGCGTTGTCTCGTCCGACTCCGCCAGCCTTGCTGCAAGGCGGTCTACAAACTCGGCATCCCAAGGCGCGGACGGCACGAACTGGGCCGCAGGGGTACCGACTCCCCGCACACGGCCAAGGGGCACTATCGAAGGAGTCAAGCGCTTCGATATGGCCGCCAGGACGCGCTCGACGTCGGCGCCCGTCCGGTCGATCTTGTTGACGAGGATCAGCGTCGGCACGCCGAGCCTCTGGAGCGCTCGCATCAGCAGCCGTGTCTGAGGCTGGACGCCCTCGACTCCCGACACGACGAGAAGGGCGCCATCCAGCACTCCGAGCACCCGTTCCACCTCGGCTATGAAGTCGGGGTGACCAGGCGTGTCGATCAGATTGACGTTGACGCCGCCTATCGCGAACGAGGCTACCGCCGCCTTGATAGTGATGCCACGTTGGCGCTCCAGCGCCAACGAGTCCGTCTGCGTCGTGCCTTCGTCGACGCTGCCAACGGTGTCGATTACGCGAGCGGCATAGAGCAGCCGCTCGGTGAGCGTCGTCTTACCGGCGTCTACGTGCGCCAGTATGCCCAAATTCAGTGTCTTGCGTGCCAAGCGTCATACCCTCCGTGCAGGTCTTAAAAGCCCTTCCGATGGACATGAACGCTTGGCGCATCTGAACTCCTTTGTCTGGTGTCAGTGCAAGGTTAGATGCCCGGAGACACCGCTGCGAGCGCTGAGGATGGTGACCGCCGCTGGGCACCGGAGCACGTCCCTGCAGAAAGGGTGCAATAGCCTGGTGCTGTGGTAGCTCTACTCGAGGTCGAGGGACTGCGCCGGGCATATGGGGCGCTGACGGCTCTGGACGATCTGTCCTTCCAAGTACCGGCCGGGGAGGTAGTGGGCTTCCTCGGGCCAAACGGTGCCGGGAAGACGACGACGATGCGGGCCATCTTTGGTCTCACTGATCTCGACGCCGGGTCCGTCCGATGGAACGGGTCGCCCGTCGGGCAGACAGAACGCCGGCGCTTCGGGTACATGCCTGAGGAACGCGGGCTCTATCCCGGCATGCTCGTCGGTCAGCAGATCGAGTACCTCGGGCGACTGCACGGAATGAGCGGCACGGACGCCGCTGCCGCCGCCGACGCCTGGCTCGAACGGCTCGAGATTGCCGATCGCCGGGAGTCCAAGGTCGAGACCCTGTCCCACGGCAACCAGCAACGCGTTCAGCTGGCTGCAGCTCTCGTACACGACCCTGAGCTGCTTGTGTTGGACGAGCCATTGTCTGGCCTCGACCCAACTGGCATCGACGAGATCGGCCAGGTACTGGTCGATCAGGCGGGTGACGGCCGCTGCGTGCTCTTCAGTAGCCACCAGCTCGACCAAGTGGAGGATCTCTGCCAGCGGGTGACCATCATCGATCATGGCCGTCTGGTCGTGTCAGGCACTGTGGACGACCTGACCACGAGCGGGGCTCGGCGGCTTTTGGTCCGCATCGAGGGCAACCGGACCGCTGACTGGGCACGTCGCCTGCCTGGCGTCGTGGTGTCCGAGATCGACGGCGGGGCCGTTCGCTTAGCTCTGGACGATGGGGTCGACAGTGACGAGGTCCTGCGGGCGGCGACACAAGCGGGCCGGGTAACCCAGTTCTCCTTCGAGCGCAGGCGGCTCTCCGAGGTCTTCCGGGAGGCGCTGGCGTGAGGGTCCTCTACATCGCCCTTGTGGTAGCGGCGGTTGCCATCACGCGAGTCTGGGCCTTCAGGCGACGCCGCCGCCGCCAAGGTCCTGACACCGCCGGGGCCGGCACGGCCCGCTCCACCCGCGTACCGCGCAGGGCGCGACCGGGCGCCAGCGACCGGCTCGGCGATGTCGGCGTCATTGCGATGCGCGAGATCCGAGAGCGCCTTCGGGGACGACTCTTCCGCGTCGGCACCGTAGTCATCCTTGTCGCTGTCGCCGCCGCCATAATCATCCCGACGATTCACGGCAGCTCAGGGCCGACAACGCAGGCGGTCGGCGTCGTCGGGAGGCTGTCTCCGGAGGCGAAGCAGCTTATGAACGCCGCCGCCTCCCAGAACAGCGACGCGATGTCCCTTGTGACGGAGCCATCGTTGGCAGTGGCAGAGGCAGATCTGCGATCCGACAAGGTGGATCTCGCGATCGTGGACGGCGACGAGGTTCTACTCGATCAACCCGCTGCGGCCGCGAGCTCGCCCGCCGACCCATCCTTCGTCCAGGAAGTGGCGGAGTATCTCGGCGTGCTGAAGGCGTACCAGGTAGCGGGGCTCACCGCGGCGCAGGCTGCTCAAGTGACCAACTCCAAGTCGGTGCCGGTACACACCCTTCGATCGGGCGCGAAGAGCGGAACGAGCGGAATGTCGGTGATCGGGATCGTGCTCATGTTTCTCATGCTCACGCAGTACTGCACATGGATCCTGATGGGCGTCATGCAAGAGAAGTCGAGCCGAGTCGTGGAGGTCTTGCTGGCGACGGTGCGGCCGATCCAGCTCCTCGGGGGCAAGGTGCTGGGCATCGGTCTGGTCGCCATGGGCCAGGCGGCTCTCATCGTCGGGTTCGCGCTCGCCGTCTCTGCCGGCGTAGGGTCTGATCTATTGCGCGGCGCGGCGCCGCTGGCCCTGTTGTCGGAGTTGCTCTGGCTCGTCCTCGGGTACGCCTTTTATTGTTGGATGTACGCCGCAGCGGGCTCGACGGCGGAGCGGCAGGACCAGGTCCAGACGCTGGCTTTGCCGCTCAGCATCCCGATCTTGCTGGGCTACGTGTTCTCGCTCACCGTGGCAAGCTCAGGGACCCCGGACGCCGTGTTCAAGGTCCTCGCCTACCTTCCACCCACGGCACCGTTCTGCATGTCCGTGCTGGTCGGACTGAGCCAGGTCACCTGGTGGGAGTTCCTGGCCTCAGTGCTGATCAGTGTCGGCGCGACAGTCGGCATGGCGACGTTTGCCGCCTACATCTACCGCCGGGCCGTCCTGCGCACCGGTGGCAGGGTCCGCGTTCGCGAGCTCCTTGTCCGCGCCTCCCGATAGCCCGGCCATGGCCCTGACCGACACGGTAACGAGCGAGGTCGGCGCCTATGACGTCGAGGCGCGGATCTCGTCGAGCGGATTCCCGGAGGTTTGACGGCGTGCTCCAAGTCCGCAAGTTGCTTCCTGACGACGTACCGGCGCTGGCTGACATCGTCCGGCGCCTACCCGGCTACTTCACCGATGACGTCCCCGGCAAAGTATCCATAGACGCCGGCCGCCATGGCGGATGGGTGATCGTCGACCGCGACGGCATTGCCGGATTTGCCGTGGTCGATCAGCGCTCGCCGGCGGTCAGCGAGATCTTGTGGATCGCCGTCGACCCCGCCCGGCGGCGCCGTGGAGTCGGCACGCTGCTGCTCGAGCACGTGCTGGGCGTGTTGGCCGCCGGTGGTGTGAGCCTCGTCGAGGCCAAGACCCTCGATGCCTCAGCGGGCTACGAGCCCTACGAAGCGACGAGGGGGTTCTGGGAGGCAAGAGGCTTCGTGATGGTAGACACCATCGACCCGCTGCCGGACTGGCAGCCGGGCAACCCGTGCGCCATCTACGTAGCGGCCGTCCGCCCCACCCGGGGACCGATCTCTCGGTGAGTGTCCAGGGAGACTTGCTTTGCGCGCAGCGCCGATGGGAGCGAGTGCCTCCCCGCGCCACTTGACGGCCGCCTGACAGTCGCCCCGGCGTGAGTCCTGAGGCTTTGTACCGGGCATCCATATGATGACGGCGATGACGAGAAGCCAGCCTCGGGTCACGGCGTCGTCGGAGACGTCTTGGCGGGACGCCGGCACTGTGCCGTTCTGGTTGGATCGTGCCGATCGACCCGCTCCGCGACCGCCACTTGCAGGGCCCAGGAGGACTGACCTCGTGGTCGTCGGTGGTGGCTACTCCGGGCTCTGGACGGCTCTGCTCGCCAAGGAACGCGACCCTTCCCGCGACGTGGTGCTCGTCGAGGCTGAGCGTGTCGCCTGGGCTGCCACCGGGCGCAACGGAGGCTTTTGCGCAGCCAGCGTGACGCACGGCGAGGCCAACGGTCGCTCTCGCTACTCAGCCGAGTACGAGCGGCTTGCCCGCCTCGGGCGCGAGAACCTGGACGAGATCGGGGCCACCGTCGCCCGGTACGGGATCGACTGCGCCTTCGAGCGCACCGGCGAGCTGACCGTTGCGACCGAGCCGTACCAGGTGCGCGAGCTGTCGACGGACCCCGGCTTCCTGGACGAGGACGCCGTGCGGGCCGAAGTGGGATCACCTACCTACTTGGGCGGCCTCTGGGACCGTGAGAGCACTGCGCTGGTGGATCCAGCTTCTCTCGCCTGGGGGCTAGCCGGCGCCGTCGAGGCAGCCGGCGTCCAAATTGCCGAGCACACCGCTGCCGCCGGGCTTTCGAGCGACCGCCGTGGCGTCGTGCTGCAGACCGAGCGAGGCGATATCCGCGCCGACAAGGTGGCGCTCTGCACTAACGCCTTTCGGCCCTTGCTGTCGAGGATCAGGTTTCACACGATTCCCGTCTACGACTACGTCCTCATGACGGAGCCGCTGAGCTCGGCGCAGCGGGACGCCATCGGCTGGCGGCACCGGCAGGGGATCGGCGACATGGGCAACCAGTTTCACTACTACCGGCTCACCGCCGACAATCGCATCCTGTGGGGTGGCTACGACGCCATTTACCATCTCGGTCGCAAGGTGCTGCCCGCTTACGACCAGCGGGACGCCACCTTCTCGCTATTGGCGCACCAGTTCTTCGAGACGTTCCCACAGCTGGAGGGCTTGCGTTTCAGCCACCGGTGGGGCGGTGCGATCGACACATGCACACGCTTTTGTGCGATGTTCGGGACTGCCGGCCGCGGTCGGGTTGCCTACGCGCTTGGCTATACGGGACTTGGCGTCGGCGCCACGAGGTTCGGCGCCAACGTCATGCTCGACTTGCTGAGCGGGCAGGCGACCGAGTTGACGGCTCTCGAGATGGTTCGGAGGCGCCCGCTTCCCTTCCCGCCCGAGCCGCTCGCGTATCTTGGTGTGCAGCTGACACGCCGCTCCTTGGCGAGGGCGGACGTCCACGAGGGGCGCCGCGACGTCTGGCTGCGCTCCCTCGACAGGCTCGGCATGGGCTTCGACTCGTAACTGCAAGCGTTCATGGCCGGCGCGGCGGCACCGCCGAGGGCTAGGGCTAGGGCTAGGGCTAGGGCGGGGCGTGGTGCCATGAGCGCATCCCCGACACCACTGGGGTTGGATCGCCGGGGGCATGGGAGCTCAGGAGAAGACCACCGTCTTAGGGCCGTTGAGCAGTACCCGATGGTCGACGTGCCACTCCACCGCCCGGGCGAGAGCGCTGCACTCCAGGTCGCGACCGATTGCAGCTAGCCGCTCTGGCCCGGCCCGGTGGTCGACTTCGGCCACCGCCTGGGAGATGATCGGGCCTTCGTCGAGGTCCGAGGTCAGGTAATGGGCGGTAGCGCCGATGACCTTCACTCCCCGGTCGAAAGCCTGGTGGTAGGGCCTTGCACCCTTGAAGCTTGGGAGCAGGCCGTGATGGATGTTGATCGCCCGCCCCGCAAGACGCCCTGCGAGCTCGGGTGACAGCACCTGCATGTAGCGGGCGAGCACGACCAGGTCCACGGAGAGCCCATCGATCAACTCGCCGAGCGCCGCCTCCTGGCGCGCCTTGGCGGCAGGATCGTCGCGATCTATCGGAAGATGGTGGAACTCTGTGTCGTATGAGGCGGACAGTCCGGCAAAGTCCGCGTGGTTCGACACGACAGCTACGACCTCTGCGTGCAGCAACCCACTATCGCGGCGGTAGAGCAAGTCGTTCAAGCAGTGCCCGAAGCGGCTCACGAGCACGAGTACCCGTGGGTGCTGGGACATGTCGTATATCTGCCAGGACATCGCCAGTTCGCTACCCATGACGGACATGCGCTGCCGGAAGCCGGCCAGGTCCGTATCGCTTCCCTGGGCCTGCACCCGCATGAAGAAGGTGTCCGTCGCGGAGTCGCCGAACTGCTGACTCTCGATGATGTTGAGCCCCGAGGCAGCCAGGAGTTGCGAGACTCTGGCGACGATGCCGATGTGGTCTCTGCACGACAGGGTCAGGACGAGATTCGTTGTGGTCACCTCTCGGCTCTATCACGGATCGGCGGGACCTTGCAGGCGCGTTCGTTCCGTGAAGATTCCCAGGCGGGAAGGTCGTGATCTCCGCTCCGGCCGCCCCGGAAGTCCGAGAGCCTGTGGACAGAGATGTGGATAACTAGCGACTTCGGCGGTAGGTAAAACGGTATGTACGCCGCGGATAATCCGAGCTATGAGACACGAGCGCGTCGCCGCCCTCCTGGCACTTGCCGCCAAGCAAGGCGCCTTTTTCACCACGGCCCAAGCCAGCGCCATCGGACTTACGTCGGATGCTCTTTGGAAGCTGGTCCGAAGCGGTCTCTTCGTCCGCGAGCGACAGGGGCTGTATCGCCTGGCGTCCGTGAGTCGCAATCACACAGACCGCGCCATCGTCGCGGTGCTCACCACGGGTGGAGTTCTTTCCTACCGCTCGGCGGCGCATCGTCACGAGATATTGCGCAGAGCTCCCATCACAGAGGTCACGGTGTCATTCACCCAACGACCGCGGGGCAACGATGCATTCCTTGTCCATCGAGCGCGCCAGCTGTCGGAGAGCGAATGGGGCGAGGTGAGGGGAGTGCCGACCACCTCCCCGGAGCGGACCCTGCTCGACCTTTCGCGACCCGCTTACCGGATGCACGACTCGGAACTGAAGAAGGTGGTCTCAGCGGCACTGGCGAAGCGCCTCGTGACTCCCGCCTCGCTGCAGGCAAGCCTCAGGTCGACGGACCCGCGAACGCCTGGCTTGAGGCGTCTGACGAGCTGGTTCGCGAGGCTCTCAGACGCCGACGGAGACTCTCCTTACGAACGCTTGATCTTCGACATGATCCGTGACGCCGGCCTTCCGTTGCCTCGAACGGAGTTCGTCATTTGCGACGAGCACGGCGACTTCGTCGCCAAGGTCGACCAGGCGTGGCCGGCTGAGCGAGTTGTGCACGAGATCGACGGATGGTCGATCCACTCCGACCCGATCACGTTCGAGAATGATCGTGTCCGGGGCAACGAGATCGTGCGCCTGGGATGGACTCTGTTGCGGTCGACGCCGAGCCGAATCGACAAGCGTCCCGACGAGGTGATCCGTTCGATACGAGCTGCCTTGGAACATGGACATCGAGCGTCGGGTCGGATGGCCGCTCCGAACTCGTGGACCACAGCACAGCCGTAGGAGGTGAAATTGCCCACGGGTTGGGTTCAGTGGGGCGAATGTCCTCGACGGGTTGCGCTCTGGGGGCGATGGTCGATGGTCACAGGCGACCGGGGCGACCGGGGCGACTGGGGCGACCGGGGCGACCGGGGCGACCGGGGCGACTGGGGAGACGTTGGCCTAGTGGGCCGGCCGGACCGCCAAGCCGTGCTGGGACTGTCGGCCACAAGCTCGGGGGCGTACCGTGGTGGTCATGCTCGACCTGTTGATCAAGTCCGGGACCGTAGTCGACGGGACAGGGGGGCCCTCGTTCACGGCCGATGTGGGGCTCAGCGAAGGAGTGATAGTCGAGATTGGCCAGGTGACCGATAGCGCCGCCCGAGTGATAGAAGCCGACGGCGCCCTCGTCACTCCAGGCTGGATAGACGTCCATACTCACTACGACGGCCAGGCGACGTGGGACGACGCTCTCGAACCGTCGGCCAGCAACGGCGTGACGACGATCGTGATGGGCAACTGCGGTGTCGGCTTCGCCCCCGTGCGACCGACTGACTACGACGCCCTCGTCGACCTGATGGAGGGCGTCGAGGACATCCCCGGTTCTGCCCTCAGCGTCGGCATGCCTTGGGGAACGTGGGAGACGTTTGCCGAGTACCTCGACGTCCTGGCGGCACGCAAGTTCGCAGTCGACGTCGCGGCCCAGGTGCCGCACGGGGCGGTTCGTTTCTACGTGATGGGTGAGCGTGGAGCCGCCAACGAGGACGCCACGGACGAGGACTTGGCGGCCATGGCAGCCATCGTGGAAGAGGCGATGGCTGTTGGCGCGGTTGGCTTCTCGACCTCGAGGACCATCGGTCATCGGGCCCGCTCAGGGCGTCCGGTGCCGGGCACCTTTGCACCCGAAGAGGAAGTGCTTGCCATGGCGGGCGCGCTGCGCTCGGCCGGCCACGGCGTCTTCGAGGCCATCGCAGCTGGGACCATCGGCCAACTCGACCGCCTCGGCGGCGAGCGCTCGAAGCTCATCGACGAGGTCCCTCTGCTGGAAGCCGTCGCCCACGCCAGCGGCCGGCCCGTGACGTTCACCGTGGCTCAGCTCTTCGAGGATCCCACCCACTGGCGGCTCGTGCTCGACGCGGCCGCGGAGGCAAACCGCCGCGGAGCGATCCTGCGCCCGCAAGTGATACCCCGCTCCGTCACGATCATGACGAGCCTGGATACCTACCACTTGTTCATGGGTCGCCCGACCTACCAGAAGATCAGCCACCTCCCGCTGGCCGCGCGAGTTGCCGAGATGCGGCGGTCAGAGGTTCGGGCGGCCATCCTCGCCGAGGAAGACTCTCCGGGCGACCCAGGCGACTTCTCGGCGCTCATAGTCCAGCTGTTCGGCCCGGCGCTGCCTGTCACCTTCCCGATCCGTGAACCGGTCGAGTACGAGCCGAGGTTCGACCAGTCGGTGTTCGCCCAGGCGATGGCTGCCGGAGTCAGGCCCGTCGACCTTATGTACGACCTTCTCCTCGAGAGCGACGGGAAAGCCTTCTACGCCGTCCTCGGCTCCAACTTCGTCAGCGGTGACCTCGAAGTCTGCCGGGAGATGATGCTCGACCCCAACACTGTCACCGGCCTCGGCGACGCCGGCGCCCACGTGAACCTCATTTCAGACTGCTCGGCTACGACCTTCCACCTCACGCACTGGGCGCGAGACCGCAGTCGTGGCGAGCGCCTCCCCGTCGAGCTCATGGTTCACAAGCTGAGCGGCAACAACGCCTCCCTTTACGGCTTTGCCGACCGCGGAACCGTTGCGATCGGCAAGCGAGCAGACTTGAACGTCATCGACTTCGACGCCCTGCGTATACGCGAACCGGAAGTCCGTCACGACCTGCCGACCCGGGCGAGCCGCATCCTTCAGCCGGCCGCCGGCTACCTCGCAAGTGTCGTGAATGGTGCTGTCACACGCCGGAACGATGAGGACACAGGTGAGAGACCGGGCAGGCTGTACCGGTCGACCGCCGGCGCCAGCCCGGCCTGCTGAAGCGCCTATAGCCGCACGGCGGCGACCACACAGTGGCCGACCTGCGCCGAACCGCCCGTTAGCAGGCCGCCGCCTCCGCCACGCAGAAAAGTGATAGTATTTGCTATCACTTTTATGGAGGAGCGGCTATGAGCAACATCGAGTCATCAACAAGTGCCGAACCCGTCGGGCACACGGGAGCACGGGTCGACATCACGCAGCGCCCCGCTGCTGCGATCAACGGCTGGCTGGGAGCGCTGGTTCTCGCAGCCAGCGTGGCGGGCATAGTGCTCAGCGCGCAGCACGAGGTTGCGCTGCTATGGCTGCCGATCGCCGTCTTCGTCGTCGTAGGCAGCTCGCTGGTGGTCGTGACGCCGGGCCAGACTTCGGTCGTCCAGTTCTTCGGCAGCTACGTCGGCACCGTCCGCAAACCGGGCTTCTGGTGGGTACTACCGCTCACGGTGCGCTACAAGATCAGCGTCAGGGCCCGCAACTTCGAGACCAACCACTTGAAGGTCAACGACGCCGACGGCAATCCCGTCGAGATCGCGGCAATCGTGGTCTGGCAGGTCGCCGACACGGCCAAGTCGCGCTACGCAGTCGACAGCTACCAGGCGTTCGTGTCCGTGCAGTCAGAGTCGGCGCTCCGCCACGTCTCGATGAGCCACCCCTACGACGACACCACTGGGGCTGGCACATCGCTGCGCGGGTCCACGGACTTGGTCGCCGCCGAGCTGGCCCACGAAGTCGCCGAGCGAGTGTCGATCGCCGGCGTCGAAATCGTGGAGGTCCGCATCTCGCACCTCGCCTACGCACCAGAGATCGCCCAGGCGATGCTGCGCCGCCAGCAGGCCAACGCCGTCGTGGCGGCCCGGACGCGGATCGTCGAAGGCGCCGTCGGGATGGTGGAACTGGCGTTGAACAGGCTGGCGGAGAATGACGTCGTCTCTCTCGACGAGGAGCGGAAGGCCAGCATGGTGAGCAACTTGCTGGTGGTGCTGTGCGGAGACCAACCGCCGTCACCGGTCGTCAACGCCGGTTCCCTTTATACGTGAGCGAGCGCCGGCAGGTATTGCTCCGCGTCGACCCAGCCGTTCACGATGCATTGATGCGCTGGGCCGGCGACGAGTTCCGGAGCGTCAACGCCCAGATCGAGATGCTCCTCCGCCGAGCGCTCGCCGACGCCGGGCGCATGCCGAAGAAGGCGGCACCCCTGCCCAAGCGCGGCCGACCGAGAAGCGGCACTTTGCCCTAGCTGCCACCGACGCCTGCCGCAGGTTGTGGCGATCGAGCAGTAGGCGACACCAGCAGGTTACGGTCTATGGTCGCGAAACAACTGGACGTACCAATCGGGAGAATTGTATCGATGACCTTCGGCAATCCTTTCTCGGCAGGCCGGATGGCCGTAGCAGTGCTGTTGTGACAGCACCGTCCCGTAAGGCCGGTCTCGTGGTCGACGCCGTGACCGTGAGGTTCGGGGGGCTCAGCGTGCTCGACAACGTCTCGATCGAGGCGTCGGTGGGAGAGGTTGTCGGCGTGATCGGGCCGAATGGAGCCGGCAAGACGACTCTGTTCAACGTGGTGTGCGGCTTCGTCCGGGCCGAGTCCGGTACGGTCGTCTGGCAAGGGCGCCAGCTCCATCGCCACCACCCCCACGACCTGGCGAGTTTGGGCATCGCCCGCACGCTGCAGGGAGTTGGCCTCTTCGATGGCTGCGACGTCCTCGACAACGTCCTGGTCGGGACCACACCGGTCGCCCGCTCCGGTTGGGCCTCCGCCATGCTCGGCCTGCGGAGGTCGAGCCGAGACGAGCGGCAGCAGCGCGAGCGAGCGATGTCAGCCCTCGAGAGGTTGCACGTCGCCGAATTCGCCGGCCGGTTTCCGTCCTCTCTGCCATACCCCGTCCAGAAACGCATCGCCCTCGCACGCGCCCTCGTCTCCGAGCCAACCCTCGTGATGATGGACGAGCCGGCTAGCGGGCTCTCGGCTTCGGACATCTCGGAGCTGGCAGAGCTGCTTGCCGTCTTGAAGAGAGAGATGGGCGTGCTCGTCGTCGAGCACAACATGGACCTCGTCATGGCGACCTGTGACCGGATAGTCGTGCTCAACTTCGGGAAGGTGATCGCCTCCGGCTCGCCAGCCGAGATCCGAGCCGATCCGGCTGTCACGACGGCTTATCTAGGCGTCGAGATCGACGCCGAGGAGACCTCTGCGAGCTCGCATGCTTGAGGTGACCCGTGCTCGAGGTTGACGCTGTCTCGGTCACCTACGGGCCGATCCGTCCGCTGACCGACGTCTCCCTGGTGGCCAATAGCGGCTCGATCACGGCCGTGCTCGGTGCCAACGGTGCCGGCAAGACGACGTTGTTGCGCGCCATCTCCGGCCTGGTTGCAGTCAAGGAGGGCTCGATCAGGCTCGACGGCAAGGAGATCGCCGGACGCCTGCCGGAGGAGATCGTTCGGCGCGGCATCGCTCACGTCCCCGAGGGTCGTGGCGTCATCACCGAGCTCACCGTCGAGGAGAACCTGCGGCTCGGTGCCCTCTTGCTCCGCCGCAAGTCCGATTTGGCCGAGTCGGTTGAGCGGGCCTTCGAGATGTTTCCACCCCTTGCGGCCCGGCGCCGTCTGCTTGCCGCCACTCTCTCAGGCGGTGAGCGCCAGATGCTGGCCATCGGACGGGCGCTGGCGTCCAACCCTACCGTCCTGTTGTTGGACGAGCCTTCGCTCGGTCTGGCGCCCTTGGTCACCGCCGAGCTGATGCGCGTCATCCGGGACTTCGCTCACCGAGACGGCCTGACCGTCCTGCTCGTCGAGCAGAACGCCAGGAGTGCCCTTTCGATCGCCGACGTGGCCATCGTGCTCAACCTGGGCCGGGTAGTAGTAGCCGGCGAAGCTTCCAAGCTCGTTTCCGAGGACGATCTGCGTCATGGGTATCTGGGGTTCTGAGGATGGGGCGTTTCGTTGATCTGACCCTGAACGGCATCAGCTTCGGAATGATCTACGCGGCAGTCGCGCTCGGCCTCGTGCTGATCTGGAGAGCCACTCGCATCATCAACTTCGCGCAGGGCGCGCTGGCCACCCTCACCACCTACGTCGCCGTCACGCTGCTCGACAAGTCCCTCAATTACTGGCTGGCCTTCGTCGCGGCCCTCGTGGCCGGCCTTGTGTTCGGCGCCCTGTCCGAGCGGGTGCTCATCCGGCCGCTCTACGGCAAGCCCGAGCTCAACCCGGTCGTTGTGTCGATCGGGGCCCTCATCCTGATCGAGTCTGTGGTGGGAGCGATCTGGGGCTCGGGAGACCGCGGTTTTGAACCGGCTTTCTCCCAGATCGGGCTCGTGGCCGGGCACACACAGCTCGAGTTCTCGCACTTCGACGTGTTCGTGCTCGGCTCAGTGCTCGTGCTCATGATCGCAATGCTCATCCTCTTTCGGAGAACCAACCTCGGCCTCCGGATGCGGGCCGCGGCCTTTGCGCCGGAGACGGCTCGCCTTCTCGGAGTACGAGTGGGTCGCGTATTCACTGCGGGTTGGGCCTTCGCCACGCTGGCGGGGGCGCTCGCAGGCTTGCTCGTCGCGCCGAAGATCCTCCTCTCGCCGAACATGATGGACCCGATACTCGTCTATGGCTTCGCAGCCGCCGTGCTGGGCGGTCTCGACAGCCCGCTCGGTTCGTTGATCGGTGGTCTGGCGACCGGTCTCGGAATTTCCTACGTGGGTGGGTACCTGGGTTCGAGCATGGAGACAACGGGCGCTGCCCTCTTGTTGATAGGGGTGTTGTCGGTGCGGCCGGAGGGCATCTTCTCCCGAACCAAGGCACGACGAGTATGACGGTCCCGAAGTGGCTGCGGCTTCCGAGGCAACCTCTGCTGCGCCACTTGATCTTGGCAGTGGCGGGCGGCGTCATCCTGTACTTGTTGACCATCAGCGTCACTCCCTACAGTGACACGAACCTTGCCGAGATCGGTTGGTACGCGATCGCCATTGCCGGCTTGACGGTGCTCACCGGCGTCAGCGGGCAGATCTCGCTCGGTCATGGTGCCTTCATGGCTACGGGGGCATATGCAGCCGGCGTGTTCATGGAGCACTTCGACATGCCGCTAGTCGTGCCCATCCTTGTCGGTGTGGTCGCCGCGGCGGTCCTCGGCTTCCTGATCGGCCTGCCGGCGGCGCGTCTGAAAGGCCCGTATCTTGCCGGCGTCACGCTGGCGCTGGCACTGGCGGCGCAAGACCTGCCCAGTAAGTTCGCCAGTGTCTTCAACGGAGACCAGGGTGTGATCGTCAACCCCCCGACGCCGCCTCCTGCCGTGAACGCCGACAGGTGGCTTGCCTGGATCACGCTCTTCGGTGCCGTGGTCACAATGGTGCTGCTCGCCAACTTCATGAAGAGCAGGTACGGACGCGCCCTGAAAGCCGTTCGCGACGACGAGATCGCCGCTTCAGCAGCCGGCCTCAACCCGGCGCGGCTCAGGGTCCTCGCCTTCATCGTCAGCTCGGCTGCAGCCGGGCTCGCTGGAGCCCTGTTCGCACTGTGGGACGGGATAGTCAGCCCCGACAGCTTCAGCTTGTTCCTGTCCATCCAGCTGCTGGCGGGCATGGTCATCGGAGGGAGCGGCTCGCTGCTCGGCGCTTGGTGGGGAGCTCTCGCCCTCGTCTACATACCGGAATGGTCGTCGAGTATCTCGGGGCACTTCAACTGGTCGGGCGGCGTCAGCGCTAACCTCCAAGACGCAGTCTTCGGCCTGCTCATCATCGTCATCATGATGCTGGCGCCCTCGGGCATCCAAGGGTGGTTGCGGTCGACTTGGCGAGTCGCCACCCGCCTGGTACAGCGCCTGACGTCGTCAGCCAGCCCCGTGCCACCAGATCCCACCCCCCCGCCTACACCGTCACTTGAAAGGACCAGCCCATGAAAGCTCATGTTGCACATAAGCGCCGAGATGCGGCCGTCGCCTCGGCACTTGCTGCCGCCGCACTGGTGGCTGCAGCGTGCGGCACTACGAAGTCCCCGGCTGCTGTTGTCACGCCGGGGGTCAGCGCCCACACGATCGTCCTCGGCACCACTACGCCGCTCACTGGGGCGGCGGCTCCCGGGTACGACGAGATCGCGCCTGCGGTCAATGCCGTCTTCCAGTACATCAATTCTAAGGGCGGTGTCTACGGCCGAAAGATCAAGTACATCATCGAGAACGACCAGTACGACCCCACTCTCACGGTGCAGAAGACCCGTCTGCTGGTGCAGAACGACAACATCTTCGCCGACATCGGAGCACTCGGCACGCCCACGCAGTTGGCTGTGGAGGCCTATCTCAAGGCGCAAGGCGTGCCCGACATCTTCGTGGAGAGCGGTTGCGCCTGCTGGAGCACGCCGAGCGAGCCCGACGTCTTCGGGTTCCAGCCGAACTACATCGTCGAGGGCAAGATCCTCGGTCAGTACGTCAAGCAGACGTACAGCGGCGACAAGGTCGGATACCTGTACCAGGACGACGAGTTCGGTCAGGACGGTGTGAAGGGTCTCAACGAGGAGATTCCGTCGTCCGCCGTCGTCGGCAGCCAGAACTACCAGGGAACCTCCGCCGGCCTCGCTGCCGGGCTCGGTGACCAGATCACCGCTCTGAAGGCGGCGGGCGCCAACGTAGTCGTCCTTTACACGATCCCTGCCGCCACGGCTCTGGCACTGCTGGCCGCCGCTTCCATCGGCTACGCGCCGCACTGGGTGGTGTCGAGCGTGGGTGCGGACCCGCCGACCCTTACGGGTCTGCTGTCGTCGTTCTCAAAGGGCGCAGCAGGCGAAGCGCTGCTGAACGGCATAGTCTCGAACTCCTATTTCCCGCCGGAGTCCGACTCGTCGAACCCGTGGGTCCAGCTGATGAAGACAGTCCTCGGGAAGTACGACAAGGGTTACCACTGGGACGGCAACAGCGAGTACGGCGCCGCCCTCGGCTTCACGGTGGTGCAGGCCCTCGAGGCCGCTGGAAAGAACCTGACACGTGCCGGCCTTGTCGCTGCCATCGAGGATCACGGAGCAGGCTTCGCCAGTTCGGGGCTGGTTCCCTTCGCCTACTCGAAGACCGACCACTATGGCTACTCGGGTTCCGAGATCGTGAAGATCGAGAACGGCGTGATATCCGCCATCAGCCCGACTTATGTCTCAACTAACACGGGGCCGATCACCACGTACACGGGAGGCGAGAAGCCGATTCCGGCGCTCTTCAAGGGCTGAGGATTCGGTTCGCGCTCCGGACAGGAGCGTTCAGCAACATGGCGAATGTCGCCACATCGCTGACCGGGACCGAAGCTAACTCGGCCTGGGCAAGAACTCGGGGGTAGCCAAACCTGGGGGTAGCCAAACCTGGGGGTAGCCGAGGGACTCTCAGGAAGGTGCGCTGCCGGTGGCCCAGCAGATCGTCTCTCGTTCGCTGGGCAACCGGGCGCCCCCTGGGCTCTACCGGTGCAGGCTCCGTCTGGCCGGCGGCCGCTGGCTTGAGGACACTTGAGGACATAAGCGCCGGGCCCCACCGGCCGAAATGCCCGCGAGTCGGGTCCGGCCGCCGGCTCGGGGACACTTGAGGACATAAGCGCCGGGCCCCACCGGCCGAAATGTCCGCGGGTCGGGCTGACCGTCGGCTTGAGGACATAAGCGCCGGGCCCCACCGGCCGAAATGCCCGCGAGTCGGTCCAGCCGCCGGCGTGAGGACGCTTGAGGACATAAGCGCCGGGCCCCACCGGCCGAAATGCCCGCGAGTCGGGCTGACCGCCGGCTGGAGGACATAAGCGCCGGGCCCACCTGCCCCGGCCAGAGCTCGGGTGCTGGCAGCTGTCCTCGGCCTCCTGGCACTCATCGGGGGCCGAGATGTTGAGGATCACGTAAGCGTGTAGCAACTCGATCACTGGAAACGTAGGTAGCTGAGTGCCCTGGGTGGACTCGAGGGAGGGTCCACCAATTTGGCCGGGCCCCTTCCCAAGCTGGTGGTGTCCAAGCCGACCAGAAGGGAAGGAGCCCTGGCTCATGCTCACACAGGGAGACGACGTGGAGGTCCACGCACTCAGGAAACGAGGCTGGTCGTACGTGGCGATCGGCCGGCACATCGGTTGTGACTGGCGAACGGTCAAGGCGTACCTCGAGGGCCGGGAGCCCGGGGTTCGCCGGCGATCTGAGCCGGAAGCCCTCGAACGGTACTTCCCGTACCTGAAGGCCCGCTTCGCCGACGACCCGCACGTATGGGGCACGGCGCTGTTCGACGAGGTGCTCGAGCTCGGCTACGAGCAGAGCTACCCGAGCTTCTCCCGCCAGCTGCGCACGGCAGCTCTGCGCCCGCACTGCGAGGCGTGCAGCGGGGTGCGGGGCCGGGACACCATCGAGATACCCCATCCGCCCGGCGAGGAGATCCAGTGGGACTGGTTCGAGCGGCGCCGCTCGCCATGGGGCGGGATCGGCTACGTACTGCTCGGGACACTGCCGTACTCGGGGCGCACGCGCGGGGTGATCGCCCCGGTGACCGACCAGGCCCATCTCGTCGAAGCCATGGACGGGGTGCTGCGTCGCCTCGGCGGCACGGCACGGAGGTGGCGGGTGGACCGTATGGCGACGGTCATCGTCCCCGGCAGCTCCGACGTGCAGGCGAGCTTTGCCCCCGTCGCCAAGCACTACGGCGCCTCGGTGGTGCCCTGCCCGCCCCGGCGGGGGAACCGCAAAGGATCGGTCGAGGCGGCCGTGCGTTTTGCCACCGGTCGTTGGTGGCGCACGCTCTCGGCCGAGACCCCAGAGGCCGCCCAGGCCTGCCTCGACCGCTTCTTCACCACAAAAGGCGATGCCCGCCTGCGCAGCCCCGCAGGTATCGAGGACCCGCCGATGGACACGAGCCGTCCCCGCTGGCCGAGCGTGGGCGAGCTGGCCGGGTCCGAGCCGCTCCTGGCACTGCCGGCGGTGCCCTACCCCGCCACGCTCGAGGTGCACGCCACG
>JBOGHW010000061.1:0-4776 GCA_050744865.1 Acidimicrobiales bacterium | reverse complement strand
TTTCTAGGGGGCGGGACGTACGTCCGGCGGCCCACCTGACCTTCTCCGCCGCTCACGTCTGAGGTGGGCCGTCCCACGCGCCGAATGGCGGGGAGGGCAATTCCAGACGTCCGGCGGCCCACCTCTGGCGGGCAAAGTCACGAAAGCGATTCCAGGCGGCGGGTGACGGCGGCCTCGATCTCCCGGTGCACGGCGACGTTCGCAGTGCGGTCAGTGCGTACCACCACGAAGGCGGGCAGGCCCTTCGAGAGTGCCCGGGTGGTCGAGGCCTCCAGGGCCGGCTCCAGCTCGGCTGCCCTCGTCACGGTCACGGTCGGGTAGCCGCAACCCGAGACCAGGTCCGCCACGGAAGGCTCCTGGGGTGTGCCGAAGAGCAGCTCGAACTCGTGGCCGGACAGCTCGGTCGCCTGCGGCAGGAACGAGAAGATGCCACCGCCCTGGTTGTCGACCACGACCACGACCGCAGGCATCGCCAGCGAGCCCCGGGCGGAACGCACCAGGGCCGAAGCGTCGTGAAGCACCGCCAGATCGCCGACGAGGCCGTAGGTGAGCCCCCGCTCGGCCGACACGCCGAACAGCGTCGAGACCACCCCGTCGATCCCGTTGGCACCTCTGTTGGCAAGCACTGCGGGTGGGTCGAGCCTCGGCCGGGCATACCACTCCAAGTCGCGAATCGGCATGGAGCTGGACGCGAAGACCGTGCCTCCAGGCGCTACCCACTCAAAGAGATCCCTGGCGACCCCGGGCTCTGTGACGGCGGGATGCGCGCCTGCGAGCGCCTCGTCGATGCCGTCCTGCGCAGCCGCCTCCGCAGCCGCCCAGCGCTCGAGCCATTCACCGTGCGACGAGCTCGCCGGCGGACGGGCAGGGACGAGCGCTTCCACGAGGTCAAGGTCGAGCGCAGCCGGGACGACGACGTCGACCTGCCTGGCGGAGTCCCTCCACGCCCAGTCGGGCTCGAAGCTGATCTGCTCGGCGCCGGTTGCGGCACCAGCCGACAACCATGACCCGAGAGACTTCGACGCCCAGAGGTCCCCGGTCCTCACCACCACGTCCGGCACCATCTGCTCGGCCCAGGGCGTACGCAGCAAGCTGTCAGCGGCGGCGACGGTCACAACCCCCGACACAGGGCGCCGGGCGCCCGATCGAGGGTCGGCGAGAAGCGGCCACCCGAGCCGGCTGGCGAGCGCCACGGCCGCCTCCCCAGCTGCTCCTTCCGATGTCCTGGTCTCCGGCGTCGTCGGTGTCTTCGAGCCGGTCGGTCGGCTCTGGCCGTTCTGACTGGCGGATCCAGGGCTGACAGCCCGCCGCTCGGCGCCAGCGAGTATCACTCCCCGCCTCGCCGGGTCGAGAGCTTTTGCCAAGGCGACTGTGGCGGCAGCGGCTCGACGCGGCTGGACCGCGTGAAAGGGCCGGCCGCCCGGGCGCCCGGTCGGGAGCGGCCCTGGCGCACCCGCAAGCGGCTCGCGCAGCGGCAGGTTCAAGTGGACGGGACCGGGCCCGAACGGACCGCTCGTCGCCTCGGCGAGGAGGCGGCTGGCGAGCGACCTCCAAGCGGCCGGCGGATAGGCCGCCGGTGGCCCGGGGTCGACGAAGTAGCGGGCGGCCGACCCGTACAGGCGAGCCTGGTCGATCGTCTGCGGCGCTCCGACCTGTTGGAGTTCCGGCGGCCGATCCGCCGTGCAGACGATCAGCGGCACCCGCGCCTGCGAGGCCTCGATAACGGCTGCGTGCAGCTCGGCTGCCGCCGTACCGCTCGTGGTCAGCACTACCACAGGGCGGCCGGACGACAGTGCCAAACCGAGCGCGAACCAAGCAGCTCCGCGTTCGTCCAGTCGCACCGTCACCCTGATGGTGGCGTGCCTGACGAGCGAGAGCGCCAGCGGAGTCGACCGCGAGCCGGGGCAGACCACGGCGTCGGTGACGCCTCCGCGGGACCACTCGTCTACGAGCGTGGCACAGAACGTCGCCTGCGCGTCGCCCGCTACGGTCGTCAATCGTGCCGCCCGACAAGCTCAGCGTCACCAGGTCCGGCAGCGGCCCTCGCCTGGTCCTCGTCCATGGTTTTACGCAGTCGTCTGGCTCGTGGGAACCGGTGGCCCGGCAGCTCGCAGGCTTCGAAGTCGTGACACCGGACCTGCCCGGGCACGGGCAGTCGCCACCCGCACGGGGAGGCCTTGCCGGCGCCGCGGACGCGCTGGCCCAGGCATGCGGTACCGGTGCTTACGTCGGCTACTCGCTGGGCGCCCGCAGCTGCCTCCACCTCGCCCTCCGGCACCCGGCCACGGTGGAGCGGCTCGTGCTCGTCAGTGCTACGGCCGGCATCGAGGACGAGGCAGCCCGCAACGCCCGCCGGGCGGCCGATGACACCTTGGCGGCCAGGATCGAGATGGGCGGAGACGGCGGGATGGCTGAGTTTCTCGACGAGTGGCTCGGCGGGCCTCTCTTCGCCCACCTCGGCCCGGCGGAAGCGAACAAACCGTCCCGGCTCGTGAACTCCGCCGCCGGTTTGGCCAGCTCGCTGCGGCAGTGCGGCAACGGCACTCAGCTGCCGCTGTGGCAGGAAGTCGGGCAGCTGTCGATGCCGGTGCTCGTAGTCGCGGGCGAGCAGGATCCTCGCTACACCGAGCTCGGCCGGAGGCTGGCCGCTGCAATCGGCAGCAACGCAAGCTACGTGGCCGCAGCCGGGCGCGGCCATGCGGTCCCATTCGAGCAACCTGAGGCCTTTGGGGCTCTTGTGCGGTCCTTCGTGCTGCCCCGGACTGCTCACCACGGGGAGCCAGCCGGCAGCTGATCCCATCAGAGCGCCAGCCCGACGGCGAAGAGCACGCCGAACACGAGCAGCAGTCGCCCCGTCATCGACAACACTGGTATGAGCAGGCGTCCTGCTGCACCTCGCACGACCAGGCGAACCGGGCCGTAAGCAAGCACCAGGGCCGCCAGCGCGACGAGAGCGGCCGGGCGATGCCGGTTCAAGGCGTCCGTCACAGCGAAGAAGAAGGCGCACGCCAGGCAGCAGACGTACAGGACCCGGGTGTTCTCCTCGCCGATCCTGACGGCCAGGGTCTTCTTGCCGGAGTGCTTGTCGGTCGGGATGTCCCGAAGATTGTTGGCCACCAGAAGGGCAACAGACAGCAGGCCGACGGGGATTGCGGACAGCAGAGCCAGGGACGTCACCTTCCCGAGGCTCACGTAGGCGGTGCCTGCAACGGCGACGACCCCGAAGAACACGAAGACGAACAGCTCGCCGAACCCGGCATAGCCGTAGGGCCGTGGCCCCCCGGTGTAGAACCAGGCCGCCGCCACGCAGGCGGCCCCCACCAGGATCAGCCACGGCGACGTGACGAGTGCCAGCACCAGCCCGGCAAGGCCGGCGACACCGAAGCTGAGGAAGGCCGCCAGCTTCACCACACTCGGCTCGGCGAGGCCGCCGCCCACCAGGCGGCGCGGGCCTGCCCGGTCGATGTCGGTGCCCCTTACCCCGTCGGAGTAGTCGTTGGCGAAGTTCACCCCGACCTGAAGCGCCAGCGCCACGAGCAGAGCCAGCCCGGACCGCCAGAGGATCCACTGGCCGCCGGCGCGAGCCGCCGCAGAGCCCACCAGCACGGGCACGACGGCGGCCGGCAGTGTGCGGGGCCGCGCGCCCATCACCCACATGGCGGGCCGCGACGACACGGGAGAAGCCGTCACGGGCGGCGTGGGAACCGCGAGAAGTCCGGACTGCGACCCTCCAGGTAGGCGTTGCGGCCCTCCTGCCCTTCCTCGGTCATGTAGAAGAGCATGGTTGCGTCGCCGGCGAGCTGCTGGACGCCCGTCAGGCCGTCGTCGGCTGCGTTGAAGCCCGCCTTGAGCATCCGGAGGGCGATCGGGGAAAGCTCGTTCATGCGGGCGCACCACTCGAGAGTCACCTCCTCGAGCTGGTCGAGCGGCACCACGGCGTTGACGAGACCCCACTGGAGAGCTTGCGCCGCGTCGTACTGCCTGCAGAGGAACCAGATCTCCTTGGCCCGCTTGACACCGATCGTGCGGGCCAACAGGCCCGACCCGTAGCCGCCGTCGAAGCTGCCCACCATCGGACCCGTCTGGCCGAACCGGGCGTTGTCAGCAGCGATGGTGAGGTCGCACACCAGGTGCAGCACGTGCCCGCCGCCGATGGCGTAGCCGGCGACCATCGCGATCACCGGTTTCGGCAGGCGGCGGATCTGCACCTGGAGGTCGAGCACGTTGAGGCGACCGATGCCGTGCTCGTCGCGGTAGCCGTCGTCGCCGCGCACGCGCTGGTCGCCGCCGGAGCAGAACGCCTCGGGACCCTCGCCGGTGAGGATGATCACGCCGACCTCGGGATCGTCACGCGCCAACTCGAACGCGTCTCGCAATTCGAACAGGGTGCGCGGCCGGAACGCGTTGCGCACCTCGGGCCGGCAGATCGTGATCTTGGCAATGCCGTCCGAGGTGGCATAGGTGACGTCGGTGAAATGCTCGGGCGTGTCGGGCAGCCAGTCGGCGCCGGGCCGGATCGCGGCTTCCATGAGGCCTCCGAGGGATACTGGGAGTGATCACTCCTACGATTAGGGTATCGATCGTGCCCGGCCCGGACGACATCGAGCTCGTCGCCGTCATCGGGGCGGGCGCCCCGCTCGCGGACCGGGCCCGGCGGTGCTGGGACGAGGGCCGGGCCGTCCTGCCGATCAATCCCGGCTTCACCTCGGCCGAGATCACGACGCTGCTCGCCCGGCTCCGGCCCACCGCGGTCGCCGACCTGCGCACGGGAGACAC
>JBOGHW010000060.1:0-56929 GCA_050744865.1 Acidimicrobiales bacterium | reverse complement strand
AGCGCATCTTCGGGTCGCAGGTGGGCGACGCCCGAGACGAGCTCGAGCTGTGCAGAACCTGCGAGATCACCTCGTCCCATAAGGACACCAGCCTCTCGTTTAGGGCAGGCATCATGCATCGGACGCGAGCGGTCCGCAATACGGCAGGCCAGGCCTGTGGATCACGGGGGCGTGAGACGAGCTCCGACGCTGTTCTGATCAGGCGAGCAGGGCTTCCTCATTTACCTGCTGCAATTCCCGAGCCTTGGCGTAGACATTGAGCGTCGTGCTCGGGTTGCGATGCCCGAGGCGGCCAGCGACGGTCCGCACGTCGACGCCTTGGCCGAGCAGCTGAGTGGCGACGTAGTGCCTGAGGTCGTGTAGACGAACGTCCTTTACTCCAGCCTTGGCGCAGAGTGTACGAAAGGCCCGCGTCACCGAATCGGGCCTCATCGGTTCGGACCCATTCGGCGACTCGCTCAGAACGAAGGCGTCGGTGACCAGAGTGGTGCTGCACTCGGCAGCGATCCCGGAGACACGCTCGCGATGGAACTCGAGGAGCTGAAGCGTGACATCGTCCAGCGAAACGTTGCGGTTCTGGTGAGTCTTGGTGCTCTGCTCGATCAGCTTGTTGTCAGCGATGACGATCCCGCGCTCGATGCTCAGCATCCCATTCTTCAGGTCGATGCTAGGCCACCGCAGCGCCACAAGCTCACCGCGGCGGGCTCCCGTCGACGCTGCGAGCACGATGAACATTGCCAGCGGCGGGTTGGTCGACTCAGCCAAACGGAACAGTCGAGCGACTTCGTCCGGTGTCGGCGGCCGGAGCTCACGCACCGGTACGCGGGGCGGCGATGCTCGAACAGCAGGGTTGTCCTTGAGCCAGCCCCATCTAACCCCCTGACTGAGAGCTCGGCGCAGTATCCCGTGGACGCGCCGGATGCTGGCGGGCTTGTACGGGCCTCGAGGGCCTCCAACCGTCAACAACTTCCGATAGAAGCGGTCGATTTCAGTGGCCGTCAGCTTCGCCACCGGGATGGATCCGAGCGCCGGCACGATCGCGTTGTCGATATAGCCGCTGGTAACGGTGACGGTGCTCGGCGAGAAGCTCAGAGAGGCGTGCTCCAGCCACTCGCGGAGGAGCCTCTCGACCGTGGAGTCGCTGTTGGATCGTCGAGGGAGCGACTCCGCCTCGGTGACCAGCGCTGCCAGCGCCTTCTCAGCCTGACGCTTCGAACCCCGGAAGGTCCGTTCGACGTACCTCTTGCGGCCGGACTCGGGATCACGTCCGAGATGGACTCGGAGCTGCCACGAGTCCTCACTGCGTTGCCTCAGCGACCCGGCCACACCCTTCCCCCTCTGCGGTTGTCCATCCAGTGGGATGGACAATACCCGAGTGGATGGACAAAGGATGGACAAATAGGGGCAAGCGAGACACCAAGTTTGCTCGGAACTACCCGCTGAACTGGCTCTTGTCTGGCAGCCCCAACGGGATTCGAACCCGTGTCTCTACCTTGAGAGGGTAGTGTCCTAGGCCTCTAGACGATGGGGCCGGGCGGGCACCTGACAGGGCACCCATTCGGTCCGGCACTTGCCGTGCCGGAGCTGCCATGTTAGCCGCCGTGTGTCCCCCGCTGGACCGAGTTGTACAGCCGCGGGGTGGGGAGCCTCACGCGCCTAATTCGCCTTCGGGACGTACGTCCGGCGGCCCACCTCGCCCACGAAGTCACTGTCAGCCCGCCGAGGCCACGCCAGGACCGCCCAGCGCCGGCGGCCCGGCGAGGTGGGGAGCCTGACGCGCCTAATTCGCCCCTTCGAAACGTAAGTCCGGCGGCCCACCTGGCCCGCCGTCGCCTCAAGCCTCCGCAGCCGGTCTCGGACCGCCCAACCGCCCCACCCCCGCTCGTCAGTGGCCGAACAGCGCAGCAAGTCGTTCGATGGTCAGCCGGAGCGTGTCGGTCCCGACAGCCGAGATGGCCTCGGTGAAGGACAACCACTTGACGGGAGTCGTAGGCGACTCCTCCCTGGCTGCCTCGGGCTCGTCTGTCTCCAACAAGAAACGCAAGTCCGCGTGCTCGTGCTCGGGCTCCCCCGTGCGGCCAGGATGGCGGACCACTGCCAGGTGCAGGAGACCACCCGCCGCCAGGCGGCCAGGCATCTCGCAGGGGCAAAGGTCCCACAGGCCTGTCTCTTCTCGCCCTTCTCGTACGCAGACGGCCACGGGGTCGGTCTCGCCAGGGTCGCCGTGGCCCCCTACGTGGGCCCACATCTTCAAGTGCTCGTGCCAACGCAGGAGGACACGGTGCGAGGCCCGGTGAACTATCAGCGCCGACGCCGTGAGGTGGAACGGCGAAGACCGCGCCCAAGGATCGGCGGAAAGGCCCAGCAGGCCGAGGACCCTTGCGACGTCGGCACGTTCGGCGGCCGTGGTGGCGATGGACGTCGAGTACGCGCCAACCAGGTCGACGACTCGTTGGTGCTCCGAGGCCTCAAACGGTGCCGCGTCCGTCATCCGAGGTCAGTTCCCATCTGACGCCAGTCTCCATCCCCTTCGCACAACCAGTCTCCATCCCCTTCGCAACAAAAGGTACTGCCGGGACGTCAGTGGTAGACATCGAGCAGCATTCAGGTGGAGTGTGCCGGAGAGGGGTAGCCATGTCCAGGAGAGGTCAATCGTGGGCAGGAGCGCGTGCTTGCGCCGCCGGAGTCGCCGCCCTCATCACAGTCTCGGTGTCCCTGGTGGCGACCACGCCCGCAGGGGCAACCAACAAGCCGTCGTCCTCGGCAGCAAGCGTTCGGCTCAGCACCATCGGGCCAGCCGCCACCGTTCCCCGCGACAGCGTCGTCGGAAGGTTGAGCTCGAGCGCGAGCGTGCAGGCCGAGTTGATACTGGAGCCGCGCAACGCCACGGCGCTGTCTCAGTATGCACAGCAGGTCTCCTCGCCAGGCGCCGCTTCCTATAGGCACTACATCTCGCCTGCCAAGTTCCGCGCCGAATTCGCGCCGACAGCAGCGGAGGCGGCAATGGTGGCGTCCGAGCTTCGCCGGTTGGGCCTGAAAGTGGGGCCGACGGCAGCCGATGGGCTTGCGATACCGATCAGCGCGACGGCCTCACAGATCGACGCCGCCTTTCACACCGTCCTCGACTCGGTGAAGCTCGCCGGCGGCCACATGGGCCGTTGGGCCAGCCTCACTCCCCGCCTGCCCAACTCTGTGGCCCAAGACACCATGGCAGTGATCGGTCTGGACGAGCTGGCGGTGCCCACGCCGCTCGGGATCGCCGGAACAGCGCCCGCCGCCCCCACGTCATGGGCGCCAGCCGCCCCAGCCGCCCCAGCAGCCACCCCAGCGACGTCATCGACCTCACCGGCGCCGGCCACGCCAGCCACGCCAGCCACTTCCAATGGCGGGCCGACAGCCTGCTCCGCCGCCACCAAGACGGCACGGCAGCTGAATTCGTACACCGACACTCAGTTCGCCAGCGCCTACGGTCTGGACGGGCTCTACTCGGACGGCGACTTGGGTGCCGGCCAGACCGTCGGCTTGTTCGAGCTCGACACATTCGCCATGTCGGACCTGGCCGCCTTCGAGCGGTGCTACTTCGGCGCCAGCCACACCAACCAGGTGTCACTGATCAACATCGACGGCGGCGAGCCCCCCGGTCCCGGCGGAGGTGAAGCCGCTCTCGACGTCGAGGACGTGGCTGCCTATGCCCCGGCCGCGCATATCGACGTCTACGACGCCCCCGGGACTCTCACCGGATGGGCGGCCGAGATGCTTGCGATCGTCGGCCAGGACAAGGCCAGCGTCGTGAACGTGAGCTACGGGCTCTGCGAGGCGGACATGCAGTCGGCCTCGCCCGGCTTTGCCCAGACCGAGAACGTCCTGCTCGAAGAAGCAGCTCTGCAGGGTCAGACGTTCGTCGTGGCCTCCGGCGACGCGGGGTCCGAGACGTGCTATCGCAACGACGGCACCACTGGCCTGTCGGTCAGCGACCCGGCGTCGCAGCCTTACGCGTTGTCGGTCGGCGGCACCAGCATGCTGGCGGCGACGAACCCGCCTGTCGAGACGGTCTGGAACGACGGCGGCAGCTCTGCCCTGGGCGACAGCGGAGCAGGCGGCGGCGGTATCTCGGACACCTGGCCAATGCCGGCGTGGCAGGCCAGCTCCTCGGTGCCGGGCATTCGTAGCAAGTACTCGAGCGGGGCGCCCTGTGGCGCGCCGGTTCACACCGACTGCCGTGAGGTCCCCGACGTGAGCGCGTCGGCGGACGAGTTGCACGGCGACACCATCGTCTACGGCGATTATTGGACCACGATCGGAGGGACCTCGGCTGCGGCTCCTAAGTGGACGGCAATCCTCGCCGAGACGAACTCCTATTGCGCGACCCAGCACTTGGCCTCGGTCGGCTTTGCCGCACCGCCGCTCTACCAGATCGCTTCCAACCCGGCCGAGTACGCCGAGGCTTTCAACGACATCACGAAAGGCAACAACGACGTTCTCGGCCTTCATGACGGGGCGTACCCGGCGACCAAGGGCTACGACATGGCCAGCGGGCTCGGCAGCCCCCGGGTCACGGGCGAGAACGGCACGACCGGTTTGACGGCCCTCCTCTGCGCCGCCGGCGGCGTGGCCAAGCACCCGTCGGTGAGTGGCCTCTCGCCAAACTTCGGCAGCTACGCCGGCGGGACGCCGGTGACGATCACCGGCACCGACCTCGGCGGTGCCACCCGCGTGCAGTTCGGACCCGCCTCGGTCGTTGTCACCGCTTCAGACATCAACGGCAACGGCACGTCCATCGTGGTCGACTCCCCGAAGTCTCCCACCCAGCCGTTCAACGGCTCGGTTCCCGTCGGCGGTGTTGTGGTCTCGGTGTCCGGTCCTGACGGCACGAGCAACGCCACCCTGTCTGCGGAGTTCCACTACGTTGCGGGCTCGGACGGCAGCCCCCTCCCCTCGGTCGACTTCGTCTCTCCCTCCTCGGCTCCCGCCGGCAAGGTGATCACGGTCTACGGCAGTGGCTTCGAAGATGGGCTGGGGACTGCCAAGGCACCGTCGGTGCGCATAGGAGGCGTCGCCTCAAGCGCCGTAGTCGTTGTCTCGGACACCGAGCTACGGGTCAGGGTGCCCGTTGAGAGCAGCTCGACAGATTGCGCCACCAAAGCGCGAGGCGTCTCGCTGTCGAACATCTGCCAGACCGAGGTCACCGTGTCCAACTCCTACGGAACGAGCGCCACGCAAAGGATCCTGCCGCCGCCAACGGGCGTTGTCTCGGAGATATTCCTGGCGATCCCCGGCGAGGAAGTCGTCCCGGCCGTGACCGAGTTCGACTATGCACCGACACCGGTCATCACCAGTATCGACCCATCGACGATCGGCCTGTACGAGAACTTCCCCGACCCGGACACCACGACGGAGCTTCAGGTGAACGGGACGGGTTACGATTACTTCACGCTGCAGTCAGTCGATCTCGCTGTTCCCGGTGACTCCAGTCTGGACCAGGCCCTCACGTTCTACGAGATCATGCCGACCGAGATCACCTGCTTCCCGCCGGTGCTCTTGCCGGGCGGGGAGAGCACGTCGGATGCGCCGAGGGCAACGTCAGCGCCAACCAGCGCCACGGTCACAGTGGTGGCGGGCGGTAGCACGAGCAAGTCCAAGACCATCTCGATCGCGCCCGACAACATGGCGGTGCAGAGCATCTCGGATCACGACGGGCCTGTCTCGGGGGGGACCGTCGTGAAGGTGACCGGGAAGAACCTGGCGTCGGCCACGGCCGCGCTCTTCGCCGGAGAACAGGAGCTTGGTGGCTATGCCTCGACGAGCAACGTCAAGGTGGTGTCCTCCACGCAGGTCGACGTGTCGACCCCGGCCTTCCCGGCCGAAGAGGGTGTCCTGTCGCTCTGCAATGCCACCGAGTGCGTCGGTACCGCCCGAACCAGTTCGTTCGCTTACTACGAGCCGGTGCAACCAGTCGTCACAGGCATCAGTCGCTCGTCGGGTTCTGCTGGTGGCGGCCAGGAGGTGACGATCTCGGGCAGCGGGCTCGGCAGTGTCACCGCGGTGAAGTTCGGATCCACCATCGACACACGGGTGGGCAACCCCCAGACATTCCTCGGGGCCAACACCACAGCTGTCATCGCGACCACGCCCGCCGGCAAGATCGGCGACAAGGTGGCCGTCACCGTCGTAACCCTGGCAGGCACGAGCAAGCCCGCCGCGGTGTTCTTCACCTACGAGAAGGGCGTCCCAGGACCTCCGACGGCTCTGGCAGTGACGACTGGCCTCCACGGCTCGGTAGTGACGTGGAAGGCACCGCCGAACGGTGGCTCGCCCATCGTGGGATACAGGGTGTTCGCTCACAGCTACGTGCCTTACCAGAGGTCACCTGTCACCTACGTGCCGTCGGTGGTGGTGCGTGCCTCGGCGCGGACGGCGACACTGGCGTTGCCGCCCGGCGTGTACTGGCGAATCCAGGTGGCAGCGACGACTGCCCTCGGATCTGCAGCTGCTACATATGCCCGTGGAGTGTTCCCCTCCTTCGGTGACGACGGCTACGCGGTGGCAACGTCGTATGGGGGCATCATCGGCTACGGGGACCTGGCGACTCTGCCGACCGGCTCGTCCGGGACCAAGCTCTCGAGCCCTGCTGTCGGTTATGCCCTGGACGGAGCCAGGACTGGTTCGTGGGTGGTGGAAGCCGACGGTACTGTGCTCGGTTACGGGACGCCGTCCCTCGGCTCTCTCACTTCTTCGCAGCACGCCTCGCCGGCGGCCGTGATCCTTTCCGACCCCGTCGGTTCGGGTTACTGGATCATCACCGCCGCGGGCGGCGTCTTCTCTTATGGAGCCGCGGCCGTCCACGGCTCCATGAGTAAGCCACCCAGCGCTCCAATCGTGGCGGCCGCCGCTACGGCGGACGGCGGCGGCTACTGGATGACCAGTGGCACCGGGACGGTGTACGCGTTCGGTGACGCGGCCAAGGCCGGCTCTTGGAAGGGCAAGCTGGCCGGCACGGTCGTGGCCGTCGTCTCGGCCGCAGCCTCCACGTCCGGCAGCGGCTACTGGCTCGTCAGCTCGACCGGCCAGATCGAGGCCGTCGACGGCGCCCCGCCGTTGAAGCCGGTGTCTTCGGCGCCGACCAGTGCGGTCGTTGGGGCGAGTGCAGTCATCAGCGGCTCCGGGTTGTGGATGCTGGAGGCCGACGGTGCCGTGCTGGCGATCGGAGCAGCTGCCTACGAAGGTGCCCCGGGCTCGTCTGTCCTAGGGGCACCTGTGGCCATAGGAAGCTGAGGCTTCATGGGCTCGGATCATGAGATCAGGCAGCGACGTGTCAAAAGACTCGTAGCCGAGGTCGTCCTCCCCGAGGTCTACCCGGCGACCGAGCCCTTGCAAGTGGCTGTTCACTTCGTGCCGGGCGAGCCCATCACCGCCTGTGACGCCTACCGCCAGGATTTCGAACCGTTCAGCCTGGGGCAGGCATGGGGAGGCGCCTGGTCGACGGCATGGTTCCGGATGTCGGGGACGATCCCGCCCGCCTGGGCGGGATCAGACGTCGTGGCCAGGATCGGGCTTGGCTACAAGGCGATGACCGGCTTCGGGGGCGAGGCGCTCGTCTGGGATGGAGATTGTCCCCTCCAGGCGATCAACCCGAGCCACAACTCGGTCAAAGTCGCTTCGCCCGCCAAAGGTGGCGACTCAGTCGAGTTGCACGTCGAGGCGGCTGCCAATCCTTATGTCCCCTGGGGCGGTATCGAGTGGCCGCTGCTGATGCCCGACTACGAGGGGGCGACGCTTTACCGGCTCGACCAGGCAGAGCTGGCCATGGCGGACAGGCAGCTCGAGTCCGCTTGGCACGACCTGCGGGTTCTGTACGAGCTGGCCAGGGCACTCGGGCCCGAGGCGCGGCGCTCGCAGGAGATACTGCGGGTCCTCGATCGCGTCGCCCTGGCCGTCGATCCCGGCGCCGTGCGCGAGTCCGTGCTGGCACAGGCGGCGGTCTGGGCGCCCTTGCTCGACTCACCCGCCGCTCCCGGTTCGCACCTCGTCACCGCCGTCGGCCACGCCCACATCGACTCTGCTTGGCTCTGGCCGATCAGAGAGACTCGCCGCAAGTGCGCCCGCACCTTCTCGACTGCCTTGACCTTGATGGAGGAGAACCCGGACTACGTCTTTGTCTGCTCGCAGGCCCAGCAGCACGCCTGGATGGAGGAGCACTACCCCAAGCTCTTTGAGAAGATGAAGGCCAAGGTGGCCTCGGGGCAGTTCGAACCGGTGGGGTCGATGTGGATCGAGCCCGACACCAACATGCCGTCCGGCGAGTCGCTCGTGCGGCAGCTGGTCTACGGCAAGCGGTATTTCCTGGAGCGCTACGGCGTGGAGACACAGGATTGCTGGCTGCCCGACGCGTTCGGGTACTCGGCCAACCTGCCTCAGGTGCTTGCCTCGGCCGGCGTGCGGTACTTCCTCACTCAGAAACTCTCCTGGAACGAGATCGACCGTTTCCCACATCACACGTTCTGGTGGGAGGGGATCGACGGCACGCGGGTGCTGGCGCACTGCCCGCCGACGGACACCTACAACGGCGACTTCAGCGTCGCCCAAGTGCTGAAGGGTTCGAAGGACTTCGCCCAGCACGGTGCATCCCGGCATTCTCTGTACGCATACGGCTACGGCGACGGG
Organism: Acidimicrobiales bacterium; assembly: GCA_050744865.1. Classification (GTDB taxonomy): domain Bacteria; phylum Actinomycetota; class Acidimicrobiia; order Acidimicrobiales; family Bog-793; genus JAKACA01. Next base: position 48,268 of record JBOGHW010000060.1, on the reverse strand, counting down.
GGTGGCGGGCCCTCGCAGGCGATGCTCGACTCCTACAGGCGGCTACGGGACCTCGACCCGTTGCCGAAGGTGACGCTCGGCACAGCACGGAGCTTCTTCGAGGCTGTCGAGGCCGAGGCGCTTGCCGCCCAGACAGCCACGGACGCCGCCCGGCCGGGCACGGTGACGACGGCTCACTCCTCGGGAACCGGCGGCCTTCCGGTGTGGGTGGGCGAGCTGTACCTTGAGCGCCACCGAGCAGTGCAGACGACTCAGGCCAAGACCAAGCTCGGCAACCGCCGCTGCGAGGATCTCCTCCGCCAAGCCGAGATGTGGGCGGTTGCCGGCCTCGGGGCCGAGTACCCGCAGGCTGACCTCGAGCGGGCTTGGCAGATCGTGCTGCTCCACCAGTTCCACGACATCCTGCCCGGCTCCAGTATCCACTGGGTGTACAAGGACTCCGAGACCGCGTACGCGACCGTACGCGAGATCGCCACAGGGGTGATCGACCGGGCGTGTGCTGCCATCGCCAGCAGGGTCGGAGGGGCTGAGGCGGTCGAGGAGACAGAGTTCGCCGGTGCCGGCTGGCACTCGGTGCTCGTGTTCAACGCCGGCTCACACGCCAGCACCGGGCTCGTCGAGCTTGATGCCGCGGCCGCGACCGCGGGCGGGATTGCCTTCCCGCCCTACCCGCCTGCACCATCCGGTGTCGTGGTGACCCCCACGACATCGGACTCGGGGACCGGCATGGTGACTAGCACCGTGCCTGAGTGGGTGGCAGTCCCGGTAGGCGGCACGGGCGGCGAGTGGCCGGTGCCGGTTCAAGTGCTGGATGGCGGGAGGATCGGCTGGGTCGCGTCCGTGCCCGGCTGCGGATGGCGGCGCTACGACCTCGTGCTATCGCGGAGGCAGAGCCGGGCAGCGGGCTCTCAGGCGGAAGCCATGACCGCCGCCCGAGCCCGCCAAGTTACCGAGCCGGGCGGGGAGACCGAGATCGAGCTCGGCAACGGCGTCCTGACCGTTGCCATCGACTCGTCAGGTCTGCTGCGCTCGGTCCTGGACGTCGCGACCGGGCGCGAGCTGATCGCCGCCGGCGCCCGTGGCAACGTCTTGCAGCTCCACATCGACCTGCCGAACGACGCCGACGCCTGGGACGTCGACCAGGGCACCTTCGATCGTGCCACCGAGCTGACGGAACTGGACTCGATCGAGATCGTGGAGCAAGGACCCGTCCGGGCGAGCGTCCGGATCGTGCGCAGCTTCGGGAAGTCCAGGATATCCCAAGAGATACGCCTTGTTGCGGGGGCGCGGCGCCTTGAGTTCTCGACGACGGTGGGCTGGCAGGAGAGGCACCGCTTCTTGAAAGTGGCGTTCCCGGTGGCCATTCGTGCAGCCTTTGCCAGCTACGAAGTCCAGTTCGGCTACATCCAGCGGCCGACACATGCCAACACCAGTTGGGACGCCGCTCGCTTCGAGGTTCCCGCCCAACGGTGGGCGGACCTGAGCGAGCCGGGCGCCGGCGTGGCGTTGCTCAACGATTGCAAGTACGGCTACGACATCCAGGGCTCGATCATTCGCCTCTCCTTGCTCCGAGGGCCGACCTGGCCGGATCCGGAAGCGGACTTGGGGGAGCATCGTTTCTCTTATGCGTTGTGCCCCCACGGCGGGCTCGCCGCCTCGCTCAGCTCGCATCCATCGGTCGTCGAGCAGGCCGAAGCCTTCAACCTCGGCCTCAGCGCAGTGCCGGTGCCAGCAGACCAGCGGGAGAAGAGCCTCGCCGCAACCACCAGCCTCATCGAGGTGTCGGGCGCAATGGTCTCGGCGGTCAAGCGGGCCGACCGCGGCGACGAGACCATCGTGCGGCTATGGGAGCCCGCCGGCTCCCACGGTTGCGCCACGGTACGAGTCGGGGTCCGCAGCGGACTGGCAGCCATCTCGGCAGCCGAGACGGCTGACTCGCTCGAGCGCAGCCTCGGCCCTGTCGTCGTCGACGACGGAGCCGTCGAGTTGCCGCTTCGGCCGTTCGAGCTCGTCACCTTGAAGCTGGACGGACAGCGCTAGCCGAGAGGGCGCTCGTTCGAGACACCCTGGCCGTCGACGACCACGAACGACGAATAGCCCTCGGCCTTCAGCTCGTCCAGCTGCCGCCGCATCTGGCCGTGCTTGGCGACCAGACCGGCCGCCCGGTCACCGGACCGCAACTGGCGGGCTACTGACAGCACAAGGTCGAGCGGTTGGTCGCCGTAGAGCACGGCGACGCCGAGATCCGGCGCCACGAAGCGCGCCATGTCCACGACCCGGTCGAAGCCGATCGACAGCCCGCAGGCCGGCACCTCCCGTCCGAGCGAGCGGCCGACGAGGCCGTCGTAGCGCCCACCGCCGGCTATGGAACCGGGCGAGCCGGCGTGGGCGATCTCGAAGATCTGCCCTGTGTAGTAACCCATGCCCCGCACTACCGTCGGGTCGATCGCGAACGTGAAGCCGCCGCCGGCCTCGATGAGGAGGCCGAGCGTGCCGGTGGTCTCTCTTAGGCCCTCGAGCACGCCATCGTCAAGGTCGGCAAGCCTGTCGGCCGCCCCGGCGAGCACCTCGGTCGCCGAGCCGGCTGACTGGAGCAACGTCACGAGCCACTCGCACTGCTCGCCGACGGACCTGTCGAAACCGCGAGCTGCCAGCTCGGCCCGGACTCCCTCCCAGCCGATGTTCTCGAGCTTGTCGAGGGTCACCAAGAACTCAGCTGTTGACCCTGACGACGCACCGGCTGCGGCGGCGAGCGCCGTCAACAGCCGCCTGTCGTTCACACGGACGTGCACCGGTTCGACACCGATGGCCGCCAGGGCCGTCAAAGTCGCTTCCAGCAGCTCGCACTCCGCCAGCACGCTCGGCTCGCCGAGCACGTCGATGTCGCATTGGGTGAACTGGCGGAAGCGTCCTTTGGCAGGCCTCTCGCCTCGCCACACCGGACCGATCTGCATCGACCGGAAGGGTGAGGCGAGAGTACCGGAGTTGTTGGCGTAGAACCGTGTCAGCGGCACGGTGAGGTCGTACCGAAGACCGAGATCGACGAGCTCGGAAAGCTCTGTCCGAGCTTCCAGCACCGGGTCGACGCCACGGCGCAGGATGCGGTAGATGAGCTTCTCGTTGTCGCCACCCTCACCCCAGGTGAGGCGGGATATGTGCTCGATGCAGGGAGTCTCGATCCGCCGGTAGCCGAAGTTGGCGTAACTGGCGGCCAGCTGGGCTGTTACGGCTTCGCGGCGGGCGACGGTGCCGGGGAGGAGGTCCCGAGTCCCGCGCGCCGGGTTGTTGTCCTGCCGTTCCTGGCGAGGGGACATCGTCTGCCTTTCGTTGGGAGTTGGCCTAGACGATAGGCAGCATCAAGCTCCCGGCCATCCTCCAGTGGTGGGGTCGCCGGCCGGCCAGTCCTGTGGCACCTTGGCGTAAGAGGCGAACGAGGCAGCGTCGCAGGCAGAGGCGGCGCCTTTCAGCTGCCAGAAGTCGTAGGTGCCGGGCTGGGACTCGCCCAGCACCGGCTGAACCGGGGCTGAGATCCGGAGGATACCGAGGCAGTGTCCTGACAGTTGATTGTAGCCGGCGAGGACGAGCACGCCCGAGGAGGAGCTCTCGCTCACCTCGTGGTAGTTGAGCGATGGTCCCGAGACGGTGCCGACGACAGCAACGGCACCACTTCCGTGCGACTCAGCCACACTCTGGAGGTTCTGCTCGACCACGACGTCGGTGGCCGGGAGCACAGCCAACGGCGCAGTGACGGCCTGTGGGACGCTCGACAAGCCACAGGCGGCGCCCAGCATGCTCACTCCGACCAAGCACACTGCAGCGATAGCTCGTCGCGGTTGCCCCAGCACTGCTCCTGCCGCCCGACCCATCGCCACTCCCTCGCTGCTTTACCTCAGTACGCCGGGGCCGCAGGTGGGCGACCCCGGCGAAGAGCTCGGGGGAGAGGACTCGAACCCCTAATAACAGGGCCAGAACCTGTCGTGTTGCCGATTACACCACCCCCGAATGGAGCAAGTGAAGCGTAACAGTTGCGAACGCGGCCCTCAGCCGCCGATCCATCCCGTCGACCGGTAGCCGAACAGGCGACCGGAGCCGACGGCGAGCGACTGACCCCAGATCGTGCTGGCGTCCCGCCAGAAGCTCTGCTTGGGAGCGGGGGCAGCCGCAATCTGGGCACGCAGCCCTTCCGCCTCGGCGACTGCTTTCAGCCACTTGGTCTGCAGTGGGTCGGCCACGAGCACCACGTGCTGCCGCTCTGCGGGGGTGAGCATCCCCGCCACGCCCGCCAGCTGGCTCGGGATCTCGCCGCCAGGAACCTCGGTGACGCCTTTGATTCCCTTCTTGGCCAAGCACTCGGCGGTAACCGAGGCTTCGGACGGACCGGCGCTCGAGGAGCGTGGCCCTGTTGCTATGAGGAGGTGAGCGTGGTGGTCCTTGTAGAGGGCATAGCCGAGAAGGCAGCGCTGCTCGAGGTCGCCGGAGATCTCCTTGCCTGTGGGGCTTCCGACGACGACTATGACCGGCGTGCCCGTGATCGTCGGCAGGTTCCTGCTTGCCGTCGAGGCCGTGATCACCTGAGCGGACATCACCACGAAATAGATGAAGGCGGCGGCCACGACCAGGTAGACGAACCGGCGGAACCACCGGAAGGCAATGAAGAACAACGGAGCCCTATGGTCCGAGGCGGCCGATGGCTTTGTCGAGGCGCTCGAGCGTGCTCTCGGGGCCGAGGACTTGCAGGGACTCGAAGAGCGGGAGCCCGATGGTCCGCCCGAGGGTGGCAACCCGCACGGGGGCCTGGGCCTTGCCGAGCTTGCGATCGTGTGCCTCGGCGATTCCCTCCAGGGCTTCTTTCAACCGGCCGGCTTCCCACTGTCCGGCAAGGCCGGCGTAGCTCGCTCGCGCCTCGGCCAGGATCGAGCCGGCCTCGGCGTCCTTGACCACGGCCTTGGCCCAAGAGGCGTCGTCGATGGCGAAATCGCCGAAGAGGAACTCCACATATGACGGCACTTCTGACAATAATGACACGCGTTCCTGGACCAGGGGGGCCAGCTGGGTCCACTCGGGCGATCCGAAGTAGCAAGTGCCGAGCGGGTCGGCGGCCTCGGCCGACCAGCCGCGGCAGCGCTCGGTGAACTCGCCGAGGGCCAGGGCACGGATGTAAGTGCCGTTGAAGTGCTGCAACTTCTGGATGTCGAAGAACGCCGGCGAGTGATTGACATCCTCGAAACGAAAAGCCTCCACCAACTCGCCCCTCGTGAAGAACTCTCGCCCGTCAGGGAAGCTCCAGCCGAGCAGCGCCAGGTAGTTGGCCATGGCATCGGGCAGGTAGCCGTCCCTGCGATAGTCCTCGATGGCGACGCGGTCGGCAGGTCGGCGCTTGGATATCTTCTGGCGCGCACTGTTGACCAGGAGAGGCAGGTGTGCGAATTGCGGAAGAGGCATGGCGGCGGCGGGGTCGGCGGCATTGAGCGCTTCCCAGATCAAGATCGCCTTGGGGGTGCTCGGGAGATGTTCCTCCGCCCGGGTGACGAGGCTGACTGCCATGTCCCTGTCGTCGGTGACCACCGCAAGAACGAATAGGGCGTCGCCGTTGGACCTCTGTACCACGAAGTCCTCGATCGTCGAGTTGGCGAACTCGACGTCTCCTCGAACGAGGTCGTGCACCACCGTGGTCCCGCCGGCAGGCACTTTGAAGCGAAGCACCGTGCCCGGCCCGCGGTCCAGGCCGCGCTCGCGGCAGTAGCCGTCGTAGCCGGGCTTCTTGCCCTTCGTCCGCATCTCGACGGCCTCACGGGTGCAGTCGCAGGCGTACAAGTTGGCCGACTGCCACAACAAATCGGCCGTGGCGCCGTAGAGACGACTTCGCTCGGACTGCCTATAGGGGCCTTCGTCCCACGCGATTCCCAGCCAGCGGAGTGCCTCGAGTATCCCGTGGTACTGCTCTTCTTGGTGTCGCTGTTTGTCGGTGTCCTCGATGCGCAGGATGAAGACGCCGCCCGTGCGGCGCGCCACGCAGAGGTTGTAGAGGGCTGTGCGGGCCGTGCCGACGTGGAAGTAACCGGTTGGCGACGGGGCGAGGCGGACCCTCTCGGGGTGCTCGGGGCTGCTCGTCAACCGCCGGTCAACCCTCGACCGAGATGGCTTGCTTCGGGCAGGAGCGCACGCACTCCATGACCTTCGCCCGCTTCTCCTCGGCGGGGTTCTCGTCGAGTACGTACAACAAGTCGTCGTCGCGCACTTCGAACACCTCGGGGAGGATGCCCATGCAGATCGCGTTGGATTCGCAAAGGTCGTAGTCGACGATGACTCGCATTGGCGTTCCTCTCCACGGGTGTCTTGGCCCGGGTTATCGGCCTGGTTGCTTCGGTTGGGCTCGGGGGTTTGGGCTGGTCGGCTCAAGCCATGCTACGTCCGGCCACGCCTTGCGGACATAATCGCACCATGCCTCCAGTCAAAGCACTGCTCCTGGCGCCCGGCGCCAGCGCCAGCCGCGACCAGAGCGCACTCGTGGCCGTCGACGAGGCGGTCGCCCGGACCGGAGTACTCGTCGCCAGGATCGACTTTCCTTACAGGCTGGCCGGGCGCCGCCGGCCCGACCCGGTGACCGTCCTCGTCGAGACGGTTGTCGCCGAGGCCGGTGAGCTCGCGGCACGGGCTGGCGCGCCCGCCGGCGCCGTGGCTCTCGGTGGGCGTTCGATGGGCGGGCGCATCTGCTCGATGGCCGTGGCTGCCGGCCTCTCAGCCAGCGCCCTGGTACTGATCAGCTACCCGCTCCACCCACCGGGCAGGCCGGAGCGGCTGCGCGTCGAGCACTTCCCCGACATCGCCGTGCCATGCCTGTTCGTGTCCGGCACGCGAGACGCCTTCGGGACGCCGGGCGAGCTCGGACAGGCCACCGGCGAGATAGGCGCCCCCGTGACGCATATCTGGATCGAAGGCGGCGACCACAGCCTGCGCGGCCGGGATGTCAAGGTGGCCGAGGCCGTCACAGGATGGCTGGGCTCGCTCGACTAGGGGTAGGCGAAGGAAGTTGAAGCGAGATTGTCACCGATCCGGTCGCCGGGACCTGCTGTCCCAGAGTAAGTTGACGATGTTTCTACTTTCTGGATAGTTCGCGCCCGCTCGTGGAGGCACGGGCCGGCGGCGGAGGAGCGACATGAACAACCCTCGATCGTCATTTCGTCGATCCCTGACGCGAAACATCACCCTGCCCGGAAGCAGCAGCGGGAGCGGCAGCGGTGGTGCAGGAGGCCTGGAGGCCGAGCCCGATTCCGGGCAGCGCCGGTCTTCCCCTCCGCAGAACAGCGGCCTCGCCTCGATGCTCGACGTCATGCCGGCGGCTGTCGTCGTGCTCAGGCAGGGGAGCCTCATCCAGGAAGTGGGTGGGCGGTTCGCCACGGTCTTCGGGCGGCCTGCCAGCGAGCTCATCGGGCGGGACCTGCTCCGCTACGTCTCTCGTGGCGACACGGCGTTGGTGGCCTCGATCATCAACGAGGCGCGGACGATGGCCCAGGGTTCCGTGCCGGCCAGCGCTATCGCCCGTTTTCAGCAGCTGGACGACTCCAAGAGGTTGATCGAAGTCTCAGTCGCCCACCGGGCTGAAGGAACGAGCGGCTCGACCGTGGTTCTCCTGCGGCCGCTGTCGGTGCGTCATGGCCTCAACGCCGTCCTCGTTCCCCATGTCGGCTGGCAGGACTCGGACGAGCTTTATACCGCCGCCCAAGTGGCTGCAGACTCGCTCATCACGGTTTCCAACGTTCTTGGCTGCGAGCCGGTAGGGCACGAGTGCTACTTCCTGGTCAGCACGAGCCAGTCCAACGAGCTGACCAAGCACTCTCCAGCCGAGGACACGCCGCCGGCGGACGTGGCCGGCCCCTGGGACGACGTGATGGCCGGGGCGGTCCTCGCGTCCGACACCGAGGTAGGCAACCTACTGCCGGAGCTGCAGCGGTACGCGGCGCGAAAGAGGTTCACGACGGTGCGGTGTTTCGGGGTGCTGGCGCCCAACCGCCACCGCGTCGTCGGATGCCTGGTCGCATGGGACAAGCGCCAAGGTCCCATCTCGCCTGCGACCGAAGCCACCTTCCGCTACGCCACCGAGATCGCATCGTTGGCGATGACGCGGGCGAACGCCGAGGCGGACTTGCCCGCCACCGAGCGGGTACGCCGAGCGGGCGGAAGCGACGTCGTGACCGGTCTCGGCCTCGAGTCCGATCTGGTCTCTTCGCTCGACGACAAGATCGAGACAGGCGAGCGACCCAGCATCGTCTTCGTCCGCCTGACGGCGCTCGAGGCGCTCAAGCAGCGGCTGGGCACATTCACGGCCGACACGATCATTCGCGTCGCCTCGCTGCGGGTGAACTCGATTATCAGGCAGACTGACGAGATCTTCCGTTACGGCGACGATGCCATCGCCATCGTTTGCACAGGCGAGTTGGACGAGGATCGCCTGGCCGACATAGCGGCGCGTGTTCGCACCAAGCTGGCGGCGCCGTTCCGCGTCGACGCCGAGGCTGCCGTTCACGTCGGGGCGGTCGTTGCAACAGGCCAGACACCCGAAGGCGCCATCCAGGGCTCGGTGCTGCTGGAGGGCATCGTGTCGAGCCTTTCGCTGCCGGCCGCTCGCTAACCGCCGCCCACCAACCCTCGACGGCTACAGGGGGTGGAATTCAACGTCGCCGAGGTCCTCGAGGCTCTTGGCGACTCTCTCGGCGACCGCGAAGCTGTCGTGACACCCCGACTGCGCCTGTCGTGGGCCGAGCTCAACGAGCGGACTCGCCGATTCGCCAACCACTTGTTGGCGCACGGCTTGGGCGTCAACAGAGAGAGGCAGGTCCTGGCGAGCCATGAGGCCGGCCAGGATCGGGTCGCCATCTGCCTGCTCAACGGGCACGAGTACATCGAGGCGATCGTCGGCTCGTTCAAGGCCCGCTGTGCCCCGTGCAACGTCAACTACCGCTACGTGACCACCGAGCTTGCAGACCTGCTGGCCGACATGCGGCCGAGGGCGATTGTCTATTCCGCCCAGTTCGCGGAAGCGCTCTTGGCGGCGTTGGCAACTTGCGAACTCGAGCCGCTGATGATCGAGATCGGCGAGGCGTACGAGGCGACCTTGTCCGCCTCCAGCCCATCGCGACCGGCGCTTAGCTGGTCGCCGGACGATCTCTACATCCTCTACACAGGCGGCACTACTGGGCGGCCCAAAGGGGTGCTCTGGCGCCAAGCGGACGCCTTCGTGACCGCATTCGGGGGACGCAATTACCGAGACGGCGGGCGGGAGTGGGCGAGCATGGAGGAGATGGTTGCCGCCGTCGCCGGGCGCGAGGGCAGCCGCGGGCTCTCGGCGGCCCCTTTCATGCACGGTACCGGCCAGTGGGTGAGCTTCCAGGTGCTCAACACAGGTGGAACCGTCGTCATCCCCGGTGTGGTCGACCGCTTCGATGCCCGGGATGTCCTCGACACCTTGGAACGCGAGCGAGTCAGCCTCCTCACGATTGCCGGCGAGGCGTTTGCCGCCCCCTTGCTCGAGGCGCTGGACGAGCGCCGCAGAGATCTCACGGCGTTGGCCGTGATCTCATCGAGTGGAGCCGCGCTGTCGCCGAAGTCGAAGGAGGCTCTGGTGGCGAGACTGCCATGGGTGCGAATCCGAGACACGGTCGGCTCTTCGGAGGCGGGACCACTCGCCGGCAGCCTCGACCGGACGACTGCGCCTCAGTCCCTGCCGGCGCCGGGGCAGGCACCGGGCTCGGCACTGTTCGAACGCGGAGCCGACACCGTCGTCCTCGACGAGACAAGGAGCGCCGTGGTGGCGCCCGGGCACGACGGCGTCGGCTGGCTGGCGCGAGGCGGCCGTATCCCACTCGGTTACATGAACGACCCGGAGAAGACGGCCGCCACCTTCAAGACCATCGCCGGCCGGCGCCTTACGATCCCCGGCGACCGCGCCCGCATGCTCGCCGACGGGATGATCGAGGTGCTCGGGAGAGATGCCGTAACGATCAACTCGGGCGGCGAGAAGATCTTCGCCGAGGAGGTCGAAGCGGCCGTTCGGCTGCACGCCGGAGTTCGTGACGTCCTCGTGTTGGGTCGCCCCAGCCAGCGCTGGGGGAGCGAGGTCGTGGCGCTTGTCGAGCCGGCGCCTGGCTGCCAGCTGTACGAGGCGGAAGTCGTTGACGCCTGCCGCGGCTCCATTGCCCGCTACAAGCTGCCGAAGGCCGTCATCTTCGTGGGCCGGATCGAGCGTAACCCGGCAGGCAAGGCCGATTACCGTTGGGCTCGGCGCGTGGTGGCGCAAGCGACTGACTGACCCGGCGGCTGGCCAGGCCAGTCGTGGCGCGGCGCCGGGTGCAGTCGCACACGGCTACTGCGTGGCCATGCCTATGCGGTCCTCGGCAGGCGCTCCCGGCCTGCGGCGGCGCTCAGTCTCTATCACCACCCGCTTGAGTGCGCCGGCCGTGAACGGCGCCGTGCCCTGGCAGCCCGGGCTGACAGGCGAGCCGAGCTGGTGGCCGACGGTCATGCCGTGGAATCCGAAGGTGACGAGAGTCGTCTTGGGAATGTGGCCGCTGCCGACGGGAACGTCGCCGTAGAAGAGCTCGACGTCGCCGCGGTGACCGCCGTCGGGCGTGAACACGATGCGGGCGACGCCAGGTCCTGGTGGGAGCTTGACCTCGGCTGCGATCGAGGTCAGCTGTGTGCCGAGGTGGTTGTAGTCGAAGTGGAGGCGCCCGCCGCGGACGTAGGCGGCGTAGCCGCCGGCGTGGCTGCCATGGACGACGATGGCGCCCTCGGCCCCACCCTCGGGCACGTCCAGCTCGACGTGGATCCGCCAAGGCCTGCCCGCCAGGTTCGGAGCGACGATCTGGGGGAGGGTCCCGATGCCAGGCAGAAACGTATAGCTCTGCCGCCTGTACCTGTCGTCCATCCCCACGACCGGCATGTTCGTGACCGGAAGCACGTCGTACAGCTCGGCTTGGGCCCACCACATGTCCACGAGCTCGGCCAGCTTTTCCGGGTGGGAGCCGGCCAAGTTGTGGACCTCGGAGAAGTCGCTGGCCACGTGGTAGAGCTCCCAGGCGTCGTCCTCGAACGAGCGCCCAGGGTCGTCGGTTTCCTCGTAGGTGATGTGCGGCATCGGGTGGAAGACCACGGCCTTCCACCCGTCGTGGTAGAGCGCCCTCGAGCCGAGCATCTCGTAGTACTGGGTGGCGTGCTTGGTGGGGCCGGCGTCGTCGTCGAGGGTGTGGGTGAAGCTCACTCCGTGCATCGGACTCTGCGGCACGCCGGCGATCACTGCGGGGGGCTCGATCCCCACCAGCTCTAGCAACGTAGGCAGCACATCGATGGCGTGGACGTACTGGTGACGTGTGCCTGGCTCGTGACGAAAGCGCTCCGGCAAGCGGACGAGGAGGGGGTCGCAGACGCCGCCTTCGTGGGTCTCGCGTTTCCATCGTTTCAGCGGGGTGTTGCCGGCCCACGCCCAACCCCAGGGGTAGTGGTTGTAGGCCTTCGGGCTACCGAGCTCGTCGATGCGCCGCAGGTTCTCGTCGAGGCTCTCGGGCTCGAAGTTGAAGAAGTACAGCTCGTTGAACGAACCTCTCGGGCCGCCTTCGGCACTGGCGCCGTTGTCGCTCATGACCAGCACGATCGTGTCGTCGAGCTCGCCGAGCTCTTCGATGAAGCCAAGGAGGCGCCCCACCTCGGCGTCGGTGTGGGTTAGGAATCCGGCGTACACCTCCATCATGCGGGCGTACAGGAGCCGCTCTTGCTCGCTCAAGCTGTCCCAGGCCGGCACCCAGCTTGGGCGCTCGCTCAGCTCTGTGCCCCCTGGCAGGAGCCCTGAGGCGACCTGGCGTGCGAACACGCCGTCCCGCCAGGCATCCCAGCCCTGGTCGAAATGCCCTCTGTAACGCTCGATGTACTCACGCGGGGCGTGGTGGGGGGCGTGGCAGGCGCCGGGCGCGAACCACAACAAGTAAGGCTTGGCCGGCGAGGTGGCGCGGAGGTCCTTGATGAACAACTGGGCGTGGTCCACCAGATCCTCTGTCAGGTGGTAGCCCTGCTCGGGCGTCTTCGGTGGATGTACTTCGTGGTTGTCGTAGACGAGGTCGGGGTGGAACTGGTCCGTCTCGCCGCCGAGGAAGCCGTAGTACCGCTCGAAGCCGCGCCCGAGCGGCCACTTGTCCTTGGGCCCTCCGGCCGCCACTTCGGCCGAGGGAGTGAGGTGCCACTTGCCGACGGCGAAGGTGGCATAGCCGTTCTCCCTCAGTATTTCGCTGATCAAGCCGTTGTGCCTCGGCACCACGGCGTCGTAGCCAGGGAAGCCGGTGGCGAAGTCGATGATGCGACCCATCCCGTTGGAGTGGTGGTTGCGGCCCGTGAGCAGCGCCGCCCGCGTGGGCGAACACAGCGCCGTCGTGTGGAAGTTCGAGTACCTGACCCCGCCGGCGGCCAGCTTGTCGAACGTCGGCGTGGCGATGTCGGAGCCGTAACAGCCGAACTGCGCGTAACCGACGTCGTCGAGGAGGACGATCACCACGTTGGGCGCTCCTGGCGGTGCGCTCGGCAGTGGTGGCCACCATGGGGTGGAGGCCTCGAGCGTACGGCCGATCACCCCCTGGAACGGTTGGTCAGACGGCATTGGCGCTCCCGGATGTACTTACAGCATGACTGTCACTTTTATACACCTCAGGCGGTACGCCGCACAGGCGGGTCGTCGCCAGGTGCGGCTACCGCCACGCCTTCGAGGAGGCTGGCCCGGAGCGACTGCCCGAGAAACGTTGCCACCTCCCTCGACCACAAGTAGCCGATGTGCCCGCTCGGGTACCAGCAGATCTCCGGTTCCTCCCAGTGCCTCCACAGTTTGCAGGCCTGCTCGGGTGACGAGATGCGGTCCCCGCAGGCGGCGAATATGAAGCGCCGGTCCTTGGCGATCTTGGGAGCCAGGGCTAGCGGCGACACCACGGTGTGGGCGCCTGGCTCTGCCAAGCCGTATCTGTCCGCCATCGCCCGTACGGGGGGTGGGCTGTGCCCGAGCATGAGCTGGGGGACGTCGCTCACAGGCACGCCTGACACGACGGCGTCGAGGCCGCTCTCGATGCCCGCCAGGAGGGCGACGGTGTAACCGCCGAGCGAGACCCCATAGAGCCCGACCTTGGTGGCCCCCTGCTGGCGGATCCAGCTGATGAGGCGTCGGATGTCCCACACGGCCTGAGCAAAGCCGTGCACCGAGTTCATCATCTCCAGGCTCAAGAATGCCTCGCCGCTCAGGCGCGAAGGCGAGCGCGGGCCGTGGAGAGGAAGAACCGGTAAGGCGAGGTTGAGCCCCATCTCGCTGCGGAGCCGCTTGGACTGCAGACCGCGGAAGTCCATGGCGGGGTAGCCCATCGTGTAGCCGTGGACGCACACGAGCCACGGGCGATCCAGGCGGTTGGGATCGGCCACGACGTCGGCGGCCGCCCGCCTGTTTGCCGTGTAGCTGTCCCAGCGGTCGCGGCCCGGCTCGTTCGCACGCGGTTCATAGCCGCTTTCCCAGCTCAAGTGGCGGAAGCTGAGGCCGCGCCTCCAGCCTGTCGAGATCACGACGTCCCGGTTGGTGAGCTCCGGTGGCTGGCGGTGGTAACCGAGCGGGTTCTCGAGCCAGCCGTTCTCGCTGTACAAGCGGCGAGCCTGTGCAAGCTCTGCTGCGACCCGCTCGGCACGGTGCTCGTCAGGGAAGCGGCTCGGCCCGAGGAAGGCGCTCATGACGACCTCGTCCAAGGCGTATCCGGCGAGCAGGCCCACGGTCATCGGGGGCCTCGGGATCGGGAGACCCGGCGCGGCCTCGCCCTTGCGGAGGGCGAACCTGGCGGTTCGGGGAGCGACGCGGGCGAGGCGGCCAAGCGCACCGAGCCGCACTCGACCGGCCAGGCGCCGGTAAGCGGCCAGCCAGCTTGCGGGCGAGGGCATCGCTCATCCTGCCGCGTTGCCTCTTTGCCGGGCCAGTCCGCCGCTCCCCGGGGAGCCGGCAGTGCTGCAGCCGGGCGAAGTCAGGACTGCGGGATCGCCGAGATCAAGGTTCGGGCGTGCGTGATCATCTCCGACAGGAGGCCGTCCTGGGCCTCGAGGTGCTGCTGGAGCTGGAGGCACTCGTGCATGATGGCCTCGGCATCCTTGTAAGTGTCTTCGGCCCGCTTGTCCGACGCCTTGGCTTGGATGTTCTGGCCGACGATGATGATTGGCAGCAACACGAGCTGGATGAACTCGCTGGAGCACCAAAGGACGATGTCGGAAGGGCCGGACTTGATGGCCGTCGGCAACCCGTAGAGAGCCAGAGCCACGAACAGGTAGGCGCACCACATCGTCCCGACGATGAGCGTGATCTTGAGGCCTAGCTTGGTGTTGATGCGTCCGAAGAGCCCCGACCCGTGGACCTCGGCTGCGGTCTCCGCAGTAGTCATTGGCTTCCGCCGGTGGTCGAGGTGCGGGTGCGGCACGTGGTGGTAGGCGATGCCAGGTGCGGCTCCTGCGGTCGTGTCTGTCATAGGTCGCCACCTTCTCGTGGTTCTCGGGGGTGACCACACGCTAGGAGCGGAGTCAGGCGCGATGCAGTGATGCTCCGACCACCGCCCCGACGGTTCAGCCGGCAGCGCCTTGGCTCGGCTCCTCGCCGCTGGGGTAGATGACTTCGCCTGCCTTGACGAACACCCGGGCGGGCACGCCGACGGCTGTCGCCCCGGCCGGCACGTCGCACAGGACCATGGCGTTGGCCCCGATGCGCGCCCGGTCGCCGATCGTCACGGACCCGAGGACGACGGCACCGGCGCCGATGAACACGTCGTCACCGATGACAGGGCCGTGGTTGCTCCGGTAGTCCCACCCGAGCGTCACGCCCTGGTGCACCCAGCAGTTCGCCCCGATGCTCTCGGCTGCCAGCGTCGTGGCGGTGCCGTGGGCGATGAACAGCCCCGGCCCGATGCGCGGCGTCAAGAGGCTGAGCCCTTCGGTCGGCCGCCAGATCCTGCTCATGACGCGGCCAAGGAGGGCACCTGTCGGGCTGCCGCCAGCCAGCCGGTAATAGAAGATCGAACGGAACTCCCCGAACGCGAACAGCAGGCTGTGCAGCCCGTGCTCCCCGTCGGCGGCTTGGAAGACAGCCAGCCACCGCGCCACGTCAGCGTCGATCACGTCTTGCTGGTCGCTCGCCCGGTAGGCCAGGACAAGGGGCAAGGTCGCGTAGGCGCGTAGGCGGTCGAGCCAACCCATGGCCGCCAGTGACGCCCGGTCGACAGACCGTGGCAAGGCTGCTGGCACGGCACCAGGCTTCCAGATAGCCAGGCGGTGCGCCATGTGGCAGGCGGTGCGCCATATGGCTGGTACGTCATCGCCCGTGTGCGGCGCCTGGCCGCCAAGCGTGGTCACGAACTCACGCCAGGAGCAACACCCCGATCACGACGAGGATCACGACGACGACCACGACGAGGAGGATCTTCGCCTCCACGGCGAGAGGATCCCTGCCAGCGGCTCCGCCCATGCCGCTGTCCGGGGCGAGCCGCCCGCTCGCCCCGTCCTCTCGCCGTGGTTCCGGCGCATACCAGTTCCCGTCGGACAAATGCCTCCAGCCAGATGAGCGTGGCTCACTCACGGCAGGGGACAGAACTTCTTTTCAGCGCCGGCCGTGTATTACCTGCGCAGCCCGGCTGTGTTCACGAGCGTGTGAAAGCCCGTGGCCGTGGGTCGCTCGAGTAGGCCCATATGGACCGGCAAGTTCCAGGGAGCCGGGGGTGCCGGCAATCTCACCTATCCGATATGAGAACTCAGCGTGCCCACGGCCACGATCCGTGCCGAGGCAGACGGTCTGCCCGACCGCCCCGAGAATTTGCGTGCCGGCCGCGTCAGTGGCAGGGTTTGGGGCCCCAAGACCGGCACACGCGAAGCTGGCTGACCTTCCCTCGTAATCAGTCTCGCTCCGCACTGCCCCAGCTTGACAACCTCAGCGGCACTCGTCACCACTGCCACCCTAACTTTGTTCGTGCAGTTGGCGCTACCTGCTGATACCAGCCAGCGCCACCTGTCATGTGTTCCAGGCTAACAGCAACCTCCAGGCCGACAGCAGCCCGAACCCGCAAGTCCGCCGAAGTCCCTGCCGGCCGGCGCCGGCCGGATCATGCTGCCTGCGGCAACTCCGGCTAGGCGCCCGCCTCTTCGAGCACCGCGGCCGGCCCCCGATCGAGAGGGAGCTCGACGGTGAGAATCGTGCCCCCACCGAGCGGGCTGGACAGTGTGCACCTGCCACCTAGTGCCCCCACCCGGTCGGCTACTCCGACGAGCCCTGAGCCCCGGCTCGGGTCCGCTCCGCCGGTGCCGTCGTCGCTCACGCGCAACACCAGGCGCTGATCGTTTGCCTCGAGCTGGACCTTGGCACCGCCTGCCCGCGAGTGCTTGGAGGCGTTGACGAGAGCCTCCGAGACCACGTAGTAAGCGGCTACCTCCAAGGCCTCGGGGTAGCGGGCGTCGCTGGGGGCGTCGAGCTCCACCGGCAGAGGGGAGCGCCTGGCCAACGATCGCAGGGCGGCCTTGAGACCCCGGTCACTCAGCAGGCTCGGGTGGATGCCGCGGGAGATCTCCCGCAACTCGTCGAGGACGTTGCCGAGCTCACGAGCGACGTGGTCGAGCTGCTGGCGCACCTCAGCCTGCTCAGGCGGCAAGTTGAGCTCGGCGCCCCTCAGTTGGAGAGCCAGGGCCACGAGGCGTTGCTGGGCACCGTCGTGAATGTCACGCTCGATCCGCTGGCGCTCAGCATCGCCGGCTGCCACCAGTCGCGAACGGGAGGCCTCGAGCTCGGATCGCGCAGTCGAATTCGATATGGCGGTTGAGACCAGCTCGGTGAAGTCGGCGAGCCGGGCAAGCACTGTTTCGGGCCAACGGGCGCGCGCATCGGTGGCCACTACGACGGCTCCCCAGACGCACCCGGCTACCACTATCGGGGCACCTGCGGACGACGTGACGCCGAAGCGTCGCGTTGCTGGGCTGAGCGTGCCGGAAGTCAAAGGGTCGCCGCCGTAGTCCAACTGCTGAGGCCTGCCGCTACCGTAGACCCGGCCGGACACCGTGTGCTCGTCGCATACGAAGCGGCTGCCGACGGCAGGGCCCTGGCCCTCCCGCTGCCAGGCGGAGAGGACCGTGATCTCCCCGTCGCTGTCGAAACGAGACACGAAGGCCGAGGTTGCACCGATCAACTGGCCCACCTCGGCGGCCACTGCATCGAGGAGCTCGTGGGTGGACACCTCCCTGGCCACGAGTGTCGCCACGCGGCGGAGAGCCGACTGCTCCTCAGCGATCTGGTTGCGCGCCATCTCCGAGGTCCGTGCGCGGACGTGGACGCGCTTGGCCAGCTCGCTCACCACCAAAGCACAGACGATGAAGACGGCAAGGCCGATCATGTCGCTCAACTTGAACGAGAGCTGGTGCTGGTGCTCGGGCGGGAAGAAGTAGAACTCGTACACCAGGGCACTGGCCACTGAGACGGCCAGCGCGTAGGCGACGCCCCAGAGCACGGCAGCCGCCAGCACCGGCAGGATGAACAGAACCTCGAAGTAACGCGGGTCGATGAACGTGGAGGGCAGGGCTATGACGACGGTCACGGCGGCGACCATGGCCACGCAACCGGCGGCGCGAAGACCCACCCGGAGCAAAGGCGACGAGTGTCCCCTCGAAGCCGTGGCGACAACTAGGGCTCGAGCCACACCAAAGCGTAGGCCACAGGAGAAGGCCAGGCCCGAACCTCCTGCACAGACAGCCGGTGGGCAAGACCAAGTCGCTTGCCTAAACCAAGCGGCGCCATCAAGCGATTAGCGTCGGCCGGGATGACCCTCACCGAGCCGGCGTCGCGGGCGGGTGCTCGCCTGCGCATCGTCCTTGCCGACGACGAGGTGCTGCTCCTCCAAGGGCTCTCCAGCCTGCTGGAACGATCGGGTTACGAAGTCGTGGGGCAGGCGGCCGACGGGCCTGAGCTCGTCGAGCTGGTCACGAGGCTTCGCCCTGACCTCGTTGTCGTGGACATCAGGATGCCGCCGACCTTCACTCTGGAAGGGCTCGAGGCGGCCAAGGAGATCAGGCGTGCCCTGCCTTCGACGGGAATCCTGGTCCTGTCCGCCTACGTCGAGGTGGAGTATGCGATGGACTTGTTGGCCTCGGGGGAGCGTTTCGGGTATTTGTTGAAGAGCCGGGTGGCGGACTTCAACGACTTGGTGGACGCCCTCGGGCGGGTGGCCAACGGCCGCTCGGTCGTGGACCCGGCGCTCGTGCAGGAGCTGGTGGGCGCCCGCCGGCGGGACGACCCTCTAGGCGCCCTCTCGGACAGGGAGCGGGAAGTCCTCGCCCTCATGGCCGAGGGGCGGTCCAACGCCGGCATCGCCCGCCGCCTCTACGTCGCCGAGGGGACCATCGAGAAGCACGTCCGCAGCGTCCTCACCAAGCTCGGCCTCCCAGGCACCGAGGACGACCACAGGCGGGTTCTCGCCGTCCTGTCTTACCTGGAGAACCGCTAGCCGCGCCGCACCGCGCTACAACAGTGTCGACATAAGGAGACGATTGACGATGCAGCTAGGGATGATCGGACTGGGACGTATGGGGGCGAACATGGTTCGCCGCCTGATGAAGGGCGGCCATGAGCTCGTCGTCTACGACGTCTCGCCTGACGCCGTGAAGGGCTTGGAGGCCGAAGGAGCGACCGGAGCAGCCTCGCTACAGGACATGGTCTCCAAGATGGAGGCACCCCGGGCGGTTTGGGTCATGGTGCCGGCCGCCATCACCGGGAGCACCGTTGATTCCCTGGCCGCCGTGCTGGAGCCGGGCGACGCCATCATCGACGGTGGCAACTCCTACTACCGCGACGACATCGACAGGGCCGAGGCCCTGCGAGGCAGGGGTCTCCACTACATCGACGCCGGCACGAGCGGCGGCGTCTGGGGCCTCGAGCGCGGGTACTGCCTGATGATCGGCGGCGACGACGAAGCCGTCGGCCGGCTCGGCCCGATCTTTAGGACACTGGCTCCGGGCGTCGGAGACGTGGAGCGCACCAGCGGCCGGGTGGGGAAGGCCTCCCCCTCGGAAGAGGGCTGGCTGCACTGCGGGCCGAACGGAGCTGGTCACTTCGTGAAGATGGTGCACAACGGGATCGAGTATGCCCTCATGTCCGCCTACGCCGAGGGCCTCAACATCTTGAAGGGTGCCAACGCCGGCAAGACCGCTGTCGTCGACGACGCCGAGACGGCGCCGCTCCGCGACCCGAAGTACTACCAGTACGACCTCGATCTCGCCGAGGTGGCCGAGGTCTGGCGCCGCGGCAGCGTCGTGGCGTCGTGGCTGCTCGACCTCACCGCCGCCGCTCTCCACGAAGACCCGACCCTCGAGCAGTTCGGCGGCCGCGTGTCCGACTCCGGCGAGGGGCGATGGACGAGCCTGGCGGCCATCGACGAGGGCATCCCGGCGCCGCTTCTCACCACGGCGCTCTACTCGCGCTTCGGCTCGCGCGGCGCCGATCTGTTTGCCGACAAGATCCAGTCCGCCCAGCGCAAGGAATTCGGCGGGCACTCGGAGAAGCCCGCATGAAGTCTGTCGACCTCAAGGCGACGGAGGAGTGGAAGGCCCTCGAGCGCCACGCCGACGAGCTTCAGGGTGTCAGCTTGCGTGAGATGTTCGCGCCGGATCCCGGTCGCGCCAAGCGGATGACCGCCGAGGCGGCGGATCTGGTGCTCGACTACTCAAAGCATCTCGTCTCGGGCGAGACCCTGCGGTTGCTGAGGAACCTGGCCGAAGTCGCCGGCGTCACCGAGAGACGGGACGCCATGTTCGCCGGCAAGCACATCAACGTCACCGAGGACAGGGCCGTTCTTCACGTGGCACTGCGCCTGCCGCCGGGTGGCAGCCTTGTCGTAGACGGGCAAGATGTCGTTGCCGACGTGCACGAAGTGCTCGACCACATGGGGTCGCTGTCGGACAGGATCCGGTCGGGCGACTGGAAGGGCTCCACTGGCAGGCGCATTCGTAATGTCGTCAACATCGGCATCGGCGGCTCGGATCTTGGCCCGGCCATGGCATACGAAGCGTTGGCGGACTATGCCGAGGCGTCAGTGCAGTGCCGCTACGTGTCCAACGTCGACCCGACGGACCTGTTCGCCAAGACCCACGACCTCGACCCGGCCGAGACGCTGTTCGTCGTCAGCTCGAAGACGTTCACGACGATCGAGACCCTCACCAACGCCGCGGCCGCCCGTGACTGGCTGCTGTCGGGGCTCGGCGCTGGCGCCGAGGCGGTAGCGGACCACTTCGTGGCCGTGTCCACCAACACCAAGGAAGTGGAGGCCTTCGGGATCGACACGGCCAACATGTTGGGCTTCTGGGACTGGGTCGGCGGGCGCTACTCGTACGACTCGGCGATCGGCTTCTCGCTGATGGTGGCCATCGGCAAGGAGGCATTCGGCGAGATGCTGGGCGGCTTCCACGCCATGGACGAGCACTTCCGCACGGCTCCGCTCTCCGAGAACGTGCCGGTGCTGCAGGGACTGATCAACGTCTGGTATTCAGGCTTCCTGGGTGTCCAGACTCACGCCGTGCTGCCCTACAGCCAGCGGTTGCATCGTTTCCCGGCCTACCTCCAACAGCTCACCATGGAGTCCAACGGCAAGTCCGTACGCCTCGACGGGTCGAGGGTCGACTACGACACAGAAGCGATCTTCTGGGGCGAACCGGGCACCAACGGCCAGCATGCCTTCTACCAGCTGCTCCACCAGGGCACCCGCCTCGTACCTGTCGACTTCATCGCTTTCGCCGAGCCCAACCACGCCATTGGCGAGCAGCACGACTTGCTAGTGGCGAACTGCCTGGCGCAGAGCTCGGTGCTGGCGTTCGGGCGCACTGCTGAGGAGGTGGCGGCCGAGGGTACCCCGCCCGACATCGTGCCTCACAAGGTCATGCCGGGCAACCGCCCTAGCTCGACGATCATGGCCCGTAAGCTGACGCCGTCGGTGCTCGGCCAGCTTGTCGCGCTGTACGAGCACACCGTGTTCACCGAGGGCGCCGTGTGGGGCATCGACTCGTTCGACCAGTGGGGCGTCGAACTGGGCAAGGTCATGGCTCGCAAAGTCGCTCCGGTGCTCACTGACGACGGCGTGCCGGACATGAGCGGCTATGACTCGTCGACTGTCGAGCTGGTGCACCGTTACAGGGCCATGCGAGGGCGCCCGAACTGATCGGCGGACGAGTGAAACGCCACGCCACCGAGGAGGACTAATAGTCATGCTTAAGAGACACGTTGTGGAAGAGGCCCCGAGTGGCGAGGTCGAGCGGCCCGACGAACAGTGGCGGGCCGAGCTGGCGCCCGAGCAGTACGACGTGCTGCGCTGCTCGGTCACCGAGCGAGCCTTCACCGGCCGCTATTGGAACACGCACACCGACGGCATGTACCACTGCGCCGGCTGCGGTGCTGCCTTGTTCTCCTCGAACACCAAGTTCGACTCGGGTACGGGATGGCCGAGCTTCAGCGAGCCATCGGTCGCCGAGGCGGTCTCGTTGCACAAGGATCGTGCCCTGTTCATGGAGAGGGTGGAGGTCAGGTGTCGCAAGTGCGGTGGGCACCTGGGCCACCTGTTCGACGACGGGCCGGGGCCGACTCACCAGCGATACTGCATCAACTCGGCTGCTCTCGACCTGAAGCCTGAAGCCGGCGCCGGGGGAGACGCCGGGCACTGAGAGCCGGGTAGTCGGCTCGTCTCCTGTTTCTCGTTGGCTCATTGGCTCTGGCCCGGTGGTCGCCGTGGAGCGGTGGGCGGGCCGGGCGGGGAGCGCCTGGCAAGGGCCGAGGTGGGCCGTCTCACGCGCCTAATTCGCCCCTGAGACGTACGTCCGGCGGCCCACCTGTGGGCGAGCCTTCCGGCGGCGCCTCAGGCCTCTGCGCGCCCGCCGAGGTGGCGGGCAAGGAACGTCTCTGCCGCCGCAGCGAACCGCAGCCGGTTCTCAGGCTTGGCAAAGCCGTGGCCCTCGTCGGGAAAGAGCATGTACTCGTGGTCGATGCCCGCTTCGGAGAGGGCCGAGACGACCTGCTCGGACTCGGCTTGGTTGACCCGCGGGTCGTTGGCGCCCTGGGCGATCAGAAGCGGAACCCTGATGTCCTTTACCCTCGAGAGTGGCGAGCGCGACCACAGGAAGTCGGCTTCGGTCTCGGGGTTGCCGACCCGGCGGTGGAATTGGGCGATCAAGGGCGCCCAGTAGGGCGGGATGGTCGCGATGAGCGTCTCGAGGTTGGAAGGCCCGACTATGTCGACTGCACAGCAAAACAGGTCCGGTGTGAACGTTGCGCCGACCAGGGCCGCATATCCGCCGTAGGAACCGCCGAAGATGGCGACCTTGGCCGGGTCCGCCCACCCGAGCGACACGGCGTGCGCCACGGCGTCGACAAGGTCGTCGTGCATCCGCCCGCCCCACTCCTTGTCGCCGGCGTTGAGAAAGGTCTTCCCGTAGCCGCTCGAGCCCCGGAAGTTGACCTGCACACACAAGTAGCCGCGGTTGGCCAGCCACTGCGCCGTCGGGTCGTACCCCCAGACGTCCCGCGCCCATGGGCCTCCGTGCACGTTGAACACGGTCGGCAACCCGTGGCGGCTCGAGTCGACCGGGAACGTCACGTACCCGTTGATCTCGAGCCCGTCCCGCGCAGTGAACGCGAAAGGCTCCATCGCTGAGAGCTCGTAGGCTGACAGCGCCGGCTGGTGCTCGAAGAGGAAGCTTCCCTGCCGGGTGGGGCGGTCATAGCTGTAGTAGCTGACGGGACCGGCGTCGCTGGTGAAGCCGACGAGCCAGGTGTCATCGGCATTGTCGGTGTCCAGGAAGCTCGGGTCGCCGCCGTGGAGGGATCGAATGGTGTCGAGATCCTCGGTCACCGACGGGTCGATCACTTCGTAGTGGTGGCGCTCCTTCAGGATCGAGGCAATCTGCGGCTCTTTGGTCACGGGATGGATGAGCACGCTGGTGACGTCGCCTAGGTCGTCGGCGGCCAGCACCTTCGTCTCGCCGGTCGCCAGCTCTACCCGCAGGAGGGCGGCGGCCTCTCGCTCCACCGACGAGGTGATCAGGAGCGAGGCACCGTCCAGGCTGAAGGACAGGGCCGACGTGGTGAGGGCGTCGTCGGCCGGCACCGAGAGCAGTTGACGCCATTCTGACTCAGCTCCGTCCCGAACCATGAGGGCGAGCCCTCCGTCGGGCTGCGGTGCCATGCCTGCTCTCACGACGAGAGAGGAGTCCGCCACGAGGCCGAGGAGGCCGGGATTATCCAGCTCCTTTGTGAGCGACCCGCTCACGAGATCGAGGCGGTACACGTCGTGCAGCTCCGGGTTGTCACGATTCAGCCCGACGAGCAGCTCGGTCGGGAACGAAGGCTCCGAGGCGATCAACTCGGCCTGCACGTTCTCGAAGGGCGTGAGGTCGCGACGCTCCAGCGTGACGAGGTTGACGTCGTGAACGCGCCAGTTCTCGTCCCCGCCCGTGTCCTGCAGGTACAGGATGTGCTGGCCATCCTGCGACCAGATGAAGGAGCTAACCCCCCTGTCTCTGTCGTTCGTCACAACCGTGGCGGCAGCCCAGTCGACGCCTGCTGCGTCAGGGTCGCCTGCCGGCGCCGGCGAGATTGGCGCCACCCAGACGTTCAGTACCCCTTCGTGGGCAGCGACCCAGGCGAGGCGAGTTCCGTCAGGCGAGATGCCGGGGCTGACTCGTTCCGGGTTGCCGAAGAGGATCTCGCGGGGGATGAGGTCGACCATGGCGCTTGCATATCACGGACCGACTGTCGCCGCCGGCTGTCACGGGTGCCGATTCAGAGGACGGTGCAGCTCGAACAGCTGCCGAGGACCGCGAAGTGCCGGGGATCGATCGAGAAGCCGAACCCGTCGAGGGCGCTAGCCGCCAACTGAGCGAAGAGTTCCACAGGCGCTTCCACCGTCAGGCCGCAGTGCTCGCAAACGAAGTGGCCGTGTGTCTGGGCGGCGAGGTGGTAGGTCGCCGGGCTGTGCCCGAGGTGGGTGTGAACCACGACTCCAAGCCGCTCCAGCTCGTCGAGATTGCGGTAGATCGTCGAGAGGTGGACGTCGGGGGCGATCGCCTGGACCTCGGCCGCCAGCTGTTCGGCCGTCTTGTGCTCGGCGGTTTCGAACAGCTTGGCCAGCAACAAGCGACGCGGGGTCGTGACCCTGCCCCCCCGCGATCGAAGAAGGTCGAGAACGCTCTCGACAGACTCCGAACCGGGATCTGTCACGGCAGCGTCCAGAGGGACCATGCGGGCCACACCCTCAGGGTACCGGGCAGCTAGCGGGAGGGGCGGTCTTGGCGGGTCGAACAGCGCAGCCTCATCGACCACTGACGGCGTGCTTGCTGAGCTCCTCGATGCTCGCCCACTCGAGGGTTGCCGAGTGCGTAGCCTCCAACCGGACGGCAGGCGCTGTCCCGGCGTCGTAGGCCTCTTTCCATCGGGAGGCGCACAAGCACCAGCAATCGCCGGGCTGCAGACCCCGGAACCCGAACTCGGGCCTGGGGGTGCTGAGGTCGTTGCCGGCGCTCTTGGAGAACTCGAGAAACTCGGCGGTCACCAAGGTGCACACCGTGTGCACTCCGAGGTCCTCACCGCCGGTGTTGCAGCAACCGTCGCGGTAGAAGCCGGTCAGCGGGTCAAGCGAGCACGGTTCAAGCTCTCCGCCGAGCACGTTCTTGGGCATGGGCAATGTATAGGCCGCCTGCCGGGCACTTGCACGGCGCTTCAGCGAGCTGCCAGCTGCACCGCCTCTTTGAACGAAGGGTGGCCCGCATCCTTGGCCGAGAGCAGGGAGCGGTCGTCCGGGTCGATGGCAACCGGCCAAGGCACCGCCACATCGAGATCGAGCGGGTGGACGAAAATGCCCGCGATGTCAGGAGACCACTCCGTATCGAAACAGTACAAGTACAGACACCCCTGGCTCCCCACTGCTTGGAACCCGTTGCATACGCCGGGCGGCACGAGGACCTGCGTGCCCGGGGTCAGATCAAGCGTCACGAGGGTTCCTGCGCTGGGCGAGGCCGGGCGGGCGTCGAGGTAGGCGCCGAACCCCTCGCCGTGTGCGAGGCCGACCAGCTTGGCCATGGACTCGCCGTGCAGACCGCGGATTGTGCCCGGCTTGGAGTAAGTCAGGTTGACTTGCTTGATGCCTCCCAGGCGTCCGGCACCGAGGCCGGCCATGACGCTCTCCTTGTACATCTCTCGGATGGTCCCGCGCTCGTCGTCGGCGTGCCGGGTCCGCAGCACCACAAGACCCTCGATGGAGGTCGGGTGTTGCTCGAACTCGGTGATCGTGGCTGCAGTCATCCTCCTAGTCTGCCCGTAGCCGACGTCATGTTGTCCCGGGCCCCGGCAGTCCCCAGTGGCTGCACAGCGGGTTCCCAGCTTTGGCTGGCACAATGTCTGGAAGGAGGAGAAGAGCTCGCATGCCAAGTTCGCTGAAGATCGCAAGTGTTGCGCGAATCCCTATTCGCGTGCACTGGACCTTCCTCCTGCTGCTCGTCTACGTCTGGTGGGCGAGCGGAGATGCCACCTTCTCCCAGCTGGTCCCGAGCTTCATCTGGATAGGCGCCCTGTTCGTGTTCGTGACCCTCCACGAGCTGTCGCACTGTGCGATGGCCCGGCGGAGAGGCCTTGAGGTGCAGGACATCCTGCTACTGCCGATCGGCGGCGTTTCGCAGATCCGTGCGCTCAACGGTGCAGGGCCGAGGACAGAGCGCGACGTCGCCATTGTGGGACCGCTCAGCAACTTCGTGCTCGCCGGTGGTCTGGCACTGGTTGCAGCTTTGACCGGTGGCCGCATCTGGCCGCCGACGCTGCTGGGAGGTTCCTGGGCCGCCCGCCTGGCTTGGCTGAACGTGCTGCTCGGGTTGTTCAACTTGTTGCCTGCGCTGCCAATGGACGGTGGCAGGGTGATGCGGGCGTTGTTGGCGCAGAGGACCAACCCCTTGAGGGCGACCCGCATCGCCGCCTCGGTCGCCATTGTTCTCGGGGCCGTCATGATCGCAGCGGCCATCGCCTTCGGGGACATCCTCCTCATAGGCATCGGCGTTCTCGTCATCTTCGGGGCGTTGTTCGAGAGGCGGACGGCCGTAATGCGGGACGCCATCAGCAACATGCAGGTCGGCAACGTCATGGCCCAAGACCCGACGTCGGTGCTGGCGGAAGTCACCGTCGGCCAGCTGGCGCCCTGGCTGGCAGGCTTCCCCGGCCGGGCTGTGCCGATAGTCGACGCCGAGAAGTACATCGGGATGATCGGCATGGAGGACTTGCTGCAAGCCTCGCCCTGGACGCCGGTCGGCGAGGTCGCAGATCGTGCGTCGCCGGTGCTCGACGCCAGCCAGGCCGTCTACCCCGATGCCCTGGCCGCCTTCGCAGCCACGCCACGGCTCCAACTGGCCGTCACGAGTGGCGACCGGGTCGTCGGGGTGCTCTACCGCTGGACGCTGCAGAACGTCGTCCGCCAGTACCAAGCCGCAGCGATGGCCCGCCGCGGCGGCGCGCCCCGTGCTGCCTGAGCTCCTTCAGCACGCCTGAGAGGCGTATCGAGGCGGGTCGGTCCCGCCGGAGCACACCAGCGCGCGGCGCGAGGTCGCGGAGCTTGGCTCGCAGATCCTGAAGCCGTCGCACGATTCGGGGTTGTCGTGGCGGGGTCCGTTCTATAGGCTGACTCGGCGAGTCGCCGGATGAAGGGTATGGGAACGGGTCCGGCCGTTGACATTTGTCCGGTTGAGGACGGGGGAGCGAGCCCGTGGTCCGACGCAAACGGTGGCTCTGTGCTGCCACTATCGCGATCGCAACAACGATCGGGCAGCTGAGCACGCTTGCCGCGGTTGCCAGCCCGCTCAACAGTGGGCCCGGCACGACGACGCAGCCGAGCGGTAAAGGCGGTCACGGCAACTCCACTGCCAGGGGTTCCGGCAAGGTGACCGTTCCGAGCACCGTTCCGGCTGGAGCCGAGCCGTTGCTCCAGTCGCTGCTGGCTTCTGCCGGCCAGATAAACACCGAGAACGCCAAAGCTGCGGCTTTGTCTCAGTCCTACGACCAGCAGAGGATCGAGCTCGCCAACGCCAAGGCTGCCGTGGTCAAGATGAGTGCCAAAGTGGCCGAAGCCAAGCGCCAGGTGGGAGCTGCCACAGTGGCCCTGCGCAATCAAGCGATCCTTACTTACGTAACGGGTCAGTTGGCTGCCGAGAACACCCCGATGCTGTCCCCGAGCGCCAACGACAGCGACATCGAGGCCGTTTACGCGCAGTCGGCCTCCACGAACCTGCGCAGTGCGTTGGCGCGTTATGTCGCGCTCCGCGACATAATCCGCAACGGCCAGCGGCAGGCACAGGCGTCAGAGAGCGCCATTGCCAAGACCGTGGTGCACCTCAGCGTCCTGCACTTGAGTGCTGAAGCGATGATGAAGAAGGCATCGGTCGAGTACGCGGACGTGTCATCTGAGCTCCTCGGCGTCGTGGGGAAGAAGGAGTTCGCGAAGCTCTTTTCGTCCTGGCCAGTCGGCAAGCCGTACAAGGGTCCCAACCTTGCCGGTTCCCTGGCGTACAAGCCTGTCGCCGAGCATCTCGGCGTCAAGGCCGCCAAGGCGGCCGAGAAGTATCTGGGCGTGCCGTACGTCTGGGGTGGAGCCAGCAGGAAAGGCGTCGACTGCTCGGGCCTGACGATGCTCGCCTGGCAGGCAGCCGGCGTGGCGCTCCTACACTCGGCAACTGTGCAATGGGAAGAGTCGACGCCGGTGCCGCTCAGCAAGTTGAAGCCCGGCGACCTGCTCTTCTACCACTTCGCCGACGACGGGAACTTCCCGATCACCCACGTCGTGCTCTACGTTGGCTCGGGGCCCTACGGAGCCGCCACGGCTATCCAAGCTTCGCGGCCGGGGACGAATGTGGCGTACACGCCTGTCTATTTCGAGGGCCTTGTGTCGGCTGGGGCGCCTTGACAGTGCGGGCCCGGGTGGATTACAGCGCTCTGACGGCGGCCGGTGCCGATCGATGAGCCGAACGGTGCGAGCAGCCCGCCTGCAGGCTCACGGGGAGCCGCTCGTGGTCGACGAAGTCGAGCTGGCCGCCCCGGAGGTTGGCGAGGTCGTCGTGGAGATGACCTTCGGAGGTGTGAACCCGGTCGACCGCTATAACGCGCTCGGGAGCGTCGGGGCAGATCTTCGGCTGCCGAGAACCGTCGGGGCGGAGGGCGCCGGCTTCCACGACGGTCAGCCCGTAGTCGTGCGCGGCAGCGGGATCTGGGCCACGTCGGTGGTCGTGCCCTCGCATTCCCTCGTCGAGGTGCCTGCCGGGGTCGACCTGGCTGCCGCCGCAGCCCTGGGCGTGGCAGGCGTGACGGCCTGGAGGTGCGTCACCGAGCTAGGTGCCGTACAGCCAGCCGACAGGGTCCTGGTGCTTGGCGCGAGTGGTGGCGTCGGCTCGATGATCGTGTCCATGGCACATCGCCTGGGTGCTGCTGTTTGCGGCCAGACCACGTCACCCGGTAAGGCCGCTTTCCTGTCCCGCCTCGGTGCGGACCAGGTGGCTGTGGCCGATAGCCAGAGCTTGCGAGCCGAGATTGGCGACTTCGGGCCGACTGTGGTGTTCGACCCTCTCGGCGGAGGCTTCACCGGGGTGGCAGTAGAGGCGTTGGAGCCGCGGGGACGGCTCATCCTGCTCGGTACCTCTGCTGACACGGCCGGCAGCGTGCCCTTGCAAGCCTTCTACCGAAAGTCCCTCCGCATGGCAGGCTACGGGGGCCTGATGGAGACAGGCGAAGCTCTCGCGGCTGGTGTGAAGGCGGCGCTGCAGGGTTTGGCGGAGGGACGTTTCGAAGTTGTCGTCGACTCCGTCGTCCCGTTACAAGACGTCAACACGGCACTCGCGCGGCTGGTCGACAGGTCCGTCTCCGGCAAGTTGCTGCTCGACCTCGGGTCGTAGCCCCGGTCGGCGCCGGGCCGTCCAGGTTCCGGGTCGGCTGGCGCGTTCCGAGCCGAACGGCGAGCATGGACACATGCCCGATGCACACACAGAGCTGCTCTACCTCCGGGACTCGTATCTCCGGGAGTTCACCTCGGTGGTGGCAGCCGTCGACCAAGACGCCGTGGCCCTGCAAGCAACCGCCTTCTACGTCACCGGTGGCGGGCAGCCGCACGATACGGGGACACTGGCAGCCGAGCGGACCGGTGAAGCGCGCGTCGTGGAGGTGACCAAAGACGGCGTTGTGGCCTGGCACAAACTGCAAGGCCCCGTCCCGGGCGTAGGCGAGACCGTGACGGGTTCCATCGACTGGGGGCGTCGCCATGAGCTGATGAGAACCCATACGGCTCTCCACATCCTGTGCGGCGTGATCTGGAACGAGTTCGGCAAGGCGGTCACCGGCGGCAACATGGAGCCGCTGGCGGCGCGCATGGACTTCGAGTTCGACCCTCTGCCGGAGGGCTTTGGTGCTCTCATCGAACGGCTCGTCAACGACGAGATCGCCGCCGATCGGCCGATAGAGGTCTCCTTCCTGTCGCCTGGCGAGGCCAGTCTCGACGAGGCGCTCATCCGGACAAAGACGAACCTCGTGCCAGAATGGGTCTCCGAGATCCGCGTCGTCGACATAGTCGGGCTCGACAAGCAAGCCGACGGAGGCACTCACGTGCGATCGACTGCCGAGGTCGGAGCTGTCCGAGTGGTCAAGACGGAGAGCAAGGGAAAAGGGAACAAGCGCATCCGGATCGTCGTCCAGACTTCATTGGAGCCGCAGTGAAGAGCTTCACGAGTTTCGACGGGCTGCCCATTTCCTACGAGGTGCTCGGGACGGGACCGGCAGTACTGCTCCACCACGGCTTTGCTTCGGACTCGCGCACGAACTGGGTTCGCTCGGGTCTCGCCGATGCGATCGCGGACTCGGGTAGGTCCGTCGTGCTGATAGACGCCCGCGGTCACGGGGAGTCGGGCAAGCCGCACGATCCGGCAAGCTACGCCGGCGGCGCCATGGCACGAGACGTGTCAGCGCTGCTCGATCATCTCGGGCTCGAGGCCGTGCACGTCATCGGCTACTCGATGGGGTCCTTCGTGGCCATCACCCTGGCTGTAGGCCGGCAGGCTGAGCCTCGCCTGCGCTCCGTCGTGCTCGGTGGTGCCGGTCAGGGCCAAGCCGGCCTCCGCGAGAGCGGCATGACACTGGCCATCGCCGAGGCGCTGGAGGCCGACGACAAGACCACGATCACGAGCCGCACGGCCCTTGCCTTCCGGAACTTCGCCGACGCCACGCGCGCCGATCGCCTCGCCTTGGCAGCGATCCAACGTTCGAGGTCTTCCACCCACGACATGTCGCACCTCGACCGCATCACGGTCCCTACCCTGGTCGTGAACGGTGAGGCAGACACCCTCGTCGGACCGCCGCGGTCATTGGCCGAGGCGATTCCCGGCGCCCGCTTCCTCGCAGTCCCGGGAGACCACCTCTCGGCAGTCGGCAAGCCCGAGTTCAGAGTTGCAGTCCTAGGTTGGCTCGGTGAAGTTGCCGGACAGGATTGACGACTTCACCCGTACAATCGGCCGATGACCGAGCGACCCGTCGTGGTAGTGGTCGGAGCCGGTTTCGGCGGGTTGGCAGCCTGCAAAGAGCTGATGTCAGCATCCGTCGAGGTAGTGGTCATCGACCGCCACAACTTCAACACGTTTCAGCCTCTGCTGTACCAGGTGGCGACAGGCGGCTTGAACCCGGGTGATATCGCCTACCCCGTCAGGAGCTTCATCCGCCGGCACGCCAATCTGACGTTCCGGCAGGAGACCGTCACGGCAGTGGATAGCGCAGCTTCCAGGGTCGAGATCGCCGAGGGTGAGCCCATCAGCTTCGACTACCTGGTGCTCGCCGTAGGCGCCGCCACCAGCTACTTCGGAGTACCTGGGGCCGAGGAGAACTCGCACGCGATCTATACCATGGAAGACGCTGTGGTGGTGCGGGACAAGCTGGCCAAGAGCATCGAGCGGGCGGCTTCCCGAGGCACTCAGCCAGGAGATTTGACCGTCGTCATCGTCGGCGGTGGCGCCACAGGAGTCGAGATGGCCGGCACGCTTGCCGAGCTGCGGCGTATGCAGTTGGAGACGACGTACGCGGGAATCAGCCCGGCAGAGGTCCGAGTCGTGCTCGTCGAGCAAGCGGACCGTCTCCTGACTCCGTTCGCTCCTCGCCTGAGCAGCTATGCCGGCCAGGCACTGCGCGCGCGTGGCGTCGAGGTGCGCTGTGGCGAGTCGGTAGCCGAGGTCGCCCCCGACCACGTCACCCTGAGGTCGGGCGAGGCGATATCTTGCCGGCTCGTCATCTGGGCGGCCGGTGTCGGCGCTTCGGCGTTGACGCAGTCACTGGACGTCCCAAAGCTGCATGGGCGAATCGGCGTCGGGCCAGACCTTCGAGTCAGCGGCCACGACAACATCTTCGCCATCGGCGACGCGGCGGCGGCACTGGACGGCCATCCGCTTGCACAGCTCGCCCAGCCGGCGATGCAAGAAGGCAGGCATGCCGGCAAGCAGATCGCGGCGCTGATCGGCGGTAAGGCGACGGCGCCGTTCCGGTACAAGGACAAGGGGACTATGGCAACGATCGGTCGCCGGTCAGCGGTCGCCGAGATCTCCTTTGGGATCAAGCTGCGGGGCACACTTGCTTGGCTGGCTTGGCTGGGGCTGCACATCGTCGTCCTCGTTGGCCTCCGCAACCGCATCTCGGTGCTGCTCAACTGGGGTTGGCGCTACCTGTCGTGGCGGCGGGTCGGCAGGGTCATCGCCGGGAGCGACTAGGCGCCACTCCGCCGCCGCCGCAGACGACGACGACTACGACCGCGCCGCCCGCCCGGCACCGACCGCGCCGCCCGCCCACCGACCGGCCCAGGCGCCGACCTCTTCCCCGGCTTGCGTTAGCGTCGGCGCGGCTGCAGCAACTCGAGCACTGGAGGAACACCTTGACGCGACTCGCGAACCTGGCCGGGCGGGCAGCCGTCATCGTCAACACCGAGGACCGGGAAATGGCAGTCGACGTGGAGAGGGCATCCGACGGGGTGTTCGCGGCCGACCCGCAGGCTCTGTACGAGCGCTGGCGGGAGTTCGTTAGCTGGGCTGACCAGGCCAACGACATCGCCAAGGCCGAACGGCTCGAGTTCGAGCCGCACCAGCTCGGGTCGCCGGCGCCATATCCGGCCCAGGTTTTCGGGATTGGCCTCAACTACACAGACCACGCCGCCGAGACGGGCATGGCTCTTCCTGAGCGGATGGCAACCTTCACCAAGTTCCCGACGTGCCTGTCAGGCGGCTACGCCGACGTGGAGCTGCCGGCCGACACGGTGGACTGGGAGGTTGAGCTTGTCGTGGTGATGGGCGCTCGCGCCCACAAGCTCGCCGACTGGGAGGCATGGAGCCATGTGGCCGGAGTAACCGTCGGCCAGGATCTGTCGGAGCGTGTCCTGCAACGAGCAGCCGGGGGCCAGTTTTCTCTCGGGAAGTCGTTCAAGGGCTTCGGGCCCATGGGCCCCTACCTCCTGACGCCCGACGAGCTCACCGAACCGGATGACCTCCGTCTTTGGTGCTCAGTCAACGGCGAGATCATGCAGGACGGCCGCACCTCCGACATGGTCTTCAGCGTCTCTCGGATCATCGAGGAGCTCTCGAGCATCGTCACCTTGCTGCCCGGTGACGTCATCTTCACCGGAACGCCGGCCGGGGTCGGCTGGATCAGGCAGCCCCCGCGGTTCCTTCAGCCAGGTGACGTCCTCGAGACAGGCATCGACGGCATCGGGACTATCCGGAACAGGATCGTCGCCGGCAGCTGAGCCGGCCTGGCTCGCCGACCTTCCGGCGCCAGCCCCGCCGACCTACCGGCGCCAGCCCCGCCGACCTACCGGCGCCAGCCCGCGCCAGGAGTGCTCTCAGAGCGCAGCCAGCACGGACTCCGCCGAGCTGACGTCGAGGCCGGGCTTGGTCTCGACGAAGATCGCCGTGAGGACGCCGTCGGTGATGACAGCGGCGTAGCGTTTCGAGCGGGAGCCCAGCCCGAAGTCGCTCATGTCGGCGTCGAGGCCGAGCGCCTTGGTGAGCTCGCCGTTGCCGTCCCCGATCATGAGCACGTCGGAGCCGGCCTTGTGCTCGCGACCCCAGGCCTCCATGACGAAGGCGTCGTTGACGGCTACGCAGGCGATCGTCTCCACGCCCTTTGCCCGCAGTTCCTCGACTCTCATCACGTAACCGGGCAGGTGGTAGTCAGAGCACGTTGGCGTGAAGGCGCCGGGGACGCCGAACAGGACGACCTTGCCATGACCGAGAATCTCGGCTGTCTGGACGGTCTTCGGGCCCCGCTCGCCCGTCCGCATGATCTGTACAGCAACGTCAGGCAGTCGTTCACCTACAGCAATCGTCATGGCAGTGCCCTTTCCGGCGGCCTTGCGTTGGCCGATAGCACAAGAGGATGGCCCAGAGCATTGCTCAAGTTCGGCGACCCGCGCAAAGCGCCCGGCCGGCCAGGTCCCTAAGCCTTCGAGCGCCGGTTCCCGGCGGCCGCCTGGTCCAACCGCAGCCCACCCTGAACCGTCCTCCCACGCGCTGCCGCGGCGAAGTCGGACCAGACCGGCCTATCGGTCTCGGTGACCTTGCCATCCACGCCGAACAGAAGGTAACGATCGAAGGACCGGGCGAAATACCTGTCGTGGGTGGCCGCCAGCACCGTGCCGGTGTAGCCGGCCAGGCCCGCCTCGAGCGCTTCGGCCGACTCCACGTCCAAGTTGTCCGTCGGCTCGTCCAGCAAGAGCATCGTCGCACCGGAGAGCTCGAGCGCGAGGATCTGCAGGCGCGCCTGCTGGCCGCCCGAGAGCGTCTCGAACCTCTGGTTGCGCGCCCGCGACAGCTCGTAGCGCCCGAGGGCGGCGATGGCTCGCTCGGCTGGCAGGTCGAAGTCCTTCCGGAGGATCTCGGTGAGCGTCCGCCCTGCCAGCTCAGGATGGTCGTGAGTCTGCGCGAAGTGCCCGGGCGACACTCTTGCGCCCAGCAGCGCCTCGCCCGAGAAACAAATCCCCCCCACCGCACCGTCGCGCGAGTTGCCCCCGCCGCCCGCCAGCAGCCGGAGGAAATGGGACTTGCCCGTCCCGTTGGCTCCGAGCAGCGCCAACCGTTCCCCGAAGAACACCTCCAGATCCGTCGGCACCGTCAGACCGTCCAGCGAGAAACCACGGCACGAGAGGGCGCGCTTGCCGGTGCGCCCGCCTTTGAGCCGCATGGAGATCTGCTGGGTGCGCGGTGTCGCCTCCGGTGGGCCGGCCTCGACGAACTTGGCGAGCCGAGTCTCCGCCGCCCGCAGCCGCGAGGCGAACTTCTCGCTGATGGAGGCCCGCCGGCGGAGCTCGACCACCATGGCCTTCAGGTGAGCGAGCTCCTCGTCCCAACGCCTCTTCAGCTCTTCCAAACGCTGCTGGCGGGCTTCACGGGCTGCGTGATAGGTCGCGTAGCCCTTGCCGTGCACCCAAGCCGAGCAACCTGCAGGGTTCAGCTCGAGAGTGACGACGCGAGTGGCGGCCCGGCTGAGGAGCTCGCGGTCGTGGGAGATGAGGAGCACCGTCTTGCGGGTGCTCGCCAGGCGCGCTTCCAGCCATTGCTTTGCGGGCACGTCGAGGTAGTTGTCCGGCTCGTCCAACAACAGGATGTCGGAGGGGCCGGAGAGGAGGCAGAGGAGGACTAGGCGCTTCTGTTCTCCTCCTGACAGGGAAGCCACCCGGCGCCGCCCGGCCTCGGCCAGCGGGAGGCCGAGTGCTTCTGTCGTGCAGGCGTCCCAAGCCACTTCGGCCTCGTAACCGCCGGCGTCGCCCCAGTCGGCGATGCTCTGCGCATAGGCCATCTGGTGCCGCTCGTCGGCGGTCTCCACGAGGGCCTCCTCGGCTCGCTCGAGTCGCTCGGCGGCGTCTCGGATCAACTTGGGGGCGATGCGAACGAGCAGTTCGCGCACGGTCGTGGCATCGCGGATCGACCCCACGAACTGGCCCATGAGTGCCAGCTGCCCGGATACCGAGATGGAACCCTCCTCCGGCTCGGCCTCACCGGCGATCAGGCTTACGAGCGTGGTCTTGCCGGACCCGTTCGGCCCGACGAGGGCGGTGACTGAGCCCTCGTCGACGGAGAACGAGAGGTCGCGCAACAAGGGCCGCCCGTCAGGCAGGCTGTAGCTGACGCCGTTGACATCGACAGATCCCACGTCGACCAGTATCGCCTGCCGCCGTCACCTCACGTGACGGCGCCCTCATGGTCAGGTCCCGGCGGCGGCCTTCTCGATCCTGGCGACGACGTCTTGGTCCAGAAGCTCGACCACGTCCAGGGCCGCCATGTTCTCGGTGACCTGGCTCGGCCGCGAGGCACCGGTGATCACAGTCGTTACGTCCGGATTGAGCGTGCACCAGGCGATGGCGAGCTGGGCGAGAGTGCAGTCGAGCTGATCGGCGATGGCCTTCAGGGCGCGGACTTTGGCGTTGGCCTCCTCGTCGAGGAGCATGTCCCGCAACCACTCGTAGCCCGGCAGTGATCCTCTGCTGCCCTCGGGAACTCCGTCGAGGTACTTGCCCGTCAGCTGTCCCGAGGCGAGCGGGCTCCAGGTCGTGAGGCCGAGGCCACGGTCGTCGATCGAAGGCTTCAGGGTCTCCTCGACGTTCTGGCGGGCGAACAGGTTGTACTGCGGCTGCTCCATCTGCGGCTTGCGCAAGTGGTGACGGTC
Source organism: Acidimicrobiales bacterium (assembly GCA_050744865.1). Lineage (GTDB taxonomy): Bacteria > Actinomycetota > Acidimicrobiia > Acidimicrobiales > Bog-793 > JAKACA01. The sequence continues at coordinate 12,501 of JBOGHW010000060.1, read as the reverse complement.
GCAGATGGCGTAGGCCTCGGTGAGCGCCTCGGCCGGCCACTCCGAGGTTCCCCAATAGAGCGCCTTGCCTGCCGCCACGATGTCGTGCATCGCCCACACCGTCTCTTCGACCGGGGTGTTCGGGTCAGCCCGGTGGCAGAACAGCAAGTCGACGAAGTCCATACCGAGGCGGTCCAAACTGCCGTCAATGGCCTGCAGCAAGTACTTGCGGTTGAGCGTGTTGCGCATGTTGACCACCGGCGAGAGCCCCCAGTAGATCTTCGTCGACACGGCGTAGGACTGCCTGTCCCAGCCGAGGTTGGCCAGCACACGCCCCATGATCGTCTCCGACTCACCTCCGGCATAAGCCTCAGCGTTGTCGAAGAAGTTCACGCCGGCGTCACGGGCCGCCGTCATGGACTCCATTGCAAGGTCGTCGTTGAGCTGCGGGCCGAACGTGACCCAGGAGCCGAACGACAGGACGCTCAACTTGAGACCTGCGGAGCCCAGCCGCCTGTAGGGCATCTTCATGACTGACTGTCCTCCAGTGAATCTCGAGTCGCCGTGCTCGCCGGCTCGCCGTCTTTCCATACCTGGTCGATGCGTTCACGCAGCGTCTTCAAGTCGAACGGATCCCCGTCCACGACGACCAGATCCGCCCGCTTCCCGTCAGCGATGGTGCCGAGCTCGTCGTCCACGCCCAGGAGCTGGGCGGCCGAGGAAGTCGTGGCGACCAGCACCTGCTCAGGGGTCATCCCGACCTCGTGCATGAGACCGAGCTCCCGCAAGTTCTGCCCGTGCGGGCCGACACCTGAGTCGGTCCCCATGGCGATCCGGACTCCGGCCGCGACGGCCCGCCGTATGGACTCGTGGTGGATCTCGATCACGTCGTGTGCCTTGGCCACGACTTGGGGAGGTACCCCCGCTCCGGCCTCCACCGCCTCCAAGACCGACACGGGGGCTACCAGCGTCGGCACGAGCCACGTCCCGGCTTCCAGCATCATCTCGATGGCCTCGTCATCGAGAAACACGCCGTGCTCGACAGACCGGATACCCGCCCGCACGGCGTTCTTGATGCCGTCGGTTGCCTGGGCATGCGCCATCACATAGCTGCCGGCGACTGTCGCCTGTGCGACGATCTCTTCCAGCTCGTCCATGCGGAAGTGAGCGTGCCTAGGGTCGTCGCGAGGCGACAGGACGCCTCCGGAGGTGCACACCTTGATCTGGTCGGCGCCTGCCCTGATGAGCTCACGGACCTTGCGGCGAGCGGCGTCGACACCGTCCACGATGGCGTCCGGGCAGCCAGGAGTCGCCCGGTTGAGGGCGATGCCGCACGCCATCCATCTGTCGTTGTGCCCGCCGGTCTGGCTGAGGATAGTGATGGCGATCTTCAGGCGAGGCCCCGGCACGAGCCCCTTGTCGACTGCCTCTTTGAGCCCGAGGTCGGAACCGCCGGCGTCGCGCGCCGTAGTGATGCCGGCGTCGAGCGTCCGCCGCATGTTCACCACCGCCTCGAAATAAGGGTACGAGTACGGCTTGTTGAGCGTCGTGAGGAGATCGATGCCGCTCGACATCATGTGGACGTGGCAGTCGAACAGGCCGGGGAGTATGGACTTTCCCGTGCAGTCGACCACGTCGTCGGCGTCATAGCCGTCACCGACGCCGGTTATCTGCCCGTCCTCCACCAGCACGTCGCCTCGAGCCAGGCCCACTCCGGTGCCGTCGAAGACGAGGCCGCCGCTGAAGAGAGTTCTTGTCACAACAGCGTTATAGCCGCTGCGGGCCGCCCGGCGCCTGCTCGGAACCGCTGGGCGCCTGCTGCGGGCCGCCCGGCGCGGCGGTGGGCCGTTAGCGGGACCGGCCGGCGAACGGCCCCAAGGTCGAGGTGAGCATCTCGGACAGCAGCTTGCGGGCGCGGTCGGCCGACGCCTTCTGTCCCGTGCGAAGGCCGTCCCATGCTGCCCAGGAGAGGATCAAGTCCACCCGGTCGAGGACGCTTGACTTGTCCCTGCCCGCCTTGGCCAGCTCAGGGGCGAAGACGGCGGCTGCCTGATCGCGCGCCGCCTTGGCCGACTCGGCGAGCTGGGTGGCGAGAGCCGGGTGGTTGGCAGCCACGTGCACGGCCAAGCGCCTGACAGGCGCGATCTCCTCGTAGAGCTTTGACCGCAGCTTTACGAGGGCCGCGATGCGCTCGTCGAGCTTCTTGGCGTCAGGGCGAGGCGTCAAATAGGTGGTGTGTATCGGGCGTTGCTGAGAGGCCGCCGTCAGGAAGAGTGAGTCGAGATCGGCGAAGTGGCGGAACACGGTCCGCTCCGAGACCTTGGCTCGCTGGGCGACCATGCCGGCGCCCGGCACGGGTCCTCCTCCTTGCTTGCGGACGATCTCGAGAACGGCGGACACCACGGCTTCGCGGTTGCGGTCTGCCCGCAGCCGCCTGCCGTCCTCGTGCTCCTCCGCAACCCGTACCGGCTGCTTCTTGGCGACCGCACGAACTTTTGTCCGCACTGCTGCCGCTTTACGTGCTGGCGTTGGGATCACCCCCAAGTCGAAGATACGCCGGGCCGTCGGTTGGCCGGCGTGGTGATTGTACCGGCCTCCAGGGCCCCATGTCGGCGAAAACGCCAGCCTTCTGCCAACACTCGAAGAAATTTGTCAGTCCAGCACGTACAACTTCCCGTCCACCTCCTTGACGTCGATGGAGGGGAGCGCCTCGACGGCAGGACCCTGCAGCACGGCTCCGGTGGAGGCCGAGAATCGCGACCCGTGGCAAGGGCACTGGAACTCCTCGGATGCCTTCGCGAACTGCACGATGCAGCCCTGGTGCGTGCAGATGGCGCTGAATCCGAGAAACTTGCCCGCTTGCGGTTGCACGCAGTAGCCGGGCTGGCTGGTGAACGGATCCTCGAAGCCGGCGCAGCCGCCGACAGCCACTGCGCTGGCGGCCGCCAAGAGCTTGCCTGTGCCGACGCTCTTAGGCGTGGTTGTGGCCGCCACCGTGCCGGCGCCGGGCTTGGTCGGGCCTGTGGAGGATGTGTCGCCCCCGATGATCGGCACCCCCGTCTCGTTGCTGCCGCCGGCCTTGGCGAAGGCGCTGCCGACTGCGGCCGAGGCACCGCCGCAGAACAGGACGAAGCCCGCTACGAGCGTCCCGGTCGCCATCTTGGCCATCGCGACCCGCCTGGTGACAGCCGAAGCGACGGCTTCCACGGAATTCGAGTCATGCTCGGTTGCGCCCGCCATCTCACTGGCTCTCATCCTGCCGAAGGCTCCGTCGAGCGAGAGTGCTCCTGCGCCTGCCACCAGGAGCGGAGTCCAAGCGAACAGGAAGACGATGTCCGACCCGTAGTAGTACGGGTTGTCGTTGTAGCTGACCGTGAGGAAGAAGCTCAGCGCCAGCAGCATCCCGCCTGCCGCCGCCACTCTCGAATAGAGGCCGAGCAGTGTGCCCAGGCCGACGGCCAGCTCGGCGAAAGCGACTATGACGCCGACGGCGACGGCGTAGTGCACGCTCCCGGCTAGCAGATGGCCGACGGGGGTGTTCGAGTCCTTGATCTGCGACTGGATCCCGCTGGTGTTGGATGCTTCGAAGAAAGCGCGGTTAGCGAGCTTCTGGATGCCCGCGACGCAGAAGGTGACACCGAGGAACGCCCGGACGAGCAGCAACGAGCCTCCGTCGAGAGACCGTGCCCAGCCCGGCCACTTGCGAGGGTCCGACGGCGGGCGGGCGAGCTTCGCGCCAGAGTTGGCCGGGGCGCCCACCTCCTCGCCCGCCGGGGCGCCCACCTGCGCTCCGGCGTTGTCCTCAGGCGCTTCGGTCATGATCCAAGCGTAGGGAGTCCGCCGCGCTCTCGGTAAGCAGGCCTGCATCGCGCAGCGAGCCGAGCAGCTCGTTGAGCGCCGCCGGTTCGGCCAGGGCGTCCGTGGCTACGGCCTGCTCGACGGGCACACCTAGGAGGATGCGCCGGATGGGCACCTCCACCTTCTTGCCGCTGAGCGTCCGCGGCAGGCCGCGGACTGCCATCACCTTGTCGGGCACGTGGCGGGGCGAGACCGCCGATCGGAGGGTCGAGCGGATGGCCGACTCGAGCCGGGCGAAGTCGGCGCTCTCCTCAGCGACGACGAAAAGGATCAACTCGCCTTCTCGGCCGAGCTCGGACGTGTCCACGACGAGGGAGTCCGCCACGCCGGGAACGGTGTCCACCACCCGGTATAGCTCCGCCGTCCCCATGCGTACGCCACCCCTGTTGAGGGTCGCGTCCGATCGGCCGTAGACGACGAAGGTGCCGCGCTCGGTTCGCTTGATCCAATCGCCGTGGCGCCACACGCCCGGGTACTCCGCGAAGTAGGCCTCGTGGAGGCGGCTGCCGTCGTCATCACCCCAGAAGGCCACGGGCATCGACGGCATCGGCTCGGTGATCACCAGCTCGCCCACCTCGCCGACGACTGGCTGCCCGGTGGCCGAGTATGCCTCGACGGCGCAGCCGAGCGCGGCGCACTGCAGCTCGCCGGCATATACGGGCAGCAGCGGGCAGGCATGGAGGAAGCCGGTGCAGACGTCGGTCCCACCGGAGACGGACCCGACGAGCACGTCGTCGCCTATCTCCGAGGATGCCCAGGCGAAGCCCTCAGGGCTGAGGGGAGAGCCCGTCGAGCCGATGGAGTGGATCCTCGACAGGTCGAGCTCCCGGCGCGGCGACAGCTCGGCTTTGCGGCAGGCCTCGATGAACGGAGCGCTCGTGCCGAAGAACGTCACCGCGTTCTCGGCGGCCATCCGCCACAGCGCCATCTGGTCCGGGTAGACGGGGCTGCCGTCGTAGCAGACGATCGTCGTGCCGCACAAGAGGCCGCCGACGAGGAAGTTCCACATCATCCAGCCCGTGGTCGTAAACCAGAAGAAACGATCCCCCTCCCTCAAGTCGCTGTGCAACCCCACGGCCTTCAAGTGCTCCAGCACGATGCCGCCGTGTCCCTGCACGATGGGCTTTGGAAGCCCCGTTGTTCCCGACGAATAAAGGATCCACAGGGGATGCTCGAAGCCGACATTCACCGGGTCGAGAGCGGCCGGCTCGGATCGGAGATCGGCCCAGGTCGTACGCCTTGGCAGGGTCGCCGGGTTGGCCGGCGCAAGATCTCCCGCCGGCCGACCGAGCACGGGAACCTCGACTATGGCTTGCAACCCTGGCAGGACGCCTGCCAGCTCGGCAGTCTTGCCTGCGAGGCTGAAGTCCTTCCCGCCGTACCTGTAGCCGTCGGCCACTATGAGCACCTTGGGGGCGATCTGGAGGAATCGGTCGGTCATCGACGCCGCCCCGAACTCCGGCGCGCAGCTGGACCAGACGGCACCGAGGCTGGCGGTGGCCAGGAATGCAGCCACCGCCTCGACCCCGTTCGGCAGCACGGCCGCCACGCGGTCACCCTTCTTTACTCCGAGCCGCCTGAGGCCCGAGGCGACGGCTCCTGCCAGCGACGCGATCTCGCCATAAGTGAGCGCGACTCGGTGGCCGCCTTCGTCAAGAGCCAAGATGGCCGGCAGCTCCGGCGGATGCCTCAGCACGTGGTCTACGTAGTTGAGCTCGGCGTCAACGAAGTAGTGGGCACCCTCGGCTCCGTTGCCCTTGACGAGCGGCGCGGCAGCCGGCCTGCGCCAGATGACGCCGGCCCACTCGGCGAACACCGACCAGAAGCGCGCCGGATCGGTTACCGACCAGGTGTGGAGGGCGGCATAGCCGTCGGCGCCGACTGCCTGGCCAGCGCCGACTGCCTGGCCAGCAGAGCGGATGAACTCCATGAAGTCGGAGAACAGGGTGTGGGCGATCCGTTCTGGGCTCGGCTGGAAGAGCAGCTCGCCTTCAGTCGTCAAGGCCAGCTCCAGCCGTGAGGACGATCTTGCCGAGCTTGCCGCCCGCGCCGAAGTGGGCATAAGCGTCGTTGACTGCGCTGAGTGGGTAGGTTGCCTCGACGTGTACCGACAGCCTGCCGGTGCTGAGGGCAGGCAGCAGGTCACGCTCGACGGCTGCCGTTGCGGCCGCCTTGTCATCCAGCGGGCGCGAGCGCAGCGTCGATCCCCGGATCACCGCCCGCTTGCTCATGAGCTGGAGCAGGTCGATCTCGCCGCGCGCCCCGCCTCCGACGCCGATCACCACTATGCGACCACCGGATGCGAGCGATCGCATGTCGGAAGCCAGGTTCGGGGCGCCGACGAGCTCAAGCACGACGTCGTAGGGACCCTCTGACTCGGCCGCCTCCGGCGGCACGACGGTGGCGCCGAGATCCGCCACGGCCCCGTGCAAGGTCGCCCGGCGCACCGAGGCCACCACGGCGGCTCCGCACAGGAGGCCAATCTGAACCCCCGCCAAGCCGACCCCGCCGGCGGCTCCGGTCACCAGGAGCCGCTCACCTGGCTGGAGGCCGCATTGGGTCACCAGGGCGTCGTGGGCGGTCACGAATACCTCCGGAAAGCCGCCGGCCGCCTCCCAGGCGATGTTGCTCGGGATCCGCATGGCCGTGGCGCTCGGCACGAGGGCCATCTCGGCCTGGCCGCCACCGCCCACGATGGACATGACCCTGTCCCCAGGCCGGAAACCGCCCGAGCCGCTGCCGGCACCGGCGCCCACCGAGATGACTTCACCCGCCAGCTCCAAGCCGGGGATGTCGGGTGGGGAGCCCGGCGGGGCGGGGTAGAGGCCCAGCCTTTGCACCGTGTCGGCTCCGTTCACACCCGCCGCTCTCACCCGCACCAACAGGTCGTCTTGTCCCGGTTCGGGATCGGGCCTCTCCTCCAGTACCAAGTTGCCTTCTCTGATGATGACGGCGCGCACAAGGGGAATCTACGAGTTCGCGGCAGTGCCCGGCGCGTACCATGCCGGCTTGCGCGAGGATGCCGCCATGGAGCAACAAGAAGTCGGGCATCCGGGCGAGGCGGGGCTGGCGGGCAAGGTCGGGCTCGTCAGCGGCGCTGCCAGCGGCATCGGCCTGGCTTCAGCGCGACGGCTCCGCCAGGCGGGCGCCACGGTGGCAGTTCTCGACATCGACCGCGCCGCCGGCCAGGCAGCGGCAGAAGAGATGGGCGGCGGGTACCACCACGTCGACGTGGGCCTGCCAGGTCGGTGGGCTGCGGCCGTTGCGGCCATCGAAGCCGAGCATGGCGGCCTCGACTTCGCTTACCTGAACGCAGGCGTGGGCACGAACGAGGCCGACCTGACAAAGGTCTCGGACGAGCAGTACCGGCGGATCATGGGCGCGAACGTCGACGGCGTGTTCTTCGGAGCACGAGCTGTGGTGCCTGCCATACATCGCCGGGGCGGTGGCGCCATCGTGGCCACCGCATCTCTCGCAGGGTTGATCGCCTACTCGCCGGACCCCGTCTACGCAATGACGAAGTCGGCCGTCGTCGGGCTCGTGCGGGCGTTGGCACCCCAGCTCGCTTCCAAGGGGATCACGATCAACGCCATCTGCCCGGGACTGGTGGACACCCCGCTGCTCGGCCCACAGCTGCGTGCGATCGCGGCAGCTGCCGAGTTCCCGCTCATCCCCGTCACCGACATAGCTGAGGCCGTCTACCAGCGTGTCGTCGGCGCTGAAACAGGTCAGGCGTGGGTGTGCCAGGTTGGCCGGGAACCATTGGCTTACCGTTTCGCGGGAGTGCCTGGTCCTAGGGGAGGCGTGGCCGGACGCACGCCTCCGCCCGGCCTGGCTGCCGACGAGGAACTCAGAAAGGGTTCTTGACCGGCCGCCGATGAGCCGGCGGCACCGGGGGCAGGCTTAGGGCTGCCCGGCCCCGTAGGGCCCCGGTGGCATCGGTGAGAGCATCACGTTCGTACCCGTCATCTCGGCCTGAATGACCGTGTCAGACCCATACGGTCCGGAACCCACGTACATCACGACGTGGTACAGGTAGCTGGCGTCCCCGTAGAAGATGAGGTCGCCTGGTTGCAAGTCCGAAAGCGAGACGTGGGCTATCTCGTAGTACTGGTCCGTGGCGCCGTGGTCGAGGTCCACACCGGCCTGCTCCCAGGACCACATCGTGAGGCCCGAGCAGTCGAAGCCCACTCCCGGAGTAGCGCCACCCCAGACATAGGGCACACCGATCTGAGACTCAGCAGCGTGAACGGCCACCGCTCCCGAGCCACCGCCAGTCACACCACTGCCTCCGCCGCCTCCGGATACCACCACGGGCGGAGGGGGGGGTGGGGGCGGCTCGGCTGCTGCAGCCGCCGCTGCGGCTGCTTCTTCAGCAAGCTTCGCTTTGGCGGCCTCAGCCGCAGCTATAGCTTGCTCCTGGGCGGCGACCGCATTTGCCAGTTGACCCTTCACGCTTGCCAGTGTGCTCTCGAGAGAGTCCGTCACTGCCCTGGCCTGCGAGATGTCCTTCCCGATGTCCTGTTGCGCTGTCGCCTCGGAGCTCTCCGAAGCCTGCAGGGCCCGCTTCTTGACCGCGAGATCGTGCTTGTCCGTCTTCACGTCGGAGACGGCCTCGGTCAGGTTCCCCGAAGCTGCGGACAGGTAAGCCTGCTGCATTGGCAACTCTTGCTGGGTGCCGCTGAAAATCGCCGCCAGGCCAGATGCCTGGTCGTTCACGTAAGCATCGACGGCCACGCTGCGAAGCCTGACGGTGTCCGACCCGAGCCGGCGCTGCTCTGCCGCGATGGCGGTGTCCTCGGACTTGATAGAGGCCTTCAGCTCCGACACCCGAGTCTCGGCCTGGTCGTAAGCCTCATCGAGAACGTCGAGGTGGGTGTAGGCGGCGTTGATCTGGGTCGCCAATTCGACAGCACGTTCCTTAAGCGTTTGGATCGTGCCTGCGGTGGCGGGAGTCACGGAAATCGCGGGCACGGCCATGGCACCGACTACGACTGCGGCGATGAGGGCACGGATCGGGAGGCGACGTCTGCGCCTCTCGTGTCTGTCCCGGAGCCCGGAGGCTCCTTCAGGACGTGCGGCCGCGAGGTTCCCCTCGGGAGGTCTCACAATGGGCGGTCAACCTAGTGTGCCTCGGGAGCCAACGCAAGCTTATGTGGTGCCTGCTGGCAGATGTCACCCATCTGTAACCCACGCGTGGCAAAACGCAAGACTCAACGAACACAACAGCTTTCCTCACTACGGCTCTGGGGACGCGACTACCCGGCTGGCGCCACTACCGTGGAGGACATGAACGGTGAGGCGAGCCTAAGCGACGGAAGTGGAGGCGAGGCGGCTTTCCGAGTCGAGCACGACTCGATGGGCGAGGTGCGGGTGCCGAAGGCGGCCAAGTGGGGCGCTCAGACGCAACGCGCCGTCGAGAACTTTCCGATATCAGGCATGACGGTGGACCGGGCGTTGATAGCAGCCCTGGCACTCGTCAAAGGAGCCGCGGCGAGCGTCAACGCCGAGCTTGGGGTCATCAAGCAGGATGTCGCCGACGCCCTTGCGACCGCCGCCGCCGAGATCGCGGCCGGCACGCACATCGGGTCGTTCCCGATCGACGTCTTCCAGACGGGCTCGGGCACGTCGACTAACATGAACATGAACGAGGTGCTCGCTCACATAGCCGGTGAGCGCCTAGGCAGGCAGATCCGCCCGAACGACGAGCCCAATGCCTCCCAGTCTTCCAACGACGATTTCCCCACGGCCATCCACCTGGCCGCAGCTCGTGAAATCGTCAACGACCTGGTACCAGCCCTGACTCGGCTCTCCCAAGCGCTGGCGGCCAAGGCAGACGAGCTCGCCGGTGTCGTGAAATCCGGCCGCACGCACCTCATGGACGCCACTCCGGTGACTCTCGGCCAGGAGTTCGGCGGCTACGCCTCGGCCGTTGCCTACGGGGTCGAGCGGCTCGAGGCTGCCCTGCCGCGGATCGCCGAGCTACCTCTCGGGGGCACCGCGGTCGGAACCGGGCTCAACGCCGATCCGGCGTTCGCCCCCAAGGTGATAGCCAGACTCGCCTCCGCGACCGGTCTGCCCCTCACCGAGGCAAGGGATCATTTCGAGGCACAGGGGTCTCGTGACGGGCTGGTCGAAGCGTCAGGGGTGTGCCGCACGATCGCTCTGTCGCTGTACAAGATCGCCAACGACCTGCGGTGGATGTCGTCGGGCCCAAGGTGCGGCTTGGGCGAGATCCACTTGCCTGACCTGCAGCCGGGCTCGTCGATCATGCCCGGCAAGGTGAACCCGGTGGTGCCCGAAGCCGTCTGCCAGATCGTTGCCCAGGTGGTAGGCAACGACGCGGCCGTTGCCTTCGGCGGCTCGGCCGGCAGCTTCGAGCTGAACGTGATGATGCCTGTGATCGCCCGCAACCTGTTGGAGTCGATCCGGCTGCTCGCCTCCGGGTCGCGGACGCTGGCGGACAAGTGCGTAGCCGGGATCGTGGCCGACGAGGCACGTTGCAGGACATATGCCCTCTCGTCGCCTTCCATCGCGACGGCTCTCAACCCGTACATCGGCTACGAGAACGCAGCCAAGGTGGTCAAGAAGGCAGTATCAGAAGGCATGGACATCCGGACTGCTGCTCTCGAGCTCGGCTTGATGTCAGAGACCCAGCTTGACGAAGCGCTCGACGTGCTGGCGATGACGAGGGGTGGCGTCGTAGGCGGCTGATGCACCCGATCGAGCGCCTCCGCTTCATCGCCCGCGCAGACGGCGAGCCTGCTTCCTTGTTGGCGATAGAGGCCGCGTACACGTTGGCCGACCTCACCAGCTACGAACCGAACGCCGTGCTCACGGCTTGCCGCCGCCTGCTCGACAAGCATCCGGCCTGCGGGCCGCTCTGGTGGGTGGCGGCCCGGTCCGTCGGTGCAGGAGATCCTCCGGCTGCAGCACGCCAGGCCGCTGCCGAGCTCTGCTCCGACGCGACGTCTGACCGGCTCGCCGAGGTTATCCGTGCGTCCTTCGCAGGCGGGGAGACCTACGCACTCGGGACCCCCTGTGAAGTCGCGATCGAGGCGCTGCAGCGATCGCGGGCGGGAACAGCTCACGTGATCGGGTCGGCCCAGTCCGTCCGCCGGGCGGCGCGCAGTGCCGCCGCGTCGGGGATCGAAGATCTTGTCGGCTATTTGAGCGGTGAGGAGGACGAAGCACTCGAGGGAGCGGGAGTCGTCATCGTCGAGGCACTGGCAGCAGGCGCCTCTGCCTGCGTCCTCACGCCTGAGTCGGCCGATCTCGTGGCGGCGGCAGGGCGTGGCACGATGCCCGTATGGCTCGTCGCCGGCGTGGGGCGCGTGCTCCCGGAGGTTCTCTTCCAGGCGGTAGTCGATCGGACGAGTGCCGCCGGCCGCTCGCCGGGTGCCGCGGCAGCCGCCACGCCCGTGGGTTACGAGGCGTTCGCCCTTGCGATCATGCCGGCAGGGTCAGGCGTACCGGACCACCTCTCCAAGCTGGCGGCGGGCGCCACCCCCCATGGCCTCGAACTGCTCCGGCGGGCCGTGTAGAGAACTAGGTTGCTCGCCTATGGGCGAGATGATCGAATTTCCAAGCAACGGATCTACAGGCGAGGGCTATCTGGCCGTGCCTGACAGTGGCCGTGGCCCCGGCGTCGTGGTGATCCAGGAGTGGTGGGGCCTCGTGCCGCACATCAAGGACGTGTGTGACAGGTTCGCCGCCGAGGGCTACGTTGCGCTGGCGCCGGACCTGTACCACGGGGAGTCGACGAGGGAGCCGGACGAGGCCGGCAAGAAGATGATGGCTCTGCAACTCGATCGGGCTGCCAAGGACATGAGCGGTGCCGTCGACGCAGTCCGGGAGCGGTCGGGCGGCGGGTCCATAGGGGTCATCGGCTTCTGCATGGGGGGCGGTTTGGCCCTCGTGCTCGCCGGCCAGCGCGGCGACGTCATCGCGGCCGTGGCGCCGTTCTACGGAGGCATCCCCTGGGAGGACACCGCTCCCGACTACTCGGCCATCAAGGCGGCCGTGATGGGCCACTATGCCGAGAACGACGACTGGATCACCCCTCAGGTCGCCGCCGAGATCGAGTCGGCACTTCGCGCCGACGGCAACGAGGACGTCACCACTCACATCTACCCGGGCACCGATCACGCGTTCTTCAACGACACGAGGTCCGAGGTCTACGACGCCGAGGCCGCGGCGCTGGCCTGGAACCGCACGCTGGAGTTCTTCGCAGCCCACCTTCGCTAGCCGGCCGCGCCGGCCGCGCCTCGGCCCGGCCGGTTCCGAGCCCTGGGCGCCTTTGCAGGCTGTGTGGATCGGCTGCCGGCCTGGGTGGGAGGATGTGCCATGTCCAAGCGCACGCGCTCAATGCCTCGCCGTTCTTGCCTGTCGGTCCCCGGGTCCAGCCAGCGATTCCTCGACAAGGCACCCACCGTCCCGGCCGACATGACCTTCCTCGACCTCGAAGACGCCGTGGCGCCGAACGAGAAGGTCGCAGCGCGCGCGAAGATCGTCGAGGCGATCCTGAAGCAGGACTGGGACGACCGGGTGCTCTGCGTGCGCGTGAATGCGTGGGACACCCCGTGGACCTACGAAGACGTCATCGAGGTGGTCTCCGGATCTGGCCCGAGGCTCGACGAGGTCATGCTGCCGAAGGTGCAGTCC